>JAZSBD010000001.1:0-31040 GCA_045602255.1 Alistipes sp.
CCTGACAACTACCACATAGCATACTACACATATAGTAATACACTGACCCACATATAGATATAAATATATATGGGTAGGGAGAGCGTATACTATACTCAGCAAGCTAACCACACTATCTTACTGATATATATAGCTATGTAAATAGCGTTATATATGGCTGTAGCTACGGTTAGATATATTAACATACTGATATAGATGATTAAGGAGCTTAAGGAGTATAATGAGCTTAAAGAGTGATTATCTCTCTAAACTCCCTAATCTCCATAATCTCTCTATCTGATGATGCCCAGAGCACAGCGGAACTACCCACGCTACATAGCTCGCTTGTCACATAGTAACATGAGTAACGCAGTAACGCGAGTAACACGAGTAACAGGTGTCACGGTGTCACACAGTAACAGGGGTGTGACAGGTGTGACAGGGTGTGACACCTCTCACTTTTCACCTTACACCTCAAAATAGTTCCAGCTGCTCGGGGGAGGCGTTGAAGCTTAGGCGGTGGTAGGGCGTCATGCCATGCTCGCGGATAGCTAAGCGGTGCTCGCGTGTAGGATAGCCCTTGTTTTTCGCCCAGCCATACATGGGATACTCCTCGGCAAGGCGCATCATATACTCGTCGCGGTGGGTCTTGGCAAGTACCGATGCCGCAGCGATATTGGCATACTTACCATCACCCTTAACGATAGTCTTCCAGGGCGTCGCAAGGTCCGTATGGAAGCGATTACCATCAATGATGATATACTCAGGCTTTATGCTTAGTGCCTTGATAGCGAGGTTCATACCCTCTATCGAGGCATTTAATATGTTTATCTTATCTATTCTCTCTGCCGTCACCTCCTGCACAGACCACGCCAATGCTTCGCGCTCGATGATTGTGCGTAGCTCGTTACGCCTACGCTCGGTCATCTGCTTAGAGTCGTTGAGCAAGGGGTGATAGAAGTCGGGCGGAAGTATCACCGCTGCGGCGAATACCGACCCTGCGAGGCATCCACGTCCCGCCTCGTCGCAACCCGCCTCGATAAGCTTTGTTTGGTAACAGTTCTCTAACATTATCTCTCCACTTGATATACGTTATTATCTGGCGTGTAGCCCTCCATGCCATACTCACGGGCAAGGCGCAGCATAGCCTCTCGAACAGTAGTCTTCAATGGATGTAGTTGTGCCTTAACAAGCGCCTTATCTATATAGTTTTCAGCAATATAGTTACACATAGCCACGCGATATTTACGACCCTCCTCGAGCGTTGGGAAGCGCACATCCACAGCATCAGGCAATCCTGTTGGTGTATCAAGATTTGCTCTATCGACGATAATCTCATAGGGCACCGTAGAGCGGAAGTAGGCGTAGTGCGACTCCTTGTCTAACTGCTCCTTAGTGCCGGCATTATACTTATCGATAATGAAGCGGCGCATCTGCTCTGGCGTCATCTCACCAACATATATCGTCGATACAAATGGGTCGTTATTGAGTATCGTAACGCGCTTGACATCGCCCTCGGCAATCTCGGCAAGGCGCACACCACCGAAGTGGTAGAAGCATACCTCAGGAACAAAGCCATCGGCATAGGGATAGGTGGCAAGAGCCTCATTTGTGAAGTTAGCAACGCCATCCTGCGTAGCACGCTCCAAGAAGCGTGTCTCCACCGTGTTAAGCTCCGGGTCACGCGCCTTAAGGATCTCTATCGTAGTCCCCATAGCCACATCCTCAGCGTAGTTTTTAAGCTCCACTTGCGTGTATGTAACATGCTCCACATCACCACGATAGATATACATATCAGCTATTGTCACATACTTCAAATCTTTACGGTTCTGGCTGATATGCACATCGTCGAACTCCGCGTTCACAACACTATGGCTATGACCACCAGCCACCCAGTCACACTCAGCATCCATATCCGCAAGACGTCTATCCATGTCGTAGCCCATGTGTGAGAGCAGCACCACAAAATCACACCTATCATCTACCCTATCGCACACCTCATAGGCTCGCTTATAGTCGGGCGTAAATGCGAAATCGACATACGACGACTCACTACCAGCAGGGCGACCACCCATATCCGTGGTAACGACACCCACAAAGGCTATCTTCGCGCCCTTGTATCTAACTATTTTATAGGGCTTTAGCTGCCTCATACCGCGCAACACACGAACATTCGAGCACACCCAATCGAACTCCGATTTTTTAATCATATTGCTGAGTGCCGCTCTACCCTTGTCGAACTCATGGTTACCCAGCGTTACGACATCATAGCCGAGCATATTCATAAGCTCTATCATAGGCACACCTGGCTCCGTAGCATCATCGACATAGGCATTGCCCGTAACCCTATCGCCACTATCCACCAACAACACCTCACCCCTCGCCTCATACTCCTTAACAAGGGTGGCAAGTCGTGGCATCTCATCGATATTGGCGTGTATATCGTTTGTCGAAATTATGTATAGATGGTATCCCTGTGGCTGTCGCTGCGCACCATATAATGGTGTGAGCAGAAGCATGAAGAGTAGAACTGATAAAATTTTTCTCATAACTAATTTAATTTATTTGCTTCAAAGTTACAAAAAATTACTATCTTTACGCAAACTTTTAATAAAAAGTAGTGAGTATGCAGAGAGTAGAGCTTAGATGTGTGAATAACAACACTCTTCACGAGGTTGTTGTTGGTTCGTCGTTGCTTGACATCTTACCTAAGATGGGCTTCGAGCATCAGCTGCCAATATTGGTAGCGAGGGTCAACAACCGCTACAAGGATCTCAGCTATAAGGTTTACAAGCCTATCACCGTTGAGTTCCTCGACATGAGCCATTATGAGGGCTACCGCGTCTATCAGCGCACCCTATCGTTCGTATTGCAAATGGCCGCCACGGAGCTACTCAAGGAGCATAAGCTACGCATACGCCACTCGTTGGGCGACGGCTTCTATGCCGAGTTCGACGATGGCTATCAGATGAGCGATACCGACATAGCATGCCTCAAGGAGCGCATGGCGGAGATTGTTGAACTCGCCCTCCCCATACGTCGCGAGAAGCGTCTTGCCGAGGAGGTTGCTGCCGAGTATCATAAGTATGGCTTCGACGACCGTATAGAGCTCCTCGACACACGCCCTCATCTGTACCGCAGCATCAACTTCATGGGCGACATGCCAGGCTACTTCTACGGAGCCTTAGCCCCCTCATCGGCATACGTTGCCAAGTTCGATATTGCACGCTACTATAACGGCATATATGTTGCTCTACCATCGCGCACCGCGCCCGACAAGGTAAACACCAATATCCACCTCGACAAGATGTTCGACATCTTCCACGAGTATCAACAGTGGATAGACATCATGGGTGTGCCCACCGTTGGCGACCTCAACCGCCGCGTCATGGAGGGTGATAGCTCGGAGCTTATAAAGATTGCCGAGGCATTCCACGAGAATAAGATTGCCAGCATAGCGCGTAGCATTGCTGAGGCAAACAGCTCGCGTGGCGTACGCATGGCACTCATATCAGGACCATCGTCGAGTGGCAAGACAACTTTCTCGAAGCGTTTAGGCATCCAGCTACGCGTACTCGGCTTGGACCCTGTGCTCATAGCCCTCGACGACTACTTCGTAGATAGAGACAAGACCCCTATGGATGAGGATGGCAAGCCCGACTTCGAGGCATTGGAGGCTATAGACCTCGCCACGCTCAACAACCACCTCAAGCGTCTTGCTGCGGGTGAGAGTGTCGAGATACCACGCTACGACTTTATATCGGGCAAGCGTCAGTGGCACGAGAAGCCACTACAACTTACCGAGCGTTCGGTGCTTATCTTAGAGGGTATCCACGCCCTCAACCCACGCCTCACGCCAGGCATAGCGGAAGATCAGAAGTTTAAGATTTATATATCATGCTTCACATCGGTGGCGATGGATAACTACTCGCGAATACCAACTACGGACAACCGACTACTGCGTCGCACCATACGCGACAATGCCACACGCGGCAACAACGCTCTGCGCACACTCGGCATGTGGTCGTCGGTACGTCGTGGCGAGGAGAAGCATATCTTCCCCTATCAGGAGAATGCCGATGTGATGTTCAACTCATCGCTCTTCTATGAAATTTCGGTGTTACGCGCCATTGCCGAGCCTATCCTACGCGAGGTACCCGATACCGCGCCCGAACATGCCGAGGCAAAGCGCATGCTTAAGTTCTTGGACAACTTCGTGCCCATAGACCCTACGGAGATACCACCGACATCACTGCTCAGAGAGTTTATCGGTGGCAGTTCGTTTAGATACTAACAACCTTTGATACTAAAACACCCCTTCGGGGAGTTAGCATATAACCAAGTAAAACGTAATAAACCAAAAACAACTAATAACTAATTAACGATGAAAACTTTTGATAGTTTTGTTGACCGTCATACCGGTCTAAACTCTAAGGAGGACCTACAGCAGATGCTTGCAACAATCGGTGTTGCATCAGTTGAGGAGCTTCTACAACAGGTTATCCCACAGAATATCCGCCTTAAGAAGGATCTTGACCTTCCAGAGGCCATGAGTGAGTATGAGTATGCAGCACACATTGCAGCTCTTGCAGCCAAGAACCGCACCTACCGCTCATTCATCGGCATGGGCTACTACCCTAACGTTGTGCCTGCCGTGGTGTCACGCAACGTCTTTGAGAACCCAGCATGGTACACCTCATATACCCCATATCAGGCCGAGATTTCACAGGGTCGTCTTGAGGCTCTGCTCAACTACCAGACAGCCCTCCTCTCGCTCACAGGCATGGAGGTGGCTAACTGCTCACTCCTCGACGAGGCAACAGCAACAGCCGAGGCTATGCTCATGATGTATGCTCTCCGCTCACGCGAGGCTGTTAAGCAGGGTCGTAACCAGCTCTTCGTGGATGAGAACATCTATCCACAGACTCTCGACGTATTGCTCACACGCTCGGAGCCTTTCGGCATTGAGATTATCCGCGACGACTTCTCTTCATACGAGTTCACAGGCAAGGAGTTCGGTGCAGTATTGCAGTTCCCAGCAGCTAATGGTGAGGTACGCGACTATGCAGCCTTCGCAGCTAAGGCTCACGAGGCAGGTGCTACCGTAACTGCCGTTGCCGACCTTCTATCACTCGCCCTTTTGAAGTCGCCAGCAGAGTGGGGCGCAGACATCGCCGTAGGTACTACACAGCGTCTTGGCTGCCCTATGGGCTTTGGTGGTCCATCAGCAGGTTACATGGCTACACGTGACGCCTACAAGCGTCAGATGCCAGGTCGTATCATCGGTGTATCTGTTGACCGTCTTGGCAACAAGGCATTGCGTATGTCATTGCAGATGCGCGAGCAGCATATCAAGCGTGAGAAGGCTACATCAAACATCTGTACCGCACAGGCATTGATGGCATCAATGGTGGGCTTCTACTGTATATATAATGGTAAGGAGGGTCTTCAGCGCGCAGCCCTCAACGCTCACACCGCAGCCCTCACCGTGAAGGAGGCATTGGAGGCTATGGGCTACGTGGTACGCACCAAGGCTGTGTTCGACACTATAGAGGTTGAGGCTGAGGCATCGGTAATCCAGGATATTGCTCTTGCTCGCGAGATTAACATGTTCTACCCTGCTGACGACTGCGTGCGTATCGCCTTCGACGAGGTGACCACAGATGCAGAGTTGCAGAGAGTTGTTGACATCTTCGCAGAGGCACGCGGCAAGAAGGCTAAGAGCGTTAAGCGTATCGAGAAGGCAGCTATCGCAGCCGACGTAGAGCGTAAGAGCGACTTCTTCACCGAGGCTATCTTCAACGCCTACCGCACCGAGACAGAGATGATGCGCTACATCAAGAAGTTGGAGTTGCGCGACATCTCGCTCATGAACTCTATGATTTCGCTCGGTTCATGTACCATGAAGCTCAACGCAGCACAGCTCATGCAGCCACTATCACTCGGCGGCTTCCAGAACGTACACCCATTTGCGCCTGCCGACCAGACTGAGGGTTACCGCGAGCTTATCACCAACCTTGAGGGTTATCTCGCGACAATCACCGGCTTCGCAGGATGCACCCTTCAGCCAAACTCAGGTGCTGCGGGTGAGTACACAGGTCTTATGATGATTCGCGCCTACCACCAGAGCTGTGGTCAGGGCTACCGTAATATCATTCTCATCCCATCATCAGCACACGGCACCAACCCTGCATCAGCAGCTATGGCAGGCATGAAGATTGTCATCGTGGCGTGCGACCAGAATGGTAATATCGACGTTGAGGATCTCAAGAAGAAGGCCGAGGAGCACGCATCAGAGCTTTGCGGCTTGATGGTTACCTACCCATCTACACACGGCGTCTTCGAGAGCCGCATCCGCGACATCGTAGATGCAGTACACGACGCTGGTGGTCAGGTATATATGGATGGTGCTAACATGAACGCACAGGTAGGTCTTACCAACCCAGGATATATCGGTGCCGACGTATGTCACCTCAACCTACATAAGACCTTCGCAATGCCTCACGGTGGCGGTGGTCCTGGCGTAGGTCCTGTATGTGTTGCCGAGCACTTGGTTAAGTTCTTGCCTACACACTCACTTATGGATACTGGTGGCGAGGAGGGTATCACCGCAGTATCTTCATCACCATGGGGTTCAGCAATGTTGTTGCCTATCACCTACGGCTATATCCGCATGCTTGGCTTCGAGGGTTTGCGTCGCTCAACAGAGATGGCTATCGTAAATGCTAACTACATGTCATCAGCGCTCAAGGATGAGTATCGCACCTACTACTCTGGTGAGACTGGTCGCGTAGGTCACGAGATGATTCTCGACCTCACACGCTTCAAGCACGACTATAACATCGACTGTGGCGACATCGCTCACCGTCTTATGGACTACGGCTTCCACGCTCCTACCCTCTCATTCCCAGTGCATGAGACCTTGATGGTTGAGCCTACAGAGTCGGAGTCTAAGGCTGAGATGGACCGCTTCATCGAGTCGCTCATCAAGATTAAGCGCGAGTGCGAGGCAGCTGCCGCATCGGGCAATGCCGACAATGTTGTTGTCAACGCTCCACATACTGCTAAGGAGCTCGCTGGCGAGTGGTCACACCCATACTCACGCGAGGAGGCGGTATTCCCACTCGAGTGGATTGCCGAGAATAAGTTCTTCCCATATGTAACGAAGATTGACAACGGTTATGGTGACCGCAATCTAATCTGCCGCTGCATGGAGTAAGCGAAAACAACAGAGAGCGCCTTCGGGCGCTCTTATTGTTTTATCATTAAACCTCGCGTCTGTCGGGCGGTCGACAATTTAGCACAGGGCGAAGTATTACCAATAAAAAAAGAGGTCTCCAACCTCTCGATTGAAGACCTCCGCTACTCAGTTTTGTCGGGATGACAGGATTTGAACCTGCGACCACACGCCCCCCAGACGCGTACTCTAACCGGGCTGAGCTACATCCCGAAGCAAAATGCGCTGCAAAGATAGTAATAAATTTTGCAAGTCGGCAACGAAAAGCCAAAAAAAATGTAACTTTGCACTATGAAACGAGCCTTAGCCACAATATTCACCATCGTAACACTCTTGCTATGTGTCGGTTGCACGGAGCGCACAAACAACTCCTTAGCCGACATATTGGGGCGTTCGCACATGGAATACACCCCCAAATATGCCGAGGGGTTCGATATTCTGGTGGATGATAGTGGTGTTACAACAATACGCGTATCGCAACCCTGGCAGGGTGCCACCAAGGGCGACGAGCAATACCTCGTCATCTTCCCCGACGAGCAGAGCGCCGAGGGCTACGAGGGGCAATATATCGTGGGTGCTGCCCAGCGCGTGGTATGTATGTCAACAAGCTATATAGCCATGCTCGACGCCATAGGCAAGGTGGAGAGCGTCGTTGGCGTATCGGGCAAGCAGTATGTGATGAACACAGCCATAGCCAACAACCCCAATGTTAAGGATGTAGGCTACGATACGAGCCTCGACTATGAGTCACTACTGAAGCTCAACCCCGACATAGTGCTCATGTATGGCATCTCGGCAGACAACAGCGCTGTCACATCGAAGCTTCGCGAGCTGGGCATCCCCTATCTCTACCTCGGCGATTATGTCGAGGAGTCGCCCTTAGGCAAGGCTGAGTGGTTAGTATGCGTCGCGGAGATTATGGGCTGCGCGGAGCGTGGCATACGACTATTCGAGGATGTCGAGGAGCGTTATAACACGGTGCGAAACAGCGTTGTCAGCAGCGACAACCCACCAACGGTGATGTTCAACCTACCCTATCAGGATGTATGGTATATGCCCTCGGACGATAGCTACATGGTACGCCTGGTGGAGGATGCTGGTGGCGAGTATATATATAAAGGTATCAACCCCACGGGAGGCTCCAAGGGCATTAGCCTCGAGGAGGCATACGGTTTAGTGTCGCGTGCCGACATATGGCTCAACGTCGGGCAGTGCAAGAGTATGGAGGAGGTCGTTGCCGCCGTACCCTCCTTCGCGGAGTGCAGCGTGGTGCAGCGTGGTGCCGTATATAACAACAACCTTCGTCTCAGCGAGGCTGGAGGTAGCGACTTCTGGGAGTCGGCTATCGTACACCCCGACATAGTGCTCTCAGACCTTGTGAGCATCATCGGTGGCGAGCCCCGCGAGCTCTACTACTTCCGCAGCCTGGGTGGCGATGTTGCAAGCGCAACACTCACACACAACGACATATCCGACAGCGACGACATGCAGCCATCGACTCGCGCCACATCGCACAGCTCACTATGGGGTATCGTCCTGATTGTCATCCTCGCGCTATGCTCAGCCTACGCCCTACGCAGCTACTTCGAGCGTGGTGCCACACGCCATACCCTACTATTCACACTCCTTGCCATAGCCACAGTAGCACTCGCCATTGGCGACCTACTCATAGGAAGCAGCTCGATACCAATGTCGGACGTATGGGCAGCACTCACGGGTGGCGACACCCCGGCAGAGTATGCCGTAATCATCAACAAGCTACGCCTGCCGAAGGTCATCGTCGCCATCATAGCAGGCATGGCTCTTGCCGCCAGCGGACTACAGATGCAGACCCTCTTCCGCAACCCGTTGGCAGGTCCCTACGTCTTAGGAATTAATGCTGGCGCCAGCCTCGGCGTGGCACTCTTCACCATCGCGCTACCTATGCTCGGTGGCGTGGCAGGTGGCATCTTCGCACGCATGGGCATCACGGCAATGGCGTGGTTAGGTGCCGCAGCAATACTCCTTATCATGATGGTCGTATCGCGAAGGATAGGCAACATAAATGTCATCCTCATCCTCGGCATGATGCTCGGCTCGGCAATATCGGCTGCCGTGGGCATCCTCCAATATATCGGCACTGAGGAGTCGCTCAAGAGCTTCGTGGTATGGACCATGGGCTCGCTATCCACCGTAACCATCGACGACCTATATATCCTTGTTCCTGTCGTCGTCATTGGTCTTGTTTTATCGGTTGTCGCCATAAAGTCACTGAATATGCTCCTCTTAGGTGAGGGCTATGCCCGCACCGTAGGTCTTAACATTCGCTTCTCGCGATGTGTTATCTTCCTATCGACAACACTCCTTGCTGCCACCGTTACTGCCTACTGCGGACCTATCGGCTTCATAGGTCTCGCCATGCCTCACTTAGCACGCATGACCTTCCGCACGGCAGACCATAGGGTGCTTATGCCCGCCTCGATGCTCTGGGGCGCGGTATCAATGCTTATATGTTGTATGCTCTGCGATGTAGTAGCGCATAGCGGCGTAATGCTACCAATAAACACCGTAACATCTCTACTCGGCATACCAATTATTATTGTTGTCATCTTCCGTAATCGTAACCGCCAATGATAGAGCTTCGTAACATAACACTCGGCTATGGTCATCGCACCCTTATAGAGGGCGCCACAACGCGTTTTGAGCGCGGAACGATGGTCGCCCTCCTCGGTCGTAACGGCACGGGCAAGAGCACCCTACTACGCACCATAGCTCGACTTATGGATACCCAGCAGGGAGAGATAGCCATCAACGGCACACCACTCGCGGATATGTCGCAGGCGGAGCTTGCGCGCCTTGTTGCCTTTGTCACCACCGAGCGCATAGATGTCGAGGCACTCACCGCCTACGACCTTGTTGCCATCGGTCGCTCACCATATACCGGGTGGATGGGTCGCCTCACGGATGCAGATAGGGAGGCTATCGAGCGTGCCATGGATATTGCCGGCGTGCGACATATGGCAGAGCGCAGGGTCTCGACGATGTCGGATGGCGAGTGCCAGAGGGTGATGATAGCCAGAGCCTTAGCGCAGGATACCCCCATAATACTCCTCGACGAGCCAACAGCCTTCCTCGACCTCCCCAATCGCTACGAGCTATGCACGCTGCTCAGCCGCTTAGCACACGAGGAAGAGAGGTGCGTCATCTTCTCGACACACGAGCTCGACATAGCCCTATCGCTTGCCGATAGCATCGCCCTTGTGGATAGTCCACGACTGGTGCATCTGCCTACTGCAGAGATGATTACATCGGGTAACATAGAGCGCCTGTTCGATAGCGAATATGTGTCGTTCGACGCTGAAAATCAATCTATTCGCCTACGACGATAGTCCACCGACGGACGTTAATAGCATTTACAGGCAGAAAATTTCAATAAAGATTTTGCCAAATAGAAAATTTTACGTACCTTTGCCCCGCTAAATTGCTCACTCAGAAGTGGGCATTAGTGGTAAGGTCCGTTCGTCTATCGGTTAGGACACAAGATTTTCATTCTTGAAAGACGAGTTCGACTCTCGTACGGACTACACTTGGGGCGTTACCCTACATGGGGTAGTGCTTGCGGTTTAAGAGAATTTTAGGAGCGGGCATCAGCCTATCCGACAGCGACCACGGTCGTAGAGAGTGCCACCGCAGGCCAAGCTCGCAGAGGCGAGCAGCGGAAGAGAGAGAGAAATAAACTAAAAAGTAAAAAAATAAAGATTTAAAGCTATGGCAAACCACAAGTCATCAAAGAAGAGAATTCGTCAGACCGTAACTAAGCGTGCACACAACCGTCTTTACCACAAGACTACTCGTAACGCTGTTAAGGCATTGCGTAACACGACAGAGCGCAGCGCAGCTGAGGCACTTTTGCCAAAGGTAAGCTCAATGTTGGATAAGCTTGCAAAGCACAACATCATCCACAAGAACAAGGCTGGTAACCTTAAGAGCTCACTTGCATTGCACGTTAACGCATTGTAATTCCTGACGCTACCGTCACGACGTAGGGACTATCCGAGAGGGTGGTCCCTAATTTTTTAATGAGTAATGGGCTAATTAGTAATGAAGTGCGCTTCGCGCGAGTTTATAAGGTGAAAACCATGTCATCCCGAGCGTAGCCGAGGGATCTCCTACGCGACAACACATTGACAACGTAAACTATCGATGAGACCCTTCGACAAGCTCAGGGTGACATCTTAGAATTAGTAATGGTGTTGCTCCTCTGGAGCAAAGGGGATGGGGTCTGAGGGGTCTGAGGGGCGTTTTCAATTAACGAGAGCCATACACATCACGCGCAAGCCCCCTAATACCCCTATTACCCCTTGTACCCTTTTTACCCCCACGCTCTATCGCTCCCTCGGAGCGAAACATTACTAATTACTAATTACTCTCTACTAATTACTAACCTTCCACCCTCAACCTCAACCTAAAAAAAAACCAACCTTGAGGTACACTTTCTCAAAAAAAATGCGATATTTGTAGTGTTAAACACCGTTTAACCATTAGGTGCCTTAATAGCTCAGTCGGTAGAGCACTTCATTCGTAATGAAGGGGTCGCGGGTTCGAGTCCCGCTCAAGGCTCATTTTTCGTGCCGCGCTCCTCAATAGAGCGAGCACACCCAAACGACATCAGATACCAGTATGACTACCTTCCTTATCTGCCTTGCCGCACTCATCGCCGCATACTTCCTCTACGGCAAGCTCCTCGGCCGCGTGGTCGCCCTTGATGACAACAACGCCATGCCCTCGAAGACACACTACGACGGCGTCGACTATATGCCACTACCCCGCTGGCGCATATTCTTCATCCAGCTGCTCAACATCGCGGGCACAGGTCCCATCTTCGGTGCCATCCTCGGCGCATGCTACGGTCCTGTAGCCTTCCTATGGATCACGCTCGGCGGCATCTTCATGGGCGCCATGCACGACTTTATGGCGGGCGTCATCTCCATGCGCAATGGAGGCAAGAGCCTCCCCGAGACCATCGGCAAGTACTTAGGCGGCAGGATGCGTAAGTTTACGCTTGTGGTGATACCACTTCTCATGATACTCGTGGGCGGCGTCTTTATCGTCACCCCCTCGCAGATACTCACCAGCAATACCGACATCCCCTATATGACGTGGGTGGTGATAATTATCATCTACTACTTCATCGCCACCGTCATGCCCGTAGATAAGATTATCGGCAAGGTATACCCCATCTTCGGTGCGGCGCTGATATTCATGGCGTTGGGACTCCTGTGCGTGCTCCTCATCGGCGAGTATAAGATACCCGAGCTCACGAGCCTCAGCAACGAGCACTTCAATGCCGAGAACCTGCCTATCATACCTACGCTCTTCATCAGCATCGCCTGTGGCGCTATCTCGGGCTTCCATGCCACGCAGTCGCCACTCATGGCACGCTGCATGACATCGGAGAGTCAGGCACGCCCCGTATTCTTCGGTGCTATGATTGCCGAGTCCATCATCGCCCTTATATGGGCAGCCATCGCCATGGCATTCTTCGGCGGCGTGGAGGGTCTCAACGGCTATATGGCAGCTAATGGCAGCAACGCCGGTCTTGCCGTCTCAACAATCAGCAACACCACGCTCGGCACTGTGGGTGCTATCCTCGCCATAATGGGCGTTGTCGTGGCACCTATCACCTCGGGCGACACAGCCTTCCGCTCGGCACGCCTCATCATCGCCGATATGCTTGGCTACGACCAGAAGCCAATATATAAGCGACTTATCGTCAGCGCACCGCTCTTCGCCTTAGGCATCGGTATCGCCTTTATTGACTTCGACATCATCTGGCGCTACTTCGCATGGTCCAACCAGGCACTCTCGGTAATCACCCTTTGGATGATCGTTGCCTGGCTGCAGCGTCGCGGTAGTCGCTACACCTTCGTAGCCCTTATTCCAGCAATCATAATGACATATATATGCTCGTCGTTCATCTTCGTGTCGGCGCAGTTCTTGGGCATGGGCAGCTGCACTGCCGCCTACGCGTACGGAGGTGCCGTAACAGCCATACTATCAGGATTATTAATACTAAACATACGTCGCGATGTCAAGAGAGGTGCCGATATTTAGCCCCATAGGCGACCAGACCTTCGAGCTCGAGGGCAAGGGTCGCTACAACTTCAGCCGTGCGGCAGAGCAGATAGATAAGCTCGCCACAGGTGGGCGATATAACGAGGCGTGCGAGGCGCGCTACGCCGCCTTCATACTCCTTGCCGAGATACTCCCCGAGGATGAGGCGATGGCACTCAGCTGGGAACACGCCAATAGCCGCGCTGCTATGAGCATCATCTACGGCTCGGCGATGGACCACTTCCGCATTGGTGATTTGGAGATGGCCATGGCGCAGTTGGAGATGCTCATCGACTGCGATCCCGAGGATCACTTCGAGGCTGTCAATATGTTGGCACTCTGCTACATCGCCATGGAGGAGTGGGACAGCTACGACGACATAACCATCGACCTGAGCGACAAGTCTGCCGAGGCTGTCATCGCCCGACTATGGGCATCGGAGCGCCGTGGTAAGATGGACGCAAAGCTACTCTCGCTGCTCAAGTCACGCTATAAGAGCTATTACGATGAGCTCACACGCGACAATCACCCCGACGATGAGGCATTCCGCAAGGATATCGCCTCGGAGCGTCCTTCACAGGCGACCATGGCTCGCGAATGGTGGCTAATGACCGAGCCACTGTGGATTGAGTTTAGCGACTTCATAGGCAAAGTAAAGGGGGAATTAGTAGAGGGTAATTAGTAATTAGTAATACTTCGCTCTTGCGGAGCGATTGGGATGGGTATTTCCGATTCACTCTGGGTATTACCCAGTCTACCCAGAGTGCGTCTTACGCACGGCTCTACCCACACAACCCAGCCTTACCCAGAAATCTATTACTCCTACGATCTATTTAAAACTCGCGCGAAGCGCACTCTACTTTTCACCTTTAACCTTTTACCTTTCACATAAATATTAAAGGCGAGCCTCACCAGCTCGCCTTTACCATATCATAGCACCCGACTACTTCTTGATTGTAAGCTCGTCAATGAGCCACTTAGCATTACCGTACTTCTCGATGACGAACAACACATAGCGGATATCGACAGCGATGGTGCGCTGCAACTCTGGCTCGAAGGCAACATCGCCCGACATAGCCTCCCAGTTACCATCGAACGCCAAGCCGATAAGCTGACCCTTCTTATTCATCACAGGAGAGCCTGAGTTACCACCTGTAATATCGCAGTTCACGAGGAATGCCACAGGAAGCTCGCCATTCTTATCTGCATAGCGACCATAGTCCTTGCTCTTATATAGCTCCTTGAGACGCTCAGGCACAGTGAACTCAACAGGGTTTGATGGGTCCTCCTTAGCCATGACACCCTCAAGTGTTGTGTAGTGCTTATAGATGATACCATCGGCAGGGCTATAAGGCAATACATTACCATAGGTCAGACGGATTGTGAAGTTAGCATCCGATGCCCACGCCTTACTTGGGTTCATCTTCATAAGACCATCGATATACTTGCGATGACCCTCTGCGAACTTAGACTCTGACTTCATCACAGGTCCAAAAAGAGCGCGATAGGTTGTCAATATAGACTCTGCAAGCTCCAATGCTGGGTCATTCATAAAGAGCTCTTCTGCATCCTCTGCCTCGCTTATAGACATCAACTTCTCCAACGATGCGAAGTTGGTATTATCGTAGAGCCAATCTACATAGGCGTCGCTGTCGCCACCAAACTCAGCGTCAATCTTCTCATAGATAGATGGGAGGATGGTGTTATTCTCGCGGTAAATCTTGAACATACGCTTAGCCACAGCGCGATCCACATCGGTATTGAAGTCCTTGTAGAACTGCTCATAATCATCGGTCATCACAACTGGCTGCAAAAGCTCCATGCCCTGCAAGAATGTCTCGAAGAGGTACTGCAATGCAGCATTCTCAGCCTTAGCCTCACTCTGCGACTCAGCAATAAGGTTCAACGCATCAATATAGCCCTCCTCAGGAAGTGTATTGGCATTTGCCCATGCCTGGAACTCAGCCTCCTGAGCAGCCTTCTTAGCACGAACATTCAACTTCTCGATACCGCGTGACATACCGATAGAGTTCTTCCAGTAGTTCGACGACTGTGCATACTTAGCATCATACTGGATACGTATAGCCTGGTCAGAGTCCATCCACTGGCGCAATATCTTCTGACGCTCACCACGGATAAAGATACGCTGTGGGTTATCTACCTCCATCATATAGTCAATCTCGTAAGATGTCTTATAACGCTCGGTAGAGCCTGGGAAGCCCATAATCATGCCGAAGTCACCCTCCTCGATACCCTTGAGTGATACGTCGAGCCACTTCTCAGCCTTATAAGGCACGTTTTCCTTAGAGTACTCCGCAGGACGGTTATCCTTGCCAGCATATACACGGAATACCGAGAAGTCACCAGTGTGGCGTGGCCACATCCAGTTATCGGTATCGCCGCCAAACTTACCGATAGACGATGGAGGTGTACCTACCAAACGCACATCGGTATAAGTCTCATAGACAAAGGCAAAGAACTGATTACCACCAAAGAACGATGGGATGATAACCTCCATGCCTGGATACTCTGCCTCGAGCTTCGCGATAAGAGCCTCCTTGTTAGCACCAACGATAGTCTCATACTCCTCCTGACCTGCGGTAGATGGAACAGTGCCCATAATGTCGGCAGTAACATCAAATATATGGCGTACGAAGCGTACCTCAAGACCCTCTGCTGGGAGCTCCTCAGAGTAGTTCATAGCCCAGAAACCATCCTTCAAATAGTCGTGCTCGACGCTTGATAGCTTCTGAATAGCGTCGTAGCCACAGTGGTGGTTGGTGAATAGAAGACCATTAGGCGATACAATCTCACCTGTACAGCCGCCACCAAAGATGACAATGGCATCCTTAAGTGATGACTTCTCAGCCGAGTAGATATCCTCAGCCTTAAGTTTGCAGCCATGCTCTTTCATATCCTTCTCGTTCATTTTCTTGATGTAGGGCAGTAGCCACATACCCTCGTCGGCCATGGCGCTAAAGGTAACACCAATAAGTGCCAACAGCGATAACATTTTCTTCATCATAATCTATACATTTTTAGTTGTTTGCTTTGACCACAAATATACGAAGAAAAACGCAAAATTGCAATTACTAATTATCGAGATAAAAAATATAAAAATATAAAAGACCATATTTCAATTATTATAGGATATTAAAAACAGCATTCCAGACCCCTAAAAGCCAATATGGCGCTTCACGAGCGATGCAATATGTATCAATAAATCTTCTGCTTGACAAGTAAAAAAATCTTTGACATACTGCATTTTACAAAAAATTATTTCTATATTTGCACGATTGCCAACAGGCTCTCTCAAAACAAAAGGATAAGGATAGAAATTATATAACCAAATTATTAAACAATGAAAAACTTTTCACACTATCTATTTGCGGTTGTTGCACTTGTTGCAGGCATCGCAATTAGCGCTTGTACGCCTGACACTCCAGAGCCAGGTCCAAGTGCTAAGACATCGGTAGAGGTTCTCGTTGGTGAGCCTTCACCTGCATCAGTTGAGATTACCGTAAGAACTCAGGGTATCAAGGAGTTCGCCTACGTCCTCGACAAGGACCGCGATGCTACAGCCATTCTTGCTGGTGGCACCATGGTACAGATTGAGGATGCTACAGTAGCCTCTGAGAACAAGGTCCTCATCCAGGGTCTTGAAGCGAACACCACACACAAGGTGTACTTCGCCTTCCGTCAGGCCGACAACAAGATTTACAACGAGGTTAAGGTTGCCGAGTTCACAACTACAAGCTATGGCGAGGTATTGACAATTGTTGAGCGCAAGCACGACGGCTTTGCTGTTCACGTACAGATCCCTGAGGATGTTAAGGAGCGCGGCAACGCCTTGCGTTACTCCACATCGTCACTTCCAATGTACAACTACATGAAGCAGCAGGGCTCTATGGAGATCGACATGTTGCTCTACAACGCACAGCAGTTCACAACTGAGGATAAGACCATCCGCTACGACGAGTACTACAGCTACGAGCGTGATGAGAATGGCGATGTTGTCGCTGATGGTGCATCATACGCAGATCCTAAGGTTCCAGGTGAGCCAGGCATCTTCCTCATTGGTGAGTATGCATATATGGACGACCCTAACGAGCGTATCTGCTATGTTGACGAGGATGGCGACGGCGTCTACGAGCTTAAGTCATACTACGACGAGTTGACATACCTCGACCGCACAATCTGGACATTCCCTGCAGGTTGGAGCAATGGCTACTACAACCCAATGTACGACTTCCTACGCTATATTGACGAGGTAGGCACCGACGCTTACGACCCTGAGAAGTACTGGACAGGCTTCTACAAGCGTATGCAGATCGACACTCTCGAGCCTGAGACAACCGAGGGTAACGTAGCTATCGAGGTTACTGACTTGACTCCTATCGATGCTACTATCACCTTCCGCGCTGACGAGGATATCTTGCTCTACAACATCCTCATCTGCACCGAGTCTGAGTACGAGACACAGATCCTCCCACTTATCGACAACAATGAGGATTACTTGCGTTGGTTCGTAGGCTCATACTTCGCTATGCAGTCATTCGGTACTCACTCAACAATGGATCCTATGACTGAGCTTCACCTCAACGCTGAGGAGTGGGGTTCAAACGGCTGGTTCGTTGACACTAAGGGTATGGCAGGTCAGACTATCCGCGTTATGGTTGCTGGTATCGGCGATCAGGATGGTATGACACAGTGCTTCAACTCAACAACCTTCGTAATGCCTGAGGTTACCCTTCCAAAGCCTGAGGTTATCGTAACTCCTGTTGAGTCTAACGACCCATACACCGCTACATTCAACATCAAGAACCCTAACTACGGCACTAACAACATTACACAGCTCTACTTCGCTTGTAACTATGTTCGTGAGTTCGACAACATCCTTAAGGAGTACTCATACACCGACCTTCTTAAGAGTATGGGTAACGCTCTTCACAAGGACCTCACTGCTATCGAGCAGATCAACTCTGAGGCTGGCTTCAACTTCACAGTATCGAGCCGCGAGAACGCCACAACACGTCTTGCAGTGCTTGCATACAACTGGGAGGGCTCGTCTAACAACCCTGACGCAGCAGACACTAAGGCTGTTGCCGAGGTTAAGACACCTAACGCTAACTACCCTACACGCGTAGAGTCTGAGCTCTTCACCACCCTCTGCGGCGAGTGGGAGGCTACAGCACCTATGCAGACATACGTAGCAGCTACCGAGACTGAGGAGGCTTACTGGAAGAGCGTAGGCAACTACACTTCACCTGTGACCATCGCTTCAGGCATCGAGTACCCAGAGTCACTCGACGAGAGCGTATACGATATCTATGAGGAGTGGGGCATCAGCCGCGATAAGACCGACGAGTTGTTCGAGGAGTTCTTGCAGATGGCTAAGCAGTACAACAACCGCACACGCGGCTTCAACCGCCTATTGTGCCTCGGCTACAACTTCACAGACCCTGGTTACGAGCTTGGCGTTGTTCAGACTCCTTTCGACTTGTTCATCTCTGAGGAGTTCGAAGTAGCAACTGTTGCCGATATGTTCTACGACTTCGGTCCAAAGTGGAACCTTGAAATTGATGCCGATGGCAACGTATGGTTGCCTATCAATATCGAGCGTGAGTTCCCACTCTCAGCATTCTACTACGGTATCGACTACACATTCTATATGTTGGCTGTAGGTAACAGTTCATACCTTGGTGCTCCAGTTTACGACTACGCAGGCAAGCTCCTCGTTGACTCACGCTTCCCTGTTGAGGTATCTGAGGATGGCAACACGCTTACCATCAAGCCTATCGTCTACAACTACACCGACCAGTATGGCAACGCTGCTACTGAGACCTACTACCCATGTGTAGCACAGTTGCAGTATGGTCAGGCTACACCACTTAACCCACGCGTATGTGGCGATGTAGTCCTCAAGCGTAAGGGCGCTTCAGCACAGGCTGCTAAGGCTAATGTTGCTATTGAGTCATCAGCATCAGCACCTATTAAGGCGTTGGGCAAGGCTCCTGAGGCTAAGCAGCGCACCTACTCAGTGACACCTCTTACAATCGACGAGTCAAAGGTTATCAAGCCTATCGTTCGCAAGGAGGCATACGACAACTCTGAGGAGGCATACCACGCACGCGTTCAGGCGTTGTTCGAGGAGATCTACGGCGTAGAGTTCCCTGCGAAGTAATCTCAAACACTATAAACATAGACTGCGAAAAGGAGCTGACTAAGAAATTAGTCGGCTCCTTCTCGTTATGAATGTAATAAATGGGTGGGGTTGCGAGTTTATATTGTAGATATATCCAATTTACTAAACAGATAAATATTATGAGACACTTTCTTTTTACCTTCGCAATGCTTCTTATAGGCATTGGTGCATCGGCTCAAGATCGCGAACAGAATATCGTTGAGGTCATTGGCTACGCCTCGCGCGAGGTGGTGCCCGATGAGTTTACGCTATCTATAACTATTGTTGAGCGAGATAACCGTGTTAAAAACTCTCTCGAGGAGCAGGAGCGCGAGATTATCAAGGCACTGAATAACATCGGTGTTGACACATCTAAGGCCTTTACCTTGAAGAACAACTATTCGACAAATGAGCGACGCAACACAGCCATGGCAACACGCGACTATGAACTTGTTGTCAAAGGCTCCGATATGCTCAACCGCGCCTTTGCTGTCCTGGCGGAGCTGAAGCCATGGAGCCTTGCACTTACCGGGGCTCGCTGCACAAATGTGGATACCATCTATCGTGAGCTACGCAAGGAGGCTATACGCAATGCACGTGAGCGTGCCGAGGACCTTGCAACAGCCATCGACCAGAGCGTAGGCAAATGCGTATATATAAGCGACTACACAACATCTGGCTCCTTGGATTTCTATGTCGCACTACCTAACGCCAAAAGCGCCATGCCTGAATCGGCAAATGCCATTGAAGAGTCGTATGTGTCACCTGTTGAATACTCATCGCGTAAATTATCGCATAGCCTAAGTGCTAAGTTCGAACTATTGTAATTTCACTCTAAGGCAGATGAAGCCTTGACACTATAAAGCCTCGAATGAGCTGTACTTGTTGTACGTCCATTCGAGGCTTTAATTCAGAGACCGAGAATGCTCCCTTATAACATCAGAAGTTATCTCGTTGATGACCGCTGCGTTTTCTACAATCAATCACCACATACGACAAAAAAACGACCCCCGAAGGAGTCGTTTTTTGTAATCGGTCATCAATCAATTAGTTGATAGCACCTACGTAAGTACCCTTCCACGTAGTGCCGTTGGTATCTACAACGTTGAATGTGAGCTTGTAGCCAGCAGCGTCAGTCTCAATAACAACCTCACCTGATGCGAGGTAAGTGCCGTTTACCTTTGAATCAGACTGGCAGAAATCTCTTGATGCAACCATCTCCCACTCGCCGATAGGATATACACCTGCTGCAAGAGGATCTGATTTCGTACCGCCCTGTTTGCGGATATAGAACTCAACAGTTACGCTACTTGACTTACCAACAACATACTTGCAGTCATCCCACTGTGACTGAATTTTGAAGCTTTCCCACTCGGTGATACCCTCGTCGCTAATCTCCTCATATACGAAGCCATTAACATTGCCAGAGTACTCGAATGAGAGAACATCGTTACCTACCTGGAATGAGCAAGTGATAACAGATGTAGCATTTGCACGGTCGTTAACGATAGTCAATGTTGCATCTGTAATGTTAACAGGTGATGATGTAGTACGATATGTGCTGTTTGAGTTATCGGTAGAGGTGTTAATAAGGATGCCACCATTAGCCACTGAGTATGTGCCATCAGGGATAAGCATTGCGTTGTCCTCAGCAAGCTTAACAGTGATGCGTGACATAATGTCGCTACCAAGATCCTTGTCAGACTCAGCGATTGTGATATCCCAAACGTTTGATGTGCGTGCGTGAGCCTTGAGATAGTCCAAAGGATATACGCCGTAGTTGAGGTCTGGGTTAGCGTTTGGCATAAGCTGTGATACGGTAAGCTCAGCTGTAAGCTCGCCATAGGTCAATGTAACCTTGCCATTACGCATGCCATCCTCGTTAGCAGCTACGTTGAATGTCAATGAGCCATCCTGTGCAGCAACCTCTGAAATCCACTCTACGTCAGCCTCAGCAACGAGCTCTACGCCCTCTACAGGGTTCTCCAAAGTGTAGGCGATAGTCTGAACACCACCCTCAGCCTCTACAGTAAGGGTTGTAGCCTCAAGGGTAAGAACAGGAGCTGGAGCTACATACTCAGCCTGCTTAACCTTAACCTCGAAATTGAGCATACCATACTCGGCAGTAATCTTACCCTCACGTGCAGCGCCAGTGTTTGCAGCTACAGCGAAGACAATCTTGTCGGTCTGAACAGTCACCTGAGAAATCCAACCAACGTTAGCCTCAGCAGTTACGTTAACGCCGTTGATAGGGTTAACAATCTCGTAGGTGATAGTACCCGTAGCCTCGTCCTGACCGAACTCCATCTCTGCCTCTGATGTAAGGTTGAACTTAGGAGTGTTGTCTGGTGTCTCGCCCTTAGCTGCCTGCTTTACAGCAACCTCGAAGCCGAGCTCGCCATAAGCAACAGCAATCTTAGCCTCGCGTGCATCGCCCTCGTTAGCAGCAACTACGAACACGATATTGTCGCCAACAGTGAGGTTAGTAACCCAATCAGCCTCACATGTAGCCTCAAGCTTAGTACCCTCAACAGGGTTTACCAAAGTGTAAGTGATGATACCGTTACCACCCTCAGCCTTGAATGACATCTCAGCGTCAGATGTAAGAATCAACTGAGGATTCTTCTCTGGCTCTGGCTGTGGTGCAGGCTCTTCTGTCTGCTCACAAGCTGCAAATACGAAAGGCATTGCAAGCAAGAAATAGAATAGTTTTTTCATAGTTAGTTTAATTAGTTATTGGTTATCTATATTTTGTCACTTTACGTGAGTAAAACAGTCGTGCAAAGGTAATAATTTATGACAAATTATGCTAACATAATACAAAAAAAATGAGACTACATCAAATGAGCCCACTAAAAATCTATCTCACATTGGCTTCCACCATAGAGATTTATCACGCGACATCTATTTCGACGCCCCCTGCCAATGGTATATCCCGTACCACTTGCTCTACCGTTCCACCACGCCACAACTACCTGAGCACCATCCACTAACATATCGTTGCGCAGTCGGAATACCGCTGTATGGTAGCTCTCCGAAACATAGACTACCCGACTACACATCTCAAGGATTTTCTTATATCTGAAATACTCAACTGTCGAAAACCGTGCTGCGAAGTCGAGATATGGGATATATGCCTCAAGGAGTATATCGTCGTGCTGCTCCATGAGCTTTACAACAGTCTCAGCCGCAGCCAAATCGAAACCCTCCGCCATGCCCACACGGAAGATACGCGCACCCTCTGCATAAAGTCTTTCGACGCTACGATGCAACGCCGAGCAAGCCTCATGATTATAGCTACGATGACCGGTAAAGGCAACAATAAAGCCACTCATAATACTCATGCAAGGTGTTCCACAAGGATGTTTATGCCTATGCCTATAAGCATCACGCCTCCGACAATGCCCGCCTTAGAGCCTATCTTAGCACCCACACGAGTACCGAGGTATATGCCCACAGCGGAGATAATCATCGTAATGAGGGCGATGATGGCAGCTGCACTCCAGATGGAGATATTCATAACGGCAAACGAGACGCCAACAGCAAAGGCATCGATGCTCGTGGCTATCGCCATAAGAAGCATGGTGCGGAGGCCGAAATCGTCACCTCTATGCTCACCCTCATCACCGCCGAGCGTCTCACGAATCATATTCACGCCGATGAGCAGCAACAGACCGAAGGTAATCCAGTGGTCAACGCCCTCGACATAGTGGGCGAAGTTACGACCGAGCAGGTAGCCCAGCAGCGGCATAAGGCCCTGAAAACCACCGAACCACAAGCCCACACAGAGGACATGGCGTGGGCGCAACTGCTGCACCGACAACCCCTTAGAGACCGACACAGCGAAGGCATCCATAGCCAAGCCAACACCGATAATAGCAATAGATAGCAATCCTAACATAACACCCTATCGATTATAGTCGTCGAGCTGCGCCGTTGCTGCACCCGACTCATCGAAGAGCTTACCCCACTGCGGAGATGTAGCCTCCCAAATAAATGTACCACGACCCATGTTATTTGGGATATTGCGCACAATGCGCTCGATATCGAGGTAGTGGTCGCGATACTCAACGACGATGATTGGCTTCTTGAACTGCTCGACGAGCCTGTTTAGGTTGTGCTCCAACTCCTCGAGCGTGCCGTGCCACTCGGGGTAGTAGGACTGACCAATGACATCGTAGTCGACGCCATACTCCGCCATGGCATTAAAGAAGCGCTCCGACTCCTCATCCTGACCACCAAGCGCCACATGAATCATCACCTCAGCCTTAGGAGCGCACTCGCGCACAGCACGCACACCCTCACGAAGAAGTCCACATAAGCCACTAAACGAATGGCGCACAGAGCCATAGGGCCACAACATTCCGTTGCTCACCTCGTTGCCCACCTGCACCATATCGGGCGTAGTATCCTGCGCATTGAGAGCCTCCAACACCGAGCGTGTATAGTTATATACCTCGTCGCACACCTCATCGTAGGAGTATGTCTGCCATGCCTGAGGCATAATCTGCTTTGCAGGGTCTGCCCAGTTATCCGAGTAGTGGAAATCCAAGAGGAAGTACATACCAGCATCCTTGATGCGTCGCGCCATCTGCAGCGTATGCTCAAGGTCGCAATAGCCATCGCGCTGCGAATAGCCGAGCTCCGACTTAGGATTTACGAAGATGCGCAAGCGTATGTAGTTGAAGCCATTATCCTTCAAAATCTCTATTGCATCGCCCTCGACACCACCGTCCGAGAAACGAACACCATAATCCTCCTGCGACTGCAACCACGAGATATCAGCACCTACGGCATAGGGGTGCTCAATAGTCACCTGTGCCGAGAGCGTTGTTGCGGCAAACACCGCCAAAATAGTAATCCAAAACCTCCTCATATCCACTCTATTCGTTAATTAAATCTTTGCGAACTCCCTCAATTTGGCAATCTCCTCCGCCCAGCGACTCTCATCGGGGGTCTCGAGGATGAGAGGGATATTATCGAAGCGCTTATCCGCAGCGATATAGCGGAAGCACTCCCACCCTATCTCGCCATCGCCAAGTGGCGAGTGACGGTCGATGCGGCTGCCCAACACACGCATGGCGTCGTTGAGGTGCATACCACGCAGATAGTCGAAGCCTATGATGCGATCGAACTCGGCGAATGTAGCATCGCACGCCTCCTTGGTGCGTAGGTCGTAGCCCGCAGCAAAGGTGTGGCACGTATCGAGGCATACGCCCACGCGGCTCTTATCCTCAACACGCTCGATGATATAGGCGAGGTGCTCGAAGCGGTAGCCGAGGTTAGAGCCCTGACCCGCAGTATTCTCCAATACGGCGGTGACCCCTTTAGTCTTGTCGAGAGCCATATTTATCGACTCGGCAATACGGTCGAGCGAGCCCTCCTCGCTGATGCGCTTGAGGTGGCTACCGGGGTGGAAGTTCAGGCGGTCGAGACCCAACTGCTCGCAGCGCACCATCTCCTCGAAGAATGCCTCGCGCGACTTTAGGAGTCCCTCCTCATCGGGGTGACCGAGGTTAATAAGGTAGCTATCGTGCGGAAGGATATGCTTCGCCTCAAAGCCACCCTCGCGGCACGCCGTAACGAAGATATCGATCTGCTGCTGCGTGAGTTGTGGTGCTATCCACTGACGCTGATTCTTGGTAAAGAGGGCAAAGGCAGTTGCCCCAATCGCCTGCGCATTCTTCACGGCATTCTCCACGCCACCCGATGCGCTTACATGTGCTCCAAAATATTTCATTTTATATAAATTTTATTCCATATACATTAATGCACAAAGATAGTGATTTTTCACGATTTTTTCATATCTTTGTCGTGGAATATCCATAACAGGCAAATAATATAAACAAAAACACGATAATAATATGAAGAGATTTTCTACACTACTAATCCTGCTCACGTTGCTTTGTAGCGCAAACCTCTACGCACAGGTATCGGGCAACGAGGTGAAATCAAATGGCGAGGCTACTAACTTCGGCAACGACATGAAGTCTATGGATGTCGACGCGAGCTACGTATCTCAGGCAAAGATCAAGGCCGACCGCATGGCACTACGCAAGGAGCGCAACACGGTGGACTTCACCGCCAACCTCCACGGCTCACTCACCGCGTTCAGCAAGTCATGGCAGGCTGCTGGCGATAACACAATCACAATCCTTGCCAACATCAACTTCCTACACACATACAAAAAGGGACGCTTCAACCTTACAAACACCGCATCTGCCAAGTTCGGCTACAACAACATGAAGATGGAGCTTAACGGTAAGCAGAAGGGCATATGGTTTAAGAATGTCGATGAGATTTCAATCTCTACATCACCACAGTGGGATATGGTCAAAAACTGGACCTATGGTGCTAATATCAAGTTCCGTACTCAGTTTGCCCCTGGCTATGGCGCACGCGGCGACAAGCAGAATGGCGTAAAACGCGTATCTAACTTCATGACTCCAGGTTATCTTGATGCATCTGCCGGTTTCACCTATGTGCTTCCATCGGAGCGTTTCCCACTCAAGGTCAACCTCGCGCCTATAGCGATGAGCGCCACCTATCGCCACGACCAAGCAACATCTAACGACTATGGTGTAGCGGCAGGTCACACCTCGAAGTATGAGGGCGGTCTCTCTGTTCAGCTCGACTTCGACAAGACATGGGGCAAGAATGGCTGGTTGCGCTACCGCACCACAGCATACTCGTTCTATGGTTGGATCACCGACCTCTCAGCAAAGAAGAAGTTCGTGCCTACGGAGTTGGCAGATGGCACAATGTCTGAGTATCAGCACGTGGTGCCAACAATACGTTGGGAGAACACCATCGACATCAAGGCTACGAAGTATATCTCAACACAGATCTACTTCCAGCTCTACTACAACAAGGCTGAAATCGACAAGCTACAGGTATCATCAATGCTTAGCGTAGGTCTAACATACACATTCAAGAATAAGTAGCACGACATTTGCACCCCATCAGAGGTATGTCCAACCAGAGAAAGCAGAAGATCTTAGCCACGCTGATTGTAGTCGCACTTATGGCGGTTACAACATGGAGCGGCATCTCCATAGGTAGATACTATGAGATACGTCGCGCACGCAAGATTATCAACGACATGGCAAGTGGCGTTGAGAAGAGCAAGATCGACATGAGTGGCTATGAGACGCAACTGGAGGAGCTTGAGAACCACATAATGAACGATGACAAGCTTCTGCAAACCGTATGGTCGATAAAGCAGTTCTACATTGAGGATATCGATGTCGAGGAGCTCTACGACAAGGCTATACCGAGCCTACTTGCGCAACTCGACCCCCACTCGGAGTACTTCCCTGCATCGAGCTTCACCTCTATCAACGAGAACCTTGAGGGCGAGTTTGACGGCATAGGCATAGTCTTCAACGCCTCGACAGATACCATCACCGTGCTCAATGTGATCCCCCAGGGTCCCAGCGACAAAGCGGGCGTGCGCCCCGGAGATAGGGTCTTGCGTATCGACGATCGCGATGTTGCAGGTCAGGGCATACCCCAAGACTCGATGGTGCGCCTAATGCGAGGACCACGCGGCACACACGTTAAGCTATCGCTAAAGCGCAATAGCATCGATGAGCTCATCGATGTTGACATCATGCGCGATGCCATAGAGGTAAAGAGCATTGAGACCGCATTTATGATTGACGACGAGGCGAAGATTGGCTTTATACGCCTCTCGCAGTTCTCGCGCACATCCTACAAGGAGCTCACCGACGCCATCGCCAAGCTCAATAAGGAGGGGATGAGATCTCTTATTATAGACCTTCGAAGCAACTCGGGAGGCTATCTCGACCAAGCGATACTCATCGCCAATGAGTTCCTTGCGCCAAACAAGCTCATAGTCTACACCGAGGATAGATATGGATTGCAGCAGAAGGAGTATAGTCGTGGTAATGGCAAATCGCAGGAGCTTCCGTTGGCAATCCTCGTTGACGAGCTAAGTGCCTCGTCGAGCGAGATTTTGGCAGGCGCCATACAGGATAACGACCGCGGAGTGGTCATCGGTCGCCGTACCTTCGGCAAGGGCTTGGTGCAGGCACAGCTCCCATATACCGATGGCTCGGCAATGCGCCTTACGGTAGCTCGCTACTACACACCTACGGGACGATGCATACAGAAGCCATACGAAAAGGGCAAGGGTCTTGCCTATGAGCTGGAGCTAATTGACAGGTATGCTAACAACGAGTACTTCACCGCCGACTCTATCCATTTCGACGACTCGCAGAAGTTCACAACGCCCGAAGGTCGCACGGTATATGGTGGCGGAGGTATCATGCCCGACATATTCATTCCGCTCGACACCCTCGGCATCACCCCATATTATACTAAGGTATGGAACACCAACACGCTCTATCGCTACACTCTCGACTTTACGGATCGTCACCGCGACGAGCTAAACAGAGTGGGTAACTTAGAGCAGCTCGATGCCATCTTCGACAAGCGCAACATTGTTGAAGAGTTCGTTCGCTATGCCGAGAAGCATGGCGTAGAGCGCAACGATAGCGAGATTGCCGAGTCGTACGATGTTATAGAGGCGCAGCTACGTGCCTACATCGGTCGTAACTGCCTGAACGACGAGTCTGGCTTCTACCACAACATCTACCCTATCGACAATGTTGCACAGCGCGCCGTCGAGGAGTTGAAGAGAATGGAGTAGTAACAGTAGAAATAAACATATTGCTAAACAGATGATACGTAGATTAATTGATATTGTGGCAGTTGTTGCCATTCTCGTAGTTATTGGTCTTGCTATTCTCAATCGCGAAAAATTCGTTTCTATGAGCAAAACCATCAATGATGAAGATGTTGTGACAACGAGCGAAAACGCAAATAATGCAGCGTCTGCCGACAGTACGCAATATACTGATATTGAAACTATTAGCAATGGACCACAACGATAAATATCAGTAAAACTTATATATTTATAAATAAATAAAATAACCATAAACCTAATATTTTGGGCGAAGAATAATCTTCGTCCATTTTTTTTACATATATTTGCATCGAAGGGTGTGCTAAAGGAAATCGATGTGCAAGATTTTTGTTGTATCCGACCGAGAATGCCGCCCATATAAAAAGAATAAATTAAACAGAGTGTAGATTATGAAAAAGATTATGATGATTGTGGCGCTAAGTGTTGCCACTATAGGTTTAGCAGTAGCAGCCGCATGGCACCACTACGACGATGAGCAGCCTATCAACAAGTCGGAGCTTCCAGCTAAGGCTCAGGAGTTTATCTCGGAGCACTACGCCAACTATAGCGTTAAGCACGCGACCATCGATTACGATATCACCTCAACCGAGTATGAGGTCGTGTTGGAGAATGGCACGAAGATTGAGTTTAACGAGGGTGGCGAGTGGCACAGCGTGGATTGCCGAGGTGGCGCGGTTCCTGCGGCTATCGTGCCAGGCGAGATTAGCACCTACGTTAGGGACAACTACCCATCGTGCGCTATCGACGAGCTTAAGCGCGAGCGTCGTGGCTGGGAGGTAGGTCTTAGCAATGGTCTCGACTTGGAGTTCGACGCTGCGTTCCGCCTAATGGAGATTGACGATTAGGCTTTTTAGTAACGATTAAAGGAGATTAAGATGAGAAAGATTATGTTTGCAGTGGTAGCCCTCGTGGCTGTTATGGCTGTGGGCTGCGACGATGATTACAACGCTCCTCAGGCTACGCGCTCGGAGTTTCAGACACAGTACCCCAACGCCACACATGTAGAGTGGGAGCGCCGCCGTGGTCATGTGATTGCCGAGTTCAGCATGCCAGGCATATCGGACGACTGCGAGGCGTGGTACACCAAGTCGGGCAAGTGGATTATGACCGAGTATGACATCCGATATAGCGACCTGCCACAGGCTGTGCAGACGGCATTCGAGACGACCTATGGCAAGCAGACGCCTATTGACGATGTAAGCCGCGTGGATCGCAACAATGGCTCGACACACTATATCCTCGAGGTGGAGGTTGTCGTAAATGGCTATCTCACGGAGCTGTTCCTCGACTATGCGCCCGACGGTACGCTTAACCGCACCGCGGTGGAGGTCGAGAACTACGACTACGTCTACTACTTCCTCGATTAGTGGTTTGTTTGTTAAAGTTTGTATGAGGGTGTTGGCTGCGGTCAACACTCTTTTTCTTTGTCGTTTGAGGATATTTTTGTATATTTGTCATATAATTAAACAACTAACTTATACTACTATGAAAAACGTGTGGTTCTATGCTATGTTGCTATGCTTTGCTGTAGCATGTGGCGCGGAGAGCAAGAAGGATGAGAACAAGGCGGAAAGCAGCAAAAATGAGAGCAAGACGGAAAGCAGCAAAAATTATCGCCAGGAGGCTGATGTAGAGTATGTAACGCTTGACTCTCGTGCAGAAATTGTTTACGATGAGTCCTCGGCACGCAATATCGAGTGGGATATTTATGTAGTGCCAGCAGGTGGTAGTGTATATGAAGTAACATTTGATGGTACTATCAAGGAGGGTTGGCACGGCTATTCAATGATGGATTGGAGCGCCCCAACTATTGAGTTTGAGAATGCCGTGGTTATTGGCGAGGTATATGAGCCATTGACAGCAGAGGAGCATCCAGATGGCTGGGGTGGCACATCTTACTGCTATTATGGTAAAGCTATTTATGTCTACAACATAAGTGTCACTAATACTCCTGTTAAGGGTTATATAGCTGCTACCATCTGCAACGAGGATAACGCATGTACATCGAATATTGCAGACTTTACTATTAACTCGGTAGAAACATCTACAAAGCCCAACATTGAGTGGAAGGTCACATCTGAGCTTATAGATGTAGACAACGATCTATATCAAGTCACATTCGATGGCACTATAAAGGAGGGTTGTCGTGTAGACTCTAAGATAACTAATACCTACGGCTATGAGGTCTACTCTGGCGCACCGGTTATTGAGTTTGAGTGTGTTGGTGTTATAGATATCCAGGAGACACTCGCACCCAAGGAATATGAGGATAATGGTAGTATAACCTATTACTACGATGATAGGATTGTCTATATCTGCACTATTAAGGCAGATGGGTATAGCGCTGACTCAACAGGTTACATAAATGGCAATATCTACTCAACCTCAGTTGATGTCAACGGCAATACTCTATATGACTTAGCAAATTTCAAGTTTAAGTATATCACTCCTCAAAAGCAGGATGGTCAAAAGATTACTGGTGCTGGTCGTAAGTATGCCGACGTCCTCCACTTGCCATATCAGCTTCAGGGTCACTTCGACTTTGAGGAGGCTGTTGAGGATGCTAAGGCACAGAATAAGCCTATCTTCGTTGACGTAACAGGTCACGCATGTAACAACTGCCGTGAGATGGAGGCAAGGGTATGGGGTAGCGACCTCGTATTGCCAAAGCTCAGGGATGATTTCGTAATCTGCGCCCTCTATGTTGATGATAACACTAAGGTTGAGGGTGGCAAGCGTCTTGGCTCTATCAACTCTAAGTTGGTACAGGAGAAGTGGAATGTAAATGCACAGCCTGCATATATCATCCTCTCGCC
>JAZSBD010000002.1:0-54580 GCA_045602255.1 Alistipes sp.
AAGTGGGATGGGATCCGAGGGGTTTATGGGGTCTAAGGGGCGTTTTGATAGTGGCTATATAGCCAGCCCTTGGTACCCCTATCACCCCTAATACCCCTTTTACCCTAACCAAATTGCTCCGCAGGAGCAACACCATTACTAATTACTCTTTACTCACTACTCATTAAAAAGTAAGCCCCAAAAGTTTAAACTTTTGGAGCTTATCTTTTATAGGTCGTTGTTGAGCTGTGGGATGTCGGTCGATGTCTGACACTCGCCCAAGAGGTGCCCAACAAAGGTAGATAGCCATAGAATTGCATAGGCCGAAGTAAGTATCACGACCGACCGCGGATGCAATTCTTCACGAATGACGGTTTTATGTGGGCAATGCCAGTAACCATTGTTCGTTGAACAAAAAAAATAGGCGGGAGTCGTTCCGCCTATTCGTATCAATATACCAAAACTCTTACCATGTCTCCTCCAATAATCTTAATACCTCTATTGCCTCAGCATCGCCCTGTTCGGCAGCCTTACGATACCACTTGACGGCTTCGGAGTAATTCTGACCTACACCTAGCTCAAAAGAGTAGCAAACGCCTAAATAATATTGTGCCATGACAATGCCCTGCTCAGCAGCCTTGCTCCACCACTTAACGGCTTCGGAGTAATTCTGATCTACCCCTCGCCCATAATAGTAGCAAACGCCTAAATAATATTGTGCCTCGGCAACGCCCTGCTCGGCCGCCTTGTGATACCACTTAACGGCTTCGGCGTAGTCTTGGTCTACACCTCGGCCATTATAGTAACAACCGCCTAAATTATTTTGTGCATCAGCATGGCCCTGCTCAGCAGCCTTGCGATACCACTTGAAAGCCTCGGCGTAATTCTGGGCTACACCTCGGCCATTATGGTAACAACCGCCTAAATTATTTTGTGCATCAGCATGGCCCTGCTCAGCAGCCTTGCGATACCACTTGAAAGCCTCGGCGTAACTCTGGGCTACACCTCGGCCATTCTCGTAGCAAACGCCTAAATTAAATTGTGCCTCGGCAATGCCCTGCTCGGCAGCCTTGCGATACCACTTAACAGCCTCAGCGTAACTCTGGGCTACACCTTGGCCATTATCGTAGCAAACGCCTAAATTATTTTGTGCCTCGGCAATGCCCTGCTCGGCAGCCTTGCGATACCACTTAACAGCCTCGGCGTAATCTTGGCCTACACCTTGGCCATAATAGTAACAAACGCCTAAATAAAGTTGTGCCTCGGCATAGCCCTGCTCGGTCGCCTCGCGATACCACTTGAAAGCCTCAGCGTAATTCTGGTCTACACCTTTGCCATTATAGTAGCAAAGGCCTAAACTATATTGTGCCTCGGCTTGGCCCTGCTCGGTCGCCTTGCTCCACCACTTAACAGCCTCAGCGTAATCCTGGTCTACACCTTGGCCATAATAGTAGCTATAACCTAAATTATATTGTGCCTCGGCAATACCCTGCTCGGCAGCCTTGCGATGCCACTTAACGGCTTCGGAGTAATTCTGACCTACACCATGGCCAAAATAGTAGCAAATGCCTAAATTATTTTGTGCCATGGCATAGCCCTGCTCGGCCGCCTTGCGATACCACTTAACAGCCTCAGCATAATTCTGGTCTACACCTCGGCCATTATCGTAGCAATAGCCTAATTTATATTGTGCCTCGGCAATGCCCTGCTCGGCCTCTACTCTATAATCATCTGCCGACTGTGCCGATGCGTTCGTAGGCACGAACAGTGCGATGATAGCAACTGCCAAGAGTTGCAACAGCGAAAAATGAAGACTTTGTTTCATAGTCGTAAAAAGTTATGTGTTAGATTAATTATACAAATCTATCAAATAAAACTCATTTAATCAAATATTTGGGCAATATTAATTTCCGTTGTTTCTCAGGCAGACCATTGTTCGTTGAACAAAAAATAGGCGGGAGTCGTTCCGCCTATTCGTATCAATATACCAAAACTCTTACCATGTCTCTCCCAATAATCTTAATGCCTCTATTGCCTCAGCATAGCCCTGCTCTGCAGCCTTACGAAACCACTTGACAGCCTCAGCGTAACTCTGGGCTACACCATCGCCATTATAGTAGCAAGCGCCTAAATTATATTGTGCCATGGCAAGGCCCTGCTCGGCCGCCTTGCGATACCACTTGGCAGCCTCAGCATAATTCTGGGCTACACCGAAGCCATTATCATAGCAAATGCCTAAATTAAATTGTGCCTCGGCAAAGCCCTGCTCGGCAGCCTTGCGATACCACTTAACAGCCTCGGCGTAATTCTGACCTACACCTTGGCCATTATAGTAGCAAACGCCTAAATTATATTGTGCCATGGCAAAGCCCTGCTCGGCAGCCTTGCGGTACCACTTAACGGCTTCGGAGTAATTCTGACCTACACCTTGGCCATTCTCATAGCAAACGCCTAAATTATGTTCAGCCATGGCATAGCCCTGCTCGGCCGCCTTGCGATACCACTTGGCAGCCTCAGCATAATTCTGGGCTTTATCATAGCAAATGCCTAAATTATATTGTGCCTCGGCATAGCCCTGCTCGGCCGCCTTGCGATACCACTTGGCAGCCTCAGCATAATTCTGGGCTACACCGAAGCCATTCTCATAGCAAACGCCTAAATTAAATTGTGCCATGGCATCGCCCTGCTCGGCCTCTACTCTATAATCATCTGCCGACTGTGCCGATGCGTTTGTAGGCACGAACAGTGCGATGATAGCAACTGCCAAGAGTTGCAACAGCGAAAAATGAAGACTTTGTTTCATAGTCGAAAAAAGTTATGTGTTAGATTAATTACACAAATATATCAAATAAAACTCATTTAATCAAATATTTGGGCAATATTAATTTCCGTTGTCTCTCAGGCAGACCATTGCTCATTGATAAGAAAAATGGGCGCTGTCCGCGACAACGCCCATCTTTGAACATTCATCTTACAACATTAGAGGTCGTTGTTTAGTTGTGGAATGTCGATAGATGTCTGCTTCTCGCCCAAGAGGTGCTCCGCGAAGTAGTCCGCCATACGCCAGAAGAAGTACTCGTTCATATCTCCAAAGCCGTGGTGCTGACCTGGCAACAGAAGCATATCGAAGCGCTTGTTAGCACGAATCAAGGCATCCACAACGCGCAATGTACAGCCAGGGTGTACATTCTCGTCGTTGTCGCCATGAACGAGAAGAAGGTTACCCTTAAGGCGGTTAGCAATCTCGTGGTTTGCAGAAATCTGATACTCGAAGACAATCTCGCCGCCCTGCTCTACCTCCATGATGCCGTGGTGCTTCTCGCTCCACCAGCGGTTGTAGATATTATTATCGTGGTTACCAGCGCATGATACTGCGACATCGAAGAAGTCGGGGTACATCAATATAGCTGCTGTTGACATAAAGCCACCACCTGAGTGACCGTGGATGCCTACGCGCTCGATGTCGATGAACGAGTGACGCGCTGCGAGCTGCTGCGCTGCAACAACCTTATCCTTAAGACCATAGTCGCGAAGGTTACCATAGCCATAGTTGTGATACCACTTCGAGCGGTCGGGGTGACCACCGCGGTTACCAACGGTGATGACGATGAAGCCCATCTGCGCAAGACGGTCTGTGCGTACAAGTGGCTGATACCATGACTGCTCGACAGCCTCGGTCTGAGGACCTGGATATACATACTCGATGATAGGGTACTTCTTATTAGGGTCGAAGTCGTAAGGCTTATACATCACACCGTGAAGGTCGGTGATGCCATCGGCAGCCTTGACAACGAAGGTCTCAGGGTACTGGTAGCCAACGGCAAAGAGTGGCTCAAGGTCAACGCTCTCAAGCTCCATAACGCGCTTGCCATCGGTGGTATATAGCTCAGCCTTAGGTGCTGCATCCACGCGTGAGTAGTTCGTAACGAAGTAGCGCTTGTCGTCAGAGAGTGAGAATGTACCATTAAAACCCTCTGGGTCGAGCTGCTTGAGACCTGTGCCGTCGTAGTTGACGCGGAAGAGGTGTAGGTAGTATGGGTTTTCCTCCTTGTTGTAGCCCGTAGCGGTGAAGTAGATAACGCGCTTAGCATCATCCACGCCCAACACCTGAGATACGTGCCACTCGCCCTTAGTAATCTGATTTACAAGCTCGCCATCAACGCTGTAACGATAGAGGTGTGCCCAGCCTGTGCGCTCCGACCACTGGATGCACTCCTTGCCATTGTTGATGAGGTATGGCATCTGCCACTCAATAGAGGTGTTCATCTGCTCGACGATGACATCCTTAGCCGTAGCTGTGGCTACATCCACAACGCAGAGGTCGGCACGCTTGATGTCACGGCTCTGGCGGATGACATAGAACTTATCGTTGTCGCCCTGCCATATAGCACGCATAGGACGCTGGTAGCGGTCGGCATGCGCTGATGGCTTCGTAGCGATGAAGAGCATCTGCTCTGCATACTTTGTCATATCCACCTCGCGGCGCTCGAATGTCTCTGTGTCGAAGAGCTCAAGCCAGAACTTAGGGCTCTCCTCGCCAGGCATCTGATACTTATATGTGAATAGCTCAGGACGCTCCTTGAGGATGTTGATTACCCAGAAGTCTTTGAGCGCTGATACGTCGCTACGGACTGTTGCGAAGTGCTTTGAGTCGGGCGACCACTGCAAGAATACGCGGTAACGCTCATCAGGCTTAATCTGCTCGATGCAGTCCTCAAACCAGTGGTAGGCGGTGTTCTCCTCCGCATCGAAGGTTATCTGGTGCTCGACAATAGTGCTATCCTTAGGGTCCTTAGCGAGCTTCTCCACATCCTCCATCGACATATACCATAGGTTGCTATTCTTCTGATATACAGCAATGCGACCATCTGGCGATACGTTTGCCCACTCAGGGATGCGCTTCTCGCGCTCCTCAATCTGCTCAAGCTCCTGCTTTGCGATGTCCCACTTGAAGTGGAATACAAGCGCCTTGCCCTCATCATCCTTTGGGGCGTAGGCGTTGTTCTCGACCATCACCTTGTGAGGCGCTATGTCGAAGAGTACAAAATTATCCTCCTCAAGCTTGATGTTCTCGATAGGTAGATGCTGCGCATCGAAGGGGTAGTTGGTAGCCATTGTAACCTTCTCGGCGAGGTCGCTCATAGCCCACATCTCGCTCTTCTTGCCCGATGCAGGGTCAACGATATAGTAGTGAATATCGTTCACCGTCTGCCACTTATACCAGAACTTGTTGCTCGACTCAAACCAGTTGGCATGGAGCGTTGTCTGTGGTACCAAGCGACGCACCTTTGTTGGCGAGAACTGCTCAGCGAGGTTGTAGTTAGGCGTTACCACTTCAGGCTCCGAGGCGCTAACACCATCTACTGCCAGCATGACGATAGCGGCAGTAAGAATACTCTTAATGTTTCGTATCATAACTTATTATAATTATATATTTTCGGTTGGTTAGAACGCAACGCCAGCCTTGATAAGGGCGTAGTGGCGGTTGGTCGTTGGGTTGTAGGTGTAGCCAACATTTACGGGGAACGTAGCGCAGCCCACCTCAAACTCGCGGCTGAAGGTGATGCTGAGATTTGTGACGTTGAAGCCCGTAACAGGAGGGTTCTTATCGTCGTAGTCGAGGAAGTACTCGCCATCCTCGAAAATCTGTCGTCCCGCAGTCCAAAAAGGACCAGTCCAGGGCGAAGCACCAGCAACAACCTCTATGTCGAAGAGCTCCTTCACAGGTTGTCTATATCCCACCTCGAAGTATGACGAGAAGGCACGGCGCTTCTTGGTGCCATCCTCGTTATAGAGCCAGTCTGCAGCGTGTAGGAATGTTGTACCCCAGTGTAGGCGCAGACGGTCGAAGAGTGTGTAGTCGATAGTCGCTGTGAGGCTATGGTTCTTATCATCCAAGAAGTCGTTCTTCCAGAAGTCGGAGCCTACGCCGCACCACACATCATAGATGGTGATAGATAGGTTCTTATAGTCGAAGCCGAGGGTCATGTCGAACTCCTGATACTGGCTTATGGGAGATACGTTGAGCCATAGGTCAACATAGAAAGCTCCAAGACCGAGTGTCACGCTGGGCTGTATTGATGGGTCGAACATCTTGCCTGAGTATGACTGGTCGTAGCCACGCCATAGGTAGTTAGATGCGATGTTGGCACCTGCCTCCCACCAGAAGAGACCCTCATCCTCGTCCGTAGCGTCGGATGGTAGTGATGTGGTAGGTGTTGGGGTTGAATCGTTATCAAATGTCGTTGCCTGCGCCGATACTGCAAGCGCAATGGTGGCAAGGAGAAGAAAAATCCTTCTTGTCATCGTTGTATTACTTATTTTATGGTTAATAGTCTATTTGCTCTTTTTCTCGCTGTGCTTACGACGCTTACGCATCTTAATATCCTTGCGGCGCTTGGCAATCTTGCGCCATACGGCCCAGATGATGAGTGCCGAGAAGAAGATGATAATGCCATAGAGCATTACAGGCGATAGGTTGTCACCTTTCACGCGCGACCACATCTCAAGCATCTTATCGGTCTGATCGCCACTATCGTGCATCATAGCGCAGCGGTCGATAACCGACTTATCGGGGTAGAGTATAGGGTCTACATAGACACTGTCGGCGTGTATCTCGTAGCCCGCCTTGTTGGTGAAGACTAATGGTTCACCATTCTCATCCTTGAAGAAGTAGCTGAGGTCCACAGGCCCCATCTCCAATATCGCATCGCGCTCCTCTTCGAGCTCCGTGCGTCTTTCGGCATCGTCACACTCCTCCAACTCAGCGAGTATAGGTGTAAGCAACTCCATCGACTCAAGGGTCTCGGCGCTGCCAATAACACTTACATAGCCCGTCGCATCCATGTTACGCACGGCATTTTCGGGCTTACACATAAAGTTGATGAAGTAGCGCGCCGCGCGTGTGTTCTTAGCATACTTAGGTATCACCCAGCCATCGAACCATACAACGCTGCCCTCCTTAGGCACCTCGTAGTCGAGCTCCACGCCCACCTCGGCAGCCTCCTCGATGGCCCACACAGCATCGCCACTCCACATAAGGTTTATCCACGCCTTCTCCTGGGTCATCATCTCCTTGCCGAAGTCGGCCTCCCAGCCCGCCACAAGCCTCTTCATCTGCTTGAGGTAGCCCTCAACAAGGGCGATAGACTCATCCGACGAGTCGTACATCAACTCCTCGATGGTTGGCACCAATAGCTCACCCCTCTCATTGAAGAGCTTCTCGCGACCCTCGGCTGCCTCTCGGTTGAGTGGCAGTGTCTCATCGCTATCGAGGATACCAGCCTTGCGCGCCTCCAGCGTCTTGGCATATACGAGCATGGGCGAGTATACATCGCGGAAGGCATCCTTGACTAAGATCTTATCCTTCAGTCTCTCGTCGAACATCAAGTCCCACGACGACGCCTCCTCGGCAGTGACATACTCCGTGTTATATAGTATGCCCGTAGTACCCCACATATAGCCTACCGAGTAGTTGTTAGGGTCGTGTCCCTCAGGGGCTATGATATGGCTGAATTGATTGATGATATATGGCGACACGTAGCCTAAGTAGTTCTCCGTGCCTGTAGCCTCGATATCCTTAAGCCACTCCTCGGTGACGATAGGCTGCAGCAGGTCGTTGCGCATCATGCGCTCGATGATATACTCCGAGGGGCATACCACGTCGAAGTCCGCCTCGCCCTTCTCAATCTTGGCGAGCATAACCTCGTTAATGTCGAATGTCTGATATACGACCTTTACAGGGCAGCCTGTCTGCTCCTCGTACCACTCCTCAAACTCAGCAATAAGCTCCTCGTCGATATAGTCGCCCCAGTTGTACACCTTGAGTATCTCCTCGCGCGGAGGCTCGTTGCATGAGCTTAGTGCAGCCCCCATCGTAACGACAACAATAAGAGTACGCACTATATAGTTTAAAAATCTGTTTCTCATCGGCGCGAATAGTTTTTAATCTGTTTAGCCTGCTGCTCGGCACGCTTTGCCTGGCGGTATGAGCGTAGGTTGACAACAACCAACAGTAGGAGTACCACGACAAGGATGATTGTCGACAGGGCGCGAAGCTCTGGTGTAAGACCACCCTTACGGGCATCGGCATAGATAAATGTCGATAGCGTCTCCAAACCATCCGTTCCGTTGGTGAAGATGGTCACTGCAAAGTCGTCGATAGAGAGTGTGAATGCGAGGATAAAGCCCGAAATCATACCTGGGCGTATCTCTGGGATGATGACACGACGCATGGCCTGCATAGGTGTAGCGCCGAGGTCCAGAGCTGCCTCATATATGTTGGGATTCATCTGCATAAGGCGGGGCATAACGCTGAGCACAACGTATGGCGTGCAGAAGGCGATATGCGCCAAGATAACTGTCGTATAACCCTGGCTCACACCAAGCGACACGAACAACAGAAACAACGAGATACCTGTAATGATATCGGGATTGAGAATAGGAATGTTGTTCACAAAGTTCATTATGCGACGCTTGCGATAGCGCAGGTCGTTGATGCCTATGGCAGCGATAGTACCAAGCACGGTCGACACTACAGCCGCCGTTAGAGCGATGATAAAGGTGTTCTCGATGGCCACGATAAGTCTATCGCTCACACCGCCCGAGAAGAGCGATGAGTATAGCTCGGTCGAGAAGCCTGTCCAGTTGCCCAATACCTTAGACTCGGTGAACGAGAAGATGGCGATGATGATGATCGGCGCATAGAGCATCACTAACAACAGTAGTAGATAGCCTCTTGAAAAGATACGTTTCATAGTTATAGCAAGCCTCCATCGTTAGCGCTATTCTCATCCGACGAGTCGGTGAAGAGCGTGGTTAGACCAATGATTACAAGCATGATGAACGACAATGCTGCGCCATAGTGCCACATGCCATTGTTGATATTCTCCTGGATGGTGGTACCGAAGAGCTTGATGTTGTTCATCGTGAGCAGCTCGGCAATGGCGAAGGTCGAGATTGTTGGCATGAATACCATCATCACACCACTCACAATGCCGGGCATAGATAGTGGGAAGATAACCTTGGTGAATACCTGACGTGGCGTAGCGCCAAGGTCCTCGGCAGCCTCAATGAGCGAGCGATCCATCTTCTGTAGGACGTTGTAGATAGGGTAGATCATGAATGGCAGGAAGTTATATACCATGCCAAAGATGAGTGCCCCCTCGCCAAGAGGTAGAGTCAAAAAGTCGAAGAGTGCCACTGTCGCAAGCGTACGCACAAGCACATTTATCCACATCGGGAGGATAAAGAGCATGACAACAACACGGGCTGTTGAGGCGTGCATTCGCGATAGTATGTATGCCGCAGGGTAGCCTAAAAGGATACATATGAGCGTGGTTATCAGTGCTATGCCTATCGAGTAGATGAAGGTGTTCATCGCCTCGCGCTGGTGTATGAACTTTTCGAAGTTCATCAGCGAGAAGCCACCCTCCTCCGACTGAAAGGCGTAGATCATGATAAGCACCAAAGGTGCCACTACGAATACTGCCAAGAAGAGTACGTAGGGCAGACTCCAGGTGCGGCGTCGTGAAAAGAATTTTATAATTTTACCCATTCTTAATCTTCAAGCCTTTAGATTACTTCTTAGTAATGCGTAGTGCTGAAGGCGCAATATTAATACCTACCTCATCCAAGTCCTCCCACACGTCGTGTGTATCAACAAAGATGTCCTCACCCTCGTCAGTGCGTATTGTGAGGTGGTAGCGGTCGCCTTTATAGAGGATGAAGCGTATGGTGCCCCATGACATACCATCATCAGGGTCATCGGTAAGCTCCACGGCCGAGAAGTCGAAAGCTACATCGACGCTGTCGCCAGCACTGATGCCCGTAACAGCCTCGCACTCGAATATCTCGCCTAAGATTTCAACATGAGTAGCATCCTCCATAGTGCCCTCAATATGGTTCTCGGTGCGCTCCTTGCGCATAACATGAATGTCGGCAGGCTTAATCATCATGCCCACCTCGGTGCCAGGCTCGAAGCAGTTGTAGTCCTGAATTTGTATCTCGTAGCCATTAGGCGTGTCAACAAACATCTCGTAGTGAACGCCCTTGAAGATGCACGAACGAACGGTGCCGTGGAACATTGCAGCCTCGGCATTGCGAATGATATAGACATCCTCAGGACGGATGACAACATCCACAGGTGTGTTCTCACCGAAACCCTCATCAATACACTCAAACTCTTTATCCATGAAGCGTACAAGGCGATCCTTGACCATCGTGGCGTTGAGGATGTTGCTCTCGCCAATGAAGTCGGCAACAAAGGCATTGCATGGCTCATTGTAGATGTCTGTAGGTGTGCCTATCTGCTGGATGACACCCTCGTTCATCACCACGATAGTATCCGATAGCGTTAGCGCCTCCTCCTGGTCGTGCGTGACATAGATGAAGGTGATACCGAGGCTTTTGTGCATCTCCTTAAGCTCCATCTGCATATCCTTACGCATCTTCAAGTCAAGCGCTGCCAAAGGCTCATCAAGGAGCAATACCTGTGGTCGGTTGACAATGGCGCGGGCAATAGCCACACGCTGCTGCTGACCACCCGATAGCGACTGCACATCGCGGTGTTCGTAGTCGGTCATACCCACCATCTTAAGAGCTCGTTTTACGCGCTGTTCGATCTCCTTCTTATCGACCTTCTGAAGCTTCAGACCGAAGGCGATATTGTCGTAGACATTGTAATTTGGGAATAGGGCGTAGCGCTGGAATACCGTATTCACGGGGCGCTTGTGGGGAGGCACGTTGGTCATAGCCTCACCAGCGATGTTGATTTCGCCCTTAGTAGCGGTGTTGAAGCCCGCCAAAAGACGCAGTAATGTTGTCTTGCCACAACCCGAGGGTCCAAGAATAGTTAGAAACTCGCCCCTCTTTACTGACAAACTGACATCGTCGAGAACAACCTTATCAGGGAACGTCTTAGTGATGTTTTTAATCTCGATGATGTAATTTGAATTCACCATTAAGCAATAAAGTATTAGTAGTTAATAAACCCCATGTGGCACACAAATCTTAGGCTAAAAACCCTTTATAAATAGTCTCTCAGCGTCAATTTGCACACCACACAAAAAATCTACAAACTATATACTTACGTATATATTGTCCGCAAATATACTAAAAAATTACAAATTAAATATGCCCGACTATAAAAAATATAAAAATAGATATTTTTCATCCCTCGCTTGAATATTTTTTCGCCACTCCCACTATCTACTTTCACAATTATTTTCTATCTTTGCATTTTAGAAATAACCAATACCAAATAAACATGAATGCGATTGTAAAGAACAACTTCTCGTTTGAGGGTCAGAAGGGTCACTATGTGGGCAAGGTGCGCGATGTATATAACATCAACGACGACTACCTTGTAATGGTCGTATCTGACCGTATCTCAGCCTTTGACGTGGTGCTCCCAAAGGGTATTCCTTTTAAGGGTCAGGTGCTTAACCAGATTGCTGCTAAGTTCCTCGATGCCACAACCGACATCCTCCCTAACTGGAAGATAGCAGTACCCGATCCTATGGTTACCGTAGGTCATCGTTGTGAGCCTTATAAGGTGGAGATGGTAATTCGTGGTTACCTGTCGGGTCACGCATGGAGAGAGTATAAGGCTGGCAAGCGCACCATCTGCGGCGTTGCAATGCCTGATGGCATGGTCGAGAATCAGAAGTTCCCAGAGCCTATCATCACCCCAACAACAAAGGCTGATGAGGGTCACGATGAGGATATATCTAAGGAGGAGATTATCGCTCAGGGTCTTGTGTCACGCGAGGAGTATGAGCAGCTTGAGGCATACACACGTGCAATCTTCCAGCGAGGCACCGAGATTGCCGAGAAGATGGGTCTTATCCTTGTTGATACCAAATATGAGTTCGGTAAGAAAAATGGTGTAATTTACCTTATGGACGAGATTCACACTCCTGACTCATCACGCTACTTCTATAAGGAGGGTTATGAGGAGCGTCTTGCACGTGGCGAGAAGCAGAAGCAGCTCTCTAAGGAGTTCGTTCGCGAGTGGCTTATGGATAACGGCTTCCAGGGTCAGGAGGGTCAGCAGGTGCCTGATATGACTCCAGAGGTTGTTGCCGGCATCACCGAGCGTTACATCGAGCTTTACGAGGCTGTAACAGGTGAGAAGTTCGTACGCGCTGAGGCTGAGGATGTTGAGGCTCGTATTGAGAAGAATGTGTCGGAGTTTCTACGCACATTGTAGGCAAAGACATCTGCTCGGCTCTTTTGAGATCTGCCTTGTCTGAAAAATCCTCATTTACCTCAAGTAAACTGCGGTTTTTCATTCTGCGAGCAGCTTCAAAATAGTCACAGCATATGCCTTTGCATAGGATATAAGTATAGGGTCGTTCAATCCGAACGACCCTATATTTTTTTGCCGAGCGTTTTTGACAAGAAATTAGGTCCTGGGGCTTCCGAGGACTATTCAATAGGAGCTAATGAGTTTAGGGAAATTAGTGAGTTTAAGGATTTTAGTGATTCTTAATAATTCTTCCCTTCACTACCCTTCACTACTCTTCACTACCCTCGCCCTTAACTACCCATATCACCCATTCCAATCGCTCCACCGGAGCGAAATATTACTAATTTCTCACTACTCTTTACTTATTAGTCTATCGGGTAGGCGGCAACGAAGCAATCCTTAACGCGCAACTCCTCCTGGTGCGCCTTGAGGTTGGCAAGCGTTACATCACCCACGATATAGTTGAACTCATCGGAGCTATACTGCTCGCGTATCTTGAGGAAGTTGAGCAAGTTACGCTGCTCGGCACTCTTGTAGCGGAAGTAGATGCGGAACGTATGGTCGGTGGTATACTTTGGAAGCACCGAGTCGTTACGCTTCTTATACTCGTAGCGATAGTTATAGGAGCAGGCGGTAATATCGCTGAGCACTGCTGAGCCTGTGGGGTGACCACCAGCACCGCGACCAAACATAAACTGCTTATCGTAGAACAAACCCTTGATAACCACACCATTGAACTCATCCTCAACACCGTAGATATACTTATTGCGCGATATAAGCTGTGGTAGCACGCACATAATAAGTCTATCATCGACCTTCTCGACATGAGCGACAAGCTTTATGCGGCGATCTTTCTCGTGAGCAAAGCGTATGTCGGCATCGTTCATCGTAGAGATACCATATGTCAAGATCTCCTCTGGTGCAACATAGACACCGAAGGCGTGCATAGTGATGATAATCAGCTTATAGAGCGAGTCCCAGCCATCGATGTCGAGCGTTGGGTTGCTCTCGGCAAAGCCCAAGTCTTGAGCAAGTTTGAGAGCGTCGCTATATGACATGTGTTCATTGAAAATCTTTGAGAGTATGAAGTTAGAGGAACCGTTGAGGATACCCTTCACCGAGCAAAGGAGGTCGTTGTCGTAGTACTCCTCGAGGTTGCGGATAACAGGGATAGAACCACACGCCGAGGCGTCGTAGAGGAGAGCTGTGTTGTACTGCTCCTGAAGGTCGATAAGCTCGACGATATGGTGGCCGAGCATCTTTTTATTGCCCGATACCACAGGGATGCGGCTCTTAAGGGCGCGCTTAACGATATCGTATGCTGCCTCCGCATCGTCGATAACCTCGACAATGAGGTTGATATCCTTATCCTCGAAGATGTCGTCGGGGTTGTTGGTGAACTGGGCATTTACGCCACGCTCCTTGTTAATATCGCGCACGCAGATACGCTTGATATGCACATTGTTAGAGTTGATGCGGTTAAGCACGTCGTAGAGACCACGACCAACATTTCCAAAACCGAAAAGACCTATATTCAAATTTTTCATATCCTATCTATTATTTATAAAGTTGTCAATAATTGTGTTTAGTTTCTCATGCTCCACAAGAAAACCATCGTGCCCAAACTCCGACTCTATGAGGTGGTAGCTATGGTTAGCGATATGCTTGCGCAGAGGCTCGTGTGCTTCGGGAGGGAAGAGTATATCCGACGATATGGCAACGATAAGCGTCTTTGCCTTGATGTGTCGTAGTGCCTCCTCTATGCTACCTCTGCCGCGTGCAATATTATGTGAGTCAACAGCCTCGCTAAGTCGGTAGTATGATAGTGCATTAAACCTGCGTCGAAGCTTCTCTCCCTGATACTGCTGGTAGCTATGCGCCCTGCGCTCGAACGATGCCTCCTCGGGTGAGGTGAGCTCCTGCTGTGTGGCGTTATATGCAGCACCACCGCGATAGCTGATGAGGGCTATGGAGCGTGCCACAGCCATGCCGTCGAGTCCTGCGTCGTCGCTACGTCTGCCCCATGTGGGGTCGAGGCGTATTGCCATGCGCTGTGACTCGTTGAAGGCTGCTGCCCAGGGCTCGCTGCAGGTGGTGGTGGCTATGAGGGCGAGGTTCTCCATAAAGCCTGGCTCCATGATAGCCCACTCCATGCACTGAAAGCCTCCGATGGAGCTGCCAATTAGAAGCTTAACGCGCTCGATGCCGAGGTGCTTGGCAAGGCGCTGATGGCAGTGCACCATGTCGCGAACGGTGATGCGCGGAAAGTCGTAGTAGTACTTCTCGCCCGTTAGAGGGTTGATGCTCAGGGGCGATGTTGTGCCGTAGTGCGAGCCGAGGAAGTTGGCGCAGACGATAAAGTAGCGATCGGGGTCGAGAAACTTGCCTCTCTCTACCGTGTGTGGCCACCAGTCGGCAACATCGGAGTTGGCGGTCAGAGCGTGGCATACCCAGATGACATTGTCCTTGGCCTTGTTAAGCGTGCCAAAGGTGTCGTAGACAATGTCAACGGATGGAAGCACCTCTCCCGACTCCAGCTCCAGCGGTCTGTTACTATTATATATATAGCTCATTATACTCTCTCCAATGCTTGTTCGTAGTCGGCAATGATATCCTCGACGTTCTCCAATCCGAGCGATATGCGTAGTAGTGTTGGCGTTACGCCAGCAGCACGCTTAGCCTCGTCTGATAGTTGCTTGTGTGTCGTCGAGGCGGGGTGCGTAACAACAGATATTGAGTCGCCAATCATTGTCATATTGCCTGATAGTCGTAGGCTCTCTACGAACTTGACGGTAGAGTCGAGGTCGCCCTTAAGCTCTATGGTTAGCACGGCAGATGCTCCATGGCGGAAGTATTTTTTCGCTAAATTATGACTTGGGTGAGTATCGAAGCCCACGAAACTAACGCGCTCCACCTTAGGGTGTTGGCGGCAGTACTCTGCAAGACGATATGCTGACTCCACCTCGTGCTTAACACGGAGCGATAGGGTCTCCAAACCGAGCAACATGAGGTATGCGTCGAAGGGTGAAGGACAGCATCCAAAGTCGCGCATGCCATCAACTCTACACTTTACTATAAAGGCTTGATTTCCAAATGCATCTACGAGGTTTAGACCGTGGTAACCCTCGGATGGTCCATCAATACATGGGAACTTGCCCGATGTGCGCCAGTCGAAATTGCCGCTATCCACGATGATGCCACCCATAGCGGTGCCATGACCATTAATCCACTTTGTCGCTGAGTCGGTGATGATGTCGGCGCCCCACTCGAATGGGTTGCATAGGTATCCTCCGGCACCAAACGTGTTATCGACGATAAGAGGAATATTGTTTTTATGTGCCACCTTGGCAAGTGTCTCGATATCGGCAACGCGGCAGGTTGGATTACCCATTGACTCAACGAATATGGCGCGTGTTTGATCATCGATAAGCGCTGCGATATCCTCCGCCTCATCGCTATTCGCTAAACGACACTCGATGCCGAGGTTGCGTAGCGAGATTACGAACTGGTTGTGCGTACCACCATAGAGATATGGCGAGGTGACGATGTTCTCTCCCGCTTTAGCTAAGGCTGTAACGGTGAGAAGTATTGCAGACATTCCAGATGCTGTGGCAAGGGCACCAACACCACCATAGAGGGCTGCTATACGCTCCTCGTATGCAGCAGTTGTAGGATTGTGCAGACGTGTATATATATAACCTGGCTCGCTGAGCGTAAATAGGTTAGCCGCGTAGTCGCACGTTGGAAAGTGGTAGGCAGCAGTGGGGTGTATGGCGATGCCTCGTGCCTGTGATGCATCAACATGATAGCCGCCGTGTATCTGTATAGTCTCGAAGTGTAGTTTATTATTGCTCATATTTCAAAGTATATTGCATTTCAAACACAGTTATACAGTCGTAGGACTGCATAAATATTAATTATATGTTCGGTTGGAAAGGTTGCAGCGCGTAGCTGCAATAGAGTAAAGTAGTGCCTAGCGGCACATTCGCATAGACATGACCATCAGCATCATCGTCGATGCCGTAAACATAGGTTGTATGTTGGTTTGTCTATTCATATCGGTTAGTAGTTAATGCAAAGGTAAATAAAAAAAATTAATTATGCAAATATCCTTGTAAAAGAGTCTTATTGCCGCATCTTCGATATAATTTGTTAGATACTCTTCACTAATTGCTATTTTTTTTATATCTTTGTCCCGATTATACTTATAGTATAAAGTGTGTAGGTAAAATTGATTGCGAATATGACTTTTTTGAAAATAGTATTTTACGGTTTGCTTGCTTTCATTGAGCGTCACCCATTCTTCTGTATTATCATGGTCTTGTTGGCGATTTTCGCCCCCATCGTATTTGAGGTAATCGGTTGGATAATCTTGGGTATTATCGCCCTATTACTCATCGTCTTTGGTCTCTTGGCATGGAAGGTACACAAGATGAAACGCGATATGAAGAAGCGCTTTGAGCAGGCTGGTGCTAACTTCAACGACAACTTCGGTGGTGCGAGCTTCGGCGGCTTCTCGACTGGAGGTATGACCCTCGAGGAGCTTGTGCGTCAGATGCAGGCACAGGCGGAGGCACAGCAGCGCGCACAGCGAGGTGATAGCGGCAAATCTTCGACATCGACATCGGGTAGCGCGCAGAAGCGTGTCAACGATAAGGTGGGCGACTACGTGGACTTCGAGGAGGTTGAGTAGACAATTAGTAATTAGTAGGGAGTAATTAGTAATTAGTAATATTAGTTGGGGTGGTGCTAAGAGAGGTGTGGCGTGATAGGCTACCCGCCTCCATAAAATCACCAACGTCAAATAACTAACGCAATGATAAAACTTTTTGAGCACATAGGTCGTTACTGTATGCTTCTTGGTAAGGTCTTCTCACGACCCGAAAAGGCACGCATATATAGACGACGTATCTGGTTTGAGATCGATGCCCTCGGCTTCGACTCAATATCCTTGACAACAATTATTTCGACATTCATCGGTGCCGTTGTAGCACTCCAGATGGCCATCACCCTTGAGTCGCCATTCATCCCTAAGTTTATGATTGGCTACGCAACGCGTGAGGTTATGATCCTCGAGTTCTCATCTACGGTTGTGGCGCTTATCCTCGCAGGTAAGGTGGGCTCGAATATTGCCTCGGAGATTGGTACCATGCGTATCACCGAGCAGATTGATGCGCTCGAGATTATGGGTGTGAACTCCGCTTCGTACCTCATCCTCCCCAAGATTGTGGCTACGGTAATCTTCTTCCCAGTGTTGACGCTCTTCAGCATCATCGTGGGTATCTTGGGTGGTTATGCCATAGCCTTCTTCACGGGTATAGTGTTGCCGGGTGACTATATCGAGGGTCTCTTCTACTATTGGGAGCCATTCTCGGTAACATATGCACTGGTTAAGGGCGCTGTATTTGCATTCATCATCACCTCTATCTCTGCCTACTGTGGCTACTATGCCAAGGGCAACTCTTTGGAGGTGGGTCGTGCCTCGACACGCGCCGTGGTGGCAAGTTCCATCGCTATCATGATATTTAACCTTATTCTAACACAAATTATGCGCGCATGATACGAGCAGATCATATATCTAAGAGCTTCGAGGGTCGTGCCATCCTCAAGGATGTCTCGGTACAGTTTGAGACAGGCAAGACAAATCTTATTATCGGTCGAAGTGGCTCGGGTAAGACCGTGTTGCTTAAGTCGTTGGTTGGCTTGCATGATGTCGATAGTGGTAAGATCTTCTACGACGACGTATGCTATAGCGACCTCGGTTTCAAGCAGAAGAAGGATATACGCAAGGATATCGGTATGATCTTCCAGGGCGGTGCGCTGCTCGACTCGTCGACCGTGCGCGAGAATGTGCGTCTGCCTCTCGACCTCTTTACGGAGATGAGCGAGGGCGAGAAGCGCGACCGTGTGACCTTCTGCCTTGAGCGTGTGCGCCTCACAGGTGCCGACCACCTCTATCCATCGGAGCTTAGTGGTGGTATGGTTAAGCGAGCTGCCATTGCTCGCGCCATAGTGCTCAACCCACGCTATCTCTTCTGCGATGAGCCTAACTCGGGTCTCGACCCTCAGACATCGGTGGTTATCGACAACCTCATCCATGACATCACCAAGGAGTTTAACATCACAACGATAATTAATACCCATGATATGAACTCGGTGATGGAGATTGGCGAGAAAATTGTCTATATCCACGAGGGTAATAAGTGGTGGGAAGGTACGAAGGATGATATCCTCCTCTCGGATAACCCCGAGCTCAACGACTTTGTCTTCGCCTCGGCAATGGCAAAGCGTGCCAAGAGCGTGGCGGGTAGATAATAGGAGGCTACTCGAGGGTAGTTACTAAAAATATTTAATATTTATTTGCTAAATAGCCCAAAAGTTTATACTTTTGTGAGATAAAAGTGGGGAGAAAGAACGCAATGTTTGCCCATAAGATCGAACAATTCATTAATTAATATATAAACAGATTAACTATGTCACAGATTAAGATTGGTATCAATGGTTTCGGTCGTATCGGCCGTATGGTATTCCGTGCTGCATGTGCACAGCCAGAGAAGTTCCAGGTAGTAGGTATTAACGACCTTTGCCCAGTAGATTACTTGGCATATATGCTCAAGTATGACACTATGCACGGCAAGTTCGACGGTACTGTTGACTACTGCGAGGAGAAGAACCTCCTTATCGTTAACGGCAACGCTATCCGCGTAACTGCTGAGAAGGATCCTGCAAACTTGAAGTGGAACGAGGTAGAGGCTGAGTATGTTGTTGAGTCAACAGGTTTGTTCCTCACAGCTGAGAAGGCTCAGGCTCACATCGCTGCTGGTGCTAAGTATGTAGTAATGTCAGCTCCTTCAAAGGATGACACCCCAATGTTCGTATGCGGTGTTAACACATCGGAGTATGCTGGTGAGCAGATCGTATCTAACGCTTCATGTACTACTAACTGCTTGGCTCCTATCGCTAAGGTTCTTAACGATAACTTCGGTCTTGTAAATGGTCTTATGACTACTGTTCACTCAGTAACTGCTACTCAGAAGACTGTTGACGGTCCATCACTCAAGGACTGGCGTGGTGGTCGCGCTGCTTGCGGCAACATCATCCCATCATCTACAGGTGCTGCTAAGGCTGTAGGTAAGGTTATCCCAGCTCTTAAGGGTAAGCTCACAGGTATGTCAATGCGTGTTCCTACTCTCGATGTATCTGTAGTTGACCTTACAGTAAACCTTGAGAAGCCAGCTACCTATGAGGAGGTATGTGCAGCTATGAAGAAGGCATCTGAGGGCGAGTTCAAGGGTATCCTTGGCTACACTGACGAGGCTGTTGTATCTTCAGACTTCCTCGGTGACGCTCGTACATCTATCTTTGATGCTACAGCTGGTATCGCTATCAACGAGACCTTTATGAAGGTTGTTTCTTGGTACGATAACGAGTGGGGTTACTCTAACAAGGTTCTTGACCTTATCGCAATCATGAAGAACTACAATAAGTAGTCTTTGATGATAAGGCAGTGATTTTGCTGCCACTAACAAAACGAGATGAGACAGGGTAGTACGTCGAAGTACAACCCTGCCTCATCTTTTTTCAGAGCCTTGTATTGCTCATTATTGTGCTAATGTCCGCCGCAGAAGCACATCCTAACACCTCGACGATGCGAGTTTATCTCTCGCTCGACAATTCCCGTAATAACATCCGCAGCGTCATCATGCTTATTAGCCTTAAACAGGCGGCGATAGGTGGTTAGGTTATTATGAAACTGTGGCCACATCTTATTCCAGCCATGTGGCATGCGAATGTTGTGTAGCACGGTGGCTGAGTTAGAGAGTATGCGCGCCTCCTTATTTGCGCTCTGGTGAAACCACTCTACCCTGGTATGTGGAAGAAGACGCTGCAGCGAGCGGGCAAAGCCTCTGCCTCCATTATTACTCTCTACGACGACCTCGCGCGTATCGCTACGCTGGAGCATATCTGCAACAAGCCTCTCGCTAACCTCCATGGGCTCATCCGTGAAGGTTACATCGGTGATATATATAGCGCCATCGCTATCTACGGAATATGCCACAGAGCATAGGTAGTCGCCACCGCCATCTGCCGTATCGGTATAGCTCGCGCGGCGCACAATGTCGTGAGGCAGCTCATCATACTCCACAAAGCCATCGCCATAGAGTAGTCCCTCGCGTGCTATGGGGTGTCCCTGGTACATAGCCTCGAAGCGCACGGGGTCGAGCTTTCGTTTGCTCTCCAGTAGCGCTACGCTATGTTGGTCTGCCCACAGCGCCTCGCCACGCTCACGAGGGTCTATCTCCGTTGCTGGCGACTGCTTGATAGCCTCGAAGTTGAGGTATAGCCACTCGTCATGCTCCAGCTCTTCGACATCGCTCCAGCGCTCAAACCTACGCACTCGCTCCGTAGCCATAAGTTGACCTATAAGGTCCTCCTCATGCCAGCGTGTGAAGACGATAATCTCACGCGAGGTGTTGTGCATGCGTGTTCTCACCACCGACGTGTACCAGTCCCAGCAGTTCTCGCGCACGAGGGGCGACTGCGCCTCCATAGCATCCTTATATAGGTCATCGAGGATGAAGCAGTCCACACGGTTGCCCGTAAGTGAGCCCTCGCGACCTACAGATAGTAGCTCTCCCTTATGCCCCACGATTTCCACCTCGTCGGAGGTGCGTATATATCCGGCTGGCTTGGTGCCCTGCTTTATGGTAGTGTCAGGGAAGATGGCGTTATACTCCCTCGACTCCAAGATGCGTTGCACGCGGCGGTTAAAGCGTGAAGCGAGAGTTCCTGAGTAGGAGGCAATAGCAATACGCATATCGGGGTCTATGCCGAGCATGTAGGCGGGTAGGAGTGTTGAGGCTCCCACACTCTTGCCATGCTGCGGTGGCACGGAGACGATGAGCTTGCGTATCTTACCGTGGGCGTATAGCTCAAGGATACGATAGTAGGTGCGATGAAAGGGGGTGATTTCAAGAAAGGGATATACCTCCCCTGCAAACTGTTCAAACGAACAGATTTCATTTCTCTTTTTCATGTGTTTAATAGGGTTTAGAAAGTGGTTAGAGAGTTGCTTCGGCGAGTTCTCGAAACGAGAAGTCGTTGAGTATCTCCTCGTCGCATTTATAGGTGTGGAACTCCCACCAGATTGGTATTAGATGTGTTATTGGCTTGAAGCAGTAGCCCTCTGTGGGCTGTGCATCGCGCTCGATGATGAGTGTCGTGCGTAGCTCGCAGTCGATGTCATCGAAGATAAGGTGGATGCATCCCGAGAAGTACTCTTTGGTGCCAATAGCCTCTACTAATCTCTCTCCAACCTTACGGTAAAGTGAAGGTTGAATAGCGTACATGGCTGATTGGGTGTTAAAAAGATTAGAAATTATTGATAAAAGATTTGCAATTACAGATAAATTGCTTAACTTTGTGGTGCAAATATACATTCAAATATTTGAATAAACAAAATTTCAGTACAATTATTTAATATAAAATCTTTTTATATGGAAACTATAGGTGAGCGACTACGACTTATACGCAGACAGCTCAACATGACGCAAGAGCAACTTGCTCAGCGACTTGGCGTAGGTAAAGCAGCCCTCTCGATGATTGAGACAGGCAAGGCTCGATTATCGACGCGTAACAAGAATATCTTAGTTCAAGATTTTAATGTCAACCCCGAGTGGATTGAGACAGGGCATGGGCAGATATTCAATGCTGAACCAGACCTAACACCCTATGCTCACCGTACCGACAAGTCACTACCTTTGCAGAGTGTGCCTCTATACTCTATGGAGGGCACTGCCGGGTTAGTGCCTCTCTTTCAGGATAGTGCTTCGGCAAAGCCTGTAAGCCACATCCATATTCCAAACCTCCCAAAGTGCGATGGTGCAATATATGTTGTTGGCGATTCGATGTATCCGCTACTAAAGAGTGGCGACATAATACTATATAAGCAGCTCAACGATGTACGTGATGTTTTTTGGGGCGATATGTATCTCTTATCTATTGATATGGATGGTGAGGAGTATATCACCGTTAAGTATGTTCAGAAGTCGGAGCATGAGGGCTACATAAAGCTTGTTAGCCAAAACCAACACCATGCCGACAAGGAGGTTGAGATAAGCCGCATACGTGCCATTGCCCTTGTCAAGGCATCGATAAGAATGCACACAATAGGTTAATATTTAAGGATAATTATTATATATAGGAGTATGACGACAACTACTGATAGGTTGTGGACTCGTGACTATGTCTTTGTCTGCATAGCGGCATTTATGATGTCGTTCTCCTTCTTTATACTTGTGCCAACACTCCCGCTATACCTTGCAGAGACGTTTCATATAAGTAAGTCGTTGGTGGGTGTTGTGCTGTCGTGTTATGTCATTGCGGTGCTCTCGGTGCGTCCGCTAACGGGTTATGTTGCCGATACCTTCCCGCGCAAAAAGGTATATATCATCGCCTATGCCATCTTTGTAGCCACCTTCCTCGGCTACTTTGCCATCACAGCGTCGTTGGCGATGTTCATCCTCTTGCGCATCTTCCACGGCTTTAGCTTTGGTATGCTAACCACAGCGGGCAATACTCTTGTCATAGATGTTATGCCCTCGTCGCGTCGTGGCGAGGGATTGGGCTACTATGGTGTTACCAATAATCTGGCTATGGCATTTGGCCCTATGGCAGGACTCTTCATCATCGACTCTGGCAACTATATGCTGCTCTTTGCAACATCGTTAGTTACTGGCATTGTTGGTCTTACGCTCGGCTCCTTGGTGCGCGTTCCCAAGCGTGAACTACCCAAGGGCGACTTCAAACTATCTGCCGATCGCTTCTTTCTCAAGGAGGGTATTCGTGCCTGCATAGCCTTCTTCCTCCTTGCCATACCTTATGGTATGACCACAAGCTACATTGCTCTATATGCCCTTGACTCTGGCATTACGCAAAGCTCAGGACTCTTCTTCACTGTTATGGCGGCAGGACTTATCGCCTCGCGCCTACACTCTGGTAAGAGGGTGGATAGGGGTTATATAACTGAGACTATACGCATGGGTATCTGCATTGCCTTCCTGGGAGCTGTGGGTGAAGCAGCTCTTGGGGGAGTGGCATCGCTGAGCGTCACCGCGGGATATGTGCTCTACTTTGTCACAGCCTTCTTGTTTGGCTATGGCTATGGTACGATGTTCCCAGCCTACAATACGCTATTCATTAACCTCGCGCCTAACTCGCGTCGTGCCACGGCAAATGCCACCTACCTCACAGGCTGGGATGTAGGTATCGGCTGTGGTATGTTGCTTGGTGGTTATATCTCGCAGTGGGGATATTCTTACTGCTATATGATGGGCGCTATGCTGATAATCATCGCCTTGGTATTCTTCGTGCGTAGCGTGACGCCACACTTCCATAAACATAAGGTGAGATAATATACTATTTTTTCATATCTTTGTGCAGTTGAAATTAACTATTAACATATATACTATGAAAAGACTATTTACACTTATCGCCCTTGCCATCTTTGCGATGGTAGCGTGCGAGCCATCTGGCGACGATGGCACAACAAAACTAACCATCAACGCAAAGCAGGTGCCCATACAGATTGACTTTGCTGGTGGTAAGAATGTCATTACCTACACAATTGCTAACCCTATTCCTGATGTAGAGATTGAGGTGTCATCTCCAGCATCGTGGGTTCACGATATTATCGCAAAGAATGGCGCAGTATCGTTCATGGTTGATCGCAACACAGGCTCTAAGGAGCGCGTGTCGTACTTAGCGTTTAAGTATGGTGATATTGAGGAGAATATTGGCATCGTTCAGGGTGTGCGTCCTGAGGGTGCTTACGACTACGATACCACAGCTACGGTGTTTGGCGGTGAGTACTATGGCATGGATTCCAACGACAACTTCAACTACTATATTCAGGTAGGTACTGGCGAGATTAACGAGAATAACGATGCGCCAAATGCAGTATATTACTACTTCGACCTCTATGCAAAGTATCGTGGTGGCGAGCATCCTATCGTTCCTAATGGTACATATACCTTGGATAACAAGAATAGCATGGCAATTGGAACCTTCACAGCGGAGTATAGCAAGGCTCATTTCAACAATGAGTATGGCGTGGGTGATATCGAGTTTAAGATGACCTCAGGTACTGTAACCATTACCGACAACAAGTTTGATGCAGTTATCTATATGACCGATGGCACTATCCACCATGTGGTATATGAGGGTGAGCTCCATGTTCCAAATGCCGTATATGGCACTCCTGAGGTTACAACAACCTTGACCGAGGACTATACTTTCGACCATCAGGGTGCTACACTTCGCTTGTTCTACTATGGCGACTACTACAATTGCGGTAAGGACTACTGGTCACTTGCTCTTATGCAGACCGTTAACCCTATCGACGGTGACTATGTAATGGTTGACATCATCACCGATGGCTTGAACGAGGGTGCTGTGAAGGAGAGTGTTGTTGGTACATATACAGCTTGCTCTGACCTCGACATAAAGGAGAATTCGTTCCTCGCAGGTATCATGGAGGGTGTTAAGTTCCTCTACTCATGGAGACTTATCTGTGAGGAGGACTACATCATCGATGGTAATGGTCGTGTGCCTATGAGCGATGGTACTATCAAGATTGAGTTTGATGGCGCGAACTTCATCGTGACCTTCGACTGCGTGGATGATGCCAACAACAAGTTTGCTGGTAAGTTCGAGGGTGCTGCTATTGAGGTTTACGACCGCTCAAAGTAGTCTGAGAACAATACCTATAATAGAGAAAATCTCTATTAAGGTTATTTAGTAGTTACACTTGCCTTCAAAAAAAGCTCGTTTACGCATAGTAAGCGAGCTTTATTCTATCTTCGCAAGCCTTGAAATTCCTCTTTTTATACACTCCCGAACAAGAGGGGCTGCCTAAACAAACTTGTTAGACAGCCCCTTAACTATTGTGTTAGAGTCGTGGCCGACTCCTTGTCAACTACTTGGTGCGGTTTACGTATGAGTTATCACGCCACTTAGCATTCTCCTCCGCAGCCTCGAAGAGCTGCTCTGCCTCAGCAGGGAATGCCTTCTGGAGTGATGTATAACGCACCTCCTTCATAAGGAATGCACGGAACTTCGACCAGTCTGGCTCCTTAGAGTCCAAAACAAATGGGTTCTTACCCTCAGCCTCAAGCTGTGGATTGTAGTGCCATAGGTGCCAGTAGCCACACTCCACAGCCTGCTTACCTACGGTCTGTGTGCGTGTCATACCTCCCTTGATACCATGGTTGATACATGGTGCATAGGCGATGATGAGTGATGGACCTGGGTATGCCTCAGCCTCCTTCAAGACATTGAAGAGCTGCTGCTGTGATGCGCCGATAGATACCTGTGCTACATATACATAACCATAGGTCATGGCGATAGCGCCGATGTCCTTCTTGCGGATACGCTTACCAGCAGATGCGAACTTAGCCACAGCACCCACAGGTGTTGACTTAGATGACTGACCACCAGTATTTGAGTAAACCTCGGTATCGACGATAAGGATGTTTACATCCTCGCCAGATGCCAATACGTGGTCAACGCCGCCGAAGCCGATGTCGTAGCCCCAGCCATCACCACCGATAATCCACTGTGACTTCTTAACGAGCCAATCCTTATACTCAAGTATTGTCTTGCAGTAGTTGCAGTTGCAAGCCTCAACCATTGGGAGTAGGCGAGCGGTAATCTCGCGTGATGCAGCTGCGAGGTGACGGTTGTCAATCCACTCCTGCATAGTAGCCTTAAGCTCCTCAGAGCAGCAGTTGCACTCGGCGATAGCCTTCTTCATGACATCCTCAAGACCCTGACGTAGCTTCTCAACACCTACGCGCATACCAAGACCGAACTCGGCATTATCCTCGAACAATGAGTTAGCCCATGCAGGACCCTGACCCTTAGCGTTGGTGCAGTATGGTGTTGATGGCGCTGAGCCTGAGTAGATTGAGGTACAGCCAGTAGCATTAGCCACCATCATGCGGTCACCAAAGAGCTGTGTGATAGCCTTGATATATGGAGTCTCGCCACAACCAGCGCAAGCACCTGAGAACTCGAACAATGGCTGTGCGAACTGTAGGTTCTTCACCGACTTAGTCTTGTCAACGTGCTCTGTATAGCCGATATTCTTTGTTACATAATCCCAATTCTTAGCCTGCTCAACCTGCTCTGCCAAAGGACGCAATACGAGAGCCTTATCCTTGGCTGGACATACGTCAACACAGTTGTTACAGCCAGTACAATCCATTGGAGATACCTGGATGCGAAACTTGAGAGCCTTAGTCTCGCCCAAGCCCTGCTTCCACTCCATGCCGCTTGCCTCAGCCTGCTCCTCGGTAGCAAGGAATGGGCGGATAGCAGCGTGAGGACATACGTATGCACACTGGTTACACTGAATACAGTTCTCGATTTTCCACTCTGGAACGTGGGTGGCGATACCGCGCTTCTCGTATGCTGCGGTGCCGTTATCCCAGGTGCCATCCTCACGACCGTTGAATGCCGATACAGGAAGCATATCGCCCTTGAGAGCGTCGATAGGCTTACATACATTACGCACGAAGGCTGGGATGTTCTCGTCAATGGCTGCTGCTGATGCCTCAACCTCGATATTTGCCCACTCAGCAGGAACCTCTACCTTGACAACAGCCTCGCAACCAGCATCAACTGCTGCGTAGTTCATGTTGACAATCTCCTCACCCTTCTTGCCGTATGATTTGTAGATAGCCTTCTTCATCTCCTCGACAGCCTTCTCGATAGGAATGATGTCGGCAATCTTGAAGAATGCTGCCTGCATGATGGTATTTGTACGAGAGCCAAGACCAAGCTCCTCGGCAATCTTAGTAGCGTTGATGATGTAGAAGTTGATACCCTTCTTAGCGAGGTACTGCTTCATGTGTGCTGGGAGTGTGCGGCAAGTTGTCTCAGCATCGTTAACCGAGTTGAGAAGGAACGAACCACCGCGCTTTAGACCCTTCAATACGTCGTACTTCTCGACATACGATGGCACGTGGCATGCCACAAAGTCGGGAGTGGTAACGAGGTATGGCGAAGTGATTGGGTTGTCACCAAAGCGAAGGTGCGATGATGTGTAACCGCCCGACTTCTTAGAGTCGTATGAGAAGTATGCCTGGCAGTACTTATTTGTAGCACCACCGATAATCTTAATAGAGTTCTTGTTAGCACCTACGGTACCATCAGAGCCAAGACCGAAGAACACTGCCTCGAAGGTACCCTCCTTGGCCATCGAAATCTCCTTGCCTACAGGGAGTGAGAGCATTGTGACATCGTCGTTGATACCCACGGTGAAGTGGTTCTTTGGAGCCTCTGCTGCGAGGTTCTCGAACACTGCCAACATCTGTGCTGGGGTGGTGTCCTTTGATGATAGACCGTAGCGACCGCCGATAATCATTGGGCGCTTCTCGCACTCGTAGAATGCATCGCGGATGTCGAGAAGAAGTGGCTCGCCATTAGAGCCTGGCTCCTTGGTGCGGTCCAATACGCAGATGCGCTTAACGCTCTTAGGAAGTACGTTGAAGAGGTACTTCGCTGAGAATGGGCGGTAGAGGTGTACGGTGATGACACCCACCTTTTCGCCCTGTGTGCGTAGGTAGTCAACGCACTCCTTGATAGTCTCGGTGACAGAACCCATGGCGATGATGATATTCTCTGCCTCGGGGTCACCATAGTATGTAAATGGCTTGTACTCGCGACCAGTGATTGTCGAGATTTTCTCCATTGCCTCAGCCACCATGTCAGGCACTGCGTCGTAGAACTTGTTTGCAGCCTCGCGTGTCTGGAAGTAGATGTCTGGGTTTTGAGCAGTACCGCGTGTTACAGGGTGCTCTGGGTTGAGACCGCGCTGGCGGAATGCCTTAAGAGCCTCGCGGTCGAACATTGCAGAGAGCGATGCCTCGTCGATAAGCTCAATCTTCTGTATCTCGTGTGATGTGCGGAAGCCGTCGAAGAAGTGTACGAAAGGAATACGTGCCTTGAGGGCTACGATATGCGCTACACCTGCGAGGTCCATAACCTCCTGAACAGATGATGTGGCGAGCATCGCAAAGCCTGTCTGACGCACAGCCATAACATCCTGGTGGTCGCCAAAGATTGATAGTGACTGCGCTGCAAGGGCGCGTGCCGATACGTGGAATACACCGGGGAGAAGCTCACCGGCAATCTTATACATGTTTGGAACCATCAACAGAAGACCCTGTGATGCTGTGAATGTTGATGTGAGAACACCGCTCTGCAATGAGCCGTGTACTGCGCCTGCTGCGCCTGCCTCTGACTGCATCTCCACCACCTTTACGGTGTCGCCGAAGATGTTTGTCTTGCCCTGTGCTGACCACTCGTCAACGAGCTCTGCCATTGTTGACGATGGGGTGATAGGGTAGATGGCTGCTACCTCCGAGAACATATACGCGATATGTGCTGCGGCGTAGTTACCATCACATGTGATAAATCTCTTCTCTGCCATATTTCTTTCCTAATTGTAAAATTTTCTATCTTCAAGTCTTGTCGTAGCCATTTGTAGCAATGTTGCTAAATTGCGTACGAGGGTGTTATGATGTTAACTTTCAATGCTTAACACTCCTTGATGATTGCCATATATGCAAAAATCTGGGCAAAGTTACATAAAACGAGTGAAAAATCATAGGATTTTTTGTGTTAACTTTTTAACACTTGACGATTGTTCTAAATCTCCAATACGCAAGCGTGATACCTATGTATTACTATTGTGTCGTTCTTGTTGTGCTATTTGACATAAGTGTTCGATGTTGGCTCTTTTGTGTTGGCTCTCCTTTCGGCATGTGTTTTGTCGTAATATGGTGGTTAAAACCGATATAGTTATGACAAATTCAAAGAGCCTATATGCGCACATAGCACTTATATTTTGTAATGTCATTTGGGCGTGTGACTACCCATTTTATAGCCTTGTTCTGGGTAAGTATGTGTCGCCTATGGCGATGGTCACTGCCTCGTTAGCCATCGCGGCGCTCTTCTCGCTTGTGCCACTATTGTGGGAGTCCTATGAGAGCGTTGCACCCGCAGATAGATTAAAGCTCCTCGGGGCTGCTATGCTTATGGGTGTGGGGCGCAAACTATGTATGATGTTTGGTCTTGCTGCTACCTCCGCCATTGATGGCTCGATAATTAGCACTACATCGCCACTTCTTGTGCTTCTGCTCTCGGTGGTGGCTGGCACAGAGCGTTTTACGCCCATGCGAGTTCTTGGCTTGTTGCTCGGTATGGCGGGTACCATTGCGGTGATTATATCGAGTGAGAGTGCTGCTCATGAGCAGTCGAGTGCTATGGGTAATATATTGATTTTTACCTCTGCCTGTGTCTCGGCGGTATATATGGTGTGGCTGAAGCGCTTGGTAGCAAAATATAGGGTTACGACTATCCTAAGATGGATATATTGCTCCTCGGCACTCGCCATTCTTCCCTTTGGTGCTCACGATATTGTAAGCGTTGAGCTATCCTCGATGAGCGGACTCATACTCTTCGCATCGCTCTTTGTCTTGATTGTGCCTACCTATCTGCCAAATATGTTATTGAACTACTCGTTGCGTGTGGTCACGCCCACAATGTCGAGTGTATATTCCTATATTCAGCCAGTTGTGGCAATAGCCCTTGCCGTGGTTATGGGCATTGATAGGCTACACCTCGATACAATACTCTTTGCCGCTATCATCTTCATTGGTGTGGGTATTGTTGTTAGCTCCTATCGTAGAGATAGAGTGTAGAATTTTGCACGACACGCGTAGTAAAGCATAAAAATATTTGTACATTATTTCAATGTTTGCTACCTTTGTGGTAGTAATCATTTGCGAACGATAAATAAAACTACACCAACTATGAAACGCCTATTCTTTGTTATCACTCTTGTTGTGATATGTTGTTCATGTGGTTCATCCTCAAAGCCAGAGCCTACTAAACGTCAAGGCAGGGGTTTATTCGGGCTTTATGGCGATGTCGAGTCAGTGGTTATAACAAAGCCAGAGCCTCCTAAACGTCAAGGCTGGTATTTATTCGGGCTTTATGGCGATGTCGAGTCAGTGGTTATAACAAGGTATGAACTTAAGGATAAATTTGGAGAGGTTGTACGAGGTGATATGAAAGGTTGCGAGAGATATTACTTTAATGAGGCTGGTGATGTGATTGAGTGGGCTGCGTACAACTCAGACGGCTCGTTGGATGATAAGTGGATTCATAAATACGACTCCGCCGGAAATGTGATTGAGCATGCATATTACCTTTCAGACGGCTCGTTGGCTTGGAAGGATATTTATAAATACGACTCCGCCGGAAATAGGATTGAGTATGCACATTACGACTCAGACGGCTCGTTGGATGATAAGCGCATTTTAAAATACGACTCCGCCGGAAATGGTATTGAGGAAGCTTCTTACAACTCAGACGGCTCGTTGGTTTGGAAGGAAACTTTTAAATACGACTCCGCCGGAAATATGATTGAGGAGGCTAGGTACAACTCAGACGGCTCGTTGGATTGGAAGCGCACTTTTAAATTCGACTCCGCCGGAAATATGATTGAGGAGGCTGAGTACAACTCAGACGGCTCGTTGGATTGGAAGCACACTTGTAAATACGACTCCGCCGGAAATTGTATTGAGGAGGCATGTTACGACTCAGACGGCTCGTTGGATTGGAAACACACTTGTAAATTCGACTCCGCCGGAAATAGGATTGAGTATGCACATTACGACTCAGACGGCTCGTTGGGTGAGAAGTACACTTATAAATACGACTCCGCTGGGAATTGTATTGAGTGGACTAGGTACTCAGGTGAAGCGCTTATTCCTGAATCCCAGGGAGTTTACGAGATTACCTACCGCAAATAGTGTGGAGGCTTAGTGTTATGGCATATATACTATCACTTCTTCTCTTTTTAATCTCTCCGCTACTATGTAGTGCGCAAGAGTCGCATCAACATTCCAGCAACGATTCACTTATATTGTGGTATGACCATCCTGCAGAGCTGTGGGAGGAGTGCCTGCCGTTGGGTAATGGACATTTGGGCGCTATGCTCTCAGGAGGCGTGATGGAGGAGTATATAGGTCTCAATGAGGGTACTATGTGGAGTGGTGGTGTTCAACAGACGGATAATCCAGAGGCGTTGGAGTGGTTGCCACGTATCCGCGAGGCGTTGTTGGAGGGTGATAACCGGCGTGCCGAGGCGCTTATGTATCGCTACTTCACCTGTTCGGGTGGTGGCTCTGCATCTGCGGAGTATGGATGCTACCAGTTACTTTGTAACCTAAGTGTCAAGACAGATATCGCTGATGATGCTACGATTGAGGACTATCGCCGAGAGTTGAGGTTGCGTGACGCTATTGCCACGACATCGTTCCGAGCGGATGGCGTGGAGCATCACCGCGAGTACTTTACCTCGTTTGGTAGGGGCGTGCTGACAGCCCGATATACAGCAACGGCTGCAACAAATTATGAGGTGTCATTGTCGCGTCCCGAGTGTGCAACGATAAAAGCATGGAGTAATACCCCCGAAGTAGGACTAATATCCATTGAGGGAGAGTTGAAGAGTGGTAGCGACAAAGAGGGTGTCACCTATTATGGTCAATTAGTGATTGAGACTGATGGTTGCGTCTCGGTTGAGGGTGATTGCCTAAGAGTGTCAGATGCCACAGAGGTGGAGTTGTATCTCGATGCCAAGACCTCTTATAACTCTCATAAGCCTAAATATATCGTTCAGCATCTGATGACGGAGGATGGCGTGTATAGAGCTCAACTCAATGATTTTGGCAAGCTTCGAGATGAGCATATCGAGATATATAGGAGCATGTTCGACCGTGTAGAGATAGAGCTCGGAGAGCAGCGTTTGGACATCCCGACAGATAGGCGTTTGGCGGAGTATGCCGAGAGAGGTGATGATACGGCGCTTGCAGCGCTATATGCCCAGTATGGTCGCTACTTGCTTATCTCATCTGCATACCATGCTGTGCTACCGCCTAATTTGCAGGGTATATGGGCTGCGGGAACGTGGACACCATGGAATGGCGATATGCACCTGAATATCAACCAGCAGATGAATCATTGGCCGCTGGAGGTGGGTAACCTTGGAGAACTCATCGAGCCTCTCACCTGCTATGTCGAGGATTTGGCGGTGTCGGGCGAGCATACAGCAAAGCACTTCTACGATGCCGAGGGGTGGTGCGCACATATCTTGGCAAATGCGTGGGGCTTCACATCGCCTTCAGAAGACCCATCGTGGGGCGCTACGAATACTTGTGGCGCGTGGATAGCACTGCATCTTTGGGAGCACTACCTATATACGCTCGATAAAGAGTATCTCAAAAGAGTATATCCTGTTATGCGTGGTGCTGCTCAGTTCCTACGCTCTATACTTATCGAGGATTCAAAGAGTGGGTATCTCGTAACGGCACCTACAACCTCGCCCGAAAATGGTTTTTATCTCAATGATGAGGATGCTGAGCGAGGTATCGTGACGCATATATGTATGGGCTCGACGATGGATAATCAGATTGCACGCGAGATATTTAATTCGGTCATCGACGCTGCCGAAATATTGCACTGCGATAGGGCGCTTGTCAAGGATTTGCGCTATGCTAACTCACGCCTTGTGCCAACGCGAATATCCTCCGATGGTAGGATTATGGAGTGGATGGAGGAGTATGTGGAGGCGGAGCCTCAGCATCGTCATGTATCACACCTCTTTGGCTTGTATCCAGCCTCGCAGATTACGCGCTCTACGCCAGAGTTGATGGAGGCGGCACGTCGCACTCTTGAGGTGCGTGGCGATGCTGGTACGGGGTGGTCACGAGCATGGAAAATATGCTTCTGGGCGCGTCTGGGCGATGGTAACCGTGCCGAGAAGCTACTACACTCACTGCTCGAGCCAGCAATTGTCGATGGCGAGGTGTACGGAGGAACGTATGCCAATCTCTTCTGTTCACACCCTCCGTTCCAAATAGATGGTAACTTTGGAGGTTCGGCGGGTATTATGGAGATGCTTGTGCAGAGCCATGATGGTGTCATCGATATCCTCCCAGCGCTCCCCGATGCTTGGCACACGGGCTCGTTCAAGGGATTGTGCGCACGAGGTGGTGTAGTGGTTGATTGTGTTTGGTGTGATGGTAGGGTAGAGAGTGTTTACTTGCGTGCAAAAAAGCGTTGTAGTGTTACGCTGTGTCTTCCTGATGGAACAACGCGTAGTGTCAAGTGCCTACCAGGGAAGGGGAAGATGATACGCTTCTAATTCGTGGATTTAATATTTGATACACCCCCATATTCTGCAATATGTGGGGTTGTATTTTATCTATGTGTCTGATAACCATTCACCTATATCTGTGTTTTTTGTGGTCTATATTTGGAATTTTCAAAGATAATGCTTATCTTTGTATTCCGAATAAGAGTTTCCTATCTTAAAAAGACAAGATTAACCTATAATATTAAAACACAAACAACAATGAAAAAGAATCTTTTTACAAGCATCTTCTTATGCTTGATGCTGCTTATTGGCGTTGTAGGTTGTACTGAGACTAAGGTTGACCCACAACCAGAGCCAGAGCCAACGCCAGTGCAGCCTGTGAAACCTGAGAGTGGCGAGCCTGTGGCGTTGGAGGATTTCACCGTTACCCTCACCTCGCTTCATGCTGGTGATGTATTCCTCACTATCGAACCAGAAAATAAGGATATGTCATACTGGTACTCACTCCAGATTAAGGAGGATATGCCTGAGACCGATGAGGAGGTTATCGCTGCTGACCGTAGCTATTTCGAGTATGTCGCATCAAACAATGGTCTCTCGCTTGTTGAGTTGTTGAGTGGCAACCTTGTGTCGGGCGATAAGGAGTGGATGTACAACAGCCTTAGCCCAAAGACCGAGTATGTACTCTATATGTATGGTCTTTCGATTGAGGGTGAGCCCCTTACGGCTGTTAACCGCCTAACATTCACAACCCCAGCTGTTGAGAAGCTCGACTGTACGTTCGACATCGTTGTAGGCGATAACATCACCGCAAACTCATTCTCTGTAACTATCGTTCCTTCAGACAACACCGTAGGTTATTTTTATGACGTATTCCCAGCGTGGATGTACGAGGAGTATTGCTTGAGCGATGCAGAGAATATCCCTGCATTTATCGCAGAGTATATCCCTGCTTTGGCAGCGGAGAATGGCGTGTCAATCCCAACGGCTGTAGGTGCTATCTCTTGCTATGGTGCTTTGGCTGACGACTTTACATTGGAGGATGGTATTCAGCCTTCAAACACCTACTTTGTGTTCGCTATCGGTATTGGTGCTGATGGTACTGCAACTACTGACGCCGCAGTTGTGTCGGTAACTACTGCTCGCCCCCCTATGAACACATTTGAGGTTATGGAGAGCTCTATCGAGGATGACCGCGCTACATTCTATGTCGCTCCAGCACAGCAGGAGTCATACGTAGCACTCTATGAGTTGCAGGAGTATATGTACGACGCTGAGGGTAACCCTCTTAGCGATGATGAGATTATAGAGGCTATTCTCGTAGCACAGGGCGAGAAGATTGGAAACCACATATACTCTGGTACTACATCGGTATTCGAGTGCCCATTGATTCCTAACAAGGATTACTACTGCTTGGTATTCGGCTACTTCGGAGGCGAGGTTACAACACCTCTCACAAAGGTGGCATTCAAGACTAAGGAGGCTGATCCTAACGATACGGATTTTATCGTATCTGTAGCAGAGATCACTGCTAATACTGCATCTGTATCGTTCCAGCCATACGTCGAGCCTACACCTCACATGTTCAACATTATGCCTTACTCACAGTACGAGGAGTATGGTGCCAACGATGATGCTATTAAGCGTTTTAACGATGAACTTATCGACTCGTTGTGGGACCCTACGGTGATGAGCCGCGAGGAGTGGTTGTCACGCGCTTTGGAGACCACCTACAACTCATGGAAGATTGACGGTCTTAAGGATAATACAAAGTATATCGTATATGCCATAGGTCTTGTTCCTGATGGTACATATACCACTAAGGCATTTACCGGGGTGTTCACAACCAAGGAGCGTAAGGAGGGTCCTCAGATTAAAGATATTCTCTTTACAAAGCAGGGCTCAGATCCTAAGTTCATCGCAGCCTGGTTCTATCTCGAGGTGGACTCAAATGTTGCTAAGTTTGTTATGAGCCACATTGTAGATGATAGCACGGTTTACGATATGAGTGATGATGATTTGCTTGCATACCTCGAGGAGGAGCACGACACAACGTTCGTGAATGAGGTTACTAACCAGACCTACTTCACTATTAACGATGCCAATGTCCCTGTAGGCTCTACTATCTACTATGCAGGTGCTGTGTATGACCCAGAGGGTAACTACACTATCGTTCGTACAACATATAGCGTTGAGTAACTATGAAAAAGATATTTATGCTGCTACTTGCCGCAGCGATGATTATGCCGATGTCGTGCACCGAGTCTGAACCAGACCCGGTGCCAACACCGCCTATCGACAATCCTGATAACGGCGAAGAGGATGAGCCAGATGCCAAGACCTATAAGGTGGGTGACTACTATAAAGAGGGTCTTGCTGAGGGTGTTGTTGCTTATGTTGACGAGACGGGCGAGCACGGTCTTATCATCTCGTTGGACGAGGGCTTTGCACAGTGGTCTTCGGAGTATCGAGGTCTAATCGACCTTGGTTATCCAATCTCACATGATAATGGCGCGTACAACACCAGTGTTATCAAGGAGATAGAGAATTGGAAAGATTTGTATCCTGCCTTTGCTTGGTGCGATCGTAAGAATGCCCTTGGCCTCTCGTCATGGTTCCTCCCATCAATCTACGAGTTGGAGCATGCTTATATGGGTCTTGAGGCTATCAACGCCACACTTGCCGAGCTGGGCGAGACTACGATTGCTACAGGTCCCAATGACCTATATTGGACATCTGTAGAGGTTGGTGTGCAGAGTGCCTATCCATTTAGCTTCTTATATGGAGAGATCTCTTCGTACGACACAGACAAGAAGAACGAGCATCGTGTTCGCGCGATGAGAAAATTCTAATGAGCTATGAAAAAGCTTTCAATTCTAATGTTGGCACTTCTTGGCTTGTGCTGGTCGTGTTCGAAGCCTAATAATGTGCCAGATACTCCCGATGAGCCTGTAAATGACCCTACGTCGCTTGTTATCAACGAGAATATAGTGTCGGTTAAGGGTGCTGGCGAGGAGTGTGCCTTCACATACACGATGGAGGGTGGTTCCATAGAGAACCTTGTGGTAAAGAGCGAGAATGAGTGGATTCATGATTTCGACCTCTCGACAGAAGGCGTGGTGCGTTTCGTCGTAGATGCAAATCCCTTGACAACCACACGTCTATCAAAGATTACCATATCTTGTGGTAAGCTTAAGGATGATATCGTAGTGTCGCAGAGTGGTGTTAGCCCCGAGGAGTTCAAGGTTAAGTTCAATATAGAGTATGAGATTGACGGACCTTTTGTGACGATGAACGTTACCCCAGAGCCTGAGCAGATACGCTACTATGCGTGGTACTACTCGAAGAAGGGTATGGAGAACGCCCTCGAGCAGTCTCCGGGCGTAACCATTGAGATGTATCTGAAGCGTGTTGTCGAGGTTGATATCTCGAATGCTATCTACTATGGAGCCTATGCAGGCTACACTGCCGAGGAGGCTGTTGCCGAGCTTACGTTCGTAGGCCCTGCATCGCAGAAGTTTGAGCTTAATGGCGAGACTGACTTCTATGGCTTTGTATGCGCTGTGAGCGATAGCGGTACAATTCTCTCGGATGTCACCATCACCGAGTTCCGCACAGGTGGCGTAGAGCCTTCGGATAACGAGCTTAACATCATTATCAACGATGTCAATACCGATCGTATCAGCTATAGCGTTACCACTACAAATCAGGACCAGTATGCAACGCTTATCTTCCCTGCCGAGAATATCGAGAACTTGTCGGATGAGGAGTTAGTTGCAAAATTCAACGCAACAGAAGACTATGTCAACTACTTGCGCTTTGGCGATAGCTCGGCAACAATCCTTGTTGATAATGAGGATGCCGACTACTATGTCGTAGCCTTTGGCTTTGAGTATGGTATGGCTACTACCGAGATTCATAAGGAGAAGGTACATACCCTTAAGTCGGAAGGAAAACCATTGTCGGATGTAAATATCACTCTCGACAAGGTAACGCACTATCGCATCAAGGCTACTATCGACGTAGAGCCTAAGACAAGCCTCTATTACGTGGATTGGTGCTATACCGAGGAGAGCGCCGAGGAGTTGATGGAGCTTGTGCGTGAGACGGCGCAATGGTATGTGGATAACGGCTACTACTCAAATCTTGCCGATTGCATGAAGGTGATTTGCATGAAGGGTAAAAATTCGGTGGAGTTCACTCCTCTTAATCCTGCCACTGACTACCGCTTGTTTGTAATTGGCGTGGATGAGACTACAGGCGAATTTAATACCGATGTAATCTTTACCGAAGTTATCACAACCCCTGAGATTAAGACCTCGGAGTCGTATGTCGAAATCAAGTGCGACAAATACTTCGATGGCTTTGAGCTTAAGGAGGCTTATCCTTATGAGTTTGCAGATGCTGATGGCTGGGCTGTAGTACCTTTGGAGGTTACTACACATGGCGATGTTGTGGATTACTACTACGACATCTACGTTGGAGACCTCACGGGTGAGGATGCTCCAACCGACAATCAGCTTATCCTCGACTTGTCGCAGTATGGTCGTAAGAATGAGCCTATTGCAATGTCGTACTGCTACTTCTACGAGCCACTAACGTTGGTTTACTACTCGAAGGATGGCGACGACAACAATAGCGTTGTGACACGTGTGCCACTCTTCTTGTATCCTGAGACTGCTAACGACGTTTCGGAGTTCGACTACTACGACAATAAGGGTGCTGCAAAGCATACATATCAAAGAAAACTTAATTAATGATGAAGCGTAGCTTTCATGTTATACTCTCGGTGGTGTTGCTTGCTGCTTGTACCACCGATCCTAAACTTTCTGGGGAAGAGCACTCTTCCCCAGAAAGTCTATTAATGACTAAGGTCGTTGGAGGCGTCGGTGCGCAACATAGGAGTGGTTAGATAAGGGTAGTGGGGTATTGCCAGCCACATACCTTATAATCCCTAATACGGCGATTGCGACAATGAGCAGCATGACCTTTATAGCCTCGGCGCGCTCAACGCAGGAGCAGGATGCCTATATAAAGGGTGTGTTCGACGAGCTGGGTGAGGCGATGCTCGTTGATGAGGGGCTCATAGCTGCCGGAACGTCGCTCGCCTCGTGCGGCATAGCCTATGCGCTACGCTATATACGCGCGGCAATGGAGGGTGGTGTTGAGCTCGGCTTCCGCCCCGAGGAGGCAAAGCGCATCGTTATGCAGACGCTGCGTGGCGCGACCGACATTCTTGAGCAGAGTGGCGCACACCCCGAGGCGGAGATTGATCGTGTGACAACGCCGGGTGGACTTACAATCAAGGATCTCAATGCGATGTAGGCTTCGGGCTTTACACATAGCGTTATCGAGGGACTAAGAGCATCGACCAAGCGATAACCTTTATAGAACATCCCTTATATTATAAATAGGAGGCATATGCCCGTCTAACAGTGAGTTAGGCGGGCTTTTTGTATTGTGTTATATAGGATTTGGTAGAGCTAAAATTAATGGCTATTTGTTTTACTTATAACCCAATAAGAATATATGATTAAAGAATTTAGCCAAAATCCTTTGTGATTAATTTATTTGTTGTACTTTTGCACTCAGATAAGAAACAGTTATAGAAAAACAGGTTATAATACCGAATACTTATAAAGAGAGTTAGATTAATAAAATATTAACAATTAAAAAAGATTACAATTATGACATCAATTATCAATGCACAGCTTCCAGAGTTCAAGGTTCAGGCTTACCACAATGGCAACTTCACAACCGTATCGAGCGACGACGTAAAGGGCAAGTGGGCGATCTTCTTCTTCTATCCTGCCGACTTCACCTTCGTATGCCCAACCGAGTTGGTGGACCTTGCCGAGAAGTATGAGAAGCTAAAGAGCCTCGGCGTGGAAGTATACTCAGTGAGCACCGACTCACACTTCGTACACAAGGCATGGCACGACGCATCAGAGAGCATTCGCAAGATTAACTACCCAATGTTGGCAGACCCAACAGGTGTTCTCAGCCGCGGCTTCGGCGTGATGATCGAGGAGGATGGTATGGCATACCGCGGTACGTTCCTCGTAAATCCTGAGGGTAAGATTAAGATTGCCGAGATTCAGGATAATAGCATCGGTCGTAATGCAGACGAGCTTGTTCGCAAGGTTGAGGCAGCCCTCTTCGTGGCTAACCACCCAGGCGAGGTCTGCCCAGCGAAGTGGCAGCAGGGTGCCGAGACACTTAAGCCAAGTATTGATCTTGTAGGTAAGATCTAATAGATAACCGAGGAGCGCCTACATAAATCTTAGGCGCTCCTTTTCAAAACAACCCGTAAAAACCGATACTACCATGTTAGACGCATCAATCATACAGCAAGTTACCGACATCTTCCGCACTTTGGAAGCCGACTATACACTCTCAGCTCGCATATCACCAGCTCGCACCGAGGGGGTACAACTCATGGAGTTTCTCAACGACTTTGCCTCGACCTCGTCGCGCATCAGCGTGGAGCAGCACGCTACCGAGGGCGATACCTTAGCCTTCGACCTTTTGAAGCGTGGCGAGCCTACGGGCATCACCTTCCGCGGCATACCCAATGGCCACGAGTTCACCTCGCTGCTGTTGGCGCTTCTAAATGCCGATGGCAAGGGCAAGAACCTCCCCGATGAGGGCATAGCGCGCCGTGTGCGTGCACTGCAGGGCGATATCCGACTCCAGACCTATATCTCGCTGACGTGTACCAACTGCCCTGATGTGGTGCAGACGCTCAACATCTTCGCGCTGCTAAATCCGAATATCTCGCACGAGATGGTCGATGGAGCGCTGTTCCAGGATGAGGTAAATGCCAAGGGCGTGCAGGCGGTGCCAAGCGTATTTGCTGACGGTGAGCTGCTCCACGTAGGTCGTGGCTCATTGGGCGAGCTACTCGAGAAGTTGGAGGCGCGCTACCCATCAGCAGGTGAGGCTGCGAATGGCGTTGTCGAGCCTGTGGAGCGACACTTCGACGTGGTGGTGCTTGGTGGTGGTCCTGCGGGTGCCTCGGCAGCTATCTACTCAGCGCGCAAGGGTCTTAAGGTGGCTATCCTCGCGGAGCGCATTGGCGGTCAGGTGAAGGAGACCGTCGGCATTGAGAACCTTATATCGATACCATATACCACCGGCGCGGAGCTCGCCGACAACCTACGCACACACCTAACGCACTATCCTATCGAGCTCTTCGAGAATCGCCGTATCGAGGCTACGGAGCTTATGGGCAAGGAGAAGATCGTGCGTGTGGCAGGCGGCGAGGTATTCACTGCTCCTGCCGTTATCATCGCTACGGGCGCTGGCTGGCGACGTCTAAATGTCGAGGGCGAGGCGGAGTATATAGGTCGTGGCGTGGCATTCTGCCCCCACTGCGATGGTCCGTTCTACGCTGGTAAGAGGGTTGCGGTCGTAGGTGGCGGTAACTCGGGTATAGAGGCGGCTATTGACCTCGCGGGCATCTGCCAGAAGGTTACGGTCATCGAGTTTATGGATAGCCTCAAGGCGGACCAGGTGCTCCAGGATAAGGCACGCAGCCTTGCGAATGTCGAGATCTTGACATCGACACAGACCATGAAGGTGGTGGGCAGTGGCGAGAAGGTGACAGCCGTGGAGCTGAAGAACCGCGAGACGGGCGAGGAGCAGACTCTCGAGCTGGATGGCATCTTCGTGCAGATTGGTCTAAGTGCTAATAGCCAGCCATTCGAGGAGTTGGAGAAGACGCGCATTGGCGAGATTATCATCGACGCACACTGCCGCACGAATATCCCTGGTGTCTATGCTGCGGGCGACGTATCATCGGTGCCCTACAAGCAGATTATCATCGCCATGGGCGAGGGCGCAAAGGCGGCGCTTACAGCCTTCGATGATAGAACGCGCGGGGTAATATAATCAATTAGTAAAGAGTAATGATTAATTAGTAATAGTAGAGCGCGACGTCGCGCTGGTCTCAACAATTAAAAGACCAAGAGAGGGCACCCACAAAATCGTTGGGCACCCTCTCTTGCTATTATCTTTGAGATTTAGAAGTTAATAGTTTTAATACCACTCCTTTATTGCTTTCTCAAATTTTGCATCGAACTTTTTCTGATCCTCTCTTGAAAGTTTCTCATACTCAGTATCCAAAGCTTCAAGAGTCTCGTAATCCTCATTCCGCCAAGCTTTAACAGCCTTCTTAACAAGAGCGTCAACACTGCCAGTTTCCATTCCCATTACCATTCCCGTCTCCTCTTTTTTTGCTGCTTTCATTCTCGCCTCCTCCTTGCGCTTCTCGTATTGCTCGAAATCTTTTGTTACACCCTTCTCAACCTCTTTTACACTCTCTTCCATCATCTCCCACCATCCTACAACGCTTGAAGCATTATCACGAACAGCCTCCGATGCGACACCTACGTAGTTGTCGAGATTGCTGATATGGTCCTGAACACGGTTCTTGGTGGTGTTGCTGAATACGAAGCCCACAGCGAGCAGACCAGTAGCAGCAAGGCTAAGCAGTGCGCTCTTGCCCTCCTTTTGTGCCACAACAAAGCCAACCACCGTAGCTGCAATAGCAACCAATGGTATGTTCCACTCTAATGCTGTGGTGTACATTCGGTTGATAAATGTTGAGCTCTCCATAAGCGCAGTGATAAGGCTCAAGAGGCATAGCAACAGTGCCAAAACGGCTGCTGCAAAACCGTAGACGTTAATCTTAGAGTTGCCACGCTTGGCATTGAGTGGTTTGCCGCATGATGGGCAGGTGGCATACGTACCTGTAAAGGTAGTACCACAATGGTTGCATCTATTCTCCATAGTTAGTAGTGTTTAATAATTGTTTGTTTGCACATTATCCTTTTAAACAAAGGTAGTAATAATTTGCGAAATAGCGAATAGGAGTTGCAAAAAAATGGTGAGAGGACGCCCACAAACTTTGCAGGCGCCCTCTCAATAGCCATAGGCTTAGGACGCGGTATTCTGCAGTATGGCATTGAGAATTTCGGTATTAGGGAGGTGACGGTAAACGAGCAAAGCCGCCCCTTCCCCCTACTCTACATGAGGCTGTAGGACTATTCCTGCTTGATTTTGTTGAGTGGCTAATCTTTACTCTTGCATCGCGACCTATTTCGACACCTTAGAGATGGATGTCACGCCGTACTTGTGCGGATTCGATTTTCCGCCGAGGATCGACTCCAGAGCGTCGTAGTGGACGTGACCGTGGATGTTGTGCTCGACGACCCAGGTTTCGCACTCTGCGTCGTAGTACAACAAGCCAACGTGGGTGCCATAGTTGCCTGTGCCCTGCTTTTTGGCTGCATAGAAGAACTTCAGCATATAGGGGCTCGTCGTGTAATACATATTAACAACATAGTAGGCTCCAGGAACAAGCACCGAAGTGTCAAGGTGCTCCTTGATATAGTCTGATGCCTGGCGGTGCATATTCAGCACGGCATGGAAGCCGTCCTCCCAACTCATCTTCGAAATGTTAGGAACCTCCACACTCTCATAGCCATTTATAACCGAAGGAAAGAAGTACGGTATCTGATAGGCGTGGCCCTGCGAGTAGTATCCCACACTCTTTAGGCGGCCGTTGACGTGTGCCGCACACTGCTCGGTATATCGTTCGTAGCGATCTCGGCCTGCCCACTTTACAACCTTACTCTCGAATCTCTTCTTCGTAGCGACAGAATTAGCTGCCTTCGCATGCATCGCGGCCTGCCGGCGCAGGATGCCAGGATCCATTATGAAGGACATGAGGTTTGCCAAAAAGGCCGAATCGATACGTGGCAGATCGAGGCTGTCGGTGCGAGCAACAACGTTTAGCTCGTCGGCAGCTCGAGTCTCATCGACTCTGCGATTTATCGAATCTTGAGCTTCGGGAAGTGTTGCTAATGAGCTATTCTCTGACGCCCTGACAATGGCCGTTTTTCGCTGAGTGCGACTCTTCTTGACCCTCTGTGCAGAGGCTGTGGGGATTATAGAGAGCATATCATTGCCACCCATCAAGAGCACCGCCAGCAGAGCGAGAATAAGTATCGATATTTTCTTCATCAAATTTCAATTTAGGTTGCTGGGCAGATATCACGTCTGCCTTCGAGGCGGCATCGGAGGCCGAAAATTAAACACAAAGATATAATTTTTTTTCGTATCAAATCAAAAATATCGCTTTAATATAAACTCATGGCTCAGGGGGTATTTCCAGGGTACATATTTGAGAATTTGGTTGAAATTTGCAGATAAAAGAAAATCAGTGACTTAAGTAAAAGCAGCACTTAAATCACTGATTAAAAATGAATTAATATTTACTTTTGTGCATTTGGTGCACTGAGAGTTCAATAGTTAATTAACGTGACCTCGTTTGATGTCAGAAGGGGTTAGGCTTGGCCTCGACATGAAATTAGCCCGGATAGGACATACTTGGCGTATTTCCTATTCGGGCTAATGATTGAGAGGTCGAGAATGACCCCTTATCACATCAAACGATTATTCCCACTCGATTGTTGCTGGTGGCTTTGATGAGATGTCGTAGACTACGCGGTTGACGCCACGCACCTTATTGATAATCTCATTCGATAGGCGTGCCAAGATCTCATATGGGATATGTACCCAGTCAGCTGTCATGCCATCTGTTGACTGCACCGCGCGCAATGCCACGCAACGCTCATAGGTGCGCTCATCGCCCATGACACCTACCGACTGCACAGGCAGCAATATAGCACCTGCCTGCCATATCTTATCGTACCAACCTGTCTCGCGCAGGATGTCGAGGTAGATCTTATCTACGTTCTGCAAAATCTCAACCTTCTCGCGTGTAATCTCGCCGAGGATGCGGATAGCCAAGCCTGGACCTGGGAATGGGTGGCGACCGATAAGGTGCTCAGACATGCCCATAGAGCGACCTACGCGGCGTACCTCGTCCTTGAACAATAGGCGCAAAGGCTCAACAACCTTCAAGCCCATCTTCTCAGGAAGACCACCAACATTATGGTGCGACTTGATGACTACGGCGGTGCCATTAACCTGTGCCGACTCGACAACATCGGGATATATAGTACCCTGACCGAGCCACTTCACACCCTGTAGCTTCTTAGCCTCCTGCTCGAAGACCTCCACGAAGTCGCGGCCTATAATCTTACGCTTTGTCTCAGGGTCGGTGACACCTGCCAAGTCGCCGAGGAACTTCTCCGAAGCATCTACGCCCTTAACATTAAGACCCATGCCACGGTACGACTCGATAACCTCCTCGAACTCGTTCTTACGCAAAAGACCAGAATCTACGAAGATGCAGTATAGGTTCTTGCCGATAGCCTTATGAAGAAGGAGTGCTGCTACTGAAGAGTCAACACCTCCCGATAGACCAAGCACCACCTTATCGTCGCCGAGCTGCTCGCGGAGCTGTGCCACGGTGCTCTCAACAAATCCCGCAGGGGTCCATGAGCCTGAGCAACCGCAGATGCCCTTGACGAAGTTCTCAATCATGGCGAAGCCCTCCTCAGAGTGATATACCTCTGGGTGGAACTGTATGCCCCATGTCTGCTCGCCCGCGATGCGGTATGCTGCCACGGCAACATCCTCTGTTGAGGCGATGATGTTGTAGCCCTCAGGGATGGTGGTGATAGTATCGCCATGCGACATCCATACCTGTGACTCGGCGCTGAGCGACTTCATTAGAGGGTCCTCTGCGCACTTAACAACCATCTTAGCGCGACCATACTCACGGCTTGGCGATGCCTCCACCTTGCCACCGAAGAAGTGGGCGAGGTACTGCGCACCATAGCATACGCCGAGTAGTGGTAGCTTACCCTTTATGCCCTCAAGGGCGATGCGTGGCGCACCCTCATCTCTCACCGAGCGAGGTGAGCCTGAGAGGATAACACCCTTAACATCGTCGTCCAACGCAGGAACATTGTTGAAAGGGTAGATCTCACAATACACCTGCATCTCGCGGATACGACGCGCAATGAGTTGGGTATATTGTGAGCCAAAATCAATAATTAATATCTTCTCCATTGATATTTTGTAAAGGGAGAAGTGACAAGTGAAAACTGAAAAATATGGTGTGCCTTACACGATATTATAGTGTGTGACAGCTACCTTACCTTTCACCCTTCACTCCTCACCTCTCAGTTTATAATTATTCTCCGCGAGAGTAGTTTGGAGTCTCCGACGTAATGGTAATGTCGTGAGGATGGTTCTCCGTAACGCCGCTCGATGTGATGCGGATGAAGCGTGCCTGCTGCAAGGTCTCAATATCCTTAGCACCGCAATAGCCCATACCTGCGCGAATACCGCCGACAAGCTGATATACGGTCTCAGCAAGCTTGCCCTTGAATGGCACACGACCCACGATGCCCTCTGGAACAAGCTTCATGATGTTGCCCTCAGAGCCCTTTTGGAAGTAGCGGTCGGCAGAGCCAGCCTTCATAGCGTCGATAGAGCCCATGCCACGATATGCCTTGAACTTACGACCGTTGTAGATGATTGTCTCGCCTGGTGACTCCTCGGTGCCGGCGAACATAGAACCAACCATAACGCAGTTACCACCTGCTGCCAACGCCTTGACAATATCGCCTGAGTAGCGCAAGCCACCATCGGCGATGATAGGCACACCAGCCTTCTTAGCCTCGGTTGAGGCATCATATATAGCAGATAGCTGTGGAACGCCCACACCTGCGATGATACGTGTAGTACAGATTGAGCCTGGACCGATACCTACCTTGATACCGTCGGCACCATTCTCGATAAGATACTTTGCAGCCTCGGCAGTAGCGATGTTACCTACGACAACGTCGAGGTTAGGGTATGTCTGCTTAATCTTGCGTAGAAGGTCAACAACACCCTTAGTATGACCATGTGCTGAGTCGAGGACTACAGCATCTACCTCCTCGGCAACGAGTGCTGCCACGCGGTCCATTGCGTCAGGCGTAATACCGATACCTGCAGCTACGCGAAGACGACCCTTAGCATCCTTACATGCCATTGGGTTATCCTTGAGCTTGGTAATGTCGCGGTAGGTGATAAGACCTACGAGCTTGCCATTGTTATCAACAACAGGGAGCTTCTCAATCTTGTTTGCGAGGAGCACCTCTGCTGCAGACTTAAGGTCGGTCTCGTGTGTTGTCACGATGTTCTCCTTGGTCATCACCTCGTCAATCTTACGCTCCATATCGCTCTGGAAGCGGAGGTCGCGGTTGGTGACAATACCGATGAGCATGCCCGCATCATCAACAACAGGAATACCACCAATCTTGTTCTCCTGCATAAGCTGGAGGGCGTCGCCCACGGTGTTATCCTTCTTGATAGTTACAGGGTCGTAGATCATGCCGCTCTCGGCGCGCTTTACACGACGCACGTGTGCTGCCTGTGCTGCGATAGACATGTTCTTGTGTACCACACCGATACCACCCTCACGAGCCAAGGCAATAGCCAATGTCGCCTCAGTGACGGTATCCATAGCTGCGGACACAATAGGGATATTAAGCTGAATATTTCGAGAGAAGCGACCCACTGTCGATACCTCGCGAGGTAGAACCTCAGAATATGCTGGTACGAGCAACACATCATCGAATGTGAGACCTGTTGGCAGTACCCTTTCGTTAATAAAAGACATAGCAGTCAGGTTTATGATTTTATGTTGCGCACAAAATTACAAAAAAAAAATGAGAGTCGCAATAGGTCGCGACTCTTTTGCCAATATTTTTTCTGTAAGGCTACCATTTAGGTGTTATGCCGATGAATATCTCGAAGTTGATGCCCGGCATAGGACGCGACAACACAGAGAGGTACTCCTCGTTAAATAGGTTGTTTATAGCCCCCTTAATCGAGAGGTCTGCCCACTTGAAGGATAGCGACTTTTCGAGCGATATGTTCGACATGAAGTATGGCGGTAGCTTTCCCGTGAGCGAGATGTCGTTCGACGACATTGTAAATCGCTCGGAGTAGTAGCTCCACTTATATAGGAATGTCCATCTGCGCCATGATAGGCGACCTGTCACCGTCGACGAGAACTCGGGAACGTAGGGTAGCTGCTTGCCGACAGACTGATCTGCTGGCGAGCGAGGCTCTCCCTCGTTTATTGAGGGCGTCCACGAGAATGTGCCGTTGAGACCCAACTGCCACTCCTTGGTTAGTGCCACGTTGAGGTCTGCCTGTAGCTCCACACCATAGGCGTGCACATCCTTGATGTTTTCGGGCGAGAAGAAGCCCTTGGTCGTAGGCAGCCAGATAATCCAATCCTTGATATATGACTCGAACCAGTTTGCCGAGCCGCTAAGCTTGTAGATACCCTCTCTGCCCACGGCGAAGGAGAGTCCCGCGTCGTAGGTCCAGCCACTCTCACTCTTCAGGTCGGGATTACCTCCCGGTAGGAAGTAGAGGTCGTTGAGCGTTGGGAAGCGGTAGTTGCGCGATACGGAGGCTTTGGCGGTGATGTTACCCTTCTCAGAGAGCACACCGTCGATGAAGAGTGCCGGAATTATCGGTGTCCACTCCTTGCCGTACATCTCCTCACGAACGACAATCGATAGTCCCAATCTATCTATAGGGCGCCACTTCGCAGATATCGAGCCCGATAGCTCGGGGCGAGCCTTGCGGTAGCCCACAATCGCCTTGTTGCCATCTTGCAGGACTATGTTCTTGTCGCGGCTCTCGACGAAGTGCTGGTGTAGCGATAGGTTGGCGGTGAGTAGTATTCTTGGTGTTATGTGGTACTCGCCTTCGACCTGTCCGTAGATGGTGTTCACACGGCTGCGTGAGCGTGTCATGTGTGCCATATTGCCATTGCCCACGTCGCGCTTATAGTCGTACGCCATCCATGTGTATATGTATCCCGCCTTTGCCGATAGCTTCCAGTCGGTGCGCAGGTGATCCCACGATATAACACCGCGGAAGGTCTCCTCGCGCTGTCGGTTGTCGAAGTCTATGTCGTCGCCATAGTCCGTGGTGAGCATCGCTAACTCGCGGTTGGAGTTTATATACCAGGCATTTAGACCTAATCGATCACCACGCCCCGTGTTGTAGTAGATCTCTTGTAGGATATGCAGGTCGCGAAACGAGCCGCTGCGATTATACTCCACAGGGTAGTATTGACCTATGATGTTCATATCCTCGTCGTAGATATTCTCCTTCTTGTCGTGGTTGCGATATTTGTATTCGTTGGGCGATGTGGAGAGCACGGCGCGTGTAGATACCTGCCAGTGGTCGTTACCGTAGGTTAGGCGTAGGAACTCGTCGAAGGTCTTGAAGGAGCCTATACCCTGGACATACTGCAGACCGAAGCCACGGCTATTGGCGGGCTCTGTCGACATCTTTACGGCGCCACCAAGACCACCTCCTGTCTCGTTTACCGAGGAGGTGCCGTGCAGTAGCGAGGCGTCGTCGATGAAGTAGGAAGGTATCATCGAGAAGTCCGTAGAGCCGAGCATAGGGTTGTTTATGCGCATGCCGTTCCATGTAACCTGCGTATGTGAGGGTGAGGTGCCACGAAACGAGACTGTCGATAGGGTAGCTCGTCCGTAGCTCTTTACGAATATCGAGGAGTTGAAGGTGAGCACATCTGCCATCGAGAGGGCGATGTTCTCCTTGAGCACCATCGAGTCAAAATTGGTCTGCTGCACGCCTATATCCCTCATGGGACGCTCGCCATAGATGGGTATCTCCTCAATGGCGTATGACTGACCACTGCCGTAGTAGTCGCTCTGAGCGTAGAGCGTCATCGGGAAGCATAGGGCGACGATGAGTATGTATATGTTGCGTAGTGTCATGGCCTATCTCTTCTATTTCCAACAAAATGCTCCGGGGATGATGCCCACGTAGAAGGTGTCGATAAGCTCCCTATCCTTTGAGTAGCGATAAATCATTCCCTGCTGCACATAGTCTATGGCATCAGCGATATAGACATCCCCGGTACGAGGGCAGACGGTCAGACCATAGTATATCGTGCCGTTGTAGGGTAGGAATGGGCGCACAGGAACATGGTTTGCTGTAACATCCATCTCCCACACATCGTCGTTGAGCCAATATATCTTATCCTTTGTGCCGTTGAGCTGCACCTCCGAGGGCCAGTCGCCAAAGTCGAAGCGAAACTGCTTCTCGATGGTGAAGGTCTCGGCATCGATACGATAGAGCGATGGCGCCTCGTGGCCATAGGGCGAGCCTTCGTAGCCACCATCCGTCACCGTCCATAGCTTCCCCATGCAATCCATCACAAGCGATGTTGGCTGTATGCCCACCGTGAGCTCCGCAACAATCTCATCGGTGCGTGTGTCTATCTTGAGTATGCGGTTCTGGTATGACCAGCAGTTGACATAGAGATAGTCGCCATACTGCACCATCTGCTCCGTAGAGCCTTGCTCCATGGTCATATTGGGTACCTCGATATAGCCTGTTACTTCGTAGCGTTTAGGGTTTACGATAAATATGCGGTTATCCCAAATCTGCGTGATGTATGCCTTCTCGTCCGAGATGAAGTGTATGTAGCGTGGTGAGGTGAGGTTGGTGATACGTCCCACCTCCTTGAAGGTGTTGATGTCGATGGCAAAGACCACGTGCGAGTTGTTCACCACCACCCAGCCTATGCCGTCGCGGATAATCATCGACTGACACACATCGCCAAGCTTCATGGCGTTGGCGCGATAGAATATCTCGTTCTGCACCATCTTGGTCTCGGGGTCGTAGTACGATAGGGTAGCGTTGCCATACTGGAAGTTACCCTCGTTGCATATGAATAGACCCTCGCCCGATGCCGAGGTGTCGAACTCCTCCTCCAAGCCATACTCCCATGTCATGCAGGAGCATAGTGCCAAACAGAATATGGCGATGTAGTATCTCATTGGTTTAATTGTTTTTAGGGGAATTAGGGAAATTAGCGAATAATCGCATCGCCTCCATTACTAATTACTCATTTTTCATATTGTAATCGTAGAAGCCTATGACCTCTGTCGATAGCTCTCCGAGCCAACCACTCTTAGCATTAACACCCACCTGCACCTTCACAAAGTCAATATAGTCGAGGTGTATAGGCTCGCACTCGACGTCTATAGCATTCGAGATTTTGAAGTGGTTGGCATTCACGTCGCCCTCTTTGTTCTCCTCGTCGGTTAGTCGGTCTATGGGGCTGTAGTTGTCGGTATAGCCCCAGTCATACTCCACATTCACCCAGTATGAGCCGTTGCCCGAGGCATCATAGTTGCGGGGCTTGAGGCAGGTTCCTGTGAGAGTATAACTATCCTCCTCAATCCATAGCGGATAGTAGTAGTCCTGACGGTGGAACTGCTTGAGGTAGTCCACCTCGCCGCTGTTGCCGAGGTTGTCGCTCCACTGCACAGGCATCATCGTGCCTGTGGGGCGATAGTAGGTCACGGAGTACTCCTGAATTGTCTCTGCCTTGCCCGTCTCCGAGCCTGCAAGCTCATACCATGTGTCATCGGGCAGACCATTGCCATTCTCATCCTGCATAACCCACACTATGCCTGGCTCCGACGAGCCGCTGAATGAGTTGCCAAGTACCGCAAGGTCGTACTCTCCCGAGTTGTCGATGCTATGGTCGAAGCCCACGACGATATATCCGCCGAAGCCGCCTAACGACACCCAGTTCTCCTCTCCCAGACGCTCCTCGGCATAGGATATAGCCGCCTCCATTGTCGTCTGCGTGCCATCGAAGCCTCCCGTCTTCAGCTCGTTGATAAACTGACCAGGCGCAGGTGTGTAGTCGAAGACCTCGCTCCACTCAGCCTTCGATGCTCCGCTTCGTGGACGGTAGAAGGCACCCTCCTCGTAGACGGTAATGTCGAAATTGCGTGTGAGGGTTATCTGCTCGCCACTCTTTGTGGTTGTCGCCGTAGCCGTTATGGTATACTCGCCAGCCTCCTCGGCTGTAAATATATACGATGCATCGCCCTCTGCAGCCTCCTCCTCACCAATCTGCCATGTGTACGTAACATCCTCATCGGAGCCTACTGCCGATGGCTTGATGCGTAGCTTACGTCCCACTACGGTGTGATATGCCTCGCGGTCGAACTCCCACACAAAGGGCATATCCTCGGCATTTAGCACCGTGATATTTACCGAGTCGCTATGTGTGCCATCCTTGTTCGATGCGGTAGCGGTGATGGTAAAGCTGCCCACAGCAAATGTCTCAAAGCGGCACGATAGCTCCCCATCGGTAGCCATAGGCTCGCCGTCGAGAGTCCACTTAACCTCTGTCTCGAGTGACGACTCGCGTACCGTAGCATTTAGCTTAACTACTGTACCCAAGGCCACTATCTGATTTTTGCTGCCCGCAATGGATACTACTGGCGTCTCCAACTCCAGCACGTCCACACGCATCTCCTCGCTGTCGGAGCCCGCTGTGGTAGTCACGGTGAGCATGATATAGTACTCGCCCACCTCCTCGCGCATGAACGTCAATGAGGATTCATTGCCGAGCAATCTGCCATCCATCGTCCAACTGAAGGTCGCCCCCTCGGCAGACTCATAGGATGGCGCGATGACAACCTCGCGTCCCTGCTTTACGGTATATATGCCCGATGGACTATCAAGCTTAATCTTAGGTGGAGCTGTTGTTGTAATCTCCTCGTCTATATTGCAAGACGAGGAGATCGCAACGATCACACTTAATAATAAAAACTCTAAAACTCTTTTCATCTACAATTATTTAAATATCTCTTTGCTGCCATACTGCACAGCAACATCGTCATAGGCAAAGTAGCCAGGGATGGTGAAGCCATACTTGCCGCCCATCTCCTCCGAGTATAGGAAGTTGAAGCGTACCTTGGCTACAGCGCCGAGTCCACTCAAATCCCACTTCTGCCAGTCGGTGACCACATCCTCGCCCTGCACCAAGTAGAACTCAACCTCGCTGATAGGCTCGGCATAGGCATCAGCAGCTACATCATCGAAGCCCTGTGCCACAATCTTCAACCACGCATCCTCCGTAAGACCTGTCCAGTTGCCACCAAAGCTGTTGCCCGCCTCGCTCTTAACACCCATATATAGCTGGTTGAGCGTGTAGTTTGTGTTGGTGACATACATATGGTCAATCACGCGCGCCTCGCCATCGGCAAAGGCTATCTCTGGGAGGTTCTCCACATACGAGAAGAAGTCCTTGTAGCCGTAGTGCACGCAGAAGTTGTCGCCCGAGTGTGGTGCTACGGGAACCATCATCTGGAGGTTGAACCATCCGAGCATAGTGTCGTTGCCGGCGTTGTCCGCAACATAGTCCTCGCCATAGTACTTCGCGATATGTATATCGCGATGCTCGTCGTCGAAGCCCTCGCCCCAGTAGTTCGAGATGGCGTGACCACCACCCCAGAAGCAGTATGCATAGTTGTCGGGGAAGATATGCATAAGCTCGGTGTTACCCTCATCCCACCATGTATACATCGCCGACATATAGTCGCCATACGTTAGCGGACCACCATACTGTGGGTCATCCACAAGGTCGCTCCATGTGGTAATATCCACACCAGCGTAGTCCAGGGTGTATGGATAGAACTTGGCATCCTTATCCTCGAAGGTCAGCGTGCGAAGCTCCACCTCGGTGATCCACTCGCCAGCCATAACGTTGAGCTTCACGATGGCGCTCTTGCCCTGCTCCGAGACGACGGTGATTGCGATAACACCCTCCTTATCGAAGTGGCACAAATCCTTTGCGGGAGCTGTCACGCTAAGGGTGTTATCACTATATGTAGCCTTCCACCCCTCAGGCGTATTTACCACATAATCAGCAATATTATTAGCCTCAACCACAAACTCTACTGTTGCGCCGTACTCCACCTCTGCAACCTCAGGAGCATCAACTATTATAAACATAGGTGCGCTCTGGTCGTAGCGTGCGAGGCGGAACTCTGTACCATCGGCCAATGTGATAACCACATAGTCGGGATTAGAGGTGTCAACCTCCTTAAATAGTGAGTCGCCTGCAGCACCCGCTGAGCCATCCTCACCATTTGCACCATTCTCACCATCCTTACCCTCGGCAACAATGCCTGTTGAGGTCCATGTCTGACCGCCGTCAGTGGAGATTTCCCACTCCTTGTTAGTGTCGTTGATGCGCAACTGTGGCGCAACAGCATCCTCACCATCGCTGCCATCCTCGCCGTCGATGCCGTTAGCGCGAATACGCTCGCCATCAACCATCAACCACTCACCATCCATGGTCCAATAGTAGTTGCCATCCGTATCCTGCTTAACAGAGATTACAGGGGCATTTGTGCCATTGGCGCCATCCTTACCATTCTTAATCTCGGCAGTTGTGCCGTCCGAGAACTGAATGGTATATCCATCAGCGGTAGGTGTCACCGATACAACATAGACATTTTTCTGCAGTGCATTGACGATAGTCTGCAATGCAACGATATCCTCGTTGGTCTTGATTACAGCCTCTTCGAGTGTCTCTACTCGGTCCTTAACATTCTCAATCTCGTTCCAGATACTGGTGTCGTCGTAGGAGCATCCTACCATTGCCATAAGCGCAACTGTTGCGCTTAGAGCCAAGCATAAAAATTTTCTCATAATGTTTTGTTTAAAGGTCATTCTCCGTAAACTTAAACACTACGAGTTGTGCGATTGCGACAGTAGGGTATATATATAGGTGCTATGTTGTAAATAGACCTTGCCATGTACTCTACACTAAGTATGTAAACCTGAAAATCTTCAAGTCGCAGACTTGCCCATTCGCCGCAGGCACAATCTCGTAATAAACGCTTGGCAGGTCTTCTGACTCGTCTCGCTCTACGATGCCTTCCCAAGGATGCCTCCTCAGTGACAATATGATGTCGTAGAGCTCTGTGAGACTCACAGCAGCGGGAACTGTCCGGGATTTTCACCCGATTCCCTTTTAATCTCGCGAGGGATGCACCCTCAGAGAACCAATGCTGACGCAAAGGTAAGCAAAATTTTTATATGTTGTACCGCGAAAGGGGATTTTTTTGTAGTTTGTGCGGGAGGGTCTGAGGGGTTTGTGGGGTCTGAGGGGTCTGAGGGATTTAAAGGGTTAGAGGGGTTAGAGGGGTTAGAAGGGCGCGTTGATAGCGACACTGTGTTACAGTTCGAGAGCCCTACCATAACGCCAAGCCCCCTGATACCCTTAATCCCCCTAATCCCCCTAATACCCCTAACACCCCTAACACCCCTAACACCCCTAA
>JAZSBD010000003.1:0-2150 GCA_045602255.1 Alistipes sp.
AGTTATGGAGAATTTTGTAGTTTCAGCACGCAAGTATCGCCCCTCGACCTTCGCTTCGGTCGTGGGTCAGCGTCATATAACATCGACCTTGAAGAACGCTATCGAGCGTGGTCAGTTGGCACACGCCTACCTCTTCTGCGGTGCTGGCGGTGTAGGTAAGACCACCTGTGCCCGAATCTTCGCCAAGGCCATCAACTGCCTGAATCCTCAGAATGGCGAGGCCTGCAACGAGTGCGAGTCGTGTCGTTCGTTTAACGAGGGTCGTTCGCTCAATGTTCACGAGTTGGATGCAGCATCCAACAACTCGGTAGACGACATCCGCAACCTTATCGAGCAGGTGCGCATCATACCTCAGCAGGGTAGCTACTCGGTATTTGTTATCGACGAGGTTCATATGCTCTCGGCGGCGGCGTTCAACGCCTTTCTCAAGACCCTTGAGGAGCCCCCACGCCACGCTATCTTTGTCTTGGCTACCACCGAGAAGCATAAGATTATCCCCACCATACTCTCGCGTTGTCAGATTTATGATTTCAACCGCATCAAGGTTGAGGATGGCGTGGAGTATCTTCGCTATATAGCCGATAAGGAGGGTGTTACGGCAGATGATGAGGCACTCAATCTTATCGCCCACAAGGCCGATGGTGGTATGCGTGATGCCCTCTCGATGTTCGACAAGGCGGTATCGTTCTGTGGCTCAAATCTCTCGTACAAGGATGTGGCGGCAACGCTCAATGTCCTCGACTACGATACCTACTTCAGCGTTACGGAGATGTTGCTCGGTGGACGCTATGTCGATGCGCTGATGCTCTTTGACGAGGTGCTCTCGAAGGGCTTCTCGCCTCAGGTCTTCCTTTCGGGTCTGAATGCTCATATGCGCGACCTGCTTATGGCAAAGGGCCCCGCTATCGGACTTATAGAGTTTACGGGTACGCTTGTTGAGCGCTACCGCAAGCAGGCGACAACGGCAGACGAGGGCTTCCTCTTCAATGCCATAGCACTGCTTACCGAGGCCGATGGCAAGATACGACAGTCGTCGAACCAACGATTGCTTGTGGAACTGGGACTTATGAAGATTGCGGGTCTCGGTCAAAAAAAAAATAGCGAGGTAGATAACTCGACCCTCGCAACCGATTTTGCGTTGCCTGAATTAGTGGCCTCTGCGCCCATAGCTTCTGCGCCTGCAACGCCGGCTACTGTCGCTTCTGCACCTGCACCTGCACCTGCATCGCCAGCGCCTCAACCCGTATCTCAGCCAACACCAGTGCCTCAGCCTGCTTCCGTGGCCGAGACTGTAGGGGCAAGGAGTGAGGAGCCCAAAGCGGAGGAGCCAAAGAGGGTGGCAACGCGCCCATCTCGAAGTGGCTTCTCGATTACGCAGAGATTGAGTGGTGGCGCTAAGACCGCCACAGAGAAGGTCTTGGAGGAGGCTGCTGCCGAGTCGCAGTTGCAGAGTACCATCGACCCTGCTGCCGAGGCAAAACTTTTGGGTGCGCGTGAGGCGATAGATGCCAACCTCGGTGCCTCACGACCCCGCTTCCGCAAGATATTCTCCGAGATGAGTGTCAAAGAGAATGTTGTTACGGTCACGGTGCCTTCACGAGAGCTTAGCGATGACATCCTTCGCGACAAACGCGAGTGGCAGAGTTATCTGTCGAAGGTTGCAAAAGTGGATGGCTACATAGAGATAGAGGTTGTCGTTGACGAGAAGATAAAGGTGGCTCGACCCATCACAATCGAGGATAGATTGAAGCACCTTGTGGCGAAAAACGCAAAACTTACGGAGATGATAGAGCGCCTTAACCTCGATGCCGAGTAGGCCGAGGTCGGGCGAGCCAGATATAAAAAAACAAATAGAAAACTATAAAACGATGATTAAGGATTTTGTTCAGGAGCTTGAGTGGCGCGGTATGATTCATACGATTATGCCCGGCGCTAAGGAGCAGTTGCAGAAGGAGATGACAACGGCATATTTGGGTATCGACCCCACAGCCGACTCACTACATATCGGACACTTGGTGGGTGTGATGATTTTGAAGCACTTCCAGATGTGTGGCCACCGCCCCATCGCCCTTATTGGCGGTGCTACGGGTATGATTGGCGACCCATCGGGTAAGTCGCAGGAGCGTAACCTCCTCGATGAGGCCACCTTG
>JAZSBD010000004.1:0-36970 GCA_045602255.1 Alistipes sp.
CGTTGATGATGAACTCCATAAGACGCTTAGTACCGATATCCTTCTTACCAGAAGCACAGAAGATAGGCATAATATCACGCTTCGATACACCGAGCTTCAAACCTGCACGGATATCGTCCTGTGTGAGCGAACCCTTCTCGAAGTAGAGCTCCATAAGTGCGTCGTCGTAAACGGCAGCAGCCTCGGCAAGCTCCTGGTTAAGCTCGTTAGCGCGCTCGATCTCGCTCTCGGGGATGGGGTACTCCTCACGCTTACCATTCTCGTCTACGAACTTGTACATCTTCATCATCAACACGTCGATGAATGAGTCGAAGCCAGCGCCCTGGTTGATAGGATACTGAACGATAACGGGCTTCACTGAAGAGTTGGCACGGATGCCCTCAACCGTAGCGTCGAAGTTAGCCTTATCACCGTCAAGCTGGTTAACAACACCAATAAGAGGCTTTTTTAATAGGCGTGCATAGCGCGACTGAAGCTCAGAGCCTACCTCCCAACCATTCTGCGCATTGAGAACCATAACGCCTACGTCACCTACCTTGAACGCCGAGAAGAGCGAGCCACAGAAGTCGTCCGAACCTGGGCAGTCAATGATGTTGAGCTTGCGGTCCATGAACTCCGTGAAGAGGGTTGTCGAATATATCGAACGCTTATATTCGTGCTCGATATCGGTGTTGTCCGAAATCGTGTTATTATTCTCGATACTACCCCTGCGGTCAATTACCTTACCCTCGAAAGCCATTGCTTCGGCAAGGGTAGTTTTACCGGCGCCAGGCGCACCAATAAGAACGACGTTCTTAATCTCTTTTGCTGAATAGTTTTTCATAATATATTAGTTTTTTAGGTTTTTTATGCATCTATGTTAGTCGCCCAATAGCTGCGCTTGAGCCTTGCTGTTTGGGCTTAACTCTATTTCAGGATTATAAAGTTAGAGACTTTTTTTCAAACTGCAAAACATTTATTCAATTATTTCAAAAAATAGATTATTTTTTTGTCATAGTCGCATAATTTCCCCGTTTGGATATAGCGAAAAAAGAGTTGTTCGACGTAAAAATGTGCTAATCTATGGCGTTGACAATAGGGCTTTTTGGAACGACCATACCATATTATATATATAGTCTTTTTTTACAGCGAGCAACACATACAAAAATGTGGGCCGACATGAAGCCGGCCCACACCTTACTATCGTTACGAAACAAATATTGTCTTACTGCTTCGATACCGCAATCTTGAGCGGTGCATCGTCGATGTCAGAATCGACTACGAACTCGCCTGCGGGAGCCTCCACGGCCTTAACCTCGACAGCCAATGTCTGGCTTGCGATGTAGTCGCTAAAACTCTCCACGGCAGGTGTTGTAAGTTCCGTTGCCTCAATCTCCACGCTAATCTTGTCCGTTACCTCGAATCCTGACTCCTTACGGATGTTCTGGATGCGGTTAACAAGCTCGCGGGCGATACCCTCACGACGCAACTCGTCGGTGATGGTGATGTCGAGAGCTACGGTTAGCTTACCCTCCGAGGCAACCAACCATCCGGGCATGTCGTCCGAGGTAATCTCGAAGTCGGCAGCCGTAACCGTAATCTGCTGTCCTCCAACCTCGAGCGTTGTCTCGGCGTTAGCCTCGATAGCTGCAATCTGCTCCTGCGAGAATGTCGCTACAAGTGCCGACATAGCCTTCGCAAGTGGAGCATATCGCTGGCAGAATGCCTTGAAGTTAAGCTTGATACGCTTTGTGATGATGCCCGTGGTGTCGCTGATAAGCTCGATATCCTTAACGTTAACCTCGTTCATGATAAGCGAGCGTACCTTCTCGATGTGCGATGCCATTGCCTTGTCCAATACCGGGATGATAATCTTCTGTAGTGGCTGGCGAACCTTAATGTTTACCTTACGGCGCAGTGCCAACACCATCGACGATGTGCGCTGTGCAAGCGACATCATCTCTTCGAGCTCGCGGTTGATAAGAGCCTCGTTGCACTTGGGGTACTCGGCAAGGTGTACTGACGACTCTGTGTGGCGGCCGCTTGTGGTGTTGAGGTCCATGAATATGCGGTCGGTGATGAACGGTGCGATGGGTGCTGCAAGCATAGCCACGGTCTCCAAACATGTGTAGAGAGTCTGGTATGCTGCCAACTTATCCTCCGTCATCGAGCCTCCCCAGAAACGCTTACGGTTTAGACGAACGTACCAGTTCGAGAGGTTCTCGCCTACGAACTGATCGATGCGACGTGCTGCGGGTGTGGGGTCGTACGCTTCGAGCGATGCGGTTACATCGCGGACGAGGGTGTTAAGCTCTGAGAGTATCCAGCGGTCAATCTCGGGACGCTTCTCAACAGCAACCTCCTCCTCGCGACCCGTAAAGCCATCGATGTTGGCATAGAGCGCGAAGAACGAGTAGGTGTTGTACAACGTGCCGAAGAACTTACGACGGCACTCGTCAACGCCATCGACGTCGAACTTAAGGTTGTCCCAGGGCTGCGAGTTAGATATCATGTACCAGCGCGTAGCGTCGGCACCATACTTCTTCAGTACCTCGAATGGGTCTACGGCATTACCCAAACGCTTCGACATCTTGTTGCCGTTCTTATCGAGCACAAGACCGTTCGAGATGATATTCTTGAAGGCTACCGAGTCGAACAGCATTGTGGCTATTGCGTGTAGCGTGTAGAACCAGCCACGAGTCTGGTCGACACCCTCGGCGATAAAGTCGGCGGGGTAGATCTGGTCGAAGCCCTCCTTCGACTCGAAGGGGTAGTGCACCTGAGCGTATGGCATAGCACCTGAATCGAACCATACGTCGATGAGGTCCGGCTCACGACGCATAGGCTCGCCCTTCGATGATACGAGGATGATGTTATCAACGTATGGACGGTGTAGGTCGATGTTGTCGGTCGAGTAGTTCTCCTTCGACATGTCGCCCACCTTGAAGTTCTTGTATGGGTTCTCGGTCATCACGCCTGCAGCCACAGCCTTCTCAATCTCGGCTATAAGCTCCTCTACAGAGCCTATGCACTTTAATTCTGAGCGATCCTCCGTAGCCCATATTGGGAGTGGAGTACCCCAGAATCGTGAGCGTGAGAGGTTCCAGTCGTTGATGTTCTCAAGCCACTTGCCGAAGCGACCAGTACCTGTTGACTCAGGCTTCCAGTAGATGGTCTTGTTGAGCTCCATCATGCGCTCGCGAAGTGCTGTAGTGCGGATAAACCATGAGTCGAGAGGGTAGTACAACACTGGCTTATCTGTACGCCAGCAGTGTGGGTAGTTGTGGGTATGCTTCTCAATCTTGAATACCTTGTTCGACTCCTTGAGCTTTATTGAGATGTAGATGTCGAGGCTCTCGGCAGCAGCTGCAGCCTTCTCGTCATAGCGACCATCCACGGTGTACTGTGGGTCGTAGGCATTCTTTACATAGCGACCCTCATACTCCTTATATGCTTCGGCAACACACTCATTCTTAAACTTCTCGTCGAGCTCCTCCGTAAGGTAGAACTTACCGGCGAAGTCAACCATTGGGCGTGTCTCGCCGCGCTTGTTTATCATGAAGAGCGATGGGATGCCTGCCTGGCGTGCTACGAAGGCATCATCAGCACCAAAGGTAGGTGCGATGTGTACGATACCAGTACCATCCTCAGTTGTGACGTAGTCACCGAGGATTACGCGGAATGCTTTGTCGGTAGCCTCATGCCAGTTGCCCTCCTCGTCAGTCACCACAGGCTTTACCCATGGTAGAAGCTGCTCGTAGTGCATACCCTCAAACTCCGTACCGCGCCACTTGCCAACAACCTCAAATGGGATAAGCTTATCGCCAGCATTGTAGCTATCCAATGCGAGTTCTTCAGCCTTCTTGTTGAAGATAGAGTAGAGAAGAGGCTCTGCCACAACGGCTGTAATCTTCTCTGCGGTGTATGGGTTGTATGAGCGTACTGCCACATAGTCAATCTTAGGACCTACGCAGAGTGCGGTGTTTGATGGCAGGGTCCAAGGTGTTGTTGTCCATGCGAGGAATACAGGAGTGCCCCAGCCCTCCATCTCAGCCTTAGGGTCGAGGATGCGGAACTGAGCGGTACATGTTGTATCCTTAACATCGCGGTAGCAACCAGGTTGGTTGAGCTCGTGTGTTGAAAGACCAGTACCTGCTGCTGGTGAGTATGGCTGGATGGTGTAGCCCTTGTAGAGAAGGTTTTTCTCGTAGAGCTGCTTTAGGAGCCACCATAATGTCTCGATGAACTTATTGTCGTAGGTGATATATGGGTCATCCATGTTCACCCAGTAGCCCATCTTGTGTGTTAGGTCCTCCCAGATGTCGGTGAACTCCATTACGGCCTCGCGGCATGCCTTGTTATACTCCTCGATAGATATTGTCTTGCCAATATCCTCTTTGGTGATACCCATCTTCTTCTCCACGCCGAGCTCTACTGGCAGACCGTGAGTATCCCATCCCGCCTTACGGTGTACGAGATAGCCCTGCTGTGTCTTGAAGCGGCAGAATACATCCTTAATGGTACGTGCCATCACGTGGTGGATGCCTGGGGTGCCGTTTGCTGATGGTGGACCCTCATAGAATACGAAGGTGGGGTGACCCTCGCGTGTTGTTATGCTCTTGTGAAAGGTGTCGTCCTCGGTCCAGCGTGCCAATACTTCGTTAGCCACGCCTGCCAAGTCAAGACCCTTATACTCTGTAAATTTCTTCATCTCTCAAAAAATTAAGTAAAATGTGAGAAGTGAAAACTAAAAGTTCGATGTGCTCCGCACGAGTTTGATATGCGTTGCGGGCACCTAACCTTTCACTTTTCACTTTCAGTTTATACTACTCCTCCTCTTCGTCCTCGTCAGACTCCGCCATTGTTGTATATACGTTAGTCACGTCGTCATCCTCCTCAAGGTGCTCGATAAGCTTGTTTACAGCCTCGCGCTGCTCTGGTGTGAGCTCCTTAGTATCTGTTGGGATGCGTACTGACTCACCCGATACGAGCTCGAAGCCCTTCTCCTCAATCCATGTCTGAATCTGACCGAATGACTCGTATGATGCATATACGGTCACCTCGCCCTCCTCAGCGTAGAACTCATCCACGCCAAAGTCGATCATCTCCAACTCCATCTCTTCGAGGTCTGCGCCAGCCGTAGGCTTGAACTTAAATACGCACTTGTGCTCGAACATGAAGCCCACTGAGCCTGATGTGCCGAGAGCGCCGCCATACTTATTGAAGTACATGCGCACTGAAGCTACAGTACGGTTAGTGTTGTCGGTAGCTGTCTCAACGAGAACAGCGATACCGTGAGGGCCATAACCCTCGTATATCATCTCCTTGTAGTCGGCTGCATCCTTGTCTGTGGCACGCTTGATAGCACGCTCCACGTTCTCCTTAGGCATGTTCTCAGCCTTTGCATTCTGGATAAGAAGGCGAAGACGGAGGTTTGATGATGGATCTGGACCTGAAGCCTTTACTGCCATCTCGATCTCCTTACCAATCTTCGTAAATACTCGCGCCATGTGTCCCCAGCGCTTCATCTTTCTCGCCTTGCGATACTCAAATGCTCTTCCCATAGTGTTAAAAATTTATATTGTTATTATCTCTTCGTACCTATTTATATAGAGAATGGCGCAAAGATAATAAAAAAAATGGTAATTAGTAGATAGTGGGAAGAATAAAGTGATGTGACGCTGGGGAAAAGTTGTCTATTTTTTGTATGGATGAGGCTAAAACTTCATGGGATAGCCGTGTGACATGGGGCTTTCTGGGTTATAGAGGTGGTGGGCGCACGTATGCTTGTAGCGATGAATGTGGCAAAACCAATACCGATAAGATAATGACAAGTGTAAATAAAGATTCACTCCCTGCTTTTGTGTGGTGTCGAGCCAAGGGTGCTGATTGGTATTTGCCAGCTAAAAATGAGTTACTGAAGATATTTAGTTGTATAGATGCTGTAAATGCCACATTGAGCAGTGGCGGTGGAACGAGATTTAGAGCTGAAGGTTATTGGTCATCAACAGAGTCTTGGGATTACAAACCTCAGTTTTGTGCGTGGCTTGTCTTTATGGGTAATGGCGACACCCTCAACCTCAATAAGGACTACAACCTCTATGTGCGCGCCGTGTCCACTTTTTAGCAATTAGGCTTGTTGGTTGTAGCAACAGCTATATAGCACTCCTCGCAGCTACGGTTGCGAGGAGTTGTTTTATACCCAGTCATACCGAGGAACCCCATACCCCCCCATCGTTGCTCATCAAGCCAACACCTCGTCAGAAGTAAAAAATCTATTTTTTTTCGACTTCTCTTTGCTTTTTTAGAACCAATTATATAATTTTGTAGGATGAAATTGCGCGTTTGTGCACCAGTGTTAAGGTGCTAAAGTGCAAGTAGTTGTAAATCAAATCGTTGTGATGTCGTGGTGGTAGTGTGTCACCGCGCAGAAAAGTGTAGAATAGAGCTATCTATGAGGCGAATAATTTTGTCGGGCGGAGGTACCGGAGGACATATATATCCAGCAGTTGCTGTTGCCGAGGCATTGAAGCGTAAGTGGGGCGATGATGTAGAGCTCCTCTTCGTGGGTGCCGAGGGTAAGATGGAGATGGAGAAGGTGCCGGCTCTCGGCTACAATATCAAGGGTCTTCCGGTGGCGGGCTTGCAGCGTCGTTTGGCGCTCAGCAACTTTGCACTCCCCTTTAAGGTTATGGCGAGCATACGCCGTGCCAAGGGCATCATTCGCGACTTCAATGCAGATGTTGTTGTTGGCTTTGGTGGCTATGCCTCAGCGCCAGTGCTTAGGGCAGCGCAGAGCCTCGGTCTTCCAACCATCATCCAGGAGCAGAACTCCTATGCTGGTCTTACCAACAAGCTACTCTCGAAGCGAGCAAAGCGTATATGTGTGGCGTACGACGGCATGGAGCGTTTCTTCCCTAAGGAGCGTATCGTGATGACGGGTAATCCGTTGCGTGGTCGCTTCTCGGCAGAGGGCGTCGATAGGGCTGAGGCACTCAGCTACTACGGCTTCAATGCCAACATGCCTGTGATATTGGTTGTTGGCGGCTCGCTCGGCACACGCACGCTCAACGAGATGATGAAGGCGTGGATACTAACCCTCAAGGGTGAGGCGCCTGTGCAGGTGATATGGCAGACGGGTAAGTTCTACGAGAAGGAGATGCAGCAGTTCCTCAAGGAGCACCCCACGAAGAATATCTGGCAGGGCGCCTTTATCGACCGTATGGACTACGCCTATGCGGCAGCCGACGTTGTGCTCTCGCGTAGCGGTGCCTGCACCGTATCGGAGCTATGCCTTGTAGCCAAGCCAACGATATTTGTTCCCTCGCCAAATGTTGCTGAGGACCACCAGACGAAGAATGCCATGGCGCTCGTGGAGAGGGGTGCGGCGGAGATTGTGCGCGACACGGAGGCTGTGGAGCGTGGCATGCAGGAGGCGGTAGCCCTCGCTGGCGACAAGGAGCGCTTAGCAAAGCTAAGAGAGAATATCGCAAAGCTTGCCATTGACGACTCGGCGGAGCGTGTGGTGGCGGAGATTGAGAAACTTATAAAGTGAGAGGGTGGGGGTTAGGTGCTTAGCGCAGAGTTTCCTGAGTAGAGCTGGGTAGAGTGGGTAATTACCCAGAGTGTAGCGGAACTACCCACCCCAATTGCTCCAAAGGAGCAAAATATTACTAATTACTAATTACTCTTTACTAATTATTTCGCTCCTTTAAACCGAAGGTTATGACCAGAGAGTTCCGAAATATATACTTCCTCGGTATTGGCGGCATCGGCATGAGTGCCATTGCCCGCTACTACCTCCATGAGGGCTACCGCGTGGCGGGCTACGACCGCACAGCAACACCCCTAACGCGTCAACTCGAGGCTGAGGGTGCCGAGGTGCACTATGATGATGACCCAGGGCTTATCCCCGAGGCTATGCGCTCGGCGGATGATACCCTTGTGGTGTTGACCCCCGCCATCCCTGCCGACCACCACGAGTGGGCATGGCTTAGGGAGCGAGGCTTTACCATCGAGAAACGCTCGCAGATGCTCGGTCACCTCTCTGAGGGTAAGCTCGTTATGGCCGTGGCGGGCACTCACGGTAAGACCACAACATCGACACTCGCCGCATGGCTCAACCACGCTGCCGCGAATGAGGGTAGTGCCTTCCTTGGTGGCATATCGCGTAACTTCGCCTCTAACCTTGTCTTGGGCGAGGGGCGTAGATTGGTCGTGGAGGCTGATGAGTATGACCGCTCGTTCCTACGCCTACACCCCGATGTGGCAGTTATCACAGCTACTGATGCCGACCACCTCGATATCTACGGTACGCCCGAGGCTATGGTCGAGGCCTTTGCGCAGTTCGCAGCGCAGATAAAGAGGGGCGGTGCTTTGATACTTAAGCAGGGTGTGACTCTCGACTTCGATACCTCGGAGCGCAAGCTATACCGCTACTCGTGCGATGAGGGTGGCGACTTCGAGGCTACAAACATACGCCTTAAGGAGGAGGGTAAATATCTCTACGATATCATCCTTCCGGATGGTTGTATAGAGGATTGCGAGCTTGGCATCTTGGGTAGGGTGCATATCGAGAATTCGGTGGCTGCGGTAGCTATGTTGTGGTGCGCTGCACAGATTGAGGGTAAGGAGCTTGACCATGAGGCTGTGCGTCGCGCTCTCAAGGAGTTTGGTGGCGTTAAGCGTCGCATGGAGGTATATATAAACACCCCCAAGCAGGTATATATCGACGATTATGCACATCACCCTGAGGAGCTTCGTGCAACGATAGAGTCGTTACGTGGTATCTTCCCTGGTCGTCGCCTAATGGCAATCTTCCAGCCGCACCTCTACACTCGTACGCGCGACTTTGCCAAGGAGTTTGCCGAGGTGTTGTCGCTTGCCGATGAGGTGGTTATGGTGCCTATATACCCCGCTCGCGAGGAGCCTATCGAGGGCATCTGCTCGGAGCTTATAGGCGGCATGCTCACCACAGAGTGGTGCCTGGCAGAGAGAGAGGAGCTTGCTGGACTCTTGGCAGAGCGTGAGACAGATGTTGTTGTCACGTTTGGCGCTGGTAATATCGACGTTGTGTGCGAGGCAGTTGCCCAGCAACTTAAACTAAAAGCTTAGTAATCATAGATATGGCTGTTGATAGAAAGAAGATAGTTGGTTATGGCGTGTTGTGGGCCCTTATTATCGTTGTGGTGATATGGGCGAACAATGTTGCCATGGAGCATCGCTCGAAGCAGCCTATCACGAAGTTCGAAATCATTGTTGATGGTGGCGCTGAGAGCCTCATCGATGCGGAGTTGATAGATGGCTGGTTGGTGCTCAACGAGATGCACCCCGAGGGCAAGATGGTGGCAGATGTAGACCTTGCCATGCTTGAGAGTATCATTGCGGAGCATAGTGCCGTGAAGAGTGCCAATGCCTATGTCACCTATGATGGACACCTCGTGGTCAACGTGTCGCAGCGTAGGGCTGTTGCCCGCCTGCGTGTTGGCGACTATGATATGTATATCTGCGAGGATGGCTATGTCCTCCCCGTTACGGACTGCCATACACTCTTGCTTCCGGTCATCACGGGCGACTATGTACCGCTCTTCGACAAGGGCTTTGTGGGTCTGCATGAGGATAGCGCCAATGAGCCTCTTAGGGTTATCGACGAGAGGATACGAGGCATAGAGCAGCGCCGTGTCGACCTGCTGAAGGAGCGTGAGGCGATAAATGGAGAGCTGCGCAAGGTGGAGAAGCGTGGTGTCAAGCGCGAGGTCTTCATGAGCGATAATGAGTATCGCGGACGCGTTGAGCACCTCAAGGAGGAGAAGGTCGAGGCACGCCGTATCCATGCCGAGAAGGATAGAGATATAGAGCTGGCGCTGCGCGAGTTGGATGCCGAGCGCCTTAACGAGTCGTTGGAGGCGGAGCGCATCAGGGCGTGTGTTGCGGACTTCGGTCGACTTATAGAGTTCGCGCAGTATCTCTGTGATGACCCATTCTGGCGCGCTGAGATAGTGCAGATAGAGCTTACAGGAGGTGGCGACGACCCTATGCAGATAGCCGTCGTTCCCCGTTCGGGAGACTTTGTTGTCGACTTAGGCTTTACGGATGACCTTGTCGATAAGCTCGGCACCCTGCGCTACTTCTACGATGAGGCGCTCAGCAACATCGGATGGGACGAGTATGAGCATATAAGCCTCAGGTATGACGACCAGGTGGTGTGTAAGTAGGTGTGATAGATAAGAAAAAAATAGATAAAAATATATAGCGATGAAAGGTAAACAGATTGTAGCCATTGATGTTGGCTCATCAAACGTGGTGATTGCCGTCGGCTCACTTTTGGAGGATGGCATTGTAGATGTTATGGGCGTTGTTTCAGAGCCCGTAGGCGGTATTACGGCTGGACGTGTCGATAATAGCGAGATGGTTGCTCGCGCCATAGCAACGGCAAAGAGCAAGATAGAGGCACAGTTGAATATGCATATCACCGAGGCCTATGCAGGTATCTCGGGCGATTTTATTCGCTGCGTGCAGGTTACAGATAGAGTATTCCCCCGCGAGGAGAGCATCACGCGCCACGATATCGAGGAGCTCGACCGCCGTATGCAGGCAGTGAAGCTTCCCGACGATAGGGAGTTCATACTCTCCTTTGAGCCTTTGCGCTATATGATTGATGATAAGGAGGTTGACGAGCCATGTGGCGCCTTTGCTAATGTGCTCTCGGCGACCTATAACTTCATCCTCTGCGACAAGAAGCTCCGCGACCGCCTTGCAGTATGCTTGAAGAGCCAGAGCATCACAATCAAGGAGTTTGTCCCTAATGCCGCAATCTCGCACCTCTGCGTGACCAATAGCGAGGAGATTGTCGACGGCGCTGTGGTTATCGATTTGGGTGCCCACATCACCGATGTGTCGGTATTGTTTAAGGGCAAGCTGCGCCATATGGGCTCTATACCTATGGGTGCCAACGACATCAACAACGACATCAGCTCGCTGGGCATCAACAAGTATGTTGAGGACCTTAAGATAGGCTATGGCTCGGCGCTGTCGGATCGTTGCGATGACGACCTCATCGTCTTCCCACAGAAGTACCATATCATAGCAAAGAACCTCTTGCGTCGTAATCTTGTCATCGCCATCGAGGCGCGTTTAGCGGAGATTGCCGAGTGGGTTAAGGGCGAGATTAAGGAGGCTAAGTGCGGCTCTCGCTTCCGCCCAGCAGTGATACTCACGGGTGGTGGCTCGCAGATGAGGGATATCGAGGAGCTCTTCAAGCGCGAGCTTGGCTATGATGATGTGCGCGTTGTCTATCCAGAGTATGGCGTAACCGCCGAGTCGCAGATGACACACCTCTCAACACCAGCATACGCTACGGCAGTCTCTTTGTTGCTGTATGGTGCTAAGCGTGGTGTCTGCTCAGTATCGATGATCCCTTCATCGCCACGTGTTGTGCCCCCTGTGCAACCGCCTAAGCCAGCTAATATGGGTGGAAATACCATCCCTCCAGTCAAGGTGGAGCCTACGCAGACCCCAAAGGCTGAGGAGCCAAAGCAGGAGGGTAATGATAGTGTGCCACCAGTGCCACCAGTGGCGCCAGTGACCCCTGAGCAGTCTGGGAAGATTACTTCGGCTGGCGGTGATGTAGTGGATAAGAAGCCAAGCAGGTGGAAGAAGTTTTTCGGTAATGTTGCGGAGAAGATAAGCAACTCAATGTCATCGGAGGGTGGTGATAACGATTTTTAGAGTGTTGCATAGCATAACAAGAGAGTATTATGGCTAAGAAAGATAGTATTAAGGATGAGGTGTTTGATGCTTTAGTTGGAGATAACCCATCGGAGCTCATGTTCGACTCTGAGTCGATAATCATGGTTATTGGTGTTGGTGGTGCTGGTGGTAACGCTGTAAACCACATGCAAGATATGGAGATAACGGGTGTTAACTTCGTTGTGTGTAACACCGATAAGCAGGCATTGGAGAATTGTAACGTAAGTAATAAGGTGCAGATGGGTCCAGGTCTTGGTGCTGGTAACGACCCTAAGAGGGGTCGTGAGCTCGCGTTGGAGAGTGAGGATCGTCTGCGTAGCCTTCTTGAGACCTCGGGAGCTCAGATGCTCTTCATCGCGGCAGGTATGGGTGGTGGTACAGGTACTGGTGCTTCGCCAGTCATCGCTCGCTTGGCGCATGAGTTGGGTATTCTCACCGTGGCGGTTGTCACCATGCCCCTTATCATTGAGGGAGCGTTGCGCTATGAGCAGGCAGCCCAGGGTGTTGAGGAGTTGAATAAGTATGTCGACTCGTTGCTCATCATCGACAATGAGAAGCTACGCCTTATGTATGGTAAGATGCCACTTAGGGAGGCCTTCGGTAAGGCTGATGATATCCTCGGCATGGCTACCAAGGGTATCGCCGAGCTTATCACTGTTGACCTCGCCTACGTGCGTGTCGATTTTGCCGATGTGAAGAAGGTGATGAAGGGTAGTGGTCGCTCCCATATGTCTGTTGTCAAGGAGTCGGGTGAGAATAGAGCCTATAAGGTTGCCGAGGCATCGCTATCTTCGCCATTGCTCGACGATAACATGATCTCGGGTGCAAAGAATATCCTTCTTAGCTTCTCGGTGTCTAACCTCGATAACCTTATGCTCGAGGATGTTACCGAGGCTGCGGAGTATATACAGAAGCATGCAAGCTATGTCGATGAGGATGGCAATACCCACTCGGCAGATATCATCTGGGGTGCCAGCCAGAAGTCAACGTTGGCAGATGATGAGTTGGAGTTGGTTGTCGTAGCCACAGGCTTTGCTGATGGCACTGAGCCTAAGATCGAGAGCACCTATGCCGAAGCAAAGTTGAAGAATCCTTTTGAGGATGATAAGCCGCTAACGGTCGCTGATGGAGATACAGCAGAGCGCAAGCAGATTAAAAAGGATCCTGGTAGCTTGCCACCAATTACGGATATCACCCCATACTCTAATAAGTATGCGAGCATCGTCGCGCTTAGGAAGATGCCAGCATATACACGTAGAAAGGTAGAGCAGGTAGGTGGATATGAGCCACAGAACAAGGCGACGTTCCACCCTATACTCCGTGAAGAGTCCTCTCTGCAGACTGTCACCGCAGGCTCACTATTTTAGTGGGGCTGGTGCCTAAAAGTGTTTAGGAATGGATGATATAATACTCCTGCAATCGGATATTAACCTCGGAAGGGTTATCTTCCTGGGCGTGGTGTCGCTACTGTTGCTGACTATGTCGGCAATGGCATCGGGCTCGGAGGTCGCCTTCTTCTCGCTTACGCGTAGCGATATCGACGATATCGAGAGGCGTAATAGCGCCTCGTCGCGTCGTGTCTTAGAGCTGCTGGAGAACCCCGACAGATTGTTGGCGACAATCTTGGTGGCTAATAACATGGTCAACATCTGCCTTGTTATTATGTCCACGGCGCTTATCGACCATCTCTTTATCTTCGCGGGTGTCTGGGAGTTTGTCTTCAAGACCATCGTTGTCACCTTCTTGCTGCTGCTCTTTGGTGAGATTATGCCTAAGGTGATGTCGCAGGCAAACCCCGTGAGCATGTCTATATTTCTGTCGCTGCCGCTCAAGTTCTTGCGATGGTTGCTCTACCCATTAGCCTTTGTGCTCATACGCACCAGCAGCCGTGTCAGCCGCTTGGCATCCAAGAGCAATGAGATTTCGATCGAGGATCTCGCCGATGCGGTGGATATTGCCGAGACGGGCTCTGAGGGGGAGCAGAAGATGCTCTCGGGCATTGTCAGCTTTGGACAGACCGAGGTGGTGGAGATTATGCATTCGCGCGTCGATATCACGGGCTTGGAGTACGACGCCGACTATGACGAGGTGCGTCGCGTGATTGTCGATATGGGTTATTCGCGTATCCCGGTCTATGGTGAGGACTTGGACGATGTGCGCGGTCTGCTCTATGTCAAGGATCTGTTGCCACATATCACCGAGAGTGTCGATTTCGAGTGGCAGAAGCTGCTCCGCAAGCCCTACTTCGTCCCCGAGCATATGATGATTGATGATCTGCTCAAGGAGTTCCAGCAGAATAAGGTACATATCGCCATTGTCGTTGATGAGTATGGCGCTACGCAGGGCTTGGTGTCGTTGGAGGATATCCTCGAGGAGGTCGTGGGAGAGATTACCGACGAGAGTGATGATGAGGAGGATAGACTCTACGAGAAGATTGGAGAGAATACCTATATCTTTGATGCTAAGATACATATAGGCGAGTTTGTGCGTGCCATAGGCTTCGATGACGATGCCTTTGCCGATGTCGAGGGTCATGCCGAGACCCTTGCAGGACTTATGATGGAGCTTAAGCGTGACCTCCCACGTCGTGGTGACGAGCTGCAGGCGCATGGCGTCAAGTTCTTCATAGCCACGATGGATGGTCGTCGTGTCGATAAAATTAAGGTTGAGGTTAATGGTTAAACTCTTTGTTGAGCCCATATCGCCAATCTTCGCTTGTTGCGATAGGCTGATCGTGGCTGAGGATGTCGCATCGGCTTCGCGTTTTCAGCGTGAGGCGCGTCGTGTGGAGCACCTCGCGTGGCGACGTATCGTGCGCAGGGAGCTTGGCAGTGAGGTGACCATCAGCTATAATGATGTTGGGGCTCCGATTGTTGATCGCCCTAATATATATATAAGTGTAGCCCATGCCAAGGAGCGTATGGTCGCTGTGGCCATTGCCGATAGGGCTGTGGGTGTCGATATCGAATATATAGACCGCGACTTCGAACGTGTCGCTCCGCGCTATATGTCCGTAGAGGAGGTTCAATTAAGCGAAAGCGGCGTTTGGTATGCTATGGTATGGTCTGCCAAGGAGGCTATGTATAAGCTCTATGGTCGTCGAGGTGTTGACCTGCTTGACGAGATACGCGTTGTCGGATATGATGCAACGTTAGGTAGGATATATGGCGTTGTAGGCGATGGTAGTAGGGTAGTCGTAGATATAGATATAGTAGATGAAAGTTATGTTGTTGCTGTTGCAACCTATGAATAATGAGTTCTCAAGTTCAAAATAATACAGTTTCGCTCGGCTCAGACTCCGTGGGAAAGCTCCTTATGCGATATGCCATCCCGGCGATTATCGCCATGGCGTCGTCGTCGCTCTACCATATTATAGATAGTATCTTTATTGGTCACGGTGTGGGTGATGCCGCTATCTCAGGCATGGCTGTAACACTGCCTATTATGAATATAGCCTCAGCCTTTGGCGCTATGGTTGGTGTTGGTGCTGCTGCCCGTATCTCGATACGTCTGGGTGAGGGTAATAAGCGTGCCGCGGAGCGTATTTTGTGCAATGCGGCGATGCTGAACGTGGTGCTTGGCATTAGCATCATGCTCATCTTCCTGCTCTTTTTGGACCCGATACTTATCTTCTTTTCGGGCGGTGAGGCAAGCCCCGATACGCTACGTTATGCGCGTGAGTTTATGGAGATTATCATGTTCGGTAATATCATTACTCATCTCTATCTCGGTCTTAATGAGCAGCTTAGAGCTTCGGGTTATCCTCGCAAGGCAATGTATATCATGCTTCTTGCCATGGCTCTATGTACGGCACTCAATCCGTTGTTTATATTTGTTTTTGAGTGGGGCGTGCGAGGCTCAGCCCTTGCTACAGTGACTGCACAATTTGCAGCTCTGATGATACAGATGCACCACTACACCTCGCCCAAGAGCTTCTTGCGTTTCAAGCGCTATAACTTCCGCTTCGATAGAAGCATCATATGGAACATCATCTCCATTGGCATGGCGCCCTTCTTGCTTAATCTGTGCGCATCGTTAGTAACGCGCTTCATGAATACGGTGTTGTTGCGCTATGGTGGCTCGGGGGAAGATGATGTGATCTCGAGTGCCGTTTTTGGCGATGGCGTGGGTGATGTTTATGTCGGTGCCTACGGTATCATGAATAGAGTATTGCTACTCTTTGTGATGGTGGCGCAGGGCTTTAACCAGGGTATGCAGCCCATTATCGGATATAACTATGGCGCAAAGCAGTACGATCGTGTCATCAAGGCGCTGAAGTATGCCATCATGTGCGCCACGGTGGTCACCACTATTGCTTTTCTCATAGGAGTCTTCTTCCCCTATCAGGTTGCGGCGTTGTTCGTCGATACGAGTGAGGGAGCCTCGGCACAGGCAATGGCAGATATTGTCGCCCAGGGTCTGCGTGTGGCGATGTTGGTCTTCCCGCTTGTCGGCTTCCAGATTATTGCCGGCGGCTTCTTCCAATATATCGGTCGCGCACCGTTGGCGATGTTTATGTCTACAACGCGTCAGCTGCTCTTCCTATTGCCACTGTTGCTCCTGCTCACTCCGGAGTATGGCGCTATGGGTGCATGGATGGCTATGCCTATTGCCGATAGCCTCTCAGTTATTATCGCCACCATCCTTCTAACCATCCAGATTAGGAAGTTTAGACGCATGGAGCACGATGTGCGCTTTTCTCGATAACAAAAGTAGATGCCACTATGACCATTGAAGATTTGGCTTTAATCTTTGTTCGTGGCGTGGGTCCTCGCACTATCACCCACCTCGTCGATCTCTATGGCTCTGCCGAGCAGATCTTTGCAGCCTCTAAGGCGGATCTAATCGAGCGCGGAGGGCTTCGACAGGAGATTGCTGAACGCATAGTGCGTCGCGATGGGTTTACGGAGGCTTATCGCGAGGTGGACTATTGTAGAAAGCATAGGATAAGCCTCTTGGCTGCCACAGATAGGGAGTACCCCGAACTGCTTCGCGAGGTGTGCGATCGCCCTCATGTTCTCTTTGTGCGTGGTAATGTGGGGACTTTGTCACAACGCACGCTCTCTATGGTCGGTACGCGCGATATGTCGCCCGCAGGACAGGATGTCTGCAATAGGCTTATACAGCAGCTTGGCGAGAGGGTCGATGACCTCTGCATTGTCAGCGGCTTAGCCTATGGCGTGGATGCCGCCTGCCACCGTGCAGCATTAGCCTATGGTGTTAATACTGTGGCGGTAATAGCCTCGGCGCTTCCCTCGGTTACTCCTTCGGTGCATAGCGCCTTGGCAAACGATATCGTTGAGCATGGTGGCGCTATTGTCACGGAGCTACACTCACAGTCGCCCCAGAATGGAACCCACTTCTTGGCACGTAATAGAATTATAGCCGCCCTCAGTGCTGGCACTCTCGTTGTCGAGTCTCCGGCGTCGGGAGGCTCGTTGGTCACGGCAGATATGGCTGATGGATACCACCGTGTAGTTATGGCTATCCCAGGTCGCATTACCGATGGAGCCTCTTTTGGCACGAATAATCTGATACGCTCGGGCAAGGCTCGCCTTGTGCTCACGGCGTCGGATATCATTGATGACATAGGCTGGCAGATAGAAGATCGTGACGTGGCGAAGATGACGAGTGGCGCTGATGCGCTCGAGTCGCTTCAGCCTGCCGAGCGTTTGGCATACTCGGTTATTGAGAAGCGGGTGACGGTGTCCCTGGTTGAGATATTGGAGGAGACGGGGCTCTCGATGGGCGATCTCTCCATGGCGATTATGACCCTGGAACTGCAGGGCTTGATTAGAAAGTTGCCTGCACAGCGCTACGAATTGACACAACGTAATTAGGATTATGATAGATACACATTCACATATATATGCCGAGGAGTTCGATGCGGATAGAGAGGAGGCGCTTGTGCGTGCCCGCGAGGCGGGTGTCGAGATGCTTCTATTGCCCGATATAGACTCTTCGAGCCGCAATAGGATGTTCGATTTGGCAGCTGCGCATGGCGACTATTGTCGTGCCATGGCGGGCTTCCACCCCACCTCGGTCAACGATAATCCCAGGTGGCGCGATGAGGTCGATATGGTGGAGTCGCTATTGAAGAGTGCGCCGGTGTCGCTCTGTGGCGTGGGTGAGATAGGTCTCGACCTCTATTGGAGTAGCGATTTCTTTCGTGAGCAGCGCGAGGCGCTACACGCTCAGTTGGAGCTCGCCTTGCAGTACGACCTGCCCGTGGTAATTCACACTCGCTCAGCCTATAAGGAGATGGAGGATGCCGTGTCTACGTATCGTGGTCGTGGGCTTAGAGGTGTCTTTCATGCCTATGCCGATGGTGTTGACATGGCTCGTCGCCTGAGCAAGATGGGCGATTTCCTATTTGGCATAGGAGGTGTTGTGACATTCAAGAATAGCGGCTTGGATAGGGTTGTGGCGGAGCTCCCTACCGAGCTCTTGCTCCTCGAGACCGATTGCCCATACCTCACGCCCGTGCCTTATCGCGGCAAGCGCAACGAGTCGGCATATGTGGAGTATGTGTGCCGTAAGATTGCCGAGCTGCACAATAAGAGCTTCGAGCAGGTGGATGAGATAACCTCCGTTTCGGCACGCCGTATGTTCGCTTTGTAGCTCTCCAATCCCTATTTTCTGCTCCTTACTGCAAAAAAATGGTGCAAATGTGCTCATAATCATAAATTATTCCTATCTTTGTACTGATATATTGGCACTAAAGCCATGATAACTTCAGTATGAAGAGATCATCCATACTCATAATATATACCGGTGGTACTATCGGTATGAAGACTGACGAGGCCACAGGAGCCCTCGTCCCTTTCGATTTCAGTGGGATATACGAGGAGTTCCCATCACTCAAGCGTCTAAATGTAGATATAGAGGTATTCACCATCACGCCACCCATCGATTCGTCAAATGTGGCTGTCGAGAACTGGGTGCATATGGCGCGTATTATTCGTGATAACTATGCTCAGTACGATGGCTTCGTAATCCTTCATGGCACGGATACCATGTCATATTCGGCTGCTGCTCTGAGCTTTATGCTCGAGAACCTTGCTAAGCCGGTAATCTTCACAGGTAGTCAAATTCCTATTGGTATTTTGCGTACCGATGGTCGTGAGAATCTCATCACTGCCATAGAGATTGCTGGTGCCAAGAATGAGGACGGCAATCCGTTAGTGCCAGAGGTGGCGCTCTATTTCCAGAACAGACTATTTAGGGGCAACCGCACGACGAAGCATAGTGCCGAGGCGCTTAATGCCTTTGCCTCGTTCAACTACCAGCCGCTGGCCGATGTCGGTGTTAACATCCAGTATAACAGCGCTGTTATAGCCCCATACGCTCCCGATTTCTCGGACGAGTTCCGTATTAGTGAGTCTATGTCCAACGAGGTTGTCGTGGTGAAGCTCTTCCCAGGCATCCGTCCTGCGACGTTGCGTGCTATGCTCCTCGATAGTGGTGCGCGTGGTGTCGTTTTGGAGACCTATGGAGCAGGTAATGCCCCCACCTCGCAGTGGTTTGTAGACCTCGTTAAGGAGGCTATAGATCGCGGTGTTGTGGTTGTCAATGTGTCGCAGTGTAAGGATGGCGCCGTGCAGATGCACCTCTATGAGACCGGATTGGCTCTTCAAGAGGCAGGTGTGGTGTCGGGTCACGACATGACGGTTGAGGCTGCGGTGGCTAAACTCATGTACGTTTTAGGCAAGAATTTGACATTATCGGAAACACTTAATTTGATGCGACGTCCGCTACGTGGAGAATTTACTATGTAAACGCGTTGCATTTGTCGTTTTTTGTTTGTATATTTCGCACTGATAATGCCTTAGAAGCGTGTCTCTCGATAGGGTCGAGGGGCGTTTCTTGGGGCTAACGTGTTGATTAATATAGGGTTTGATTCAGTTTCGCTTGTGGCGATGCCCCTATTTATAGGGCGTTGCAAATTGAGGCAGAGCAGAGATACAGTTGAGAAATTAACTAAAAAAAAGATATCAACTAAAAAAAATTACAAATTTTAACAAAAATTACTATGAAAAAATTATTTATGCTTTTGGCAGTTGCCACACTCTCTTTGGGCGCTGCTTATGCACAGGATGGTGCTGACAAGAAGGCACAGTCTGAGGCTATTGCTAATGCAGATGAGGCTACTCCAGCTGATGACGCTGTAAACGAGAACGCAGAGGGTGAGAACGCAACTGAGGGTGAGGGCGCTGAGGGTGCTAAGCCTGAGGAGAATAAGGAGGAGGCTGCAGAGAAGACTTTGACCGTTCCAGAGGGTCAGCCTATGCACTTCTCTTTGATGAAGAAGTTCCTCGAGGGTGGTTGGGAATGGATGCTCCCAGTGCTTGTCTGCTTGATTCTTGGTTTGGCAATCGCTATCGAGCGTATTCTCTATTTGACATTTGCTCAGATCAACACTAAGAAGTTCGTTGCTAATGTTGAGCGTATCCTCAACGAGGAGGGCATTGAGGCTGCTAAGGAGTACTGCCGCAACACACGTGGTCCTATCGCTTCAATCTACTACCAGGGTCTTATGCGTTACGACCAGGGTCTTGAGGCTGTTGAGAAGGCTGTTGTATCTTACGGTTCAGTTCAGCAGGGTCAGATGGAGTCAGGTCTTTCATGGCTTTCACTCTTCATCGCTTTGTCTCCATCACTCGGTTTCATGGGTACCGTTGTTGGTATGATTCAGGCATTTGATGATATCGAGTCTTCAGCAACCATGTCTCCTACAGTCGTAGCAGGTGGTATCAAGGTGGCTCTTTTGACAACTATCATGGGTCTTATTGCTGCTGTTATTCTTCAGATTTTCTTCAACTACATTCTCTCTAAGATTGAGTCTCAGGTTGTAAGAATGGAGGATACTTCTATCACATTGGTTGATATGCTCGTAGCATACAACAAGCGATAGTCTGCGATAAGTAACATTTAGAGATACAAATATTATGACAAAATATATTAGCAAAATAGCATTCCTTGCTATAGTCGCTGTCTCAGTAGGACTTATGGCGTGGGCTGTTGTTGTTGGTGCGTCAGCTCCAGAGTCTGATAAGATCGCCAAGACAATGTCTCTCGTAGGTCAGACCGATGAGAACTTCGACCCAGTAAGGGATTCGCTTGGTAAGATTTATGAGGTCTCTACCGTCAAGGAGGGTATCGAGGCCATGAAGAAGGCTGTTATCCACCAGATGCGTCATGCTGAGGAGTTGGGTTATACAGGTATCCTTGAGTTGGTCAAGGGTAGCGATGATGCTCTTCGTTCTAATCTTGAGAATGGCGCTGAGAATCGCAAGTGGAATTATTATGATGCCATTGTTAAGGATTCAATCAGACAGGCATATTTTGAGGAGATTGAGACTGTAAACGCTGGTCTTTCAGAGAAGAATGTTGCTGTAGCTGAGGCAATCAAGAATATCGCTCCATACGATGAGAAGCTTGGTAAGATTGATGCTCGTATCAACGAGATTAATACACGTACCGAGGAGATTGATAACGCAATTAAGGAGAATGAGGAGAACCTAAAGAGGACTGATGCTGATCTTAAGGCAATCCCTTCTCGCGAGAAGGATATCGATAAGAAGGTAGCTGCTTTTGAGAAGGAGATCGCTGGTATCGATAAGAAGATTGCAGCAATTGATGAGAAGCTTAATTCAGTAGACGTAGATGCGAAGATCGAGGATGCTTTGCAGCAACCAGATTTGAATGAGGCTGAGATGGCAAAGCTTCAGGCAGAGCGAAGGAAGCTTAGAGCTGATAAGCTCGAGCTTGAGACTGAGAAGATGAAGATAGAGTCTGAGGTGAATAAGAATATTGCTGAGAAGAATACTCTACCTACTGAGAAGGAGAGGCTCACTGCTGAGAAGGAGAAGCTTACTGCTGAGAAGGCTAAGAATAAGGAGAAGTTCGACGTAGAGAAGAAGGAGCTTGCAGCCGAGAAGAAGGGTCTTGAGAAGGATCGAAAGAGTGTTGTAGCTGAGCGTAAGCCATTTGCAAAGGTGCGTAAGGATGCTGTTGATGCACGTGCGCAGTTTGTAAAGGATAACGAGAAATATCTTCGTGCAAACTACCTCTACAACCTTTACAACTCAGGTGTTGCTTTGTATGACTTGAATGTAAAGCGTGCTGAGCGTGATAGCGTATGGATGCAGCAGATCGAGGGTGTTACTGGCTCTCAGTTCGAGGATGAGTCTAAGATTGTTGTTGACTTCCTTAACGATCAGGTTAGCGTTGACAATGAGGAGCTTGAGATCCTTGAGGCGCACTATGCAGCTAACAAGGAGTACTTTGAGGCTCAGGCAAAGATCTTCACAGAGTGTTGTGCTGCTATCGGCATCGAGAAGAAGATGAAGCCATCTAATCCAGAGGACGAGAAGTCTGCTCCTATTGAGGATTTCAAGGCAATGGTCGATGCTTATAACCAGGAGATGGAGATCCGTACCGACTCTAAGAATAAGAAGATGACAGCTGAGGATAAGGAGCTTAACGCTATGCTCAATGCTACATGTACTGCTCATGTACTTGAGGATGTATTGCTCCTCGATGCACTTCAGACAGGTCTTGCAACAATCAATCTCAACATTGATCAGAATACAACAAATGCAGGCCAGATTGCTAAGGCTACTACAGCTGCTCAGGAGGAGGGTAGTCATCTTGTTGAGTTGGCTAAGGTTATCAACATCAACCTCTACTGGTTGTACTTCTTGATGGTCTTTGCAGTAGTATTTGTATTCGTTGGCTTCGTGCTTAACCTCATCCAGAATCCTAACTGGGTTAAGATGGGTCTTACAGTAGTTGTTGTTGCTGCTGTTTGTGGCTTGGCATACTTTATCGGTATGGGTCACGGTTGGTTCGATGGCAATGTACTTACAGTACTTGATGCTAATGGTAACTCTACTAACATCGCCTTCGGTCTTGGCTCTTTGGATAGCGCTGATCGTCTTGTCTTCGAGGCTAAGGACTATATGTTGGCCGATGTATCTATTTGGATTACTTACCTTGCATTTGCACTCGCTGCATTCTCTGCAGTATTCTCTTGGATTTGGGGCATTTTTAAATCGTAGTTTATGGCAAAGATGAAGAAAAAGGCTGGTGAAATCAATTCCAGTTCAATGGCGGATATTGCATTCTTGCTGTTGATCTTCTTCCTTGTGACCACTACTATGGATGTCGATATGGGTATGAGGCGCGTCCTTCCTCCTGCTGGAAACGAAGAGCAGAAGCAGGAAGATATTGAGATTAAGGAGCGTAATATCCTGATTGTGAATATCTCTAAGAGCGGTAAGATCATGGTTGGCAAAAACGAGTATAGCCGACACGATCTTGAGCGCAATGGCGAGCATTCACGTCTCTCTAAGGAGACATTCGACTTCCTTGTTGATGTAAACCGTTCAGAGAAGAAGTCAGTAGAAATCGAGGCTGGTAAGTCTTTCAACCTCAGTGCGGGACTCGTTTCATTGATGGCTGATAATGAGACCACCTACGATGTCTATTTGCAGGTGCAGGATGAGCTGACTCATGCATTCAACCTCTACCGTGAGCATGTATCTTTTGAGGTATATGGCAAGGCTATCGAGGATCTTGATGAGGAGCAGCAGAAGAATTTAAGATCAAAAGTTCCTCCCAAAATTTCGGAGGCTAAACCATTTAAAGCAGACAATTAGTTATGGCAGTAATGGCGAAAAAGGGCAAGAAAGAGGTGCCCGCAATGTCAACGTCGTCTCTTCCTGACATTGTCTTCATGCTTCTGTTCTTCTTTATGGCTGCTACAACTATGCGTGATAACGATCCGCAGGTTGTTGTGACCACGCCTAAGGCGCATGAGATTACAGAGCTTGACAAGTCAAAAACGACTAATGTTTGGGTTGGTCAGCTTCAGGGAGCAGATGCAGCAGGTGCTGCGTTGAGCATTCAGTTCAATGATGACATCATTAACTTGAATCAGGTTGGTGACAAGATTACAGAGCGTGTAGCTGAGAGAGGCTATTCAAGCCCTTCAGAGATGCTTGTAAACCTTCGTGTTCACGAGACAGCTACTGTAGGTAAGCTTACCGAGCTTAAGGATAAGCTTCGTGAGGCTGAGGCGTTGAATATCTCATACGCAGCTCAGAAGTACGCAGAGTAATCTGTATATACATCTCTCAAAGGAGTGTTTGGCATATGCTGAACACTCCTTTTTACTTTTTACCCTCCGCTGGGCTTTATAACGCAGAGAAAAAGGGCTGCCAACAATCTGTTGGACAGCCCTCTATCTTAGACTCTCAGGGGAGGTTATATAAATTAGGATCCCTTAAGGCTATTTGAATAGCTCTACATCCGATGTCTCAGACTCGTTGATGTATGTAGCTGCCTCTGTAACCTTCTTTACGGCATACTTCACGAACACCTTTGTTGGGTTAAGATACTCAGCCTCCATCTCGCCTGCCTGACGAAGCATGATGTGTGACATGATGATGTAACCTGCAATCTCAACAAGACGGCGTGCGTGGAAATCCTTGTAGCCTGTGCACTCCTTGTCGAGTGTCTCTACACGAGCTACAGCTGCCTCATACATCTTGCGTAGCTCAACGAGCTTGTCGTACATCGCCTTGGTAGCCTCTGTTGGGGTATTCTCCTCATAGCGCATGATCTGCTCAAGGTACGTGCCCTTAGTTACATGGTTGATAGCCGCAACGACCTGAAGCTGTGTCGTACCCTCGTAGATGTTCATGATACGAGCATCGCGGTATAGGCGCTCACAGGCGTAGTCCTTCATGTAGCCGGAGCCACCATGGATTTGTATTGAGTCGTATGCCACCTCGTTAGCATACTCCGATGCGAACATCTTTGCGAGTGGCGTAAAGCCATCGGCAAGGCGGTTGTAGAACTTCATCTCCTGGCGCTCCTCGCTCTCCAATGAGCGGTCGTGAGAGATGTGTGTCAGCTGCTTGTAGATATCCACAAAACGTGCTGTCTCGTATAGCAATGCGCGTGATGCGAGGGTCTTAGCCTCCATATTCTTGAGCATCTCCGATACGGCAGCGAACTGGATGATAGGCTTGCCAAACTGCTCACGCTCCTGGGCATACTTCAATGCCTCGCGATAGGCTGCCTCGCACAAGCCTGTTGACTGTGCGGAGATACCAAGACGAGCTGCGTTCATTAGCGACATTACGTACTTGATAAGACCCATCTTACGGTCGCCAACAAGCACTGCAGGTGCGTTGTTGAAGACAAGCTCACATGTAGGCGAGCCCTTGATACCGAGCTTATTCTCTATACGACGTACCTTCACGCCACCATCGCGCTTGTCGTAGATGAGCATCGAGAGACCACGAGCATCCTTGGTGCCCTCTTCGGTACGTGCAAGGACGAGAGAGATGTCGCCATCACCGTTGGTTATAAAGCGCTTACAGCCGTTAAGGCGCCATACGCCAGCCTCCTCATCCCATGATGCTTTGAGCATCACAGCGCCGAGGTCTGAGCCTGCATCTGGCTCTGTAAGGTCCATGGCACATGTCTCACCTGCCGATACGCGAGGCAAGAAGCGCTCCTTGATCTCCTCTGATGCGAACTCGTTGATGGTCTCAGCGCAATCCTGCAAGCCCCAGATATTCTCGAAGCCCGCATCGGCGCGTGCCACCATCTCGTTAGCCATGGCGAAGCATGTTACAGGCATGTTAAGACCGTTGTACTTGCGTGGTAGTGTCATACCGCCAAGACCTGCCTCGTTCAGTGCCTCGATGTTGCGCACTGTGCCTGAGGCATACTCCACATGGTCGTTCACCACGCGAGGACCCTCATGGTCAACGCTCTCAGCGTTTGCTGCAATCACCTCGCCACATACATCACCCACAATCTCCAATACGCGGCGGTATGAGTCGAGAGCATCCTCCACATCCTGTGGTGCGTAGTCATAGACGCCGGCATCAGCAAAGTTACGCTCCTTAAGCTCGATAATCCTCTTCATCAATGGATGTGAGAGGTGGTATTGTAGATCCTTATTATCTAAATAGAAATTTGCCATAACTCTGCTATTTTGAATTCTGTTTGTAATACTTAATCATCTTGGGGATAACCTCCTCGACGCTACCTGTGATTGCGTAGTCGGCAATCTTGTTGATCGGTGCGTTAGGGTCGGTGTTGATAGATACGATCATTGCCGAGCCATCCATACCCGCTGTGTGCTGAATCTGACCAGAGATACCGCAGGCGATGTATAGCTTAGGGCGTACCGTAACGCCTGTCTGACCAATCTGACGCTCATGCTCCGTAAAGCCTGCATCTACCGCAGCACGTGAGGCGCCCACCTCGCCGCCGAGTACGTTTGCCAACTCGTGAACAAGGTTGAAGCCCTCCTTAGAGCCTACGCCGTAGCCGCCAGCCACGATGATTGATGCACCCTTGATATTTATCTTGCGCTCCTCGATGTGGCGCTCTACGATGCGTACTGCGAGGTCTGTATCCTTAACCATTGGCTGCCACTCTATCTCGCGGATTTCGCCAGCTGCAGGTGTCGCCAACTCCTCCTTACGCATCACACCCTCACGTACGGTAGCCATTTGTGGGCGGCACTCAGGGTTTACGATTGTAGCGATGATGTTACCGCCAAAGGCTGGACGGATCTGGTAGAGTAGTGAGTCGTACTCCTTGCCACTCTTAGGATCCTTGTGCTCGCCGATGACAAGCTCGGTGCAGTCGGCCGTAAGACCGCTGTGTAGCGCCGATGATACACGTGGTGCGAAGTCGCGACCTACGGGTGTTGCGCCGAAGAGAGCAATCTGAGGCTTCTCCTGCTTGATAAGACCCACCATCACAGCAGTGTGTGGTAGTGTTCGGAATGGTGCGAATATCTCATTGTCAGCCACCCATACAGTGTCGGCACCATACTTAGCCAACTCTGCTGCGTGCTGCTTGACATCCTTGCCTATAGCCACAGCCTCGAGCTTCACGCCGAGGGTGTTAGCCAACTCGCGACCCTTGGTTAGGAGCTCCAACGATACGTCGGCAATCTGCTGCTCCTCTATCTCGATATATACAAATACGTTATTCATATCTCTCTTCTATTATTAACCGAGCGTGTGGCTCGCAATAAGCTCTTGCATTAGAGCCTCGATATCCTTGTCGTCAGCAGTGAGTGCCTTAGCCTCCTTAGCCTGGAACACCACGTTCTCAATCTTCTTCACCTTTGTTGGTGAGCCCGAGAGACCGAGTTGCTCTGGGTCGGGGTTAACGTCAGCTGCTGCAAACTCTACGATGTGTAGGTATGGACGCTCCTCGATGAATGCCTGTGCCTTCTGCTCTGCTGTTGCCATCTCCGAAGTAGCAAGAGCATACTTGAACTTCATCACGCGCTTAGCGTTGCGAGGACGACACTCCTTAGCAGACGAGTTCACGGTGATTACTGCAGGTAGTGGAGATACTACCACCTCTGTTCCGCGCTCAAGGCGACGCTTAATTGTCACCTCGCCCTCCTTGATGTCGATAAGCTCCTCGGCGTATGTCACCTGTGGGAGGTCGAGTTTCTCAGCTACCTGTGGACCTACCTGAGCGGTATCGCCGTCGATAGCCTGGCGACCAGCCACGATGATGTCGGGATTTATCTTACGTAGCGCGCACGCCAAGGCGTACGATGTAGCCAATGTATCTGAGCCAGCGAACTCACGACCTGATAGGAGGTATCCACCATCAGCACCGCGGAACATAGCCTCGCGGATGACGTCAGCAGCGCGCTGTGGACCCATGGTCAGCACGTGGACTGTTGCATTTGCGATACGATCCTTCATCTGAAGTGCCATCTCGAGGGCATTGAGGTCCTCAGGATTGAAGATTGCAGCGAGGGCTGCACGATTTACTGTTCCCTCCGCAGTCATGGCATCCTTGCCCACATTACGAGTATCGGGCACCTGTTTAGCCATGACAACGATTCTTGTTACTTTTTCCATCACTTTATAGTATATGTTTTTGTTTTCTCTCTAATCTCTTTGGTGCAATCCTATTTGCATATCGACGCAAAGATATTTATTTTTTGCCAAAAATTCGTACAAGTTTATACTTATTTTAGTGTTATTAATTGTAATATGCTGATTATTAATAGTGTATAGTTTTGTCTGATTTTACCCTTTTACCACCACTTATTACTCCTTTATCTCTATGCCCACGCGGTTGTAGCACTTTAAAATGTTGTATGCTATGACTTCTGGGCGAAATCGTTGTGCATACTCCTTGCCTTTTGCTGCCATTTGCTCACGTAGCTCCTTGTCCATTGTAACTCTCTCTATAGCCTCTAATAGTGCATCGCTATCCTCTCCCGATACATATATCGCGTCTGGTCCTGCCGCCTCTTCGTGGCTTGTTCCCGTCGTTGCAATTACCGCCTTACCCATGTTTAGCGCCTCGACGATGTGGTAGTTGAAGCCCACGTGGCGCGATGTGCTTAGGTATGCTATCGAGTTGCTGTATATTGCTGGCATGTCATCCGCAGCCACGCCGTGGAGGATGTGGGTGCGCGATGTTAGGTTGTACTGTGCGGTGAGCTTCTTGAGCTTCTCTATATGGTCTGTCGCTCTGCCGGCGATTACAAGGTCTATAGGTAGGGTGCACTTCGATAGAGCCTCGATTATAAGCTCAATGTTGCTATTCTCCGTAACCGTACCCACGCTTAGGATGTAGTTGTCCGGCAGGTTGTATTTCCTGCGTATCATGTCGCAATGCTCTTGCGATACGCTCTCGGTAAATCGCTTGTGGCAACCCATGTATATCACATCGATCTTCTCGGGGTCGATGTTGAGGTGCTCCACAATCTCGTGCTTAGCGAACTCGCTGATGGTGATTATTCGGTCGGCGCGTCGGCATGTTGAGCGGTATGCAATCTTGTAGTAGAGCGTCTTGAGCGGATTTTGTTGCTCGGCGTTGCGCATGAAGCGAAGGTCGTGAATGGTGACTATGCTTCGTATGTTGTAGTGCTCCAGACCATATGGCAGGGTGTTGGAGAGTCCGTGGTATAGCTCGACGCGCCCCTTGTTGGCGTCGCGCGATACACCTATGAGTCGCCATAGTGGTGCCAACCACCTCCATACGCTACCATCTGGCTCCATCGATTCCACGTTTGGGCGTAACTCTAATTTGTCGTACTCCGCGTTTGGCATACGCTTGGGGGTGTACATTCTTACATAGCCCCTCTTTGGGCACGCGGCTGCCACGGCGTCGATTATAAATCTGCCGTAGTGTCCCTTGCCCTCGGGTGTTGAATTGGCGAGCTTGGCGTCAAATCCTATAGTGTGATTTTGCTTCATGCCTACTACATATTATATGTGTGTGCGGGTGCGCGCGCTTGCGCGACCAACTGCAAAAGTAGTAATTATTCCATCAAATCACAACTATATATATCTACTTATGACCAAATAATTTGCACCCAACTATATAATTCTCTGATTATCAGTAGTAAGGTAATATCACAGAATACATAATTAAAATTTAACAATAAAATAATGAAAAAATTTAATAAATTATTTGGAAATTTGAAAAATACCCCTTACCTTTGCAGCGAAGTTTTAAGGTTCATTTAGGTTAGTAGTTTTAGGTTGGAGAGGCAATCGGAAGATTGTAGCGGAAGTCGCAGGCTTATTTACGATGCGAGTTTCGTTACTAAGACAATGGCAAAATGCTGTTTGTCGAAAATCTTTTGATTGCCTCAATTTTTTGTTTATACCCCTTCCTTGGCGTCTCTGCGCTCTATTTTATTCAATAAATATGTGATTTCTATTGGTGTGTTACGCCAATTATCTCCCCCATTAATTCTATTTTTTTCGCATATATAGGAGTTTTTAAAATAATTTTTTAAGTAGAAAAAGTTTCTAAAATTTTGTCAATTGAAATTTTATTTTATATATTTGCATAACTATTTATGGGCATGTTATGCTCATTAATTGGGAAAGGCAAACATCTTATAATTATTATTAACTAAATTTTTAACACTATGAGGAAAATTTTTACAACCCTCAAGTCAGTCGTAGCTGCTGTTGTAATAGCATCTATGGCTTTGGCAACGTCATGTTCATATGACGATTCTGCTATCAACAATCGCGTTGATCAGGTTGAGAAGGACCTCGCTGCTTTGACAGAGCGCGTAACAGCTTTGGAGACAAAGCTTCAGTCTGAGGTTGAGAACCTTCAGGCTCTTATCGATGGTAAGGTTGTAGTTGTTGACGTTGTTACCGACGCTGACGGCAACCAGACTATTAAGCTTTCTAATGGTAAGGATATTACCGTTTTGGCTCCTACCGAGTGCACATGCGATCCACTCCAGTACCGTGTTGTTGACGGTGTATTGGAGGTTAGCGCTGATGGTGAGAACTGGATTCCTGTTCAGGTAGCTCCTGAGTGCGTTGTTGCAAACATCGTTATCAACGACGATAGCACTGCAACTATCACTTTGGCTAACGGCGACGAGTTCACAGTTGTTAAGGCTGAGCTTATCGAGTGTGAGGCTACACGCGCACAGCTCTTCGTAGCTCCAGGTGAGACTAAGTCTGTTAAGTTCACTATCAACGATGCAGTTGCTGATGTAAACGTTATGAACCAGCCTCTTGGTTGGGCAGCTTCTATCGAGGTTGCTCCAGTTGTTGAGGACGAGGAGAACGTAGATCCAGGTATGGGTATCTTGGCTGCTGGTGGTACTGACTTCCTTTTGAACATCACTGGTCCTTCTGCTGACTTCGTAAACGCAGGTTATGCACAGAAGGAGGGCTTCGTATCAGTACACTTCAACGCCTCTAACGGTACTTGTAAGGTTGCTAAGGTTGCTGTAAACCTTGCTGAGCTTGGCATTAGCGTTGATGCTTCTGGTAATATTACCGTTACTAACAGCGTAGCTAAGGCTGCTGGTTTGGATGAGATGGGTGAGCCTTTGTACGACTTCGCTGACTTCTTCATCGGTATCGTTGATGCTGAGGACTATGCAACTTATGGTGATAAGGTATTCGTTGACACATTCGATGATTGGACTTATGACTACACTGCAAACGTAGCTTCTACTCAGCGTACAACTGGTTTCCAGAACATCGTTGACATTCAGTGGTACGAGGCTGGCGTATGCGAGAAGGAGATTTACACTCTTACAGTAGATCAGCTTGCTACAGCATTCTGGCCTAAGTACGAGTACGAGATGGGTAAGGAGTACATCATCTTCGTTACTACTGAGACCGAGATGGCAAGTTATGTTGAGCAGCCTATTTTGACTAACGCTGCAAAGGCTTCTTACAAGCGCGTATTCGTTGAGGCTAACCTCAATAAGGAGACTACTACTTGGAACGACGCTACTGTTGATTTCACTTTGGCAGGTTACAACTACTACATCGTAGGTTGGTTGCCAGTTGCAGATCTTGAGCAGTTCGTCGAGTACGGTATGGCTACTGATATCGATTCAGCTTTGCTATTCTACCTCCAGAATGGTGGTAACCTTATGGGTGCTGGTGCTGTTGTTACTGATTTGCAGGGTACTTACAAGCTTTCTGAGCTTGCTGCTCTCTCAATGACAGAGTGGGCTCCTATGATTAACGCTGATACTGAGTACTTGTTCTTCGTATACCCAATGAACGCAGAGACTGAGATGGACTTCTATACTCACCAGGTTGTTGAGGAGAATATCCGTAACTACGGTTCATTCAGCACTAAGCCACTTGTACAGGGTGAGTTCGACGCTGCTGCTCAGTTTGAGATTGTGACTCTTGATGCGAAGAATGTGAATATTAAGGCTACTTTTGGCGAGGATGTTGTTACTGTTGCTTACAACTGGTTCGAGTCTTCATTCGTAGATCCTGAGGAGGCTGCTGCAGCTATCTTGGGTGATCAGTACTACACTGAGTATGTAACATTCGACGAGTACACTACTTATCTTGAGGCTTCTAAGTTCGATTACTACGGTCTTCCAGATCCTATTTACCTCGGCGTCTTGGCTATCAACGCTGACGGTGAGTACGTTTACGTAGAGAAGGAGGCCGCTCAGGTTCCTGCTCCTGAGGTTGCTATCACATCTTTCGAGTACTTGGGTCGCTACTGGGAGATCGCCGACGACAATCCTGATACAAACGGTGGTGAGTTTGTATATCTTGTAAAGACTGAGGATGGCAACGAGTTCAAGATCAATATCTACTATACATACTGCAACGCTGATGGCTCTATCATCGAGGGTACATACGACTACTGCACTAACAAGCCAGACTATATGTACTCAAGCTGGGCAGGTTTCGCTATCATCTCTGACAGCACCTACGACGGCTCTAAGTTGGTTGTTGCAGCTGACAAGATCACTTTGAAGCTTGTTGGTGGCGAGAATGGTCCTGTTGACTATGTATACGTTCCTGGTTCAGAGCCCGTGGAGCCCGAGCAGCCCGAGCAGCCAGCTGGTATAGTATTTACATCTTCACTCCTTGAGGCTTCAAGCGGTTTTGGTGATTTCTACATCAATCTCATGGATGATGCTGGTCTTAAGCTTCGTTTGAACTTCTATAACTGCCAGGAGGCAGACAAGAACTTCTTGCCAGAGGGTACTTATGATGTTATGACCGGTGGCGGTGGCATTTACTATGACGCTTTAGCAACTTACACCTATGCTGAGAAGGATGGCGAAAAGACTGCCATATTGGAGGGTGCTGTAGTAGTTTCAGAGTCAAACGGTGCTTATAAGTTTGAGGTTGATCTTGTAACTTCTGCTTTTGGTGCTATCAAGGGTACTTATGAGGGTGCTGTTGAGGGTTTGGTTCTTCCAAGTGAGTATGTAGAGCCAGAGCCTCCAGCAGTGCAGGAGACTACTGAGTGGACTATCGCATACCACTCTACATCTTATGGTGGTAAGCCTGGTTACTCAGAGCATGAGATTTACTTCTGGGTAGATGCTGCAACTTACGCTCAGTTCGACTTTACAAGTGTTGACTCTGAGGGTCGTGTTAACGCAGGTACTTATGACTTCACCAACGGTTTGAATTCATTCTATTGCCGCACTAATGAGGGTACCATGACAAGCGCTACAGTAGTTGTAACTGACGGTGACGATGCTAACTCTAAGAACTTTGAGGTAACATTTGTTGTTGATGAGAGTAAGCCATTCCACTTCACTTACACTTCTACAATTTACCCAGTTGAGTAGTAATTACTCATTGAGTGTATAATCCTTTCGGAGCTTCCCAATCGGGAGGCTCCGATTTTTTTTGTTTGTGGCCACCCCCATATTACCTCATAGTAGCTCATTTTACCCCAATTGTTATGTGGGTTTCGATGGGTTATTATGTGTTTCAATGGGTTACTATGTAAGCATATTAACTCATATTAACCCATTTTAACTCATATTACCTCATCAGAAAATAAGTTGGATGCGCGAATATTACATCATTTTACCCCATCAAGCTTGCATAAGAGTAGATTCTTTTTTAACTTTACATAAAAATACACCTATGTCTAATCGTATAATAAACTCAAACATAAACTACCGAGACCTCCTCTGCTACAAGAAAGCAGTGGTGATATATGACCTTACATATCACTTCTGCGCTCGTTTTATCGACAAGAGGGATCGCACCTACGACCAAATGCTTCAAGCAGCACGCTCCGGAAAGCAGAATATTGTCGAGGGAGTGATAGACAAGGAATCATCTTTTGAGATGTCGCTGAAGTTGCTCAATGTGGCGCGCGGTAGTCTCAAAGAATTGCAAGAAGATTATGTGGACTATCTGCGAGTTAGGTCACTACATATTTGGGATGAAGATTCTAAAGAGGTTGACTATATGCGTAAGATGGGTGTAGAGTATGCCGATTCGGATTATTATATCTCGCTTGCCGAGAGTCGCAGCGATGAGACCATCGCTAATATGGTCATTGTGTTATTGTATCAGGCTGACACACTTTTGATGCGCTATATCAAATCAGTAGAAGATAGATTTGCATCTGAGGGCGGCGTTAAGGAGAAGATGTATAGACTTAGAACGCAGGTCCGTAGTACGAGCAGAGAGGAGTAGCGTGAGAGGTTACTATGGGTTACTATGTGTTTCTATGAGAACATATTAACTCATTTCCCCCATTTTAACTCATAGTAACTCATTTTACCCCATTTCCCAATTTTTTTACTATCTTTGCAGTTAAGAATAACAACTAATCAAAATTAATACTATCTATGAAAATTTTTGCCAAGATTTTATCATTGTTGTGCGTGGCTGCGATAGGTTTCGTGGCGTGCGACAAGCCTGTTGACGAGCCTAAGGAGAAGCCTCAGGTATCGCTCGCCACTACCGAGGTTGTGGCTACAGCCGAGGGTGGCGAATACAGCGTGAGCTACACCATTACAAATGCTGTTGAGGGTGCTACACTTACCGTAAACGAGGATGTGGAGTGGATATCGGATGTCGCTATTGCAGCAGACAAGATTACCTTTGTAGTGGCTGCCCTCGAGGAGGATGGCGAACGCTCGGCAACACTCGCAGTTGAGTATCCTAAGGCTGAAGCACAGTCTATTACCGTTAAGCAGAGCGGCACAGCTGCCCCTTCTGAAGGCTTTACTATCGATGTTCAGGAGGTGCACGCATCATCGGCTATCACACAGGTGACTCCCGCAGACGACGAGATGTACTATGTAATGTATCTCGAGGAGGTGTCCTATTTCCAGAATGGTGGCATCGACACCCAGGAGCTATTGTGGGAGGATGACTTTGCCGCCTTCGAGCGTAACGCTATTAACAATGGCATGAACCTCAAGGAGTATATGCTCCAGGTAAATGTGGCGTTCCAGGGTGTTAAGCGTGTTAAGTGGAATAGCCTATTGCCTGGCGTTAAGTCGGTGTTGTACGTTTATGGTGTTCAGTTCAATGAGGATGGCTCAGAATACGAGGCTGTGACAGACATAGCGTGGGAGTTGATAGTTCCTGAGTATGCACCATTGCAGGATGTAGATTTTACTCTCGATTGTGATATTAATGGCGCCGAGGTTACACTCAATATCGAGCCTCAGAACTGGGATGGTTACTACCTTGTCAAGTTTGTGGATAGCAACAACGAGCTCTATGTTCAGGATGAGTCAGTGTTTACGGATGACTATATGAAGATTATTGCCGACGAGTGGATTTGGGTCTATGATGGCAACCTCGGCTACGGCTTCTCGATGGAGGACATACTTAACAACACCTGTTACAAGGGTAGCCAAAGTATTAATGTTGAGTTGGCTTCATACACGCTCTACTCGGCATTGGTATATCCCGTGGCGGAGTATGACGGTTTTGTGCAGGTTGTAGGCAAGCCTTCCTATATTAACTTCTCAACCGAGGAGGTGCAGCAGTCGGATATGGACATCAACATCGAGGTGACAAACTGCTATGTACGTGTTGCCGACATTCGCCTTACACCTTCGGAGCCTGATACACAATATATGATGCTCGTTACTCAAACATCATATCTTCCAGAGGACTACGATGATGACTATCTCTTGGATCAAATATTTGGCGAGTGGAGCTATGCTGCATTTACCTTCAAGGGCGAGATGACATCGCATCTTAATACCCTTTATCCCGATACGGAGTATCTCATCGTGGCGTTTGGCTATAGCGGTGGCGTGGTGACAACCGACATCTGCAAGAAGATATTTAAGACACAACCCGAGGGCGAGTGTGAGATTGAGGTTACGGGCGTAAATATCGGCGGTCCTTATCTACCATCAGAGTTGTATAATTATGACCCTGAGCGTTTTAAGTATTATAGTGAGCCTTATGCCTACGACTCTATAATGCGTATTATCTATATGGAGGTACAGACAAGCGAGCCTACACCCGATATGTTTGTTTCGGCTTTCCCAAAGATGGACTACGACTTTGCGGGACACGACATCATCTTCTTCGACCTGTTGATTGGGTCGTGCGAGCCCTTCGAGTACACAACCGTAATCACCGAGAATATGCCATATTATATCTGTGCTGCGGCGTTTGACTATAAGGGCGATGTGACACCTATGTGGATGTCGGAGCCTATCGACTGGCGCGATGTGGAGCCTCGTCCTATCGAGGAACTTATCGAGAAGATTGACGCCTCAGAAGCAAATATAATGATGCTGGCTATTGGCGCAGATGGTAAGGTATCATCTATTAGTCCAGTTCGATAGCTGACACATACCTTATGTATAAACGGAGTCGTAAGGCTCCGTTTTTATTTTACCCTCTTCCTCTGTTGCTCTGTACCGATATGGTAAAATATTGGTCAATATTCTAATTATGGTGCCTTGGGGTTGTATTTTCTAATCTTGAAAATAGTCTAAAAATCATAAGTAGCAGAAAGCCAACGACATAGCATTTTTGCTATAAGTTTGAGATTATAATTTCTAAAAACAAATAAGAAAATTCTATCGACTTTTGACAAGTTTTCAACAAATCAGTGCGAAAAAAGGTCGTATATATAGTGTATATCAAAAAAAATGCGTATCTTTGCGGGCAATTTCTCGCAAATGGGAATTGAATTTATTAACAAAAATTAAAGGACAAAAACGTTTTAAGAAATGCCAACTATTCAGCAGTTAGTAAGAAACGGTCGAGTTAGCATGGTGGAGAAGTCAAAGTCACCAGCACTCGCAGCGTGTCCTCAGCGCCGTGGAGTTTGTACTCGTGTGTACACTACAACTCCAAAGAAGCCAAACTCGGCTATGCGTAAGGTTGCACGTGTAAGATTGACTAATGGCAAGGAGGTCAATGCCTACATTCCGGGCGAGGGCCACAACTTGCAGGAGCACTCAATCGTGCTCGTTCGTGGTGGTCGTGTGAAGGACCTCCCCGGTGTACGTTACCACCTCGTGCGTGGTGCGCTCGATTCAGCAGGTGTTGATGGTCGTCGTCAGCGTCGTTCAAAGTACGGTGCTAAGCGTCCTAAGGCCGGCAAGAAGTAAAATTAGATGTTTATTTATTTATTAATTAGCAAGTAACAATGAGAAAAGCTAAGCCAAGAAAGCGAATTCTACTTCCGGATCCGAAGTTCAACGACGTGGAGGTAACACGTTTCGTGAACAATCTTATGCTGGATGGTAAGAAGAGTATTGCTTACACCATTTTCTACGACTCGTTGGAGTTGGTGGGCAAGAAGATGAAGGATGCTGATAAATCTCCACTGGAAATCTGGAAACCCAATAATGTCGCTCGCGCCCTGCAAAGCGTCCTCGACGGTTAAAACACCTTTTTCTTCGTCTATGTATTTTGCGGCTTCGTCGGCAGGCTCGGCGCAGTTTTTCTCCTGCGCGAAAATA
>JAZSBD010000005.1:0-78083 GCA_045602255.1 Alistipes sp.
TGGGCGATCACTTCTACAATGCTGGTTACGATGCTATGAAGGCAACTGCTGTCGACGGTGTTACTGAGCGTAACTCACACATCACTCTCTTCACTGATTACATCCTCGCATTGCCTGAGGGTCAGACACCTATCCACTTCACAATGGTTGTTAAGGATGAGGCTGGCGTGGTTATCAAGGAGACTGCTTTCACAACTGATATTCCTGTAGAGCGCAACAAGCTCACTACCGTAATCGGTAACGTGCTTACTACTGCTACCGAGATCGAGGTCCGCATCGACGATAACTTCGCTGGTGAGTATGTCGAGAACATGGTATTTGTTAACACTGCAAAGGAGTTCCAGGAGGCACTCGACAACTATGTGAATGGTCAGACAATCATCCTCGATGCAGATATCAAGGGCAATGTTACAGTAGATCAGGTTGAGGGTAAGGATTATGTAATCGATGGTAACGGCTACAACTACGACGGTACTATCTACATCGATGGTAACTCTCGCAACGATGGCACTGAGACTGTTATAATCCGCAACTTCAACTTTGCGACTGACTCTTCAGACATCAACTTCATCGAGCAGAATAGCACTAATGGCGCAGTTCGTTACGCACACAACGTAACTATCGAGAACTGCTCATTCCGCGCTACTGGTGTGAATGTTGTAGCAGTTAAGATTCGACAGGGTTACAACATCACTATCAAGAATTGCGTAGCTGACGGTGTAACACGTGCTAACGATTCTGGCATGCACTCATTGGGTCAGTTCTACGGCTGTACTGGTATCACTATCGATGGTGTTAATTTCAATAATGCAGGCGAGGGTGGTGTATCATTCGGCACATCAACAAACGTCGTTGTTAAGAACTCTACTTTCGTAACTGGGTATTACGGCGTGCGTGCTGACGCTTCAGTGGAGACTACTCTTAAGCTTGAGAATGTTAACATCACAGCAAAGGTTCCTGTTATTGCTCGCCAGTGCACTGCTGACTATGTTATTGAGCTAACAGGTGAGAACACTATGGAGGCTCTTGGCTACGACATCGTATTCACTCAGGGTGGCGATAAGGCTGCATTCGTAGCTCCAACAAGCAACTTCTCAGTAACGGGCGCTGATGAATTCATCGTATTCCCAAGTGACGAGATGCCTTTGTACGCATACAACGTTGCTGGTCTTCAGTACCTCCTCGACAATGCTGTAAACGGCGACACTATTGAGATTGTTGCTGACATCGAGGGTGATGTAACCGTTAAACAGAAGGCTGATGTTAAGATTGCTATCGAGGGTAACAACCACACATATGCTGGTGTTATCGTGGTAGATGGTAAGAGCGCGACCTACACTACTGCTGGTGTAACTATCAAGAATCTTAACTTCGAGGCTGAGGCTATCTCTGCTGATGCTTGCATCCGCTTGGGCAATGGCACAAATGCTACACGCTACGCTTGCAATGTAGCTGTTGAGGGTTGTACATTCAATGTTCCAGGTGCTGTTGCTGTTAAGTCATACACTGGTGGCGACAAGAACCTCTCTATTAAGAATTGTACTGGTGAGGGCCTCCACTCATTGCTTCAGGTGAAGAACATTGAGGGCATTTCTATCGAGAATGTAAATATTGCAGGTGGTCGTGGTGCATCATTCGGTGTATCAACAAATGTCGTTGTTAAGAACTCTACTTTCGTAGCTGAGTCTTACGGTTTGCGTGTTGATGCTACAGCAGAGGCTACTCTCGCTATCGAGAACGTAAATATCACTGCTAAGCTTCCTGTTGTAGCTCGCAAGACCTCTAAGAACTATACAATCAACTTCACAGGTGAGAACAACTTGGTTGCTGGTGGCTATCAGGTAGTATTCACTACTGGTGACGATGAGGATACATTTGTAGCTCCTGCTATTTACACACTCACAGGTGCAGATAACTTCAAGGTATTCCCACGTGATGCTGCAGATACTGTGAATGCTTATGTTTATAACGTTGATGAGTTTAAGAAGGCTCTTGAGTCTAAAAAGACAAATATCTTCCTCCAGTCAGGTGTATTTGAGGGCGAGTTTACTATCAACTATGATAACGTAACTATCTATGGTGACGAAGCTACCATCAAGGGCCGTGTTGAGGCTATCAACGCCACAGCTAAGTTTGAGGGCGTTAAATTTGACTATAACGACTCATCAGTGAAGGAGTTCTCTGGTAATATCGTAGGTAATCCTAAGGGTCACCCAGCAATTGTTGGTGTATATGGTGGTACAGCCGATACAGTTACATTTGAGAATTGTGAGTTCATTTGCAAGTCGGGTTACAACACAGCAAATGCTCCAGGTGCAATCACTCACTATGGTGGCATTAAGCTAACATTGAAGGATTGTACTATCGACTGCGATGGTAACCCTATCTACGCAAAGACAAACATCGAGATGACCGGCTGTACTGTTAAGATGTATGGAAGTAACGCTGTCCTTAGCTTGAACTACAGCAATGAGGGTCGCACAGTAATCTTCAAGAATAACATTGTTGAGAACAAGAGTACTAATGGAGCACAGACATATGCTATGCAGTTCTTGAGTACTAACGGCAAGGCATATAAGGATATGTACTTCGACGTTCAGGGTAATACCGTTGATGTTCTATTCTCACGTGGCAGTGGTTACACATTCGCTAATGCTACTTATGCAAATGGTTCTGCAACCTTGTAGCCGTTGTTAACAATTAAACCAAAGCAGCACTCCACGCGGAGTGCTGCTTTATTATATATATTAAGTGTGATTGGATGCCGAACCAAAATTGAGGGGATGGCTACCTATCGCCCCACGAGGGGTGAGCCACCTTGATACCCAACATCTCGACGGCACGACAGCTAACGCTGAGCGCCAAGCTCTCGATGCTATCGGCAGGGATATAGAACGATGGCGAGGCGGGGAGGATGATGCCACCAGCCTCGGTGATGGTGGTCATATTACGGAGGTGTATCAATGAATATGGCGTCTCGCGCACAACGAGAACAAGGCGACGGCGCTCCTTGAGCATCACGTCGGCAGCGCGCTCAATGAGGCTCTGCGACACGCCAGAGGCTATGCGCCCCACGCTACCCATAGATGCTGGCACGACAATCATGGCATCCCACGCTGCCGAGCCACTCGCCAAGGAGGACCACATATCGTCATTCGCGTAGCGCTCGATGCGGCAATCTTCGGGGAGGGTGACACCCTCGGCCTCGATGACATCCTCGCCATGGCGGCTGATGACAAGAGCTATGCGCTCGACATGCTTGCTTGCGAGCAATATCTCGAGACACTGACGAGCATATATGGCTCCACTTGCACCTGTGATAGCAACGATAACGTTCATGGTTTATATATAGGTTATAGCTCCAATATCTTACACTGCAGCCCCTTCTCGCGTGCGGTGCGCAGGAGGGCTGGTAGCACATAGCTCGTGTTGCGGAAGGACTTGGCACTATCGTGAAGCGATATTATATCGCCACCACGCAGACCCTTGATGGTGCCACGCAGGCACTTCTTGGGCGAGACGTTGCGGTTGTAGTCGCGCGAGAGTACATTCCACAATACCACGCGGTAGCGCTTGGATACCTCGCGCAGCTGCGAGCGTGTGATCTGAGCATAGGGCGGGCGGAAGAGCTCGCTATGCACCATGTCGCCCGCGAGGTCGACATCCTCAATATAGCGGTCACACGACATACGCCACCCCTTCTGATGCGAGTAGGTGTGGTTACCCACCTTGTGACCACGGTCGATAATCATCTGATAGAGGTCGGGGTATAGTTCCACGTTCTTGCCCAGCACGAAGAAGGTAGCCTTGGCGTCGTAGCGATCCAACGTGTTGAGTATCCACTCCGTGACACCAGGCGTGGGACCATCGTCGAAGGTGAGATATATACCCTCGCGATCATCCATCCTCCACACTACGCCGGGAAACATGAAGCGTAGCAATCTACCCGGTTTAACACGCATAAAAAGTTATAATATGGTGGCATTGTGCCATTTTAACATTGCAAATGTAACTTTTTTTTTCAAAATCAAAAAATATGGCTACCTTTGTGTAGTAAACAAATGTAATAGCAATTAGGTATGAGACGTAATCTATTGTACATATTTTTGATCGTTGCTGTTGCTGCCACCGCACTTGCTGGCTGCAGAAATAGAAGAGGTAATGCCCCCAAGACGAGCGTTGGCGAGCCCTATGAGCTCTTCGTGATATGCGACGATACCGCTTGGGAGAACCATATCAAGGAGGCTGTTAAGGAGACCCTCGAGTGCTACGTGCCAGGACTATCGCGCCCGGAAAAGTATTTCCATGTTGTCGACCATGCTGATATGGATAGTGTCAACGAGGTCGAACGCATGCATAGCAACATCCTCGCCATACGCATTGACCCAACGTTCAGCACCCCTGTGATGACTGAGTCTCAGGATGTTAATGCCACGGCGCAGTTGGTGATTACCATCAACGCAGCATCAGCGATTGAAGCAGCGCAGTTTATCTATGCGAACGGGTGGGATATACGCGAGAAGTTCGAGCATAACGAGCGCCTCATACACTTCAGGACCCTCACGGCAACCAAGAGCGAGATGCCCATAGAGATTATCAAAAACCTCACAGGCATAGAGATGCACGTTCCTGGTGGCTTCTTCGTGGCTAAGCCTAAGGAGGATGTCTTGGAGTGGTTTGTGCGTAAGTATGACAACAAGCAGCAGCATATATTTGTCTTCACCGACCCTTGCGAGGATATAAATGCCGTATCCAAGGAGCAGCTTATCGCACTTGTAGACAGCCATATCGGCGTTATCTCGGTGCAGGATGAGGAGGGCTCATATATGTGTATAAGTCAAAATAAGGAGTCACTCATCGAGGCGCGCGATATTAATGGCCGTGTATGGTATGAGCTGCGCTGCGGCTGGCGCGTTGAGGGCTACACCATGGGTGGACCTATGGTAAGCTTCACCACCTATGACGACGCCAACAAGCGCCTGATTACCATTGCCTTTGCGCTCTTCTCACCAGAGCAGCACCAACGCCACGACATGGCTCAGCTCGAGAGCTTGATATACTTGACCAAGTAGGTGTAATGCTCTTACGCCACGATATATCCTCCATCTGTCATATGATGATGGAGGATATTTTGTTGACATAGTTTGCTTAGCGGAGGAAAAAAAGTGCCAAAAAATTTGCAGTTTAAAAAATCTTATGTACTTTTGTGCACTCTTTCATAGGAGTAGGGGTTTTCAATGCTGTTGTAGCTCAGTGGTAGAGCACTTCCTTGGTAAGGAAGAGGTCGTCAGTTCAAGCCTGATCAACAGCTCAGCGCAGAGAATATGCAAACGAGTGCCACCGTGAGGTGGCATTTGTTGTATATAGCAGTAGCCCAAGCACTGCTTGGTAGCTTCTGCTATATGCAATAAAAGTTGCATTAGCAATGCTCGGTTGTATGTTCTATGCCTTAGCGCCACAAGGCAAGACGAGCGTAGCGAAGTCAAGTCTGATCAACAAGGATGCAGCCTTTAGGTTGCATCTTTTTTTGTTATGTCGTCGTCATGGGCTGGCTGACGACCTTCACAAGCGTTCAAAGCTACTCTTATTAGGATAGCGCCTATCGAGGAACTCGACTAAGCGGCGGCGGTCATCATCGGTGGTGGTCTCGCCGTCGTTCATGCATATCATCAGCGGATTATACTTAGAGAGCACCCTATCGTAGTCGCGCTCGGTGAGGGGTATACAGCGTGAGTCCGCAGCATAGCGCCCCACGAAGAGCGCCGTGATAGCCCCCAGCAGACCCTTTGTGCGATTATAACGCCCCACGAGGCGCAGCGTAGCGCCGCCCTCAACAACCGACCAATAGCTGACGTAGCAACGCTGCATATCGCTATCACTGCGAAAGCGACTATAGGTAGTATCACGCCACTGCTCGGGCATGATGGCGACAGCCCTCTCGAAGTCGCTACGGCGGTAGGCATCGAAGTTATGGTGCGGAGCATGGCATATATCCCTGCCGTAGCGCTCCTTTATCAGCTCCTGCATATGCGCCACCACGCGCTCGTAGAGCCCCTTGCGCTGAGCCTTAGCACGGCTGAAGCGCTGACCACTAAGGCGCACTATGGGGCGACCGTCAGCATGAAAGAAGTGTTCTGGCGTGACGCTCTGAGCAAATAACGTATCGTCGTTACCGAGGATGAATTGTTCGCTTAGGTTAGGAATCTTATATATGCAGCTCTCGATGGCGTGGGAGTTAAATAGGGGCAGAGCATCCTCTGGCGCAATTGCTCGATGGTCAACGATGGTGACCTTGGGGTGTGCCGTGTTTAGCCACGCAGGGCACTGACCATCGGTGACTATATATATATGATTGATCCACGGCGCGTAACACTCCACCGAGCGCAGCGAGTACCTCAGCTCCTCGTTATCTATCCAGCGAGCCTCCACCAGCGGAGCGCCCTCGGTCTGGACACCTAAGTAGCTATTGCGCTTAGCGCGCCACTGAGGATCACTGCCATCGACCCACATATAGACCAAGTCAATAGGAAACGTAACTCTGCTATCTTTCATAACCTCGCTATTTATCGACGTTGCCACATCCACACAGGGAGAATATCGAGGAGGCGCAACGTACGGCGCTTGCCACACTCCTTGACCTTCCAGAGTGTGATGCCACCGAATGAGCCATAGCGCACGGTTATATTGCGGTAGCGCGATGGTACCCTAAGCCCCTTAGCCTCAACATACTCCACCATATCGCGATGCGCCTCATACTTCTGCGCCTGCTTGGTTGCCGTCTGTCGCGACTTTACGGTGGATGATGGATTTAAGACATAGTAGTAGTGCACATTAGGCACCGTCACCACCCTATCGCACTCCACAATAGCGCGCGTCACGAACATCACATCCTCATAAGATATGCCCTCGCCAAAGCGCAAGTCGAGTCTCTCGAGCATGGCGCGTCGGTAGAGCTTATTTACGGGATGGAACTCTGGCGGACAGTGACATACGCGCAGCTTGGCATCGGCATCGTGGACCACCTCTACCCTATCAAACGCGATTACAACGCGCTCGCCCACGGGCTTCTGCTTCACGATGCCACATATCGCTAAATCGGCATCAGCCTCCGTAGCGGCACTATACAGACGCTCGAAATACTCCTCGGGGATATAGTCGTCGCTATCGATCATGCCCACATACTCACCCCGAGCAACCCTCAACGCCGCATTGCGCGCCTTGCCCTGACGACCATTCGTCTGGTGGATAACCCTAATACGCGCGTCGCGCTCCGCCCAGCTATCCAATAGCGCAGGTGAGCCATCCGTAGAGCCATCGTCAACGCATATTATCTCGATGTCGCTAAGGCTCTGCCTCACAACACTCTCGAGACACCTGTCGAGCAGCCTCTCGGTATTATACACAGGGATTATAACTGTCACTTTGGGGGTAGTCATGTGCAGAAGAGGTATTAGAATGGGTAGCCCACACCGAAGTTAATAGCCATGTTCTCCCACTTGAAGTTATGTATCCAGCGCTCGCCCTCAGCCCAGCCAGGGTTGTGGAGCTGAAGACCCCAGTCGATACGTAGGATTACGAAGTAGGCATCGATGCGCAGACCAAGACCCGTATTCACGCCCAGCTGCTTGTAGAACTGATCGAACTTGAAGACCTCATCGGGGCTACTGCCCTGCGTGGTACGCAGATACCACACATTACCAACATCCAAGAAGGTAGCGCCATGGAATATCCACCATATAGGGAAGCGGAACTCTACGTTAGCCTCAAGACGCACATCGCCCACCTGCGCAGGATATACCGAGTCGTGCACCTGAGCCTTATTTCCCGGGCCGAGTGTTCGTGGTGCCCAGCCTCGCATAGAGTTAGCGCCACCGCAGTAGAACATTCTATCGAAAGGTATGGAGTAGCCTGCCGAGTTACCATAGGTGACACCCACACCGCCGAAGAGACGACCAGCAAGAGCGAGGTTGTGACCAAAATCTATCTTATGTCGCAGGTTGAGCTCGCCACGCACATACTGCGAATAGCGTATGCCGAGGATCTCGTAGTAGTCCTTGCCTGGGGCGTGGTGCGAGAAGAGCGACTCGAGACCCTGGATAAGATTACCCGATGTCTCAACGTTTAGTCGTAGCGCCGTGCCATCCATCTCCTTGGAGCTTCGCTGCGTATTATATACATATGTCGCCGAGAGTCCTGCATTCAGCTGCGACTCGAAGCTGGTACGCAGATATTTATTATCTATGTCAGCCAAGAAGTCGGCATCCACCTCCTTGACATCAATCCAGTTGATATCTATAGGGCGTATTACGAACGATGAGCAACGACCCAAGTTCCAGCTATATGCCCAACGTGCACTAAACAGGTTACGACGATAGTAGGGTCTATTCTGATAGTCGAACGATAGCTCCATGCGCGTGCGAGGCTGCCATATCTTACTCTCGGGCGATGGGTATACCGGAGCCAAGAAGCGTGGGAAGGAGAGTCCTGCCGTGAGGCTAAACTCCTGAGCACTACGCTTCTTGACATCGCGCGCATACATAAACTCCAAGCCGAAGCCCGCAGATATGTCGAACGCCTCAGCGCCCCTAAAGAGGTTCGTATTAGAGTATCCAATCGTTGCGCCCATGCCGTAGAATGTCGACGTGGAGCTTGCCTCAAGCTCCGCCTTGACACTCTGCTTGAGTGCTGGCGTGCAGTATATATTGCAGTCGAGGAAGGACTCGCGCGTATTCACAAGCACGTCGTTATCACCCTCATGAGCGATATAGGTGACGTAGTTCTCCTCGCTCTGCACAGGCGCAAACTCTATCTTAGCATTACGGAAGAAGCCCAACGACATAAGCTCGTTGTAGCTCTTATCCACCTGCTGAGCATTATATATGAAGCTGGGGTAGAGCGGTATTATTCGACGCAACAAGGCGTCACGCAGACGTGGCGTAGCATCCACATCGCGAATGATATTAAGACCATAATAGTAGGTGGTATCTATCTGAGCATCGCTCTTAAAGCCGCTATTGGCGCGCAACAATGGGTCGTATGTAGGGTATACATTGATATTTCGTAGACGGTAGACCGCGTTATCCTCCCACTGAGGCACACCATATATACTATAGCCACTGAGCTTGGGGTTTACCACCATCTGCACATTGGCGGTGTTATCACCAGCGAGCGTATCTACGTTATAGAAGATGTTATTTACCGTGAAGTCGTAGAAGCCATGGTTGTTGAGGCTCTGCGCGACGCGCTCACGCTCCTTGTCGAGGTGCGAGATATCGAGCACCTCACCACGACGCAACAACGTATTTGCCGTATCGGCAAGGATGAGCGGTGCCACCGACTTGTCGAGGATCTCAAACTCGAGGCTATCGATACGCATTGGCTCGCCCTGATGTATGGTATAGGTTATCTCGGCACGCTTATGACGGCGCGTAGTATCTAACTGCACATCTACCCTCGAGTCGAAGTAACCGCGCGTATGTAGGTATGTCGTGAGGTTCTTCACCGACATATCGGTCAACGACTGGTCATATATCACAGGTTCCTCGCCAATCTTCGCCTTAAGCCTATTCCACCAATTATCCTTCTCGGGGTTTATCTTCTCATAGACCCATACGTAGAAGTCCATGCCCAAGATGCGCTTATTTGGCGACTGACGTATGTAGTACTCGATGCCATCCTTATCCACCGTGATACGATCATCGGGATGCTTCTGCTTATCCTCAACGATTGTCACCTTAGATACGAGGTAGCTACCCTCGGGCAACGACGAGGTGACATCGCAGCCTATGACGACCACGACGACCAACATCACTACTATATATCTCAGCCACCTGCCCATTATCCTATATTTATCTCTGCCACAAAGCGTTGCCATATATCCTGCTCGCCCGTCTCGCGCAGCTTCGTGTAGCTGAACGCCCCACTCTCGAATGTCGCCTCGCCCCACCACTCGAACGTGGCATTGCCCTCGAGGCGTGTTACGATGCTATCGGGCGTTAGCAAAGGTGTGCAGTGCACCCTACCACCACGGTTTACTACATCTAATCTCTCGCCCCTATCCACATATCCGAGCATCGAGGCCGCCGTTGCCGAGGCTGTCATCGCTGTGCCACACGACAAGGTTATGCCCGCTCCACGCTCATAGGTGGCAACGAATATCTTTCGAGGGTCTAACACCCTATATAGCGAGAGATTTACCCCCTCGGGGAATATATCCTTAAGCTCAATAACTCGCTCGCCCAACTCCTTGAGAAGCGCCATATCTATACTCTCGACACGCGCCACAATATGGGGATTGCCGAGCGACAACGCCGTGAACTCCAGCTCCTCATGTAGAGCCTCTATTCGCTGACCCACAAAGCGCTCGCCCTCAGCAATAAAGGGAAAGCTGCTACTACGCGTTGCTATGGGGATATCCACCGAGAAGGTCTCTATACCCGTGGCTATAGGCTCCACCTGCGCCACACGAAACCTCCTGCCTGCCGATAGTAGCACGCCACCATCCATATAGCCACACTCACGAGCCATGCGTGCCACGCAGCGCATACCATTGCCGCACATCTCGGCATGGGTGCCGTCGGGGTTGAGCATATCCATGCCATAAAGTCCCTCATCGTCTCTTACAACAAGAAGCACGCCGTCGCTGCCGATACCCTCCTCGCGCGAGCACGCCACACGCGCAAATGCCGACCAGTCGACATCTGCCAATGAGCTATCGCGCGTGGTATCGACCATTATAAAGTCGTTACCCGAGCCATGACACTTTACTATTTCGAACGTAACCATCTACCTCTCTGCTTATATATCACTCATTACATATAGATATATCGCTCAAAGTTACGATATTTTTCGAAGAGTGCAAAATTTCGGCGGACTAAATATAGGTGGAGAAGAAGTAAAGAGGATTGAGTAATGGTGTTGCTCCGACGGAGCAATAGGTAGGGGTATAAGGGGTAGCAGGGGTACAAGAGGCATAATTAGTAATAGTTGATAATGATATTGATAGTCTACCCCTCAGCCCCCTACGCAAATACTCCACCAAGAGTCACACCTCCACCTCGCCTCTCCACTTTTTCCTGCATGACTATTGCATTTGTGTATTTTTTTTCGTAATATTGTACTATAAAAGTCAAGATAGTATGAAAGAGTTGTTTATAATGGCGGGCGATACGCCCATGCATGTTGCCGATACGGAGAAGGGCGACAAGTGCGTAGTATTGCTTCACGGCTACCTTGAGTCGATGATCGTGTGGGATGAGTTCGTGCCACTGCTGAGCAAGCATATGCGCGTGGTGACGCTCGACATACCGGGTCACGGCATATCAGTAGTACAGGGCGAGGTGCACACCATGGAGTATCTTGCCGACTGCGTAGCCAAGGCGATGGCAACACTCGGCATTGAGCGCTATAGCGTCGTGGGACACTCTATGGGCGGATATGTGACGCTTGCCATGTTGGACAACCACAAGGAGCACCTCGACTCTATCATCCTGCTCAGCTCGACACCTAATGCCGATAGCGAGGAGAAGTGCGACCGTCGTCGCCGCGAGATAGAGCTTATCAAGGCGGGCAAGAAGAACACCTTGGCGCGTCTTGTGCCACACGCAGGCTTCGCCCCTGAGAATGTTAAGCGCCTGAAGGATTACATCGACGACCTTGGCGAGCTGATCATCATCACCGAGGATGAGGGTGTCATCGCCATACTTGCCGGCATGATAGAGCGCAAGGACCGCAACGAGATGCTACGCACCTGCGGCGTGCCACATATGTTCATCTTTGGTCGCCACGACTTCTACATCCCTAATGAGGCTGCCGAGGAGCTCGCAGCACGCCATCCCGAGGCGGAGGTTGTATGGCTCGACCACTCAGGACATATGGGCTTCTACGAGGAGCCCGAGCGTTGTGCCGAGGCGATAATATCGATGGTGTGTAGATAATATGATACAAAGTTAAGAAGATATGGGTCGGAAATCTCCGACCCATATTCTTTCTACTTATTCATCTTTGCCCAGGTATCCTTCAACGTAACTGTGCGGTTGAAGATTAGCTTCTCGGGCGTTGAGTCCTTATCGACATTGAAGTAGCCGATACGCTGGAACTGCAAGTAGTCGTAAGGCTTTGCCTCGGCGAGGAACTTCTCTACGTAGCACTCTGTGAGCACCTTAAGCGAGTCCTCGTTGATCATCTGCTTCATGGCGTCGAGTGCCTCGCAGCCTGTCTCCTTGCGGATGGCAGCCATCTCGTCGCGAGGGTTCTCCACCTTCCACAAGCGGTCGTAGAGACGCACCTCAGCCTTGATGCAGTGGTCTGAGCTTACCCAGTGAAGCGTACCCTTCACCTTGCGGTTAGAGCCTGGAAGACCAGTCTTTGTCTCTGGGTCATACTCGGCATATACGGTTGTAATGTTACCATTCTCATCCTTCTCGCAGCCTGTACACTTCACGATATATGCATTCTTGAGGCGCACCTCCTGACCTGGGGTCATACGGAAGTACTTCTTAGGTGCATCCTCCATGAAGTCGTCGCGCTCCATCCATAGCTCGCGGCTGAACTCGATGGTGTGGGTTGCTGAGTTTGGATCCTCCGGATTGTCGATAGCCTCGAACGACTCCACCTGACCCTCTGGGTAGTTGGTGATGACGAGCTTCACAGGGTCGATAACAGCGCTCACGCGTGTAGCACGCTTATTGAGGTCGTCACGCACGGCGCTCTCCAAGAGTGCCATGTCGTTCAACGCATCGTATGTCGTATAGCCAATCTTATCTACGAAGTTGCGGATAGACTCTGGCGAGTAGCCACGACGGCGGAAGCCACACAAGGTAGGCATACGAGGGTCATCCCAGCCATTCACCAAACCCTCCTTAACGAGGATAAGTAGGTTACGCTTGCTCATAAGCGTATAGTTAAGGTTGAGCTTATTGAACTCATACTGACGAGGACGCTCATCGGATGGGTCAACGCCCTCCTTCACCCAGTCGACGAACAAGTCGTACAATGGGCGGTGAGGCACGAACTCGAGAGTACACAACGAGTGTGTAACGCCCTCGAAGTAGTCGCTCTGACCATGTGCAAAGTCGTACATAGGATATACCTTCCACTTATCGCCTGTGCGGTGGTGAGGGTGATTTACAACGCGATAGATGATAGGGTCACGGAAGTGCATATTCGAGCTCGCCATATCTATCTTTGCGCGCAACACCATCCTACCCTCCTCAATCTCGCCACGTGTCATCTTCATGAACAAGTCGAGGGTCTCCTCTATTGGGCGGTTGCGATATGGGCTCTCGGTACCCGCCTGTGTAGGTGTGCCCTTCTGCGCAGCAATCTCCTCCGAGGTCTGCTCATCGACATACGCCTTACCCTGCTTGATGAGGCGGATGGCGAAGTCCCACAACTGCTGGAAGTAATCAGAAGCGTAGTACTCTGCGCCCCACTCAAAGCCGAGCCACTTGATATCCTCCTTAATAGCCTCTACGTACTCCACATCCTCCTTCGTAGGGTTTGTGTCATCGAAGCGTAGGTTGCAGACACCGCCATAGCGCTTTGCCACGCCGAAGTCCATGCAGATAGCCTTAGCATGACCGATGTGGAGATAGCCGTTAGGCTCGGGTGGGAAGCGCGTCTGCACACGTGTCTTACCCTTAGCAATAGCCTCCTCGATAATCTCTTCCACAAAGTTCAAAGACTTCTCCTTTACTTCTGTTACTTCAGTTGTCATAGTTATATATGTATTTAATTATTTATTATTCAACCGCCTTATTACGTTTGAGTTTTATTCCATAATCAAGGTCAACATTCAGCTGCAGCCACTGTCGTGTGCCCCATCCCGAACCATCGTACTCTGCTGTAATACCCGCCAACACACCTACGGTATCGTTGAAGAAGCGCTGTTCGTAGCTTGCCATGATGGTGTTATATATACCTCTATCCGTGGCATAGAACGTAGAGCCGTTATATAGATTTGCGCCATACCTATCGTAGTACGACAGCAGGCTCTTACCCACATATAACCTATTGGATAGTGTCACGCCCCATCGGCTCACCGAGCAGTATAGCTCACCACCCATCGGTGCATTCCATATATTTTCGTAGAGTCTATCGCGCTGCAACGACTGTATATATGTTAGTCGAATATCAAAGTCAAACTCCTTGACCTCAAAATCGTAACCTATGTATGGTGCCACGAAGAGGTTATCGACAACACCATCCACAGTCTCGGGGTTGTCATCACGCGCATAGTGACCTACTAAGAGGTCGTAACCCATATAGAACCACTTAATGGGCATCTTACCAGACGACATTATGGCAAACTCCTCGCGCGTATCAAAGTCACGCATACCCGTATAGTCGAAGACAAACTCCACATAGGAGTCAGCCCAGTTATGGTCCTCATATCGCGCTAAGACGCCACCAATACGGTTATAATAGTAGTGATAGCCCTTATCAAAGAAGAGGGTGCTTCTAAGACCTCGCATCTCCTCGCGTGGGAAGACACCAGCAAAGACCTTCACCGATGGAGCACGGTAGGCATAGTATAGCTGGACATTCACATCGGAGAGGAACTTAGCCTTATGTCCGAAATCTTGAACCATCTCGAAGGCAAACATCAACTCGTTATGCTCCGACCACCCTAACCCCACCTTAGGCGTTAGGCGCGCACTGAAGAGCGTTCCCGACTTATCGAAACTCATCGTAGCATACTCCTTGTTGTCGAAGAAGGTTGTATAGTCAACACCCAACTTCAGCTCCTGCGCCAAAGCTCGCTGAGTGCCCACGACACACACTATGGCAACAATGATATATGTGAATAATCTACGCATCGTACGAAAACATTTCACCGCAAATTTACTGAAAATATTTTATATTTTCGTACATTTGTGGCAGAATAATTAAAATATCTTAATATATGCGTAAGCTGCTGAACGAAGAGCTTGGTCGCCCCACTATTGAGGAGTGCGCCAAAATAGAGAAACTACCTGTGACGGTCATCCTTGATAATGTGCGCTCGGCGCAGAACGTTGGCTCGTTCTTCCGCACTGCCGATGCCTTTGGTATTGAGCATATTGCGCTCTGCGGCATAAGCGCAACACCTCCCAACCGAGAGATACATAAGACGGCACTGGGCTCGGAGCTAAGTGTGGCATGGAGCTACCATGACACGACACTTGAGTGCATCGCCAAGTTGCGCTCGGAGGGGTACAAAATTATAGCTGTCGAGCAGATTGAGGGCTCTACGATGCTCGATAAGTTCATCGTAGAGCCTAACACGAAGTATGCACTAATATTTGGCAACGAGGTGGATGGCGTAGATCAAGCTGTTGCCGATGAGGTGGATGGCGCCATCGAGATACCTCAAGTGGGCATTAAGCACTCGCTAAATGTCTCTGTATCGGCAGGCGTTCTGATGTGGGAGATGTTTAGGCAGAGCGGAAGATAAGGCGCCTGCAACGCGGATTTAATTAGAAATGAGTAAAGAGTAATTAGTAATAGTGTCGCTCCGATGGAGCGATTGAGGATGGGTAAAATGGGTAGTTAAGGGCAAGAGTAGTGAAGAGTAGTTGAGTTGAGTGTAGTGAAGAGTAGTGAAGGGAAGAATTATCAAAAGTCACTAAACTCCTTAAATTCTCTATTTCATAATCCCCAGAGCGAAGCGGAAATACCCAGAGTGCGCCATGCGCACGGCACTACTCAGAGCGAAGCGGAAATACCCATAATCCACAGAACGATAACATGAGAGGTCGAGAATGCTTCCTTATCGTGCGTAAGCCAATTTGTTGATAGAAGGGGTCTGGCTTGGCCTCGACATGAAATTGGACTGGATGGGACATACTAAACGTATTTCCCATTCAGCCCAATGATTGAGAGGTCGAGAATGACCCCTTATCTCGATAAATTTAATTTGTTGATAGAAGACTGCAGATGTGGTCTTGACATGAAATTAGCCTGGATGGGCTGTACTTAACGTACTGCTCATTCAGGCTAATGATTGAAAGGCCGCAGATGCTGCCTTATCTCAACAAATTATCGTTTTGAGATATACTGCTTTACGACACCGCGCTTCGAGCCACGGATAAACTCGATAAGCTTATTGCGCTCAGGGCTCTCAGGGAGCTCTGCCTCAGCCTTATCGCAGCCAGCAAAGTAGTTCAACTCGCTCTGGAAGAGGATGCGGCAAGTGTTGTGTATAGACTCAATCTGCTCAGCGGTAAAACCACGACGCGACAAGCCCACCTTATTGATACCGGCATAGTGAGCCTCGCCATTTGTTACAATGATAAACGGAGGCACATCCTGCGTAATAAGCGCGCCACCCTGAATCATTGCGTGGTCGCCGATATGTATCCACTGGTGCAATGCAGCATGACCGCCGATAACTACCCAGTCACCAACCTCCACCTCGCCAGCAAGCGATACACGATTAGCGATAACACAGTGGCTACCAACAACATCGTCATGAGCAACATGCACATACGCCATAAGCAGGTTGTGATCGCCAACAACGGTAGTACCACGTGATGCAGTACCGCGTGCGATAGTCACACACTCACGAATATCGTTATAATCGCCAATAACGGCTGTAGTCTTCTCGCCTGCAAACTTCAAGTCCTGGGGCAAGCATGCGATGCAAGCTCCTGGATGCACCTTATTACCCTTACCCAAACGTGCGCCATCATAGATGCTGGCGTGAGGACCAATCCAGCAATCGTCACCAATGACTACATCGCCCTCGATATAGGCAAATGGCTCAATTGTAACATTCTTACCGATCTTTGCATCGGGATGAACATAAGCTAAGTTACTTATCATATAGTGTATAAAGTTTGTATTTTCAAATAAATCCGCAACTACTTAGTCTTTGCAATCTGCGCTGTAAGCACCGCCTCGCAAACGAGCTGACCAGCAACGAATGCCTTACACTCTGCTGTGCAGATACCACGACGCATATCTGCGATATGACACTCAAGCTGCAAGGTATCGCCAGGGACTACCTTTCTCTTCCACTTAACGCCATCAGCCTTAAGGAAGTATGTAGAGTAGTTCTCAGGATCCTCCACACGGCTCAATACCAAGATGCCGCAGCACTGCGCCAACGCCTCGATGATGAGCACACCAGGCATCACTGGCTCCTCAGGGAAGTGACCCACGAAGAATGGCTCGTTCATTGTCACATTCTTGATACCAGCGATGTCGTTATCCTCCATATGGAAGACACGGTCAACAAGCAAGAATGGAGGGCGGTGAGGCAGACGCGCCTTGATGTCGTTAATATCGAGGAGTGGCTGCTCCTTAGCGCGATACTTGAACATAGGGCGATCACCACCACGACGTATTACACGCGATAGCTCCTTCATGAACTCGGTGTTAGCATAGTGACCAGGACGTGTAGCCCATACACGACCCTTGATACGCATGCCAAGGAGTGCGAAGTCACCAAGAAGGTCGAGGAGCTTATGACGTGCCAACTCATTATTAGCACGCAACTGCTGATTGTTTAGATAGCCACCTGTGATGCGGATATCCTCCTTACCAAATATCTTCTTAAGGTTATCGAGCTGCTCGTCAGACACAGGGTTCTCAACAACCACGATGGCATTGTCGAGATCGCCACCCTTGATAAGGTTCATCTTCATGAGTGGCTCCAACTCGTGCAAGAAGACAAACGTACGGCACATAGCGATCTTCTCAGTATAGTCCTCAACAACGTTATAAACAGCATACTGGTTACCAACGACCTTAGAGTTGTAATCTACGTGTACCGATACTGAGAACTCATCGTCGGGATAGATGACGATAGCCACGCCCTTATCTGGGAGTGTGTATACCTGCTTCTCTGCCACCTCGAAGTATCTGCGCTCGGCGCTCTGCTCCACGATGCCCACCTTGCTGATAGCCTCGGCATACTCGCGTGCTGATCCATCCATGATAGGGGTCTCAGGGGCATTAATATCGATAATTGCGTTATCAACGCCGAGTGTCCACAATGCAGACATGATATGCTCGATAGTGCTAACTTTAGCAGCACCCTTCTCGATAGTCGTACCGCGTGAGGTATCTGTAACATACTCGCATAGCGCAGGCACCTCAGGAGCACCCTCCAAATCTACGCGACGAAATACGATACCATAATTATCCTCAGCAGGATTAACTGTCATCTTAACCTGCAAGCCTGTGTGTAGGCCCTTACCCTCAAAGGATATTGACGAGGCAAGTGTACATTGCTTGGTTGCCATATATATAATTTTAAGTTAACTTCTAACAATATTTTGCCATATCGGTGCAAATATACTAAAAATATTAAAAAAAATTACTATTTTTGTTCGGAAGATTATAGCATATATGGCAAATAGCGATATTAAACATAGCGTAAATAGCGCAACTCCGCAGCGCATCCCTCCTCGACGCAAGGCTGTTGACCTTAGCTTCGACAACCACATAAGCCTTGGCGAGTGGATATATAAGTCTGCGCTTGCGCTTGTGGTTGTCTTCGTTGCGCTACTCGGTCTTATCCTCGCCATCCTATTTGCAGCCTTCAGCATCGAGAAGCGCGAGATTCCTACGGATGTTCCCATCGAGGTTGCCGCCCCACCTATTGAGGAGCAAGCCACCGAGGAGAAGCAACCGATGGATGAGGTGCAAGAGTTGGAGGAGTATATGCAAGAGCAGATGAAAAAGCATCAGCAAGAGGGTATTAAGAACGCGCAATCGAATGAGGCAGCCCAGGATGAGGGTGGCTCGCCTGGCTCAGTCTTTGACCAGGAGGTCCGCGATATGATGGAGCAGCACGATAAGACGCTCGCTGGCGACAATAATAATAGCCCTACGGGCGATGACCTCACCTCTATCTCTGGCAGCGCACGCGGCCGGGGCAATGGCAGCGGCGGCGAGGGCGAGGGCTCGGGCGGCGGCAAGGGCGATGGCAATGGGGATAAGAAGTTCAACGGCAAGTCGCTTGTCAGCTATAAGTTTGAGAACCCCACTCGCACAGCGCGCGGTCAGCTATACCCCCCAGGATACCGCGCCGAGCATAGCGGAACGGTAGTCATCGAGGTATACATCGATCGCAATGGCAATGTCAATGTCAATCGTACGAGGGTGCTCACCTCATCGGGTAATAGACAACTCGACAAGGAGGCTCTAAACGCGGCGGAAAGCGAATTGACAATCTTTAATATTGATAGTTCAGCTCCTATGGAGCAACGAGGCACCATAACCTATGAATTTGTAGCACAATAGTATTATGACCGAAAACTTTCTACTTGTAGCAGCCCTACTACTCTTCGTTGCTGTACTTGCGGGTAAGGCGGCATATAGACTCGGAGCACCCGCCCTGCTTCTATTCCTGGGCGTGGGTATGCTCTTCGGCTATAACAACTTCGTATCGTTTAACTCTGTCAGCGGCGCGCAGTTTATAGGTATGATCGCCATGTGTATCATCCTCTTCTCGGGAGGTATGGACACGAAGTTTTCAGATATTAAGCCGGTCCTTGCCCCGGGCATTGTCATGGCGACGCTGGGCGTCATCCTCACGACCTGCATTGTCGGAGGCTTCATCTTCATGCTCGCGCCACACCTCGGCGTCGAGATGTCATTGGCGATGTCGTTCCTGCTGGCTGCGACAATGTCGTCAACCGACTCAGCATCGGTATTCTCCATCATGCGCTCCAAGAAGCAGGGACTCAAGCAGAACCTACGCCCAATTCTCGAGCTTGAGAGTGGTAGTAACGACCCTATGGCATATATCCTCACCATCATGCTCGTGGGCATTGTCAAGGATGGCACTGCCGTGGACTGGGTGGATGCCATACGCGTATTCCTCGTTCAGATGGTTGTCGGCGGAGCTCTCGGCTACGGCTTTGGACGCGCCACGGTGTGGATCATCAACCGCATAAACATACGCAGCAACCCATCGCTCTACTCGGTGTTGTTGCTCGCCTGCGCCTTGTTCACCTACTCGTTCACGTCGTTGGTGAATGGCAATGGCTACCTCGCGGTATATATCGCAGGTCTTGTTGTTGGTAACCTACGCATCATGCACCGCAACATGCTTACCAACTTCTTCGACAGTTTCACATGGCTGCTGCAGATCATACTCTTCTTGGCGCTCGGTCTTCTTGTCGATGTCAACGCGCTTCTTAAGCCCGACGTCTTCTTCATGGGTCTTGCCGTGGGCGTCTTCATGATTATCGTCGCACGCCCCATATCGACATTTGTCTGCATGGCACCATTTAGGAGCTATAGCTTCAAGGCGCGCAGCTACGTCTCATGGGTGGGCTTGCGTGGTGCTGTGCCCATCATCTTCGCCCTCTACCCCATGACAAACGGCATCCCCAATGCCGAGTACCTCTTCAACGTTGTCTTCTTCGTCACCATCGTCTCGCTCGTTGTTCAGGGCACCACGGTGAGTGCCATGGCCAACTGGCTGAGCCTCTCGTTCGAGGAGCCCGAGAAGACCTTCAAGCTAACCATCCCCGACCATATACGTAGCGAGTTCTCGGAGGTGGAGGTCAACGAGTCGATGCTCTCACATGGCGAGACATTGAAGGATATCAAGCTCCCCGGCAATACGCTTGTAGTTATGGTATGCCGTGAGGAGAGCTACTTTGTGCCTAAGGGCTACACACAGCTGCACCCTGGCGACAAGCTGCTTGTTGTGTCCGACAACAACGAGGAGCTCAAGAAGAAGGCTAAGGACCTCGGCATCAAGAAGTTTATCAAAGTATAGTAGTCGAAAGGTGAAAGGTGCGGTGCGCGCACCACACTTTTCACCTCAAATAAAATCTCCTCGCAGTCGAAACTGCGAGGAGAGAGACCAAAAGCGCTGCGCTTTATTCTAAGACAGGGCGCACCGTATGCCCGAAGTTGCGACAGCCCGCAGGCGTGTGCTGCTCAGCGCTACGGAAGTAGAGTTCATACGCGCGCTGAGAATCCTCCGAGTACGGCGTAGAACTCCAATAGTAGCCGACAAAACCATCGCCGAAGAGCATCTCAATGCTGTGACAACCCACAGCGGGAAGATAGATGCTATTGCCATTAGGTCCCGTAACCTCATAGCCACTACCTGTCCACTCCCAATTACACTTCTCAAGCAACTCATCAAACTCCTCCTTGGTCGGCATGCGCCAGTCGCCACCCCAATTAACATGAGCTACATCGCGATTTGTACCTTTGATGTCGTCAATTTTCTGATTCCATGTTTCACATTTATCCGATGAGTAGATACTCTTCGTACTTGTCTCGCCCCAAGCGTAGTAATTGCCATCATCCTCTGGACTATTTGCACCGATATTGCACGTTGCCCACTTGACACTCAGACCGAGGTCTACATATTCGTGACCTTCGTGAGAAGGGTTAGAATCTGTTTTCTTATCACCACCGCCACTTAAAGCGATAACACCGCCGACAACTACCAATAATAGCAACATCCATAGCCACAACTTACTCTTTTTCTTTGGCTGCGATGGGGTGGACTGCTCATCCGAAGGGGCATCTATCGTTGGTTGCTCGGCAGGGGCGGCGTTGTCGATATGGGTAGTATCCGACTCAACAACAACAGCGGGCTTCTCATCAGCGACCACCTCCACGACAACTCTCTCCTCGGCAGGCTTATAGTTTCGTAGTATATATAAGCACTCCTCGGCATGCTGCAGGCGCTGGGTGCCATCGACAACCAAGCAGCCACGGATAACGCTCAGCCAGGGCCCAGAAACACCATTTATCTTCTCGGGGAGGCGACCCGAGAGTATCTGTCTGAGCTGCTCGCTACGTCCCTCGTCGCTCGACTGTGAGAAGGTGCCCGTAGTAAACGGAAGCTCGCCGACAAGCATATAGTAGGCGATAACACCGAAGCTCCACAGGTCGGTATTCTTGCGTATCTCCCTCTCGCAGAGCTGCTCGGGCGAGGCAAACGAGCGTGTGCCACCAAGCACCGAGTTACTCACCAATGAGCTCTCGCCATCCTCCAGCTGCTTAGAGATACCGAAGTCGGTAATCTTGGGGATATAGCGTCCCGCATGGTGCACTATAAGCACATTCTGAGGCTTAAGGTCGCGGTGGATAATGCCGTGGCTATGCAGGTAGGCGATACCCTCAAGTATCTGAGTGAGTATGTCGTAGCGCTCCTCCATGCTTAGATCACCCCCGCGCATAAAGCCATCAAGGCTGCCATGCTCATAGTAGCGCATAACGGCGATATCCATCTCACCAGAGAAGGTAGTGAAGGTATAGCAGGCATCGTAGCGCGCAACGTTCTTATGCTTCAGTTTTTCGGCCTTAGCAACCTCATTGCGCAGGCGCAACTCGGGGTGCTGCATATCGACATGCGCTATCTTGAGCGCAACGAAGCAGTCGTCCTCATTGTCATAAGCCTTATAGACCGAGCCAAAGCCTCCCGAGCCGAGCTGATCGCTCTTCGGGTCGTAGCTATAACGTGCTGCAAACTCCTGTTGGGTCATAACTCTTTATATTATATATATGTATTATCTATACCTCATCAAGATCCAAGCCCACAGAGTCGGTATATCCCTCCCACTTCTGCAGCACCGCCTTGAAATCCTCCGGTAGCTCCGAGTCGAACTGCATATACTTGCCCGTAGTCGGGTGGTTGAAGCCCAAAGCACGCGCATGCAGCGACTGGCGCGGGATGAGCTTGAAGCAGTTCTCGATAAACTGCTTATACTTCTGGAACGTGGTGCCCTTCAATATGCGGTCGCCACCATAGCGCTCGTCGTTGAACAAGGGGTGTCCCTGCCATGACATGTGCACGCGTATCTGGTGCGTGCGACCAGTCTCCAACCGACACTCAACAAGGGTAACATAGCCATAGCGGCGCAACACCTTGAAGTGTGTCACGGCATGCTTGCCATCTGAGCCATCGGCAAAGACATACATCTGAAGGCGCTCCTTGGGACTACGACCGATATTACCGATGATAGTACCCTCATCCTCCCTGAGGTTACCCCACACGAGGGCTATATAGCGGCGATAGATGGTATGGTCGAAAAACTGCTTGGCAAGCGAGGCGTGCGCCCTCTCGTTCTTCGCCACGACCAGCAATCCCGAGGTATCCTTATCGATACGGTGCACAAGACCTGCGCGGGCATTGCCCTCGGAGAACATAGGCAGATCCTTAAGGTGGTACGACAGCGCGTGGACAAGCGTGCCGCTATGGTTGCCGACACCTGGATGCACGACCATGCCCGCCTCCTTATTCACCACGATAATATCATCATCCTCATAGACAATATCCAATGGGATATTCTCGGGCACAATCTCCTCCTTGCGGCGAGGATAGGGCATGACGATAGATATTTGGTCGAGGGGCTTGATCTTATAGCTCGACTTCTGAGGCTTGCCATTGACAAGGATATTCTGTCCATCGGCAGCCGCCTGTATGCGGTTGCGCGAGGTATTCTCGAGGCGTGTAACGAGGAACTTATCGAGGCGCATCATCGACTGCCCCTTATCCACCGTCACCGCGAAGTGCTCATACATCTCGTCGCCATCCTCCACTACGCCATCGGCACCCTGCGTATCGAGATCCTCCAAAAGCTCATCATCGAGCTGTGCAACACGATTATCTATATTGTTTACCATATCTCGATTCTAAATAAAGAATCCTTCATCTGCCGAATCATCAACGACAAGATTTTCTACATCTATAGGTGCCTGCTCTGGTGTCACCTCCTCGACGGTCGACGACTCGACAGGTGACTCCTCGGCAACAGGCTCCTCCTCATTGTAGTAATCATCGTCATACTCATCCTCTTCCTCCTCCTTCTCGTAGGTGATAGGCACGGCTGGGGCGGGCTTTTTACGATTCTCCTTAACGATATCTATAGCCTCAACATATGACGTACGCGCAAGACTCGTATCGGCAGTCATATATATTGTCACCTCCTCACCATATTTGAGCTTCGCACCATAAGCGAGTTCCTCCCTTGATGCTACATCCATGCGATAGACAAGCGTATTGCGACGGTCACGCATATCAACGCTACCATCGTAGATAATCTCGCCAACATAAAATCCCGACTCCCAGAGCTTTGTACGTGCCTCCGTAAGCGGTGTGTTGAGAACGTTAGGAAGCTCCGTATATGGCGCCCTCTTGTCGTAAGAGATATATAGCGTTATACCCGTACCGCGAGGCATAATCGCCCTATCCGTGGCCTCAACAGGGCGTTTATTAATCTCCTGCCTCAAAACAATATTTCCATACTCGCCAGGCTCATAGATAAGCTTCTCAACGACAAAGCCTGCGAGGGTGAGCTCCTGCAGTGCTGCCGATAAGCCCTGACTCGCAACATACGGCACAGGCAGATCCTCAGGCTCGGCAGAGTTGACCGTAACATATATACGGCGTCCCGGCTTAACCATCACAGTGCGTACGCTCGATGGTTTAGGGTTCTGATCTATGATCAAGCCTGGAGCCACCTGCTCGTTGTAGACCTCATCGCGAATGACAATCTCAAGATCCATGCTCTGAGCAATATCGCGTGCCTCATCCAACGTCAAGCGCTCAAAATTAGGAAGCTCGATAACCTCTCCGTGGCGCGTGCCTATCTTCAAGCCGAAGTAGAGTCCAACACCGACACATACCAAGAATATAGCTATGAAGAACATATGATACAATATGCGGAAACGCCTATAAGAGCGCTTCACACCCTGCCAAAACCTCTTTAGTCCTGCAACAAACTTCTCTTTCTTGGTCATAACCTTCTCCTCCTCTTCAACATTCTCGCTACTCTGCTCATCACCACTATCGGCATCAAGCATTGCCGTCTTAAGGTTCACGGTAGCCTCCGCCGCTGCGGCGTCCGCGCCACACTGCGTAGCCTCACCCGAAGAGACGACATCCGCTGCAGACTCCGCAACAGCCGACGCTGCCTCCGCTGCAACACCCGTCGCCACCTCCGTTGCAGCAGCTGCTGCCGTAGCTGCCGTCGCCACAAGCGCAGCGCCCGCAGCCGCCACACCGAGATTAGGCAATGAGGCATAACGACCATCACGGTCGACGACATTGTAATGCGTATCGCGCTCAACAGGCACAAAGCCAGCATCACGCACCAACGCCTCAAGCTCCTCGACACTCATCGAAGGAGAGGCATCAGCGCCCGCCATAGAGTATATCTTCGTGCTATCATCGATAGTTCCATCGATATCATCAGCGCCATATGCCAATGCTATCTCCGTGGTAGCCTTTCCATAGGCCACCCAGTAAGCCTTAATATGGGCGATATTATCGAGGAAGATACGGCTGACGGCGATTGTTCGTAAGTCATCCTCAACAGATGTCTCGCCAATCTCCGACATACGATTGTTGCGGCTACGATACTTCAACGGTATGAAGGCATCGAAGCCTGGGGCATAGTCCTGCAGCTCACGAAGACGATTTAGGTGGTCTACACGCTGCTCGATACTCTCAATATGTCCATAGAGCATCGTACAGTTGGTATGCAACCCCATATGGTGGGCAGCACGGTGCACTGCCAACCACTCATCCGAGCTACACTTATCAGGGCATATCTTACTACGAAGCTCCTCGTCGAAGATCTCGGCGCCACCACCCGGAATGCTATCCATGCCCGCCTCCATAAGGCGACGCAAGCCCTCAACAACGGTAACCTCCGCCTTGCGAATCATATAGAAGAGCTCAACGGCGGTATACGCCTTAACCGAGACATGAGGCAAAGCGCTCTTCACGCGGCGTATCATCTCGCAGTAGGTGTCGAGCGAGTGAGAGGGGTGCACGCCACCAACGATATGTACCTCGGTAATATCCTTCGACTGCAGCTCCATGGCACGTGCCTCAACCTCATCGACACTCATAAACCACGCATCGGCATCTCCCTCGCGACGTCTAAACGAGCAGAACTCACAGTTGAAAAGGCATATGTTGGATGGCTCAATATGCACATTGCGATTGTAAAATACATAATCGCCACTCACCCTACGCTTACGCTCCGTGGCAAGCTCTCCCAGAAGCCATAATGGAGCCTCACGCCATAGCGTAATGGCATCATCAGTGGATATGCGCTCTCCACGACGAACAGCATCGGAAATCTCATTAATCGTTCGCATAACTATTTTTGTGCTTTAAAATACAGGAAGATGGCTATGACCGCAAATATCATGTTGGGGAGCCACACACCAATCCATGGCTCTATACTTCCGCTCATGGCTATCTGCTCCGAGACACGACCCAACATTATATAGCTGAAACATAACGTAATACCTAATCCAATGTGCACACCTATACCACCACGCACCTTACGCGATGATAGGCACACACCTATGATTGTCAAAATAAAGGTTGAGAGCGGGTACGAGAAGCGCGCATGACGCTCCACATCGATGATTGCAACGCTCTTGGAGCCTCTACGCACGTGCTCCTCACGATACTCGTTGAGTTCCTCGATGGTCATCGTCTTAACAACCTGCTTTATCTGCCCAAGATCGCGGACATCGGTATCAAGCTTCTCGTTGTAGAACATACGATTTTCGATGGTGAACTCATTCTCACCAACTCGGGTATAGACCTTACTACGATCAGCAGTCCACTCTCCGGTCTGCTCGTTTATTCGCACGTTCTTAGCCTCCTGCTTATAAATCAGGTTCTTATTCTCATCGTATACCTCATGATAGACCGCAGGAACAAGCTCATTAGCAGGGTTATAGCCCTGGATGATAAGGTATTCATTCTCCGCAATCTCCTGCACAACAACAGGGTCGTATCGCAGCTGCGGATTCTTCTTCATATACTTCTTCAAGAACTCGTTACTCTCCCCCTGCGACACTGGGATTACCCATAGGTTGAGCGCTAAGCTGGTGGCGGCGATTATCAACGAGCCCAAAAAGTAGGGCCACAACAGGCGTCTAAAGCTTACGCCTCCCGACAATACGGCAACAATCTCGGTCTGCATTGCCATCTTCGAGGTGAAGAATATCACCGCAATAAAGGTGAATAGCGCCGAGAACTGATTGACGATATAGGGGATAAAGTTGAGATAGTAGTTATAAATAATCGCCTCGGTTGGCGCACCCTTCTCCATGAAGTCATCGACCTTCTCCGAGTAGTCGAAGATGACGATGACTATCACCATTGCAATAAGACCAAAGATGTATGTCCTCAAGAACTTGCCGAGGATATACCTATCGATGGTCCTGCAACCAGGAAAGTCTGGGATTATTCTACGCTTCATAGTGTGCAAATATTATAGGCGGCGCGACAACTTCTCCACCATCATCATCTTCCAGCTCTTGAAGTCGCCCTCGATGATGTGGCGACGCGCCTCACCAACAAGCCACAGGTAGAAGGCGGTGTTATGTAGCGAGGCAATCTGCGCTGCAAGCATCTCCTTACATACAACGAGGTGGTGTAGATATGCCTTGGTATACTGGTGGTCAACAAAGGTAACGCCATTAGGGTCGATAGGCGAGAAGTCCATCTCCCACTTCTTATTTCGAATGTTTATGACACCCTCCGAGGTGAAGAGCTGACCATTACGACCATTACGCGTAGGCATAACACAGTCGAACATATCCACACCCCTGTCTATCGCCTCAAGGATATTGACAGGTGTGCCCACACCCATCAAGTAGCGTGGCTTATCGGTCGGCAAAACGGCATTGCACACCTCAATCATAGAGTACATGACGTCGGTAGGCTCACCTACTGCCAAGCCACCAATGGCATAGCCATCGGCATCATACTGCAAGACGTTACGCGCAGCCTGCTCGCGCAAGTCTGCATAGCCCGCACCCTGCACAATGGGGAACAAGGACTGATAGTGACCCCACTTAGGCGCCGTCTGATGATAGCGATTAAAGCAGCGATCGAGCCAACGCTCGGTGAGAGCCAACGACTTCTTAGCGTAGTCGTAGGGAGCATCGCCCGGAGGACACTCATCAAACGCCATCATGATATCAGCACCAATGGTACGCTCCGTATCTATCACGCTCTCAGGGGTAAAGACGTGGCGCGAGCCATCAATATGCGACTGGAAATGGCAACCATCCTCCTTGAGTTTACGACACGCCGCAAGCGAAAAGACCTGAAAACCACCACTATCAGTAAGCATCGGCTTGGTCCACGATGAGAATTGGTGCACGCCACCAGCGCGCTCGATAATCTCCATACCGGGACGCAGATATAGGTGGTAGGTGTTGGCAAGGATTATCTGCGCCTTTGCCTCAGCCTCCACATCGCGATGAAAGATACCCTTCATGGCAGCCGCCGTGCCCACTGGCATAAATATCGGGGTCTGAATAGGACCGTGATCTGTCTCAATAAGACCTGCTCGCGCCTTGCTATCTGGCGCCGTGTATTGCAACGTAAACTTCATATCAGTATATATAACGCGCAAAGATACAAAAAAAGGATGTAATAATCAACCAATAGAGAGATTATTATAACTTCGCATTGATTATCAGTAGATTACAACCATACATCACAAAACCAGCCAACACTCTCAACACGCCCGCGCAAGACGACCTTTTTAAGAACTATTTTCGCACAATTATCCATGCGTAAAATAGACCTATTTTATACCGTATATCCACTACAAGCGACCGTGAAAATTCGATCTTTTTTTCGCGATTGAGACGAGTGGAAAAATAATTGTTATCTTCGAATTGCGATTTAGGATTTATTTCACTATCTTTGTGCGATTATATACTATATAACTACGATGCACTTTTTAGACAATATACTTGAACACTACACATGGCAAGGCACAGCACTAATTGGAGTAATTTTACTGCTCTTCATTGTGCAGTTCTACTACTACGCCATACGCTATAACCGCATATCACGCTTTCGACTAATGCGCCAAAAAAGCCGCACCAACGACCCTGTGCCAATCTCGGTGATTGTTGTAGTACGCGGAGAGAATGAGCAGTTTCTAACAGATGAGTGCCCAGCGCTATTGGCTCAAGAGTATAGCTACTATGAGGTAATTGTGGTATATGTGGGTGGCGACATCGACTACTACACAGAGCTTCAGCGCATCAAGGAGAACTACTCCAATATGCGCCTCACGAAGTTGGGTGGCAACGACCGCCTATACATCACCACCAAGCAGGCGCTAAACATTGGCATCAAGTCGGCGCAGTATGACAACCTACTCTTCACTACAACGGGGGCGCACCCCATCAGCAATGAGTGGGTAGCCTACATGGCAAAGGGCTTCGAGCGCAACAACATTGTCATTGGTCCGATGATCCCAGAGTTTGAGGACGACACGCTCAAGCACTACCTTATGCGTATGACCGAGTTCCACCGCCAGCGTAATGCCATGGCAGCAGCCGTGAGTGGCAAGCCATACTACGCCCCACGATGCAACTTCGGCTTTACGCGCGAGCTCTACGACTCGACACGAGGCTTTTCGCATCTAAATCTTGATAGTGGCGAAAACGATCTCTACCTGCAGCAATTAGCCCCCATGTCACGCTGCTCGGCGGTACTCACACGCCGCGCAACCATCGTCGAACAGCGCGATAACAGCTGGCACGAGTGGCTAAACACAATGCGCTACAATAGCATCACAACACGCTACTATCCTACTGGTGTGCAGCAGGACTCTCGTCGCGAGCAGGGAAGCCGACTACTACTCTTCCTCTGCGCATTAGTGGCAATCGTAATCATGCCCTTCGAGGTGAAGATTGGCGTTGCAGCGCTTCTGTTCCTACGCTACCTGATTGTCGTATGGTCGACACGCCGTACGGCACGCAAGTTGGGCGAGAGCAGCGTTGTCATGCGCTACTGGATATTCGACATTTTCGGACCAGCTATAGAGTATATAATATCACTCAAGAGACACGACGGCAAGGCTAAGGTATGGAGATAGAGGAGTATATTGTTGCCAGCGACGCTCAGCTTGTGGAGCTTGCCTCGAAGGGTGATCAGCACGCCTTTGAGCACCTATTTACGCGCTATCAGGAGGCTCTATTGAGGCTCTTCGAACAACGCACAGGGGGCAAGGACATAGCGAGCGACCTGCTGCAGGAGACCTTCATCAAAGTCTATCTTCACTTAGGCGACTACTCGTCGAACTACACATTTGGGCAGTGGGTATATACCATAGCACGCAACACCTTAGTAGACCATCTGCGCCGCCGCTCCGATGATGTACATATAGACGAGACATTCCGAGCGCCCGCAGCGACAACACCAACCCCCGAGGAGAGTGTTATAATCAGCCAGCGTAAGGCACACTTCGACGCCTCGCTCAACGAGCTATCAGAGGACTATCGACAGATTATCGAGATGCGCTTTCTGGATGAGTGCTCCTACGAAGAGATTGCCGAAAGACTAAACAAGCCTATTAACACGGTAAAGACACAGATACGTCGAGCTAAGGCTGCGGTATGTAAGATGATTTTAGAAAAGGAGTAAAGGGTATGAATAGCGAGCTTATATTGAGATATTTTCCCGATATCACCGAGAGGCAGCAGCGCCAATATGAGGCGCTCGAGGCCTTGTATAGCGATTGGAATAGCCGCATAAACGTAATATCGCGCAAGGATATGGAGCACCTCTACACGCGCCACATCCTACACTCGTTGGCAATTGCTAAGGTGTGCAACTTCAATAGCGGCGCTCTTGTGGTAGATATCGGCTGCGGTGGTGGCTTCCCATCAGTACCCTTAGCTATCATGTTCCCCGAGGTGGAGTTCATCGCCGTGGACTCCATTGCTAAGAAGATACGCGTTGTTGAGGGCGTGAAGGAGGGTGCAAACATCGAGAACTTAAGAGCCGTAAACTGCCGTGCCGAGGAGCTTGGCGTGAAGGCAGATTATGTTGTATCGCGCGCCGTAACCGAGATGGCAAGATTTATGCCATGGGCATGGCAGATACTTCGCAAGGGTGAGGCAGGGACACTTCCTAATGGCATCCTATACCTCAAGGGAGGTGAGCTTGCCGAGGAGCTTGCTGCAACACGCCGTAAATGGGACATCTACGACATAAGCACGATGTTCGACGACCCATTCTTCGAGACCAAACGTGTGGTGTACACAAAGAGAGATTAGAGAACGATGAGCAGACATCTAACCATAGATGAGCAACGCACCCTTGAGCAGCGAGGATGCTCGGCGGAGTGCTGGGAACATATCGTTGTGGCTGACGACTTTCATGTCGAGCAGCTCACAGGTGTGCGCCTTTATGGAGAAGTGCATATCGGCTCAAACACATACATAACATTCTCTACGATAGCCAACTATCATATTGGCAATGATTGTCGCATCGACTCCGTACTACGTATGGAGTGTCGCCACACATCGACCTTTGGCAATGGTGTGATGGTAGCGGCAGTAAATGAGAATGGCGGACGTAGTATCCCTATCTACGCCACCCTCACAGCGCAGATTGCCTACATCATGACCATGTTGCGCAACCGTCAACGCGCCGTGGAGCAGCTCATGGCAAAGGTCGAGCGCGAGGTGGAGCAGTATCGCTCATTGATAGGCAAGGTGGGGGACAGGGTGACAATCCTCGGCGTTAAGTTCATCCGCGAGGTTAACATCGGTCCAAACACCACCATCGAGGGCAGCTCGCATATTGAGAATGGCACAATCATGGGCGACTCGACACTTGGTGTTGATGTTCGTGCCAAAGATTTTATCCTCGACAACCACGCCGTGGTGGATAGCGGCGCCTGCATCGAGCGCTGCTTCGTGGGCGAGTGCTCTCACTTAGGCAATGGCTTTACCGCTGTTGATTCACTATTCTTCGCCAACTGCCACTGTGAAAATGGCGAGGCGGCAGCGATATTTGCCGGTCCCTTCACGGTATCGCACCATAAGTCGTCGCTGCTCATCGCCGGTATCTTCTCATTCTTCAACGCCGGCAGTGGCACCAACCAGTCGAACCACCTCTTCAAGAGTGGTGCTGTGCATCAGTCGGTGCACCAGCGAGGCTCGAAGTTTGGTAGCAACGCCTACGTCATGTCACCCGCCATCGAGGGTCCATATACCGTAATTCTCGGCAGACACTCGCGACACCACGACACGCAGGATATGCCCTACTCATACCTCATTGAGGAGGGTGGACAGTCGATTCTCATCCCCGCCATAGCCCTCACGAGCTACGGCACGGTGCGCGACACCGAGAAGTGGCAGACGCGCGACAAGCGCAAGCTCAAGCACGACAACATCCACTTCGACGAGTTCAACCCCTTCATCACGGGTAAGATGCTCCGAGGTGTCGACATACTCACGCGCTTCGAGGAGGAGGATGCAGAGGCAAAGAGCTACACATATAATAGAACGACAATCAAGGCAACGATGCTTCAGCGAGGCATCAAGCTATATAATAGCGCCATCGCAGCATCGTTGGGCGCGATGCTTAAGGCGGGCGACTATACCAAGTCCAACGAGGCGTGCCATGGTGAGTGGGTGGATATTGCAGGTCAATATCTATCGACAACGCAGCTCGAGCATATCCTCCACCTTGCCCAGAGCGATGATAGCTCGCTCGACGACATTACATCGCAGCTTCGCGTAGCTATGGATAGCTACCGCGATATGGCAGCAGGCTATGCGTATAACATCTTGGGAGGCATCATGGGCAAGCAGCCGACAAATAGCGACATCGACGAGGTCATAGCCGCCTCGGAGAATATCATACGCCGCATGCGCGAGTCCACAGAGGCAGACCGTCAGCGCGATACGGGCACCACAATGATGATAGGCTACGGCTACGACTTTCGCGATGAGAGAGAAAAAGAACGCGACTTCTTCGCAACACGCTAAGAAACAGATTATAGACACAATAACTAAAACACTTAAAAAAAGAAGATTATGGAAAAGGTAAAAGTATTGATTATTGGTAGTGGCCCTGCTGGTTTCACAGCTGCTATCTACACTTCACGTGCTAACCTCTCACCAGTATTGTATGAGGGTATCGAGCCAGGCGGTCAGCTCACAACAACCACCGAGATTGAGAACTTCCCAGGCTACCCAGAGGGTATCACCGGCACACTCATGATGGAGGATTTGCGCAAGCAGGCATTGCGTTTTGGTGCCGATGTACGTAAGGGCATCATCACAAACATCGACCTTTCACAGCGTCCTTTCAAGGCTGTTGTTGACCACGAGCACGAGATTGAGGCAGATGCTGTCATCGTTGCTACAGGTGCTTCTGCTAAGTATCTCGGCTTGGAGTCTGAGGCTAAGTTCCGCGGTATGGGCGTTAGCGCATGTGCCACATGCGACGGTTTCTTCTACCGCAAGCAGGATGTAGCAGTAGTAGGTGGTGGTGACACCGCTTGCGAGGAGGCTACATACCTTGCTTCAATCTGTAAGAAGGTTTACCTTATTGTTCGTAAGAACTACTTGCGCGCTTCTAAGGCTATGCAGGAGCGTGTCTTCAACACACCAAACATCGAGGTTCTCTTCGAGCACAACACCGCTGAGGTTCTTGGCGACGAGGATGGCGTAACAGGCGTACGCGTTGTTAGCACCTCAGGTGAGGAGCGTGTATTGGATATCATGGGCTTCTTCCTCGCTATTGGTCACCACCCTAATGTAGAGGTGTTCAAGGGTCAGTTGGAGCTCGATGAGCAGGGTTACATCAAGGTTATTCCTGGCACATCTAAGACATCTGTAGAGGGTGTATTCGCTGCTGGCGACGTTAAGGACCCACACTACCGTCAGGCTATCACCGCTGCCGGCTCAGGCTGTATCGCAGCGTTGGACTGCGAGCGTTGGTTGCTTGCACAGTAATGCTTTAGATGGCATTTAGCGTAACCATACTTGGCAATTCAGCTGCCAAGCCCACACCTAATGCCCATCCATCAGCACAGGTGGTAAACCTCAACGAGCAATACTACCTTGTTGATGCAGGCGAGGGGGTACAACATCAGCTCATAAGGCGTGGCATAAATCCGCTACGCCTTAGGGCTGTGTTTATCTCACATCTGCATGCCGACCACTGCTATGGTCTCTTCCCTCTTATTGCCACACTCGGACTGGAGGGCAAACGCACACCTCTTGATATATACGCTCCAGCGCCTATGGGCGATATATTGGAGCATCATCGCCAATACTTCTGGGATGATTTACCCTACGAGATTAAGTGGCATGAGATACGCACAACGGAGCATAAGATAATCTTCGAGAATAGCACTCTTGAGGTGTGGTCTGTGCCCCTACGCCACCGCATACCTACGGCGGGCTTTCATTTTAAGGAGAAGCAGCCACAGCACAAGGTCGATAAATTCAAAATCGAGAAACACAATCTCTCAATAGCCGAGATAGTTGCCGCCAAGCGCGGTGAGGATATAGTACGCGATAATGGCGAGGTAATACCCAACGCCGAGGTAGCATTCATACCTTATAAGGCTCGCTCCTACGCCTATCTTTCGGATACGAACTACTCGCCCAAGGCCGCAGAGAGAGTTAAGGGTTGCGACCTCATGTATCATGAGGCTACCTACTCCGCACGCGACGAGCAGTGGGCAACAGGCCGCGGTCACTCAACAACCACCGAGGCAGCTAAGGCAGCCCTTAAGGCTGAGGCTGGGAGGCTTATAATAGGTCACTTCTCAGCACGGTATAAGGATTTGGAGCAGCTCGCCGAGGAGTGCCGAGAGATATTCCCCAATGCAGATGTGGCGCATGAGGGAGAGACATTTACAATAGAGGAGAGACGATGACAAAGGCAGAAATTCAGTTTGTGCGCTCACTTGCAGACAAGCGTGTGCGCGACAATGAGCACCTATTCGTTGCTGAGGGGGCAAAACTCGTGGAGGAGATTATCTCTTCCAACTTCCGTGTGCGCGGCATATACACCACACGCCACGACTGCGCCTACCCTAATGCCGAGGTTATCGACCAAAAAACTATGGAGCGCATATCTCAGCTTAAGAGCGCAACGGAGGTTCTTGCCGTTGTTGAACAGCCACGATATAAACTTGACATAGAGCAACTAAGCCACAACCTTGCGATAGCCCTCGACGGCGTTCAGAACCCCGGGAACTTAGGCACCATCGTACGCCTTGCCGACTGGTTTGGCATCAAGGATATCATCTGCTCTGCGGAGTGCGCCGATCTATACAACCCTAAGGTTGTGCAGGCAACAATGGGTGCAATACTACGTGTTAGGGTGCACTACACCGATAACTTGACCTCTGTTTTAAGAAAGGCCTCAGAGCGTAACATCCCTATTTATGGCACACTACTCGATGGCGAAAACATATATACCAAGAGCCTTACGCCCAACGGCATAGTCGTCATGGGCAACGAGGGCAGAGGTCTTAGCGAGGAGTGCCGCCAGGCGGTTACAAGCCGTATATTGATACCTTCATACCCTATCAACACCCCTACATCTGAGTCACTTAACGTGGCTATGGCGACGGGCATTGTCCTTGCTGAGTTCCGCCGTAGAATGTAGTTCCACCCCGCCACATACCTTATCGTCTTGCGCCCCAAAAAGAGTCACTTCGTATAAATAAAGCGACTTTTTTTGGATAACTATTTGCATATTAGCCAACAATTTGTATATTTGTACTTTATTAGCAGATAGTTACTATGAACAATAGACTAAAAATAGGTATCTCGCAGGGCGACACCAATGGTATTGGCTGGGAGATTATACTCAAAATATTTGCGGACAACCGTCTTATGGAGCTCTTCACCCCCGTGGTATATGGCTCTCCTATTGTTGCGGCTTACTATCAGAAGGTGGTGAGCGCGCAGGGGTATGACGAGGTGCGTCTGCACACTATTGACAATGCACATAAGGCACAGCACGGACGTGTAAATCTCGTTGAGTGTGGCACCAAGGAGCTATCAATAACTCCTGGCAAGCCCTCAAAGGCGGGTGGCGAGGCTGCAGCAGCGGCACTACGCAGCGCCATCAATGACCTTAAGAGTGGCGCTATCGACGCACTTGTAACAGCACCTATCGACAAGGAGATGATACAAAGCGCCGACTTCTCATATACGGGACATACGGAGTTTCTTGCCAAGGAGCTTGATGGCGAGCCACTTATGATTATGACCTCGGAGCTCATGCGCGTAGGTCTTGTGACAATCCACGTTCCCGTATCACGCGTAGCCGAGGTACTCAACAAAGAGCTTATCGTTGAGCGCATCAAGCAGATGAACGCATCTATGCGTCAGGACTTCGGCATAGTACGCCCTAAGGTAGCAGTGTTGGCGCTAAATCCACACGCTGGCGATGGTGGTCTTTTGGGTGGCGAGGAGCAGGATATTATAAATCCCGCCATTGTCGAGGCATACGAGCAGGAGATTCTTGCCTTTGGACCCTTTGCCGCTGACGGTTTCTTCGCATCGGGTCAGTATAAAAACTATGACGCCATCCTCGCGATGTACCACGACCAGGGCTTGGCACCATTCAAGACCTTGACGCCTAATGGCGTTAACTTCACAGCCTCGCTTTCTGAGGTACGCACATCGCCCGACCACGGTGTGGCATACGACATCGCAGGCAAGGGTATCGCCGATGAGTCCTCTATGCGCAACGCCATATATGAGGCTATCGACATTGTACGTCGCCGCAGAGCATGGGAGGAGTGGAACGAGCATCCTTTGGAGCACTTTGAGAGGGAGCGAGGTCGCGACATTTCGATTAAGGACCTCCCCGAGCAGGAGCAGAACGACTAAGAGAGTATGAATTGTATGAATAAGATAATCGGCATAGTATTCATCGTGCTCTTCGCCGTAGTACTTGCTGGAGCAGTCAAATACTGCATCAATGCAATAGAGTATAAGAAGTGGGTTATAGCGTTGGTATCATGCGCAATAGCGGCTTTCTCGATATATCGTATCGTATATTATGCAAAGATGCTGTCGCAGAGAAATAGCGACAATGAATAGATGATAAGGAGTACAGCTGAGTAGTAATCCGTCTCGTTATTGTGGAGCTACGAAGGTACTCATAAACATAAACAATTAAAACAATTATTAATCATGGTTAAAGTAACCTTCCCTGATGGCTCAGTAAGAGAGTTTGCCAAGGGGACAACTGCCTTTCAGGTGGCAGAGAGCATCAGCCCTCGTTTAGCTGCTGACTCACTTGCAGCTGAGGTAAATGGCGCAACAGTAGATATGATGCGCGCGATTGACAGTGACTGCACAATCAAATTCTTCAAGTGGGACGACGCAGAGGGTAAGCACGCCTTCTGGCACACCACATCACACCTCCTCGCCGAGGCTCTTGAGGCTCTATACCCAGGTATCAAGTTCGGTATCGGTCCCGCTATCGACAACGGCTTCTACTACGACGTAGATTCACCAGTGGCTATCACCGAGGCTGACCTCGAGAAGATCGAGCAGAAGATGGTGGAGCTATCACGCAACAAGGAGGCATTGGTACGCACAGAGGTCTCTAAGGCTGACGCCCTCAAGACCTTCACCGAGAAGGGTGACCAGTACAAGGTGGAGCTTATCTCAGACCTTGAGGATGGCACAATCTCATTCTATACCAACGGTGCTTTCACCGACCTATGTCGTGGCCCACATATCCCTAACACGGGCTATATTAAGGCTATCAAGCTTACCTCTATCGCTGGTGCCTACTGGCGTGGTAACGAGAAGAACAAGATGCTCACCCGTATCTACGGTGTATCATTCCCTAAGAAGTCGATGCTTGACGAGCACCTCGCACTCTTGGAGGAGGCCAAGAAACGTGACCACCGTAAGCTCGGCAAGGACCTCGAGTTGTTCATGTTCTCACAGCGCGTAGGTCAGGGTCTTCCAATGTGGTTGCCTAAGGGCGCAGAGCTTCGCGACCGTTTGGAGCGCTTCTTGCGTCAGATTCAGAAGGACTACGGCTATCAGCAGGTAATCACCCCACATATCGGTAACAAGGACCTATACGTTACATCAGGTCACTATGCTAAGTATGGCAAGGACTCGTTCCAACCTTTCCACACTCCATTCGTGGGTGAGGAGTACTTGCTAAAGCCTATGAACTGTCCTCACCACTGCGAGATATACCGCTCTAAGCCACGCTCATATAAGGATCTTCCTGTTCGTTTGGCAGAGTTCGGTACCGTATATCGCTACGAGCAGTCTGGCGAGTTGCACGGTCTTACACGTGTACGCTCATTCACGCAGGATGATGCCCACTTGTTCGTACGTCCCGACCAGCTATTGGAAGAGTTCGAGAAGGTTATCGACATCGTATTGTATATCTTCCGCACCTTGAAGTTTGACAACTACACAGCGCAGATTTCACTTCGCGACCCTAACAACACAGAGAAATATATCGGCTCTGACGAGAACTGGGCAAAGGCCGAGGGAGCTATCATCCAGGCATGCGAGGAGAAGGGTCTAAAGACCACTGTTGAGCTTGGCGAGGCGGCATTCTACGGTCCTAAGCTCGACTTCATGGTTAAGGATGCGTTGGGTCGTAGCTGGCAGCTTGGTACCATACAGGTTGACTACAACCTCCCAGAGCGTTTCGACCTCACATATAAGGGCTCAGACGATAAGCTACACCGTCCTATCATGATTCACCGTGCGCCATTCGGCTCTATGGAGCGCTTCGTGGCAGTATTGTTGGAGCATACCGCTGGTAAGTTCCCATTGTGGCTCACCCCAGACCAGGTTGTCGTTCTTCCTATCTCTGAGAAGTTCAACGACTATGCTGAGGAGGTGGTACGCGCACTCAACGCACAGGATGTACGCACACAGATCGACGACCGTAACGAGAAGATAGGTCGTAAGATTCGCGATAATGAGCTTAAGCGTATCCCATACCTACTCATCGTAGGTGAGAAGGAGGCTGCTGAGCGCAAGGTATCTGTACGTGCACAGGGCGAGGGCGATAAGGGTCAGATGACCATCGACGAGTTCGCTCAGTTCATGAAGGATATGGTTGCTCAGGAGATCGCAGCAAACAAGTAAGAAACAACATACGTCTAACTAACAATTAACCAATTTGGCAGGACAATTTCCATTCCGCCCGCGCCCACAGGTGCAGGGGAATAACCAGCAACAAAACAACAACCAGCAGCAGCGCGACCAACAGCGTGGTCGTCGTCCGCAGCAGGAGAACCCTAATCGCATCAACGACGAGATTACAGCACCCACTGTGCGTGTTGTAGGCGAGAACGTTGAGCCCAACCTCGTGCTACCCATCAAGGAGGCTATCCGCCTTGCCGATGAGATGGAGCTCGACCTTATAGAGATCTCTCCAAAGGCCGATCCACCAGTATGCCGTATTGCCGACTACCAGAAGTTCCTCTACCAGCAGAAGAAGAAGGCTAAGGAGATTAAGGCAAAGCAGGTTAAGGTTGTCATCAAGGAGATTCGTTTTGGTCCACAGACTGATGACCACGACTACAACTTTAAGCTTAAGCATGCCGAGAACTTCCTCAAGGAGGGTGCAAAGGTTAAGGCATACGTATTCTTCCGTGGTCGCTCGATTGTCTTCAAGGAGCAGGGCGAAATCTTGTTGTTGCGCTTTGCCAACGACTTGGAGGAGTATGCACGCGTGGAGCTTATGCCAAAGCTCGATGGCAAGAAGATGAATATGATTCTTGCGCCAAAGGGCAAGAAGTAGGCTTTTGCTTACACAAAAAAGATAGGGTATCTCAGCTGAGACACCCTATCTTTTTGCTTAAAGAACTATTAGAACGCCGCAATAGGACGTACAAGGCATTTATCTGTCTTATCGCTATAGTGGTCATAGCCCAAGCCATCATGGGCTGCAACAAAATAGTAGCACTTACAAGAGTTCTTCTCGGTAGATGTTGCATAGAGGGCCTGCGATATAGGCGTGCCACCATTAGCCTTTATTGCATCGTTAATCGTGCCGAGATTACGACATAGCTCCTTCATCTCATTCACCGCAGGGATATACCAAGCATCACCCTGTTTCGCACACCACTCAAAGGCGGGGAAACTATATGAGGCATCATGCGAAAGCACCGCATCGTTATTGGCCCTACCATCATCGAAGTGCGACGCACCAACAGCCACACGCTGCGACGGCATTCTATCATCAGTACACCACTGAGCCCTAGTCTCCGACATAGCCACAAGAAGCCCATGCTCGCCGTCACCATCTACCCAGAAGATGACGCCCGAAAGGCCATCCTGGTTATAGTAATCACCAACGTTATATAGTGGCTCTGCCTTCTCTGGAATGTCAAGGGTATAGGTTACAACCTCGTTGGTCTCATCACTACTACCACTCTTATTCTGATTCTTACTCTCACCACCACAGCCGACAAGAGCTACTACTGCCATGGCCATCAACATTCGATTCCTCATAACTTATTAATATTAAAGTTAAACATTTACACAAAGATAGATATATAATTTGAAACGAACAAGTAAATTAGGGAATGTAGTGATTTTAGTGATTAGATCTTTTACTCCATAACTTCATTAAGTTCATTAACTTCTCTAATTTCCCTAAACTTATAAAATAGCCGAGCAGATATATTTATTGTCAGAAGGGGGCAGATTTGTTGATTTGTCGCAGACTGAAAAAGCGGAGTTTACTATGCGTAAATGAGCATTTTGAGGGCGAGCGGTTTGTTTTGTTAAAGGGTATTAGATACAACGCTCTGCGAATTTCGAGGCGATGGGCTGTACTTGAATGTACTGCCCATTGACGAGATAATTCCGCAAGCGGAAGTAGATGATGCCATTTAACAGCAAAGAACGACAAAACAGACTTTTTATTCAACCTCTATTCCACCCTTGAAGGGGTCTATTACTTCTTTATTGTACTGTAACAAGTCTCAATACCGCCCTGCATATTATTTAGGTATAGCTTGTCACCCTCAAAGCGATAGTGTTTTTGTATAGGCGTTGCATTCATATTTGCCACACTTGAAAGGTATAACACATCATCATCGAAAGAGTACTTATACCAAACGGGGCGTGATGGGCCCTCGATAGGTGCTGCCGAAGGATTGTTATATTTGACACTATACATAAAGCAATCGGTAGGTGTCACAAACTTAATGTGTTCGTCGTAGTAATAGTCGCCTACTGCGCTGAATGTACTCCAGTCACCTATAAAGCGATGGTCCGCATCTTGTCTCTTTTGATAGGCAACCATACCCATCTCTGCCTCGTCAACATAGAAAATAACCCTATCTGACTCCACACTATATTTTATCTCTTGCACATCATTGTCTGCATAACTAATGCGTAATATATCGCCGTCACACTCATATGTCAGACCACAACGGCTCATTGATATACTACGACCAGTGGCTACTTCATACTCATCAGCTGTGCGATAGCCAGTACCATCCTCCCAAAAACGGAAGGTTGACTCATATACGAAATTGCCGAGCTGGTCATCAATCTCACCCTCGCGCACCCACAATCCCACAATATCGCTATTTACGATGCACTCATTTTTTCCCATATCCGAAGGAGTCTCATCCACAGGCTCATTAGGAACTATTTCTCTGTCACACGACATTGTCACACCCGCTACCGCAAGCATAAACATTAAAAATAACAACTTTTTCATGGTCGTAATAGTTTAAGTTTTTTTGGAATTATTTCCTACTGCAAAGGTAGCAATATCCACTCTATATACGCATGCAGAATAGTATATAAAATATGCCATTGAAAATAACTAATGCACTGTATATCAGCGAGATAAAACAACGGAAGATTACCCATATCTACCACATTCTTAAATGGCTGAATATCAGTATCTTATCTTAAATGCCTGGTAGAAAACAACATACATGACTAAAAATCAACAACTTAGCCCTAATCATTTATATTGCTAAGCTGTGTGCCAAAAGAGTGTATTGCAAGGTAGGTCAGGTATTAGGATTTATCACAGGTCGAAAGACCGCAGTTTACTTAAGGTAAATGAGCATTTTTCAGACAAGCAAAGTGCCGAAGATGACCCCTTATCACAATAAATAAAAAAAGGTGCGGGGAATATATGCATATCCCCCGCACCTTCTACACTAAACCTCTCGGCTTAGTTGTACTTGAATGTTGCCTCGTCTGACACGGTCAACTTCTTGCGACCCTTTGCGCGACGTGCTGCCAATACCTTGCGGCCATTAGCGGTAGCCATTCTCTGACGGAAACCGTGCTTGTTGATTCTCTTGCGACGAGAAGGCTGGTAAGTTCTTTTCATTGCCATAGTCGTATCTGTTTTTTATTGTTTTTGTTCCGTTATTACTATACTTAACGCTTCATCTGCGAGGTGCAAAGGTACAACCTTTTTTCTTAATTGCAAATAATTCTGCAAAATAATTTCATTTTCACCTCAAAATCACTCCTCATAGAGGTCTATTTCGCCACGCTCCACCTTTCCATACATCGCTGCAAGCTCGCCAATGGCGGGCGATATTACTGCCAGCGTATCCTCGATTGCGCTCTTACGCTCACCCTTGATGCGATATAGTATAGCTGCATATAGTGCACGGAAGCATAGCTCCGTATCGCTCATCTCCTCATTATCCATCAACGAGCGCAGGCGTGGTAGCTCAAGGCTAAGAGGCATGTATGTTCTACGATAGTGCTCACCCACAGGCAGTTTTTGCAACTGGAGATGCAGGTTATGGAGGTCGGCGATGAGGTGCAGGGTATGCTCCAGATGACCCTTTTCCTCCTTACCCTCCTTGCGCAGAAGCTCAACAATCTGCATATACCAGTTAAAGATATTCTCCTTCTGCTGCTCGTCGGCACCCTCAATGCGATCTACCAGCGTGCGGTATATCGCCTCAGGGCTAAACTGCATGGCACGCAATAGGTCCTCAACCTGCCAAAGGTAGAGGATATACTCCGCGATGTTCTCGCGACGTTTCTGCAAAGCTATAAGCATAACTATAACCAGTCGTTAGCGTTAAACGTAGATTTCGGAGCGTTAGGCACGTTGCTGAAGTATGTAAATCCGGTAAGTGCCTCCAACTCCTCAATAGATATAAGGTCCTGGGCTTGTGGCTTATGTCCCTTATCTTGCTCATGGCATATCACAAAGGCTGCACACTGCAACTCCGATGCCGAGCAATCCTTCACCGCCTTACCTGAGTTACCCTTCTTGGTGCGCAGTAGCGCATAGTAATACATCGTTGGCTTCGACACGTCACTACGACCACCAAACGAAATCTTTTCGGGGCGTCCCGTATTGCCATATTTATCTGTATAGGTATCGAAGTATGTGCCAATCACAACATATAGCGTATCACTACATACAAGACCATCCACATGATTCTCGAGGTTGTTCCACGCACCACCACCCGTATTAAACGTATCGGAGTATTGAGGTGCTATGTTCGAGAAGTAGAACACCTGCCTATTGGTCTCTGTCGATGAGGTGCGCTCTGCCGAGCCAAGCATGTGACCATTGTTGCAACCGCTATCTGCATCCTTCTTGTAATACTGAATGCTCGAAGGTATCTGAGGGTCCTGTGTGTAGGCATCTGTGCGGTTTGCCGAGCCCTCATACATATCGTGACGTGGCGCCGCCACCCATACAGGGCAATGGTGCACCGATGAGAAGCATACGGTATAGTTGCGCGCCTTGCCACTACGCTGAGCATTCTTCTCTGAGCCACCACATAGGTGATGAGCATAGTAGTAGGTAGTGTTTTTATCATCGCGACCATCATTGTTGCTATCGAACTCTATAGGCAACTCATACCAGTTTGAACGGTAGGTCTTACCTCCCTCAGGGGTTGGCTCTGGGTCTGGGTCGGGGTCTGGCTCTGGGTCAGGGGTTGGGTCTGGATCTGGATCTGGTTCAGGGTCTGGCTCGGGATCTGGCTCGGGATCTGGAGTAGGCTCAACGCCATTAGCGCCTGTCTTGAACGATCCGCCCTTAGTCCATGTATCACCAGCTGCATTTACAAAAGCGAGATACTCATATGTGGTATTAGGCTCGAGCCCCTCGATGCGAAGCTCTATCATACGCCCTCTCTCAGCCGTATAGCTCTCCCAGTTGCGCATGCCGCTACTCTTAATCATAAAGCCCACGCGCTCGATTTGAGCATAGTCCGAGGCGTTGATGGTTGCTGTGAGGACAACGAAGTCCTCGCCGACACTCTCAACCTCCGTATCAACGATGTTGCAAGCAAAATCGTTTGCATCCTTCTCACAGCCAACGACAAACATCAAGGCCGCGATAAATGGCATAAAAAATCTCATTATTCTCTATTTTTAGAATCTATCCATATGGTCACAGGACCATCGTTCGTAAGTTCAATCTTCATGTTGGCGCCAAACGAGCCACGCGCAACACTCTTGCCCAGGCTCTGCTCTACGCTATGCGCGAACGCCTCGTATAGTGGCTTCGATATAGCCTCGGGCGCAGCCTTAATCCACGAGGGACGGTTACCCTTCTTGGTTAGTGCATGCAGCGTGAACTGGCTGATTATCATCACATCTCCCTCGACATCCTGTACTGAGAGGTTCATCACCCCCGCCTCATCGTCGAAGATACGTAGCTGCACGAGCTTCTTGGTGAGCCACTCTATATCCTCCGCTGTGTCGTCATGACCAATGCCCACGAGGACCACCATGCCCGCGCCAATCTCGGAGAATACCTCACCCTCGATGCGGCATCGCGCCTCCGTTGCGCGCTGTATCAACACTCTCATAGCCCAGCATCCTCAAAGAATGCCCACAAGCCATCACCCTTTGGCGTTGGGGCTGTGACAGATATTTGTACTCCGCCTACGGGGTGTAGGAACTCCACACGTCGCGAGTGAAGCGATATGCCACCATCCTTATTCGAGCGCTTAGCACCATACTTCAAATCTCCCTTGATAGGACAACCTATGGCTGATAGCTGTGCACGTATCTGATGGTGACGTCCCGTCTTTAGGTCCACCTCCACAAGCGTGTAGTTTGTCGAGGCAGCGAGCACCTTGTAGTTGAGTACCGCCTCCTTGGCATCGCCCTTAGGGCGCTGGTAGGCGTGCGAGCGGTTTGTCTTTGCGTTGCGCGCTATCCAGTGGCGCAACTCGCCCTCCTCGTCGTTAGGACGCTCCTCGGTTACTGCCCAGTATGTCTTCTTTATCTGCTTGCTGCGAATCATCTCGTTGAGACGCGCTAACGCCTTCGATGTCTTGGCAAAGACCACAGCGCCACTCACAGGGCGATCTATGCGGTGTACAACGCCCAAGAATACCGCGCCGGGCTTATGGTCGCGAATCTTTATCATCGCCTTTATCTGATCCTCCATGGCCTCCGTACCATCGGGGTCGCTCTGCACGAGGTCGCCAACGTGCTTATTTACTATTATAAGGTGGTTATCCTCGTAGAGTATGTCGTTGATAGTAAACATATAATAGGTCCTCGCTATAGTTTAAATGTAAAGGGTAGTAGTAGCTCTGCATCGTCGATGACTGTAGCTGCCGTAGCACTCGACATTATCACGCGTATGGGGTGCTTCTGTCGGCGCTGCACATCGACAATCACCTGACGGCACTGTCCACAAGGGTAGCACTCGCGTTCCGCTGGGTCTGAGGCTATGGCCAATGCCACGATGGGGTCGTCGGCATAGTTTGCCTCGATGTAGAAGAGCAACGAGCGCTCGGCACACAGTCCTGCGGGATATACCTCGCTCTCGAAGTTCGAGGCGTGGAAGGTGCGCCCCGACAACAGGCGCACAGCAGCACCCACATGGAAGTTGGAGTATGGAGCATTGGCATTCGCTGTAGCACTCTGCGCCTCGGCCACAAGGGCGCGATCCTCCGCCGAGAGCTCATCGAGCGATGCGCAGTGCTCGTAGCTGATGTTGAGTATTTTTTTCATAGCGTCATCTATTTATGGCTATAACCTCACAAAGTTAATGCTTTTTCTTGTGATTACCAAAAATGTTTTGTTTGTAGCATTGCCTACAAAAGCAAAGCGCCCCGAGACACAAAGATCTCGGGACGCAATATGTTTTGAAAGATAGGCTCTTTCGCGCATCAAACTACTTATAATAAATTACCTTTTTCATAGTAGTTAATTTAATTTACCAAGTCTTACGCCAAGCTGCAGATATATGGTATTTGCCATTCGAAAGTGCTTAGCACCTATCGACATGCCGTGATGTCCATAACCTCGATAGCCAACTTCTGCGACAAAGCGTCCATACTCCATGCCCACGGCACCCTTAAGGTATAAACACCAATGAACCATCATTACACCCGTGGTTCCGACCGATGCATTGGCAAAAAGAGAACAATCATTATTTAGAGGCAACACACCTTTGACATTAGGTGCAAAATTAAACAAAACCCAATGCGGCACAACACGCCAATCATCCAACTCACCCATGTATAGATGAGTCATTGAAAACTCGCCACCAAGATATAGATTATCATTAACTATAGCTCGCGCATCAAAGGCTATATTATAGCCGTGATGAGCATCGTACATATGCGCAGGATAGCCATCCATATCCAAATATTGATAGGGAAGACTAAAAGCATAATTAGAGCCAAACGATACCACATACTCAACTTTGGTATCACGCTCTTTTTTATCGTTATTCTGCGCCATTAACACACTCGGAAGCAGCAGCAACAATGCTATAAGAATATATTTTCGCATAATATCATATTAAGTTAAATAAGTTTTCCCAAATTCCTATTAGGCTCGATATTATTCTATACCACATAGTATCTATGTTATATAACAATATGGAGGGGAGGGGAGGAGAGATGAGTGAATAATTTGAGTTAATGTCTACTGCAAAGTTAGCGATAATTTCGCCACAATGCAAATTTTTCACCACAAAAAATCTCCCCTAAGCACTTTTTATCACATTGGGTTTCAATAACTTAACCGAGGTGAAGATTGGAAAAATCTCTCATCACTGATAATCAGATAGTTACACACTTGACACCGGAATTCTACAACATATAATGCGAATAATCAACGAATTAAATCTTCACTCAGGTAAGAAAATCTTGCAATTTCGCCACACTTGGGCATTTTGATGCATCTCAGATTGGGCAGATTTGACCTAACGCAAAAGATAGCACCCTGGGCAGAGTGCGAGGTATGTTTGTCGTCAAAAGGCGCGAGATGTGGTGCATCACAAAAGTATTCCACCGAAGACAAAGTACGAGAGGTTAGTTTATTGTCAGAAGGGGTTAGATTTGACCTATCGTAAAAGAGAGCACCCTGGGCAGAGTGCGAGGTATGTTTGTCGTCAAAAGGCGCGAGATGTGGTGCATCACAAAAGTATCCCACCGAAGACAAAATACGAGAGGTTAGTTTATTGTCAGAAGGGGTTAGATTTGACCTATCGTAAAAGAGAGCACCCTGGGATAGTACTCTAACGTACAGCCCAGGGTGCTCTACTTTTTGGGATGGGTCGAAGATGACCCCTTATCACAATAAACTATAGTTTGTTGAGCTCCACCTCAAAATCAGCCAACACATTCATATAGTTGATGAATGCCTCATAGGCTGAGCCATAAGGGTTGAAGTAAGAGTGGACATCGCCGTCAGAGAACCACTTGGTAGCCATATAGTAGAAGTGGTCGGAGTTCTGCATGAAGTGCCATACATACTCGAAGTCCTTATTCTTAGCCTTCTTAATCTTTGGTGCTAAGGCATAGAGCTTGCTGAATGCCTCATTCTGAAGGTCGTTGCCGAGCCATGCTGTGACGTCGCGCTCCTCATCTGCCCATGACATAGCGTATGGAGAGTGGAGCACTGCCACTGGCTGGTGCTTCTTTGTTGCCTCGCTCACGGTGGCGAACTCCACCTGACCTGTTGCAAGGAGTGCCTCAGGGAGTGCCTTCATAAAGTCGAAGATGCCGGTGACGGCCTTCTGGTGCTCGCCGAAGGTCTCATAGTCCATGAAGAGATTTACCACGTCGCCCGTCTCCGCTGCTACCCACTGCGCAAACTTATCAGCTGTAAGAGGCCACTCTGGCCAACCCTCGTTAGAGAAGCGGAAAGCGATATCGTCTGATAGCTTGTAGTTACGAAGAAGTAGGCGTAGCTTGTTGTCGCCAGCATTGCTATATACGAAGTTTGGCGACTTCCAGCCAAGGATATGCTTAGCGCCCTCTGCCAACATCGTTTTGAAGCCCATGCCCTCAACAGCCTTAGCTATCTCATCGGAGTAGATAAGCTCGGTGTTGCGGAATGCTGTAGGCTTCACGCCGAACTCCTCTTTAAGCATTGCCGAGTGCAGCTTCACCTCGCTCTTAAACTCATCAACCGAGTAGAGTGATGATAGCGAGTGAGAGTAGGTCTCGCCAAGGAACTCAACACAGCCTGTGGCTGCGAGCTTCTTGAATGACTCCAACACCTCTGGAGCGTATGCCTTAAACTGCTCGACAGCAGAGCCGGTGATTGAGAATGTGCACTTCACCCTACCCTCGTTCTGCTCGATGAGGCTCAACAGAAGGGCATTCATTGGCAAGTAGCACTCACGAGCTACCTTCTGCATGATAGCGCGGTTGGTAAAGTCGTCGAGATAGTTGTGGTCGTTGCCCATCTGGAAGAAACGATAGGTCTTCAAGCGCCAGGGCTGGTGAACCTGAAAATAGAAACAAACAGTCTTCATATATCTTACTTTTTACTTGTTACACTTATCGATAGCCTGCTGATATACATCCTTAATCTTTGTAGCAGCATTGAACCACTTGAGGTTATTCACCTCCTCCATACCCTTCTCCTGGAACATCTTAGCGAGGGCTGGATAGGTAATAAGACCATAGATAGCATCAGCCATAGCATCCACATCCCAGTAGTTCACCTTAACGGCATAGTCGAGGACCTCGGCAACACCGCTCTGATATGAGATGATGGTAGGCACATTCGAGCGCATAGCCTCCAATGGCGAGATACCGAATGGCTCAGATACCGAAGGCATGATATATACGTCCGACAACTGGAACATCTTCTGCACATCGTCACCCTTGAGGAAGCCTGTGAAGTGGAAACGGTCCGAAATGCCGAGCTGCGCAACACGGCGAATACAGTGGTTCATCATATCGCCAGAACCAGCCATCACGAAGCGCACGTTGGGCACACGCTCAAGCACCTTAGCTGCCGCCTCGATGAAGTAGTCGGGCCCCTTCTGGAAGGTGATACGACCGAGGAAGGTGACAATCTTATCATCAACACCGCGCTCAGGCACAGGGTTGTCATTCTCAGCAAACTGCACTGCATTGTGCACTGCCACAACCTTCTCTGGCTCGATGTTATACTTGTTGATTACGATGTTACGGGTGAGGTTTGACACAGCGATGACCATGTCGGCAGCGGCCATACCCGCACGCTCAATCTCATAGACGCGTGTGTCGATATTATCGCTCGATGAGCGGTCGAACGACGTAGCGTGCATGTGCACAACAAGAGGCTTGCCCGATACGCGCTTTGCAGCAATGCCAGCAAAGTATGTCAACCAGTCGTGAGCATGAATAACATCGAACTGACCCTCAAGCTGCTGTGCCACCTCGGCAGCAACAACAGCATAGCGAGCTACCTCCTCCATGATATTTGCTCCATACTTACCCGAGAAGGTGTAGCGCTGTGTCCAGCTATCGCCCTTACGCTCCCAGAACTTCTTACCCGTGCGCTCGTAGCCCTCACGGTAGGTAGCCCACTCCTCAGGTGAGATATATGGAACCATATTTGAGTCGATATGGATGAAGGAGATTTTACGCATGATGTCATCAGCGCCCTCGATACTTGAGTCGCAGTAGCGCGCCTCGATGTCGCTGGCGTTTACAACCTTAACAAAGCTCTGATCCTCATCACCCGAAGCCTTGGGCATCACGAAGATTACCTCCACATCGTTGCGAGCCAAGCCCTGTGTCATACCATAGCAGGCGGTACCCAATCCTCCGGCAATATGGGGCGGAAACTCCCAACCAAACATTAGTACTCTCATAGTATATCTCTTTTTTACGTTTTACTTCTTTGTTGTCTTACGCACACACTTACGCTTTGGCTTCTCCTCGGTAGTCTCTGCCGCTGGAGCGCTCTTCTTGCAGCTCTTACGCGCAGGCTTCTTGGGAGCATACTTCTCGATGATGCTGTTTATGAGCAACAAGCCAGCTACGGATGTAGCGTGTGACACGGCACCACGAGGTCCGTGTGGAGGGTCGCCCTCGAAGCGCTCCGAGATAGAGCCTACACACTTTGTCTGAAGCTCTTCGTCGAAGGCCTCAAGCAGTGCCTTAGCCTCATTATAGTAGCCCTCGCCACGAATGTCGAAACACCCCTTAACGAAGAATACCAAAGGCCATATCCATGCAGAGCCATTGCGCGATGCGAGATCCTGCGAGCGCTGATCCTCGTTATAGTTCGACTTGTAGAGGATATTGCGTGGTGATAGAGTACGCAAGCCACGAGGTGTAAGCAGGTGTTGCTGTACGGTCTGCAAGGTACGCACCGTCTGCTCCTCGCTAAGCATCTTATAGTCGAGACCACACGCCACAACCATGTTGCAGCGGATAAACTTGTTCTGCTCGTCGTAGTTTACATAGTCGGCGAGGTATCCCTCCTCCTCCAACCAGAACTTCTCGACAAACGACTTCTTGGTCTTCTCAGGAACATCCTTCCAGTCGGCAACAAACTTCTTATCGCCATGTTTCTTGGCAAGTGCGAGAGTGTATGACACGGCATTATACCACAATGCCTGAAGCTCTACAGGGTAGCCTCGGCGTGGTGTAAGCGCCTGACCATCGACAATAGTACCCATCCATGTCAATGGGCGATCTGCCCATGCCCAAATAAGACCATTGTCGTGAAGACGAATATCCTCATAGAAGCCGCTGCGGTAGGTCTCAAGGATTGCCTTCATCACATCGCCATACTTCTCCCATAGCTCCTTCTGCGTGATGTGACCCTCAAGCTGCTGGAGGGTGTAGTATAGCCATAGTGGAGCATCAACGGTTGATGGCACATATCGACCCTCAAGAAGACCGCTTGCCTTAATATCACGAACTGCCGTGTCTATAACATCTATGCAGTCCTCCTTATGTCCCTGTGTGAGTGTCAAGCCTGGCAATGCCATGAAGGTATCCTCCATGAATGAACCAAACCATGGGTAACCAGCGACAACCTCTGTACGGTCACCAGGACGACGAATTACAAACTGACGCGCCGAGTGCTGCAAGCAGCTGAGGAAGTCAATCTTATGTGTACGACGTGCCAACGACGCTGCATACACCTCGGTGATGGTCTCAGGCGTTGCCATTATATCTGTAGCGGCAGAGAAGATTACGCTCTCACCCTTCTTGATGCTAAACTCAAAGTAGCCAGGCGTTAGCAAATCCTCATGACCCTCATAGCCACGACGCAACTCCTTCTGATACTCGAAGTTATAGTACCAGTCGGGGGCAGCGATAAATTCAGACTCCTGCTTATTGAGCTGCATGTGAAGCCATGGGAAGCCATCGTAAAGGCGGCACTTAACACCGCAAGTGATAGGATATGCACGACCGTCAGCATCCATATTTGCCTTAGATAGCGCATGTTTGTCGCGATATGCGAGCAACGGACGTAGGCGCAACGTTGTGTCAGAGTGAGCATCAACAAGCGTATAGCGAATCATAAGCTGCGTGCGCTTGTGTATCCACAACAACTCCTTCTTAAGGATTACGCCACCCACACGATAGGTAATCGTTGGCGTTGGTGTGTACTCAAAGTCGGTAACATACTTGTGGCCACGAGGCTCATAAACACCTTCGAAGCGGTGCAAAGCGAGGTTGAACGACTGATCGTGCTGAACGATAGTCTCATCGAGTGACGACAACAAAACAAATGTGCGATCACTCTCATCAATGGGAGCGACCATCAAACCGTGATACTTGCGAGTATTGCAGCAGACAATGGTAGTACTCATATAGCCACCACGGCGATCCGTAGCAAGCATCTCTCTATCGAGCGAATACTCCAAGTTACCCAATTCGCGCTTGTCGAATTTTAGTCCTGACATAGTTATATATTTATTAGTTTTGTTTGCGAATACATCAATCCCAGTACAACACATTGATATACAAGATATTACATCAATATGTCGTCGCTGCGAATGAAAAATGTAACTATTTGGTTAGTAAAGTTATAGAAAAAAATCCGAACTGCAAAAAAAATCAGACAAATAATGACTCAATTATTGCATCCGACAGCAAAAAATGTTCCGCAGGTATAGTGAGTCTATTATCTGAATATTGCAAAGTGCCGCGCTCCAACCACAAGTCAGCGCACAGCTCTATACGCTTGCGATGCAACTCACCATAGCGCTGCTCGATAAGTGTCAAATCAATACCGCGCGATGTTCTTAGCGAGGTCATCACATACTCATTGAGGTGGTCCTCCGCGCTTAACACCTCCTCATCGTAAGTAAATCGCCCCTCGCCATACTCCTTTGCTGTGGCGTCGCACCAAAGGCGTCTATCACCCGAAAATGAGTGTGCCCCAGCGCCTATGCCGAGATACTCCACACCGCGCCAATATGCCGAATTATGCTGCGCATAGCGACCTTCGCGTGCGAAGTTCGAAATCTCATAATGGTCATACCCTGCCGCCGTAAGCCTCTTGTGAACACGCAAGAACTCCTCCTCGGAGCGCTCCTCAGCCACAGGCTGATACTCACCCTTGCGCACCATAAGACCTAAGCGCGTACGCTCCTCAACGGTAAGGTGATACGCCGAGATATGCTCCACATCAAGAGCTATTGCACGTTGCAGGGAGACTCCAAGATGGTCATTAGCAAAGCCATTGACCCCAAAGATAATATCAACAGAGAGGTTATCAAAGCCCACCTCGCGAAGAAGTCTCACAGCCTGCTCTGCGCCCTCAGCCGTATGACGACGATTCATAAAACGCAGTACCTCATCGTCGAAGGATTGAATACCGAGGCTCACGCGGTTAACAGATGTTTGCGCCAACGCCTCGGCATAATTCAATGTTATATCGTCGGGATTAGCCTCAATGGTGATCTCCGTAACCGACGAGCAGTCGAAGAGCGTGCGAGCGTGACCGATAAGCGACTCTATGGTATCGGGGGGCAACAGCGAGGGTGTGCCTCCTCCAAAATATATCGAGCTTATTGTCCTATCGCTAAGGAAGTTACTACGCTCGTCTAACTCCCTATGCATCTGTTTCACTACGCGTGGCAGCAGCTCCACAGCTCCCACCTTATAGAAGTCACAGTAGGAGCATATACGCTTGCAAAACGGTATATGGAAATAGAGTGTTGACATGCCATTTATTGATAGTTGTGGCAAAGATATTGATTTTTCACTCAAACCTATACATTCAAATCATAAAATTAGTTATATTTGCACTAATATTGAATTATAAATAGGAAGGCAATGAAGAGTATAAGGGAGTTATATCGTATAGGCACAGGTCCTTCGAGCAGCCACACAATGGCGCCACGCCGTGCCGCAGAGATTTTCCAACACCGCAATCCTGAGTGTCAATCGTTTCGCGTAACGCTCTATGGTAGTCTTGCCGCAACGGGCAAGGGTCACCTTACCGATGTAGCTATCCTCGACACGCTAAAGCCACATGGCGAGGTGGAGCTCGTGTGGGAGCCATCCGTATTTCTACCCTTCCACCCCAATGGCATGCGCTTCGAGGCCATTGACAATGAGGGCAAAATAGTTGATGACTGGACTGTATTTAGCGTTGGTGGCGGCGCCCTTGCCGAGGAGAATAGCACACCTGTGGAGAGTGCCGATATATACCCCGACACAAACCTTACCGACATCTTGATGTGGTGTCGCAACAATGGTCGTACCTTTTGGGAGTATGTTGAGATGCACGAGGGCAAGCAGATATGGATCTTCTTGGCTAAGGTGTGGCGCGTCATGCGCGAGGCAGTGGAGCGAGGTATCGAGACAGATGGTGTGATACCAGGTCCACTAAATCTCTCACGTCGCGCCATGCGCTACAATGTACGAGCTTCGGGATATACACAGAGCCTAAAATCGCGTGGCTTGATATTCTCGTATGCCCTTGCCGTGAGTGAGGAGAATGCCGCTGGTGGTCGCATTGTCACCGCACCGACATGTGGCTCATCGGGTGTTCTACCAGCAGTTTTGTATCATCTATGGAAGACACGCGAGTTCTCCGAGACACGCATATATCGTGCATTGGCAACAGCGGGTCTTATAGGAAATATCGTCAAGCATAACGCCTCAATATCGGGTGCTGAGGTGGGTTGTCAGGGCGAGGTGGGTGTCGCCTGCGCCATGGCGGCAGCAGCTGCCAATCAGCTCTTTGGGGGCACACCAGCACAGATAGAGTATGCCGCAGAGATGGGCTTGGAGCACCACTTGGGCATGACGTGTGACCCTGTATGCGGTCTTGTTCAAATACCATGTATCGAGCGTAATGCCTATGCTGCAGCACGCGCCTTGGATGCCAACCTATACTCGATGTACACCGATGGTCACCACCGCGTCTCGTTCGACCGCGTGGTGAAGGTGATGAAGCAGACAGGTCACGACCTGCCATCCATCTACAAGGAGACGGGCGAGGGTGGCTTGGCAAAGGATTTCTTTTAAAGCATACAAGGGGGGCTGACTAACAAGTTTGTTTAGTCAGCCCCTCCTGTTCGAAAGTGTATAAAAAGAGGGATTTCAAGGTTTGCGAGGTTCGAAAAAGCGGAGTTTACTTAGTGTAAATGAGCATTTGAGAGCGAACGTAACGCATAAATCACCTTATTAGACCCTTTCTTTTGATTTTCATAATTTTGTTATATCTTTGCACGATAATTTATAGAATAAATTAAACAGTATATAAAATGAGATCTTTGTGGACAATTATGATGGCGGCCATGACAATGATGTTCGTAGGCTGCGAGACAGAGGGCGAGATTGACCCAAACAATCCGCCGGTAATTGAGTTAGACACTTATGAGCTAAATATTAGTGGTGGTGGTGGCGACATTCCGCTATTCTACGCCATTAAGAACCCCGTTAGGGGCGCAGAGATTGAGGTTGTGAGCAGCGTAAACTGGGTGTCACTCAAGGAGATAACAGCCTCTACAATCGTGCTTAGCATCAAGGCAAGTAATGTTGATGAGGAGCGCTTCACGTCGGTTGTCATCAACTACCCAGGCATGGAGAAGAGTGTGCGTGTGAACATCTTGCAGGATAAGCAGCTTCTCAACAAGTTCCGCTTCGAGACCGTAGAGCTAACCTACAATAGCTGCACCGTCAAGTATATCCCTACCGACAAGAGTATGCCATACATGGCAAACATCATCGATGCGGAGTATTTCAAGCAGTCGGGAACTACCGATATGAAGGTCTTCATCGAGGCGGAGATGGCTAACTATCGCAGCATCGCCGAGCGTAACCAGATGACCCTCGAGGAGCTTATGGGTCGCGTGAGCCCTCAGCTCATCTACTCTGGTGACGCCGAGCGTTCGTTTGCCGGCATGAAGCATGGCTCGCAGTATGTTGTATATAGCTATGGCGTTACGTTCCGCGGCAATGAGTACACGCTCACAACGCCTATGCACCAGACAATGATTGAGTTGCCTATGCCTAATATGATTGAGAACGTATCGTTCACAATCACCTCGCAGATAAGTGGCAACATGGCGAGCATCAGCATCGTGCCTAACAACTGGGATGGCCATTATAACGTGCAGATTGCGCCCGACAACTCGTTGTACTACGTCACACCAGGCAACAACCCTACCGACGGACTATTCAAGAACCTCGCATCATACTTCTACGACAATGCCCGCAAGGCTCTCAGCAACGGAGCATCTATCGAGCAGTTCCTAAAGGCTAACTGCTACAAGGGTACCACTCAGTTGAACGTATCATTGGAGGCTGGCAGAAAGTATATGGTCTACGTATTTGCCGTAGCCTCGGAGAATGGTACAATCCCCGTGATGCGCTCAACGCCCTCATTCGTCTATTTGTAACATATGAGACAATTCATATATCTCGTTATCGCGCTTTTGGTCGGAGTATCATGTAACAATGAGTCTCCGACCAATGTGGATTTTAGTGCCAAGACAACGCTTATCGAGGCCACGGATATAGGTGGCATCTATGAGGTGGAATACCACCTCGAGAGGTATATCGGCACGATGATGCCAGCTGCAGTGACTGAGGCTGACTGGATTTGCGACATCGACAACAGCAAAAAGGGAGTTATTAGCTTCCGCGTGCTACCCAACTACGAGGCAGAGAGCCGCGAGGCTACAATCGAACTTCGCTACGCAGAGACCGACACCAAGCCCCAAGTTGTTGTTCGCCAGGCGGGAGCTGGCAGCGCGAAGCTAACAATCGAGATTACGAACATCGGCTACTCGGAGTGTAGCGCAAAGGTCACGTCGCACGACGATACCATACCCTATATCGTGATGATGGCCGAGAAGGCCTACTTCACCGACCGCGGTATCAACAACGCGGAGGACTTGGTCGTTGCCGACGAGGGCTTCTTCCGCTCATATATCAACGATACCACCCTTGAGGAGTTTTTGCAGCAGAGTGGCTTCATCATGCATGGTACACAGACGAAGCGCTGGCAGGACCTCTCGCCAGCCAAGGAGTATGTCGTATATGCCTATGGTGTCTACACCTCGGACGACGACTACAATCGCATAACACCTGTATATCACACCGTTATAGATAAGCGTCTACCCGAATTTAGCGAGCAGGCGTTCGATGCAAAGATTACTGCCGATGGTCCCGAGGTAACATTCGACATTAAGCCTGAGTCGTGGGATGGCTACTATATGGTGCAGCTTGTCGAGGATAGCGAGGCGGGATATATCGAGCAGGGCATGGAGTTCACCGCGAAGAACGAGGAGCAGGTTGCCGAGGCATTCTTCTACATTGCCGACCACCTCTACTACTTCGAGGAGAGGAGTGCCGAGGAGATTATGCAGCAGCTTGGCTACAAGGGCGAGGCATCGTTCAGCAAGACCCTCAACGCCAACCACCGCTATATGGCACTTATCTACGCCATAGCATCGGACGAGGGCGATGTGCCGATGATGGTGTCGAAACCACAGGTGGAGTACTTCACCACGGGTACGGTGGAGCGCTCGGACATGACCTTTGAGGTTGAGTTTTCGAATATCCGCCCACGCTCCGTAGATGTCAAGATTATACCATCGAAGGATGAGACATACACGGCAGTTATGATGTACGCCACGAACCTCCCCGAGGGCGATAAGCAGGAGCAGTTGGACTATGTTATGTCGAAGTATGCGCCGCTGGAGCTTTCGGGCATCTATAGTGAGCATATCGACCAGCTACCACCCGATACAGAGTTCGTGATTGCCGTGTGTGGCTACTATGCTGGCGCGCCAACCACCGATCTGTTCATCTATCGCTTCACCACAGCCAAGGATGGCGTGGGCAAGAACAAGATTGTCGAGGTCAACTTCTCGGCATACGACCTTAAGGAGGTTGCCCAGCTCGACTCCTACTACAACTCGATGATGGGCTATGCCGACTACTTCCTATCTATGGAGGTGGAGACACTCACACCATCTCCTACACTCCACTACGAGCTATATGCTAAGTCTCAATACGACAGCTACTCGCATGAGGAGATTCGCGAGAGTCTCTTGGAGTATGCCTACACTTCATCACCCGACTGGGCACTATGCACCTACGGCAACGAGTATATCCTATGCGGTCTTGCCGAGGATGAGAATGGCTATGTGGGCGAGATGTTCGTGTCGGAGCCTATATCATTCACCAAGGAGCAGACCTCCGAGGCTTCAATCTTCGTAGAGCTATATAAGGAGTGGGTTGAGTAATGAGTCTTAGCGGGTATGTGACATACTACAAACGCATATTTGCACTTGCTCTTCCCGTTATGCTTGCACAGGCAGGGCAGCTCACCACGCAGTTTGCCGACACCGCCATGGTGGGCAACTACGGTGGCTCTGACCCTGTGCCCCTTGCCGCAGTATCTCTCGGTAGCTCGCTATTCCTTCTGATATACCTCGCCTCGTTGGGTCTCGCCCTCGCTATCACGCCTATGGTCGGTGAGCACTATGCACGTCACGAGCGTCGCGAGGTGGGACACCTATTGGCCAATAGCCTGGTATACTGCACACTCATAGGCATTGTCGCCACCATCATAGCCCTCGCCCTACGCCCCTTTATTGGAGAGTTGGGGACGCTGATGTCGAGCGACGGCGAGGATGTTAGTGCCGTGGCACATATGGCACTACCCTACTACGACATGCTTGTGTGGAGCATCATACCACTCATGTTCTTCCTCGCCATAAAGCAGTTCTTGGAGGGCTTGGGGAATACTAAGGTGGCTATGTGGATAACACTCGGCGGTAATATCCTCAATATCTTCCTCAACTGGGTATTTATCTTTGGCGAGCTTGGTGCTGAGGCTATGGGTGCCGAGGGTGCCGGCTTAGCAACGCTCATCTCACGCGTAGGGCAGATGGTGGCCATCGTCGCCTACTTCTTTCTATCGAGCCGCCTACGCATCTATCGTTCATTCTTCGAGCGCGGTGCGGTGCGCCTTGCCCAACTTAGAAAGATGCTCGCCATTGGCTTCCCCATATCGTTTCAGATGGTCTTGGAGTCAGCAGCATTCATTCTCACCTCAATCCTCGCACTCTCGTTCGGTGCTGAGGCCGCTGGTGCTATGCAGGTGTCGTTCAGCATCGCCAATGTGGCATGGATGATCACCGTTGCGATAGGCTCGGCATCTACCATCGTCGTGGCGCACGCCTATGGAGCAAAGCAGCGTAATGAGCTGCGCCCCATAATAAATGCTACGTACCACCTCGGGCTTATGTGGGCACTTCTTATGGCTGTGGTCTTTGTTACACTACGCACGCCTATTGCCGAGATATTTACCGACAATGGTGCTGTTATTGAGCTTACCAGTGAACTGATGTTGCTTATTGCCATATATCAATTCTCCGATGCAATACAGGGTCTATCCATAAGCATGCTGCGCGGCTTGCAGGATGTCAAGGTCATCATGCCTATTGTCACCTGCTCATACCTTATACTAAATATACCTATCGGCGCACTACTCGCCTACCACTTCAATATGGGGTGCCACGGTCTTGTTATAGGTCTTATCGTAGGTCTTAGCTCTGCCGCACTTCTCACCTACATGCGCCTACGCCATAGCATGCGTATTTTCGAGCGAAAGAGCTAAATACCTGAATATCTGCATATTACGCATACAGCATACAACTTGCTGAAAATCAGCAAGTTGAAAAATACGCATTTTTACACTTAGCTATATCGCTGAATTTCAACACTTTACAAATCGCCATCTGGAAAAATAAAAGCCCCAAAAATTTGGTAATACTATCTCATATATCTATCTTTGCATTAAGAAAATATACGCAAAACATCATCAGATATGAGACTTATTAGACAGATGGTATTGAGCTTAGTGGCACTGTTCCTTACTACTGGAGCATGGGAGGCATCGGCACAGCATACCTACAAATTTAGAGATTCGCTCGGCACCTACAAGGTGACATTCACGCCGCACGCCAGCGAGACACAGTTTGCCACCTCACCATCAAAGCCCATTGCGCCACGCACGCATGAGCTACGTCTATCTACATCGTGGGGCGCTACCGACTACTATGGTGAGATATCAAACAACAACGAGATTGGCTACCTTGGCGAATATGACTACGACTCTTCATACTATGGTCCCAGCCACCGCTACGCCATAAACTTGGAGTATGGCTACTGGGTGAATGAGTGGTGCAGCATAGGTGCGAATGCCACATGGCTAATAGGTCACCGCAACATCTTCGATAGCTACACTCAGGAGCGCGTGCTCACCTCACGCGAGGATTGCATATCGATTATGCCCATAGCGCGCTTTGCATGGTATCGCCGCAACAACGTACAGCTATACTCAAGCGCCGGCATAGGCTTAGGCATCGAGCGTCGTGTGCGCTACTGGCATGGCAAGGAGAACCTCATAGATCCCTACTGTGCCTTCGACTTCAAGTTTTTGGGTGTCAGCGTGGGTAAGAAGTGGTTTGGCTTTGCCGAGGTGGGATATGGCTCGCGAGGTGTCATCAACGTGGGCTTCGGTTGCAGGATTAACAATAAAGTGAAGTAGAGCTATGAAGAGTATATATAAATATATGGTATTGGTCGTGGCGTTCTTTATGGCGACTACGGCAATGGCACAAGAGGTGGTAACAGACCAGCTTATCTACGACCGTGTGACAGGCTATATGGCTAACCCCGAAAGTGTGGAGCAGGGAGCCATCAAGAGTAATAAAAATCTGCAGACAATACGCTGGGAGCACGACATAACGCTATGGTATGGTGCACCAGGACTCGTTTCAGAGCTGCTTCTCGACAAAGTAGTCTTCGGATGTGGCTGCGACATTGGTCCACGTCCCTTCCCTAATGAGCTACAAGAGCTACGCACATACACCGGTCCCATGTATCAGCTATCGACACTCGGTCTTAGCTACTCCAAACAGGTGAAGCCATGGTTGGGCGTTGGTGCTAAAGCTACATTTGCCGCTACATGGCAAAAGGAGTACGACACATACACCAACGAGCCTCTATACAACTACGACGCATACAATATAGCGGCACTCCTCGACTTCCGCTTCAGCTGGCTAAGACGCGAGAAGGTAGAGATGTACTCATCCATAGGCATAGGTCTTATGGCGCATATCGAGCGTGCCAATGGCGGTCTTACACCGATGGCAGATGTAGCGCTTATAGGTCTTAAGATAGGCAAGAGGTTCTACGGCTTTGTGGAGGTTGGCGCAGGTGTCGGCGGCTCGGCACGCGGCGGCTTCGGCATAAGGTTTAACTCTAAATAATAGCGACTATGAAGAGATACATATATATGATAGCAGCCCTACTCATGGGTGCTACAAGTTGCGAGATGTCAGACGGCGAGACAAGAGAGCCAATAGACGTGGGCGAGTACATCGGAAGGCACACCATAAACCTATACAAGTATGAATTAGAGAAGTTTGACTATGCCATAATTGCTGATTGGTATCTTTCAACCGAGGATGAGGCACTACGCACGAAGATAAGCAATAAGTACTTGGTGTACGAGAACTCCTTTGTCACCATGGATGAGAAGGGCAATATCCTCATACAGTATATATATCACAGTAGCTGGGACGCGAATGATAATGTGCACACATATAGAAGGTTTATTACCGACGGCAAGCTACTATCGGATGGTGGTGTGTGGAGCGTCGATCATGGTGCAGCTGAGAACAATGCTACTATTCGACGCAACGAGGATGGCACATATAGCTACATCCTCGATAATCAAAACCAGGTATATAAGCTCACTATAAGCAACCTTAAGTGCGATATTCAAGATGGTATCACCTACAATGTGGACGGTTCAATCTTCCATATTAATGGTGATGTAGAGTCCCCAAAGGTTATCCTTGACACCGAAATCACCGAGACACTAACATACATAAAGAATTATAGTAATAACAATCGCTTTAAGAGTGGTGAAATCTATATAAAGTGTGACGATAGGCGCATAGATAGAATGGACTATGTGGAGTTAACGTTCCATGGGGCCGATAGAGCCAGAGTGAAATACCTCAACGAGACAAGCGACATTCAATACTAACCTTAGAGGCTAACCACTGTATGGTTAGCCACTAAGGTTAGATGCATGCCTGAGTGCTCTACTTTATAAGCTCTTTGAGCTTTGCGCCAAGTGCCGAGTTCTCCATAATGCCATTTATCTGCTCTGCACCTGTACCGTAGAGGTAGATAGGTATCATCTCGCCAGAGTGTCCCTTTGTTGTCCAGCGATACTCCACACCCTGCTCCGAGAGCGTGAAGTCGGCATCGGCACTGACAATCGAAAGACCGCCCGTAGAGTGGTCGGCAGTGACAACGACAAGCGTACCAGGATTCTTATCAGCAAACGCCACAGCGACCTCAATAGCCCTCATAAAACTCTGCATCTCCAGCTGCTGCGCCTTAGCATCGTTAGCATGACCCATACCGTCGATTAGCGAGCCCTCGACCATAAGCACGAAGCCATCCTCATCAGCGTTCAACAGACGCAGTGCCTCCGATGTCGCCTCGGCAAGATAATCTCCCGAATTAGCCCCCACCTCATAGTCGTCAAGAAGAGCAACTACGCGCCTGTCATCAATCATCTGCACCTCATCCATAGTTGTAGCAAGCTCAAAGCCGTGCTTACGAAGCGCCTTCTTTACATTATCACCATAGACCTCCTCAAAGTATGCCATGCCACCACCGATAGCCACATCAAGGTCACTTGCCGCAAGCTGCTCGGTAATCTTTTGATACTCATGGCGGCTATCTATATGTGCGTAGAATGCTGCGGGGGTGGCGTGTTGAAGATATGTGGTCACGACAACACCTGTTGCCATACCCTTGCCGTGGGCGACCTCCATAAGCGACTCTACGGGCGTTCCGTCAGCAGTCACGCCTAAGTAGGTGTTGTTTGTTTTGAAGCCTGTAGCGAGTGCCGTGCCTGAGGCTGCCGAGTCGGTAACACGATTATCCATAGAGTAGCTCTTCTGTAGGGCGACATTATCTGCCTCATCGAAGATTGTAGGCTCATAGCCACCCTCGACCATCATCATCGAGACAGACGAGAGCCCCATGCCATCGCCAATAAGGTAGATGATATTCTTAACTGGCTCCTGAGCCATAAGAGTGCTTGCAGAGAACAGCACAACAACAGATATGAATAACCGACGCATAATATTGATATTTTTATTATCGCAAATTTAGAAAAAAATCGTAACTTCGCAAAACAAAATTTTACACAAGCATAAGATTATGGCAGAGGTACGCATAGCTGAGGGTTGGAAAGAGATACTCAACGACGAGTTCTCGAAGCCCTACTTCGAGCAGCTCGTTAAGTTCGTAAAAGAGGAGTATGCCACACGCGAAATATTCCCTAAGGGGAGCAATATATTTCGTGCCTTTGACAAGTGCCCCTTAGATAGGCTTAAGGTGGTTATCATTGGTCAGGACCCCTATCATGGTCCTGGGCAGGCGAATGGTCTTTGCTTCTCCGTTGGCGAGGGCGTACCCTTTCCGCCATCACTACAAAACATCTTCAAGGAGGTAGAGAGCGATACCGGCACACCCATACCACAATCAGGCGAGCTTGACAGATGGGCTGAGCAGGGTGTGTTGATGCTTAATGCCGTACTCACGGTGCGCGCCCACGAGGCAGCATCGCATGCAGGGCGTGGCTGGGAGCAGTTCACTGATGCTGTGGTGCGTGCCATAGCCGAGCGCAAGGAGGGTGTTGTATATATGCTTTGGGGTAGCTACGCGCAGAAGAAGGGCGCCATTGCCGACCCGCGCCGCAACCTTATTCTGCGTGCCGTACACCCCTCACCACTATCGGCATATCGTGGGTTCTTCGGTTGCAAGCACTTCTCTCAGGCAAACGACTACCTACGAAGCATAGGCAAGGAGCCTATCATATGGTAAAGTGAAAGGTGAAAAGTGAAAAGCGAGGCTACATACCTCGCTTCTTTATTATCCATGCAGCCATGCCATACACGCCATCAACCATCGGACGCATAAAACGCGGTATGCTATTCAAAATCCTTAGACGGCGTAGCTGGCGACGGTTACGCTTTGTATAGGCAAACATCTTGGCAGCCTCGCGCGCATCCTCCGTGCCACCGCGGACACTCTGCGTAATCGCCTTGCCTATACCCACACGCGCTATATACTCATTGAGTAGCTCGCTCTGCGATGCGTCATACAACTCAGCAATGCTATGCACGCTCTCCTCCTTGCGATAAATCGACGCTGAGCGGTTTGTAGCCGTGCGCGAATAGCATACAAGGGGCATTGGGGAGAAGATAAACGAGCCTCCACGCTGCATAATACGCGCCCACACCCACTGGTCCTCGCCAAGACGCATGCCCACGGGGAAGCCGTCAATGGCGTTTAGCGTAGAGCGACGCAAGGTAGCTGTTGATGGGATAATAGGATAGCGACCCTTCAGAGCCTCCTCGGCAGGGTCTATCACACCCTCCAACTTAGGTACAGGAGCAGCAGTACAACGACCATTGTTTACTATATAGAATGATGTAGAGTAAGCGTCGCTATCGGGGTAATAGGTCATAACGCGGCACACCTCGGCGATATATCCTGAAAGCCACTCATCATCGGCATCCAACAGAGCCACATAATCGCCCGTCGCCTCCTCAATGCCTCGGTTACGTGCTGCACTAACACCTCCATTCTCCTGGCGTATGAGTCTAATGTTTGCCTCAGGGTGCTGCATAGCTACGCGCTCTACAATCTCAGCCGAGTTATCCGTAGAGCCGTCATCAACAACGATAATCTCGCGCGGCGCAAGACTCTGAGCAATGACCGACATCAAGGCACGCTCAACCTCCGCAGCCTTATTATAAAGGGGGATTACCACAGATATACGCTCCGACTCCTCGGTAGAAATACGTTCACCAAGCCAGAGCTGTTCGGGAGCATGGTTAAGGCGCTTGTCCTCGGGCAACCACTTCTGTATATCGCCATAGTGGTTGCGCAGATACTCCTCCAAACACGAGGGGGCCCACACCTGCATATTGCCAAAATTGCGCAGTTCTAAATTCTCAATAGCCACACGCGCAATCATATCCTTAGGCATGCGCACGATATTATATCGCGTTGCCAAAGTATGGTTATAGCGCGTAAGCTCCCTATTTAGACGATTATATATCTGCCGCTTCGACATAAGGAGCGTTGTAAGGCGTATAGCGGCGCACGACACCATACTCTTAGGCATGATGACTCCGTTGTTAGCCTTGCCAAACCAGCGCCATAGCCACACACTCTTAGCCGTGAAGCAGTTAACCCAGAATCTCACTTTGCGGCGCTGACGACGCTCCAGCGTAGTGTTATCGGGAATAAGGTCATAGGGAAAGATGTCGATATAAATGCCACTCTCAATATCCAAGCCCACCCACTCGCGCTCAACAAAGCGAGTGCCACGCTTACGAACCTTAGCGAAGTAGAACGGCGTATTTACATCTGTCGTAAACTCCTGAAGCACATAGCCCTCGCTAAGCAGCGCAGGAGCCTCCCTGAGGAAGCGCTCATAATTCTCACGCGTCATGCCGAGGTCTATATCATCATCCCAGGGCACAAGGTCCTCGAAGAAGTGAGCGCCAATAGCCGTACCACCCTGTATGAAATAGGGAATACCCGCCCTGTCGCATACACGCACCGTCTCGCGAAGAACATCCATCAATTCTTCGTGTAGGTGGCGTAGTATGTCGCTATTATACTTCATATTACATATTGTGAACCAAGAGGTTGCAACCACGAATGTCGCTACCAGCAATACGCCCCTCAATCATAAAACGTCCATCCTCCATAAGACGACCCATATCCTGTGTCTGAATAAAGGCGCACGACGAGAGGTTCGCCAAGTCGATAATATCTATGCCGCCACGCATACCTGCAGGCTTGTGGTCCATAGGGTCGTTAACATCGCGCACCATGACGCGCATCCACTGCGGAGGGGTGAAGATACCCTCGCCCGAAGAGTAGGCCTGCGACATAAGCTCCGCCATACCATACTCCGAGTGTATGTGCTCCACGCCAAAACCCTCACGTAGTATAGCGTGTAGCTCGCTCTTCGATAGCTCCTTGCGGCGACCCTTCATGCCGCCTGTCTCCATGATGATGGTATTCTCCAACTTTGGGGCATACTGCTCCGCGACATCCCACAAGGCATAGCTTACGCCAAGCAAAATCTTAGGTTTCTCGTCCGCCCTAATATCGGCGATAAGGCGTTCGTAATCGTTAAGGTAGAAGCCTCCCGAGCCACATAGCTTTATGAGGTGGTCGACCATATAGACCAACGACGAGCCCTCCCTCTCGAGGTAGTTGGGCAGAAGACCATAGATGCTCCAACCCTTAGGATCGCCATAGAAGTTCTCGAAGGCACGCACGAAGCACTTGCGATAGCTCTCCAACGAGGCCACCATATGGCGCGAGGGGACGGTAGAGCCCGTATTGCTCGACGTGAAGATAATCTCGGGCGCCGACTCACCACAATATACATCGCAACTCTTGAAGAGTTCGATAGGCATAAAAGGTATCTCGTCGATACTACGCACGCCATCTATATCTACGCCCATGAGCGCCAGATATTCGGCATAGGGCGCAGTATGGCGCGCCTGATAGCGAAACACCTCCAGAGCGTAATGCTCGAAGGTGTCCCTATCGTTAATCGCTAATATGTTATCAATGGTTATCACCACTAAAACCTATATTATGGGAGAGGTACCACATTAGCAAAGCCCATAAACGCCATGGCCAAGAGACCCGCCGTGATTAGCGCGATGGGCACGCCACGCAATGCCGATGGCACATCCTCAACCTCCAAGCGCTCGCGAATACCGGCGAAGAGCACCAACGCCAAGGCGAAGCCCAAAGCCATAGATACGGAGTAGACCACACCGGTAAGAAGGTCGAAATCCTTCTGCACAGAGATGATTGCAACACCCAACACCGCGCAGTTAGTAGTAATGAGCGGAAGGAAGATACCCAACGCCTGGTATAGCGATGGTGACACCTTCTTGAGGACAATCTCCACCATCTGCACCAACGCCGCGATGACAAGGATGAAGCCGATGGTCTGCATATACTCTATGCCGAAGCGCTCCAACACGAAGGTCTGAAGCGACCATGTGACAACTGCCGATAGCGCCATGACGAAGGTTACGGCAGCACCCATACCGAGCGAGGTCTCAACCTTGGATGATACACCAAGGAATGGACATATACCGAGGAACTGCGAGAGTACCACGTTGTTAACGAAGATTGCGCCAATAACAATGGCCACAAGGGTGATCGACTGAACACTCACCGAGCCTGTCTCGAAGGCGGTCTTTACGCCCTCCGAGATATTTTCACCCACCAATAAAGACATCAACTCCATACTCTCTATCGTTTAGCAATTTTGTTAAACATAACCATCAGGTAGCCTAAGACGATGAAACCGCCAGGGGCAAGAATAAAGACAAGAGGCATAAGACCCTCGCCCTCGACGAGTGGCATGCCGAAGATGGCACCCGAGCCGAGTATCTCACGCACCATGCCGATGATGGTTAACGAGAATGTAAAGCCCAAGCCAATGCCAATACCATCGAGCGCCGATGCGAAGATGCCGTTCTTCGAGGCGAATGCCTCGGCACGACCCAAGATGATACAGTTAACCACGATAAGTGGGATGAAGACGCCCAGAGCGGCGTACAACGCAGGAACATATGCCTTCATCAACATCTCGATGATTGTCACAAACGAGGCGATCACGACGATGAAGGCTGGGATACGTACCTTTGCAGGCACCATGTTCTTAATCATCGATATCACCATGTTCGACATGATGAGCACCACCATGGTGGCCACACCCATACCCGCGCCATTGATTGCCGACGATGTGACACCAATGGTTGGACACATACCCAAGATGAGTACAAACGTTGGGTTCTCCTTGAAGAAGCCCTTTGTTATATGCTGGAGCTTACTCATTTATCTCGTCTCCTTTCTGAGCCGCTGGCCCCTCTTTATATTCAATATCTTCAACCACCACAGGCTTGTCAGCATCCTCATTATGCTGCTCAACGCCCTCAGGGGTCGCTATTTTCGTCTCAATCACCTCTGCGGGAATTGACTCGTCAACAACAGATACGACCTCATCTGGCTCTTCATCAGCCAACACCTCATCAGTGGTTGGACCCTCAACAGTCTTATTAATAATATCCTCCTCCTGAGCAGGCTCTTTGTCGTTGTTCTCTGTTAGCTGACCAGTTGCCCACAAGTAACCAGCGTAGGCTGTCTCAACAGCGTTAGTATAGGCGCGTGACGATATTGTCGAGCCAGTGAGAGCGTCGAACGAGCCATTTGCGTTATCCTTCTTCACCTCAAAGGTCAACTCGGCAGCACTCTTATTCAAGATACTCTTCTCGAGCTTATTGCCTGGCTTAATCATCTCAGCGCCAAGACCTGGGGTCTCCTTCTGCGATAGCACCTTAACGCCATGGATTACAGCATCGCCCGCCTCATCCTCAACAAAGCCAACCATAAGATATATGCGGTCAGCATAGCCAGCCTTAGTGATACTTGGAGCCTCCACAGCATAGCCAAGAAGCTCGCCATTGTCCAACACCTTGGTGACAACAACCTTAAAATCGCCTATCTCGCGTGTAAGCTCTTCATAAGTTACCACACCCTTAGCCTTTGGCAACACCTCCAACTTAGCCTTATCCTTATTCTCCTGCTCTGTCTTGGCGATAGTCTCCTTAGTCATATCATTGACTAAGGCCACAAGAAATGCCGAGACCGCGGTGATGCTAAAAAGCACCAATACCATATTTTTTAGTGAACTCTTCATACTCTTCTCAATCCACTATTTAGTGCCGAAACGCTTCGGACGACAATACTTATTAATAAGCGGTGTTGCGGCATTCATAATGAATATCGCAAATGACATACCCTCAGGATATGCACCCCAAAGACGTATAATCATGGTGATAGCACCAATACCCACACCATAGATTATCATTCCCTTGTGGGTCATTGGCGATGTAGAGTAGTCGGTAGCCATGAAGATAGCACCAAGCAGAGCACCACCCGCCAAGATGTGGAATAGAGGCAACTCATACACCAGCGAGCCACCCTCGCCAGCGCCAATACAAGCAGCGAAGATTGCCATAGTGCCGAGAACGGCTACAGGAATATGCCATGTGATAACCTTGCGCCACAAGAGATATACACCACCGAGGATAAGTGCCAAGGCACAAATCTCACCCATGGAGCCATTCATAAGACCAAAAAGCATGTCGCCAAAGTCCACATTACCAGCATACTCAGGATGCTCCTTGACCATGGGAAGTGCCGTAGCACCCGACATAGAGTCAACTGCCGTAGCACCACTTACTCCATCAAAGAGTGTTGGAGCCTGAACATCCGTAGGCACACCCGAAACCCAGTCTGTCATCTGCACTGGATACGCAATAAGCAAGAAAATACGACCTGTGAGTGCTGGGTTAAATGGGTTGCAACCCAAGCCACCGAAGGTCATCTTACCAATGCCTATTGCCACCAAAGCACCAATAACAACAATCCACCATGGAATACCCACTGGAAGGTTGAATGCCAATAGCATACCAGTCACCACTGCCGAGAGGTCGCCAATAGTCGTACGGCCCTTGAGCAAGAAGCGCTGGATAAGGTACTCAAAGAGCACACAGCTGGCAACAGCCACTGCTGTAATCATCAGCGAGCGCCAGCCAAGGACATAGGCCGATACTGCTAAAGCTGGAATAAGTGCCAACACAACATCACCCATAATGCGGCGTGTAGACTCACCGCCGTGTATATGTGGAGATTGTGTCGCAAATAGTCTTGAAGCCATAATCTTTATATCAATCGTTTTATATTTTACTTCTTATTATTTGCAGCCGCGCGCGCACGCACGATGTTCATTACCGCCTGCTTGCCAAGACGGATATAGTCGAGTAGCGCAATATTCGATGGGCAGGTATATGAGCAGCAACCGCACTCTATACAGTCGATGTTGTTATGCTCCTCTGCCAAATCCCAACGCTTCTGTCGCGCAAGCTTGTTGAGGAGGTATGGCTCAAGACCCATAGGGCAGGCAGCCACACACTTAGCGCACTTGATACATACGCCCTCCTTACCACGAGCTACATCCTTGCCCGAGAGTATGGTGATGCCCGAGCAACCCTTAATCACTGGGGTCTCAAGATCAACGATCACCTTACCCATCATAGGACCGCCATTGAGAACCTTGACATCGCCCTCGGGAAGACCACCTGCACGCTCAACGACTCTGTTTACCATAGTGCCGAAGCGCATAAGATAGTTATGTCGCTGCTTGAGCTCCTTGCCTGTAATGGTTACCACACGTTCGATGAGTGGCTTATTCTTCTGCACCGCCTCATATACTGCGATTGTCGTAGATACGTTGCAGAGCACTACACCAACAGATATTGGCAATGCTGGGGGAGGCGCTATCTGACGACCTGTCACAGCAGCAATGAGCTGCTTCTCACCACCCTGAGGGTAGCGTGTCTGTAGCGTCTGCACCTCAATGCCATTATAGCAACCCTTGGTGATTAGGGCGCGTAGAATCTCCACTGCCGCAGGCTTATTTGCCTCGACACCGATCACGGCACGCTTAACGCCAGTGGCACGCATCAATATCTCGATACCGATGAGAATCATCTCACCGCGCTCCAACATATTACGATAGTCCGATGTTAGGTATGGCTCGCACTCCACGCCATTTATAACAAGCACCTCGGCCTTCTGACCATCGGGCACCGATAGCTTGACATGTGTTGGGAACTGCGCGCCACCAAGACCTACGATACCTGCATCACGCACCTTGGCGATAATCTCGGCAGGCGTTAGCTTGCAGTCGCGCTTAATATCTGGCGTGCGGTCAATGCCCTCCATCCACTCATCACCATCGCGCTTGATGACAACCATCATGCGGCGCAAGCCCTGACCATTGCCATACATATCTACTGAGGTCACAGTACCCGATATTGGCGAGTGGATATTTGCCGACACGAAGCCTGCTGCCTGACCAATTAGCTGACCCGTGAGCACCTTATCGCCCTTCTTGACGATGGGCGTTGCTGGCGCTCCGATATGCTGGACCATAGGTATGGCAACCTGATCTGGCAACTCCATCACCTCGATAGGGCACTCCTTACTCCATTTTTTATCATCTGACGGATGAATACCGCCTACTGGAAATGTCTTCATAATCTACTCTTTATTAGCGGTATCAGCCTTAGGTTGATTATCACTCTTCACCTGCGCTGTCTCAGCCTTAGGCTGAGCAGGCTTTGCCTCACGTGGCAGAGGCTCCATATTCACGATGTGGATAGCTCCCGTAGGGCACTCGTTGACGCACTTACGACATAGCTTACACTTCTCCGAGTCGATATATGCCAAGTAGCTATCAACGGTAATAGCTCCAAATGGGCAGGTCTTCATACACTTGCCGCAGCCAATACATCCCGCCTTGCACACCTTCATTACTACCGAACCGCGGTTCTTTGAGCTACAAGCCACATATATAGCACGATTCTTAGGCCACTTCTTGCGTAACTCGAACAAGCCCTTAGGGCAGGTTTTAACACAAGCGCCACACGCCGTACACTTCTCTGGGTCTACCTCAACAAGACCCGTCTCCTTGTTTATGCTCAAGGCGCCAAACTGACACGCCTTAACACAGTCGCCATAGCCGATACAGCCGAAGACGCACGCCGTCTCACCCACATACAATGAGTTGACCACAGCACAGCTCTTCTCGCCATCGTAGTGGTTATTCTTGGGACGCTTGTCGCACGTTCCGCCACAACGCAACGTTGCAACCTTGGGCGCAGCCTCAGCAACTGCCTTATCGAGATACTTGGCGATGGATTGCATACACGCTGAGCCTCCCACAGGGCAGTTCAACGATGATATGTCGTCGCGCTTAACCAAAGCCTCCGCCATGGCGCGACAGCCAGCGAAGCCACAACCGCCACAATTAGCACCTGGCAACATAGTCTCCACCTCGTCAATACGTGGATCCTCCTCTACCTTAAACCTCTTTGCCACAAAGTAGAGGATAATAGCTAACAGAGCACCTAACACCGAGAGTGTAAGGACTGTTAATAATAGTTCGTTCATTACTCCTTTATAATTGTAAATTCTATCATTCTATCAAAGCGTCTACGCATGATGTATATCACCACAAAGTAGACCGCTACCGCCAATATGCTTATCAACGCCGAGAGGCCATCCGTAGCTCCCAACGCATGACTACCCAACAGCACCGCCATAAGCACAACGAGGGGCAGCACATAGGCCCATATCACCGACGAGTAGCCCATCTTGGTCTTCAACAGCGCCACCACTACGCGCTCGCCACGCTCGAAGGTCGACGCATAGGGTGTCCTCACCTCGATTATGCGGTCCTCGCCCTGCTCGCCACATAGACCCTTAGCATGACACGCCTGGCACGCCGTGCCGCGCTCCACCTTCACGAAGACCATCTCGCCCTCGATGCGCTCAACGACGCCTCTATGTTGAATTGTGCCAGCCATATTAGATTGTTTTCAGCAAATTTATTCTACGCACATCTGCTTGCCATGATACAGCTGTTAGTCTCTCCCACAGTTTTGAGATTGCCACGTACCTAACAGCCCTCGCAATGACGCCTCTGACCCTGCAAAGTCATATGCTGTGGCTATTTTGAAGCTGCTCGCAGGCTGACAAAGCGGAGTTTACTTGGCGTAAATGAGCATTTGGCAGACAAGGCAGATCTCAAAAGAGCCGAGCAGATGATTTTGCAAATTACTCGTGGTAATGATTAACCAACGGCATCAACCACTCATGCCCAAACGCACATGGTGATAGACGCAACACGGGTGGGAACTGATAACGCTTCTTCTCGTTCTGCATCACCATGGTGTGAATCTTCTCCACCACAGCAGCGTCGAAGCCAGCATTTACAATCTCCTCGCGATGCTGCTTCTTCTCGATCATACGGAAGAGGATGGCGTCGACAACCTCGTAGTGAGGTAGGAAGTCGCTATCCTTCTGATCGGGACGAAGCTCCGATGATGGCTCCTTGTCGAGGATCTCATCAGGGATGACATTGCCGAATGTCGCATTTATGTATCGCGCAAGATCGTAAATCTCGCCCTTGTAAAGGTCACCCGTTGGGCTGAAGGTACCGGCAGTATCGCCATATAGCGTACACCAGCCGAGGGCGTTCTCACTCTTATTTGAGGAGTTGAGCAACATATAACCCGTCTTATTTTGCAATGCCATGAGCATTGTTGTACGAATACGTGTCTGTATGTTCTCCTCCGTAGCATCGAACTCAGTACCGCCAATCACTGGCTTGAGGGTGTTCACCATTGCGTTGTACGCCTGGATGATTGGAAGCACGCTATACTCCACGCCGAGGTTCTCCGCAAGATGCTTTGCATCCTCGACACTGTCGTTAGGGGTAAATGGCGATGGCATAAGAAGCACACGCACATTCTCCTTGCCCAAGGCACCTACTGCCAAGCAGGCAACAACGGCAGAGTCGATACCTCCCGATAGACCAACACACGCCTTGGTGTAGCCATTCTTGTGGAAGTAGTCGCGAAGACCTAAGCAGGCAGCCTTGTATAGCAAGGCATTGCGGTCGTTATAGGTGGTAAACGGAACCTCTATAGGCTCAATATCCCTCACCGTGTCGTATATGCGCAAGTCCTCCTCAAAGCTATTTAGCACCATAAGGAGCTTACCCTCATGATTAAGCACCCCCGACGTACCGTCGTAGACAATATCTCCCGAGCCACCCACCTGGTTGACAAGCACAATATTCTTACCCTCGGTAAATGCCAAGCGGCTCACCTTATCGAAGCGACGCGTTAGGATACCCTTGCCATAGCGACGAGCATTAACCGAGATGACCATATCTACATCCTCGTCGATATCCTCCATAAAGCTGAGGTCATCACCCACGACAACCTTGAGAGCCTGACCCGCAACACGCACTGTTTGGCTGCCTATTGATGAGCCCACGAGATAACCCATCTCACGGCGTGCCGACACATGGCGCTTGCCGATATACTCTATACCACCACGACCGTCGATAAATGCAGCTGCACTTATCGCGCCCTCTGCCGTAAGGTATGGAGTACCAACGATGGCAGCGATACCACGACATGATGCGGCGATCTCATCAACAGCCTCCTCGCATAGTGTTAGGAAGGTTGTCTTAGGCAACAAACCATATGCGGGTGTTCCCGATACGGCAAACTCCGCAAAGACAACAAGGTCGGCGCCCTGCGTCTTTGAACGCTTGATGGCGTCGATAATCTTCTCGGTGTTTGTCCTAATATCACCGACCGTAAAATTCAACTGAGCTAATGCTATTCTCATATCTTGTTTGTATAACTTATGTCGCTTCAATCATCAAAAAAAGCGTTACTCTATACCTTAGGTATAGTAATAACGCGACAAAGGTAGTAAAAATTTATGAATAACTACCCATTGGTAGTCAAATCTACGCAACTTTTTCTTAGAACGCCTCACTAAGCCCCAAAATAAAGGCTGGTCCATCGCATCCGAAGGCGACATCGAAGCGTATGGTGAGCTGTTCATAGCTATATCTGAGGCCTGCGCCATAGGTGGGCAACACGCTCTGCCAGTTGATGTTATCCCCTTGCGAAAGGATCATACCAGCACCTCCCCATGCCACCACGCCGATGCCATTCCAGATGTGCTGACGCAGCTCCACCTGTGCCGAGGCGAGGTAGTCGCCACGAAAGCGTCCCGAGTAGTAGCCACGCATACGGCTATCGCTACCCATCTTGGGGGACAACAGCCATGGGGTGCCGGGCGTTGACGTCTCGCCATAGATGTCGAGCGCCATTAAACCGCCACGCCACAGCGGCTGATAGTAGTCGACCACGGCGCGCAGCTGAAGGATATCTCTGTCGATATTGCTCAATAGCTCAGGGCGATAGAGAGCCTCAATCATGGCATAGACGCCCCTCACGCCGCCGCTATATCTACCACGCTCATAGGCAGGTTGTTTACGAGAGTCGTAGGCGAGCGACACGCCTATACCCGCAGTCGATACGCGATGTTGCTCAGAGCGCAAAATCTCCGCTGCACCATCATCGAGATTAACCACTTCGACATAGCGATAATCGGCATATGCGCCCACGGTAAAGCCCTTCACCGAAAAGAGATATTTCAACCATGCTGAGTACTCCTTTTCGGTATATTTGTGGTATGTCGAGCCACACGCCGAGGCGTACTCCACGCCCCATATTCTGCTCGGCTCGGAGCCCACGTTTATGCCATAAAGTAGGCGCTGCGACCCTCCCTTATCCAAGAGATTCACACCCTCAACGCCCACGGTATAATACCCAGATATAGAGACACTTCCAAGGAGGGATATGTCACATATTTTTTGCCCCGCGCCACCCGCTTGCGACCCCTCAGATCGATACTTGCTATAGCCCACGGAGGCGCCCAACAGAAGGCTCGTCTCTGCCGTATAGGCGGGGACAATCATATAGGATATGTAGCCATCGCGCCCCACGGGGATGGGGGCTAAAAACGAGAGACCAGAGCACCCACCACACGACGTGGTGTTGCTCTGGTCAATAGGTGTATAACGATAGTCGTACTCGGTGCCATCGACAACCACACTCTCCCTCTCCTGCGCGAAGATGTCACCCGCACAAAGAAGGAGCAGTACGGCTGTAAGCACCCTATTCATAGAGATGCTCTACTACTTACGACCTGTTAGCTGAAGACCCGCTGCAATAAACTTCTGCTGCTCCTCGCTTGACATCTCGCCCTTGTGGATGTAGACGAGCTGACCCTCCTTGTCGACGAGCATGATCACGAAGCTGTCGTTGCAATCGCCAAGACGCCAAGCACTTGACAACCAGTGGTCTGGGTCGCAGATGATGGTCGCACCATTACGCGCTGTACGAGCATCAGCAATCTGACGTACAACGTTGCTTGGATAGCCTGTATCCTTAAGATTTACGATACCAAAGCCCTCGATCTCAGGACCTGCAAGGGTACCCTCCTTCTCAATCTTTGAGATAAACTCATGGTTCTGCTTAGGCACATCTGGATCCACGTAGAAGATCATAAGATTCTTCTCACCCCACCATGGAATACGAGCCTTTGCACCATCCAACGACTGTAGCTCAACATTACGCACTGGACGTGGAAGACGCTGAGCATCAGCATTTACTGTAAACATAAGCGTTGCAACAGCAACAAGCAAAAGTGTCTTTAGTTTCATAGTATAATTGTTTAATTGTCTATCTTGGATTTAATATTCGTCGCAAAGATAGAAAAAAATGTCGAGCAAATAATTTTTGCCCTTCAAAAAACAACCAATATCAACATACAATCAACCAAACGGCTATTTTTTATAATTAACACCAAAGCATTATTTCGAAAAAGAGTTTATCTTTGCAGAAGAGAATAAAGATTTACAACTATGAAACAACGCATACTTTTTGTCTGTTTGGGAAATATCTGCCGCTCGCCTGCTGCCGAGGCGATGCTACAAATGTTGGTTGACCGCGAGGGTCTGAGCGACAGCGTTGTGGTGGACTCCGCAGGAACATATGGCGGTCACGCCGGCGAGCGCTCCGATGCACGTATGCGCCGCGCAGCAGCGGCTCGTGGTATCGAGATGACACACCGTGCACGCCAAGTTAAGGAGGTCGACTTCGAGCGTTTCGACCGCATCATCGCAATGGACGACAACAACTATGAGGCGCTTTTCCGCCTCGCGCCCGACCGCGACGCACAGAACAAAATTTTCCGATTTCGCGAATACCTACGCCGCCATAAAGATTGGAGCTATATCCCCGATCCATACTACGAGGGACACGAGGGTTTCGAGCTTGTATTAGACCTTCTGGAGGATGGCTGCGCCACGCTGCTCGAGGAGCTAAGAGGCAATGAGTAGTGAGTAAAGAGTAATTAGCTCCGATGGAGCAATTGGGATGGGTATTATGGGTAGCTAAGGGTGAGTGTAGCGAAGAGTAGTGAAGGGAAGAATTATTAAAATCACTAAATTCCTTAAGCTCACTAATTTCCTTAACGTCCCTAATCACAACACAATTTCTTGATAGAAGGTTGCAGATGTGGTCTTGACATGAAAAAGCCCTGGATGGATAGTACTTTGACGTACATTCCATTCAGGGCTTTGATTGAAAGGCCGCAGATGCTGCCTTATCTCAAGAAATTACGCCCACTTAACAAGCGCAAAGTCCATACGATGCTCAAGCTTTGCATTCACTGGGAATACACGCAATGCAACATCGAAGGTACCTGTCTGCTCAGGCGCGTAGTCCAATGCGAGAGTTACGCGACCCTCCTCGCCTGCCACGATGTCAAGACGACGTGTCTCTACAACGTTTGCAGCCTGACCAGCCTCAATCTGTGTAGCTACAACGAGCTCAGCACCGATATCCTCCTTATTCAAGCCAGCGAGGTCGAGAGTAATCTCGAAGTGATACTTCTTGCCAACGTACATTGCCTCAGACTCAATCTCTGCACGCTTAACGTCGAGGATAGCAACATTATCCCATGCTGCAGATACCTTACGCTTCCAAGCTGCAATCTCACGAGCCTCACGATAGTTGTTCTCAACCATTGTAGCCTTGCGAGCTGCCAACTTGTTATAGAAACGCTCCTCGTAGTCGATAAGCATACGGTTAGTTGTGAAGTTAGATGCGATATCCGATACGCACTTCTTAACAGCCTTAACCCAACCGTGAGGAATTCCGTCCTCGCCACGATCATAATATAAAGGTACGATTTGATCCTCGATAGTATTGTAAATCATCTCGGCGTCCAGCTCGTTCTGGAAGTTCTGGTCGGCATATGAACGCTCCATAGGAAGCATCCAGCCTGCACCCTCCTTGTATCCCTCGACCCACCAGCCGTCGAGAACAGAGAACTGCATTACTCCATTCATCACACACTTCTCGCCCGAAGTACCCGAAGCCTCCAAAGGACGTGTAGGAGTATTCAACCATACGTCAACACCCTGAACCATACGAGGAGCCAACTCCATATCGTAGTTCTGCAAGAATACAATCTTACCCAAGAACTCAGGCATCTTCGATACCTCAACAATACGCTTAATCAAATCCTGACCCGGAATATCGTGTGGGTGAGCCTTACCTGCAAATACAAACTGCACAGGACGCTCCTTATTATTTACCAAAGCTGACAAACGCTCCAAGTTAGTAAAGAGCAAGTGAGCACGCTTATAAGTTGCGAAACGACGAGCAAAACCGATAGTAAGTACATCGGGACGAATGCTCTCAACAACCTGTACCATCTGACGTGGAGAGTCGAAGCTTGCCTGCTTAGGATCGCTATAACGCTGACGAATGTGGTTAATCAAGCGAGTCTTCAAAGCGATACGCTCCTGCCACAACTCAGCATCGTCAATCTTGTGAACACCCTGCCACTCTGGGATATTGTAAACGTGACCATTGAATCCCTTAGGGAAGTAACGCTCATACAAACGACGCAAATTCGATGCTACCCAAGTTGGGAAGTGAACACCATTGGTTACATAACCGATGTGGAGCTCATTTTTGAAGTAACCTGGCCACA
>JAZSBD010000006.1:0-84244 GCA_045602255.1 Alistipes sp.
GTCTCCTTGTCGAGGCAGACAACCAACTGACCGTCAGCATTTAGCTCCACCCTAAAATCATCTTTCGACATACCGGGCGCAGCAATCTCGATTTTGAACTTCTTGTCAGTCTCGATGACATTGATTTGAGGTGTCGTGGTACGGCGCGACCACAACTCAGGCCACTGGTCAGCGAACAAATCGGCAAAGACCGAGGGCATACGATTGTACTTCTTTTGAGGTAACATAAATTAGTTATTTTATAGGTTTACGCCTACCAACAAGCAAACAACGAGCCACAAAACGGTGAAAAACAGATAACTTTCCGAGATTTTCTTACTAAATGTTTTGCAGATTGGGAAAATGTCCGTATATTTGCGCGCTTAAAAACCCGAATTGGGTTATGCGTATTATTATTAACCAATAAATTTTATAGCAAAATGGCTGTTAAAATTCGTTTGGCACGTCACGGTAAGAAGGGTTATGCTTTCTACCACATCGTTGCCGCAGATAGCAGAGCGCCACGTGATGGTAAGTTCATCGAGAAGTTGGGTACTTACAACCCTAACACGAATCCTGCTACAATCGATTTGAAGTTCGACAGAACTTTGGATTGGGTTATGAAGGGCGCACAACCTACTGACACTTGTCGAGCAATTCTCTCGTTCAAGGGTGTAATGTATATGAAGCACCTCTTGGGTGGCGTCGCTAAGGGCGCATTCACCGAGGCTGAGGCTGAGGCTCGCTTCAACAAGTGGGCTGCTGAGAAGCAGGGTAAGATTGAGGCTAAGAGCAACAAGCTCGCTGCTGACGCTAACGCTGCAAAGAAGGCACAGCTCGCTGCTGAGGCTAAGGTTAAGGAGGAGCGCGCTGCAGCAATCGCTGAGAAGAAGGCTGCTGAGGCTGCCGCTGCTGCTGAGGCTGCTGCTGAGGCTGCTGCTGAGGCAACTGAGGCTCCTGCAGAGGAGAGTGCTGAGGCTTAATCTCACAGGTGCTATGATCGCCGTGGGTCGCATAGGTCGCCTATTTGGCACCGATGGCGGAGTGATGGTATCGCTCTACACTGCTTTCCCCGACGATTTCTCACACGAGGAACCGCTGTTCGTCATCATCGACGAACTTGCGGTTCCTCTATTTTTATCATCTATGGAGCGCCGCGGACAAAGTGGCGCAATCATGCACTTCGACGATATAGATACGGAGTATCGTGCTGAGAATTACTTGGTTGGTCGCGAGATATTCATCGCCGAAGAGGATGCAGAGGATGATGACGAGTTCTACATGGAGGACCTTATCGGCTTTATGGTCATAGTTGGCAAGAAGCGTGGTAAGCTTGTCGATTTCTACGACAGCGAGGCTAACCCTCTATTCGAGATAGAGCTCGACGGCAAGCGCCATCTAATCCCCGCACAAGAGGAGTTTATCGCTAATATAGACTTCGACGCTCAGAAGATAAAGTTCGTACTTCCTGAGGGGTTATTAGAGCTATAAACCACCGTAACGAGATAAAGAGTAGCAAATTGCTGCTCTTTTTTTTTGTTCATTCAAAATAAATTCATAACTTTGTTAGTTAGTATAACTAAAGCATAAAAAACAAACCGAAATAAAACTACCTAAAATGAACAAAGACACACAGATTTTTGACTTGATCGCCGAGGAGCGTTCTCGTCAGACTAAAGGCATCGAGCTTATCGCCTCGGAGAACTTCGTGAGCGACCAGGTTATGGCAGCTATGGGCTCTGTATGTACAAATAAATATGCTGAGGGCTACCCTGCTGCTCGCTACTATGGCGGCTGCGAGGTGGTAGATAAGATTGAGAACCTTGCTATCGAGCGCATCTGCAAGCTCTATGGCGCTGAGTATGCTAACGTACAGCCACACTCAGGTGCACAGGCTAACATGGCAGTATTCTTCGCTTGCCTTAAGCCAGGTGACACATTCATGGGTCTCGACCTATCACACGGCGGTCACCTCTCACACGGTTCACCTGTGAACATGTCAGGTATGTACTTCAACGCCGTAGGATATAAGCTTAAGGAGGAGACAGGCAATATCGACTACGAGGAGATGGAGGCATTGGCATTGGAGCATAAGCCAAAGCTTATCATCGGTGGTGCTTCGGCATTCTCTCGCGAGTGGGACTACAAAAGAATGCGCGAGATAGCAGATAAGGTAGGCGCATTGTTGCTTGTTGATATGGCACACACCGCAGGTCTTATCGCTGCTGGCTTGTTGGACAACCCTGTGAAGTATGCACACATCGTAACATCTACAACACATAAGACCTTGCGTGGTCCTCGTGGCGGTATCATCCTTATGGGCAAGGACTTCGACAACCCATGGGGCTACACAACACCTAAGGGCGTGGTTAAGAAGATGTCACAGATATTGAACTCTGCTGTATTCCCAGGTATCCAGGGCGGTCCATTGGAGCATGTCATCGCTGCTAAGGCTGTTGCCTTTGGCGAGGCACTAACACCAGAGTACAAGGAGTATCAGCAGCAGGGTGTTAAGAACTCTAAGGCTTTGGCTGAGGCACTCACAAAGCGTGGCTATAAGATTGTATCGGGCGGCACTGACAACCACCTTATGTTGGTTGACCTACGCACTAAGTTCCCAGAGCTCACAGGTAAGCTCGCAGAGAAGTGCTTGGTGGCTGCCGACATCACCACAAACAAGAACATGGTGCCATTCGACTCACGCACCCCATTCACCACATCAGGCTTGCGCTTCGGTACTCCAGCAATCACCACTCGTGGTGTCAAGGAGGATAAGATGGACTACATCGCAGAGCTTATCGACCGCGTATTGTCAGATCCAGAGAACGAGGCTAACATTGCAGCCGTTCGCAAGGATGTGAATGCTATGATGGAGCAGTATCCATTGTTCGCTTGGTAACATATAACAACAACCATGGGCGTTAGGACTTCGCGGTTCTAACGCCTTTTTCGTAACTATGAGAGAGATTTTAGAGTTCCTCAGCGAGCTTCACGACAACAATAACCGCGAGTGGTTCGAGGCTAACAAGGCACGCTATCGCGCTGCTTTAGCGCAGCACAACGCTAATACCGAGCGTCTTATCGAGCTTATCGCGCAGTTTGACCCCACGGTAGAGGGGCTAAAGGTTAAGGATGTCACCTACCGCATATATCGCGATACGCGCTTCTCGAAGGATAAGACACCCTATAAGGACTTCATGAGTAGCTTCATAGCGCGCGGTGGCAAGCGTAGTGGCTATGGTGGCTACTACTTACATATATCACCCAAGGGGCACACATGGGGTGATGGTTCGTTCTTAGCGGCTGGCAATGTGTGTCCCGAGGCAGATGTGCTGCGTAGCCTGAGAGAGGAGATTGAGGACCATGCCGAGGAGATGGTAAATAATATTGCATATAGTGGCTTTAGGCTCGACACTACTAACGCCCTCAAGCGCACGCCACGCGGCTTCAGCGTAGCTGCAGAGTATGAGCATCTGCTGCGACAGAGAGAACTTATAGTATCGCGCTCGCTAACAAATGATTGGTTTCTGCACGACGACTGGGTGGAGCGCACAGCAGAGCTCTTCGCGAGGTGCAAACCCTTCCTCGACCAGATGAACCGCGCCATTGAATATGCCTACGAGCAGAGGTAGGCAGCATATCACTATTGAATTAAATACGGGATGACCCAAAAAAGTCATCCCGTATTTAATGTATATCGAGATTATCGAAAAAAATCCTTGATAGGCGACACAAACTAAATTATTTTTACTATCTTTGTAGTAGAACTCGAATGGTGGTGCCCGGTATCCCGAAAGGTTCCGTGGCTGAGATTACACACATTGCACCAGTACAGATAATGCTGACGCTGGAAGTTTGGAGTCCTCTTCAAAGGTACACGCCGTACCACTATTTGAGCGAATTAAAGAGTAAAAATAGTGGTATGAAAGCAAAGAAATCTTATCCTATCGTATTGTCAATTGCTGGCTCCGACTCATCGGGAGGCGCTGGTGTGCAAGCTGACCTTAAGACATTCTCAGCACTCGGAGTCTATGGCGCAACAGCCATAACAGCCATCACCGCACAAAATACAATGGGCGTTCACGCTCAATTCGCCATCGACCCACAAATGGTCTATGAGCAGATTATTGCCGTTGTCGAAGATCTACACCCTGAGTATGTTAAGATTGGCATGCTCGCCAATGTAGGCATCGTTGATGCAGTAGCCGAGGCGCTCAACAGGTATGACCTTAAGGTAGTCCTCGACCCCGTTATGGTATCAAGCAGCGGTCATCGCCTGCTATCTATTGAAGCACAGGAGATTATCAAGCAGAGACTTCTGCCCCTCGCCACACTCGTCACACCCAATATCCCTGAAGCGGAGGCTTTAACGGGTATCTCCCTATCATCGTTCGAGGATAAAGAGATGGCAGCACGCCACCTTATCGACTTAGGCGCACGGGCTATCCTTATAAAGGGAGGTCACGAGGAGGGCGACGTAAAGAGCGACATCCTATTCTCCACCTCCGACAACAACATAGAGTCTTCCATATTCTCATCCAAGACAATCCCAACGAAAAATATTCACGGCACAGGGTGCACGCTATCCTCTGCTATCACCGCATTTATGGCGCGTGGCCTATCGATGACCGAGGCTATTACTGAGGCTAAGAGTTATATTAGTGAGGCTATACGTTCAGGAGCAGACATCACCATAGGCAGTGGCTTTGGCCCTGTAAACCATGGTTTTAACCCATCAAAAATGATTGTCAATGAGAGGTAATAACTACAAACTGCAGTTTATCACGCACCACACAGATAGGTACTCCTATCTCGATTCGGCGCGTATAGCGCTCGATGGTGGCTGCCGCTGGGTGCAGCTTCGCATGAAGGGGGCAGATGAGTCGTTACTGGAGCAGACGGCCATCACCATGCAGAGGATGTGTAGGGAGTATGGCGCAACATTTATCATTGACGATAATGTGGCACTTGCAAAGAGAGTAGGTGCCGATGGCGTACACCTCGGCAAAAACGATATGCCCATCGCCGAGGCGCGCGAGATATTGGGCGATAGCTTTATCATTGGCGGCACGGTAAACACCTTTGAGGATGTGTTGCATCATCTGCAAGGTGCTACACCCGACTACCTCGGCTGTGGTCCCTATCGCTACACATCGACAAAGGCAAACCTCGCCCCTATACTTGGCATCGAGGGTTATAGGGGTGTCATTCAGCAGATGCGCAACAACGACATAGAGATACCTATTGTTGCCATTGGTGGCATCCGCAAGGAGGATATACCTCAATTATTGGAGTGCGGCGTAGATGGCATAGCCCTCAGTGGCTCAATTCTTATGGCAGATAATCCAGTTAAAGAGATGAAAGATATAACAGATATAATTTTCTAAATTCCTATAAAAGTACTATTATGATTGAAAGAAACGTATCGCATGGTATTATCAGTACCTATTTCAACAAGTTGGAGCGCAACTTGGATTTGGATGTGGCTATCGTTGGTGGTGGTCCTTCTGGCATCGTGGCAGCATACTATCTTGCTAAGGCGGGCTTGAAGGTAGCGCAGTTCGACCGTAAGCTATCACCCGGCGGTGGCATGTGGGGCGGTGCCATGATGTTCAACCAGATTGTTGTTCAGGAGGAGGCACTGCACATAATTAAAGATTTCGACATCAACTATGAGCAGTATGACGACAAGCTCTATGTTATGGACTCTGTGGAGAGCACCTCAGCTTTGCTCTATAAGGCTGTGCATGCCGGAGCTACAATCTTCAACTGCTACTCGGTGGAGGATGTCATCTTCAAGAACAACGAGGTTAGTGGCGTTGTCGTCAACTGGACACCCGTGCTAAGAGAGGGCATGCACGTTGACCCTCTTAACATCATGGCTAAGTGCGTTATCGATGGTACGGGACACGATAGTGAGATGTGCCGTACCGTGGCGCGTAAGAATGGTATTCGCCTTGCTACCGACACGGGCGCCGTTATTGGCGAGCGCTCGTTGGATGTTGTGGCTGGTGAAGAGGAGGTTGTCAATGGAACTAAGGAGATATACCCTGGCTTGTATGTATGTGGTATGGCTGCATCGGCTGTTAGTGGCACGCCACGCATGGGTCCTATCTTCGGCGGTATGTTGCTCTCGGGCAAAAAGGTAGCCGACCTTATTATCGAGAAGCTACGATAATGAAAATCATTGCCATAACAACGCCACGTGTAACGGATGACGACGCCCCTATTATCAGACATCTGCTTGATAGGGGTGTCTATGCCGTGCACCTAAGAAAGCCTGAGTCAACGATTGATGATTGTCGAAGATTATTGACAGAGCTAACCGACGAGCAAAGGGCGAGAATTGTTATTCATGACTACCCCGAATTATACTCTGAGTTCTCATTAAAAGGCATACACATAAACCACAATATTGCTACCCTACCCGAGGGTTATAGCGGTTCGAGAAGCCGTTCGTGCCACACCTTTGAGGAGGTGGTGCGCTATAAGGGGGAGTGCGACTACCTCTTCCTAAGCCCTATTTTCGATAGTATCTCCAAGGCGGGATATAAATCATGCTTTGGTCACGAGAGGCTGCAGAGGGCGTCGGATGAGGGTATTATCGATGATAAGGTTATTGCTCTGGGTGGTGTTACCACAGATAAACTACCCTACCTCAAGGGGTTACACTTTGGCGGTGCTGCGATGATTGGCGCCATCTATACTCTTGATGCGTGTGCAAGCATAACGTTCGGAAGCACCGCGCATTAATTTATTGTTAGAAGGGTTGCAGATGTGGCCTTGACATGAAAAATGGCGGATGGGACATAAGCGTATTTCCCATTCGCCATTTTGACTGAAGCGTCGCTAATGCGCCGCTATCACAAGAAATTTAATTATTGGTTGCAAACAGCACTAAGATCCGCAAACAACGCCGCATAGCTCTCCACCATGTCACGACGAAGTGCTGAGTAGTGCTTACGCACGAGAGAGCGGTTCTTAGGCTCTGCAGGGTTGTTAGCCTTGCAATATAGGGCATTGCGAAGCTCAAGGCTCTTCTGCATAAGCTCAACAATCTGCTCCTCCTTATTAGGCTGCACGAATGCTGCCATCTCGCAATCAAAGACAAACTCCTCCAAACGGTAGTCGATCTCCTTCTTCAAAACTCGTAGATTTGCCATAGTAAATGGAATTTTATATTAGTTATTTATTTGTTCAATAACGCAAAGATATAAATTTCTATTGGGAATTCCAAATTTTTTACAAATGATTTATAAGGGTGAATAAATATATTTTTCTTATCTTTGTGATGATGTATATAACTACAAGTGCTATGCTAATCAAGGCTCACTGCAAAATTAATATTGGTTTAAATATTCTAAGACGAAGAGCAGATGGCTATCATGATATTGAGACTATCATGATGCCTGTGCGCGGACTGTATGATACGATTGAGGTTGTAGCAACGGAGGATGACGTCATTATGTTTCGGCAGAGTGGCATTATCGTGGACTGCCCCATGGATAAGAACCTATGTGTGCGTGCTGCACGCCTTATGCAGGAGCGCTATAATATTGGTGGTGTAAGCATCACGCTCGACAAGCGCGTGCCCTTTGGTGCGGGTCTTGGTGGTGGCTCGGCAGATGCCACAGCCATTATCGTTGCCATAAACGAGATATACGCCTTGGGGCTTACAAAGGAGCGTTTGGCAGCGTTAGCCGCCGAGCTTGGCAGCGACACCCCATTCTTCGTCTATGACGAGGCTATGGTATGCCGTGGTCGTGGCGAGGTGATGACACCTATCGAAGTGCCACTTGAGGGGTTATGGCTTGCCATTGTGAAGCCTATGAAGGAGGGGGTATCCACTGCTGAAGCCTATGGCGGTGTAACTCCACATATACCTGAGAGGGGGTTAGAGGAGCTTATCAGCATGCCTATCGACAGGTGGCGAGAGTCTATCATCAACGACTTTGAGCCACATATCTTCGCTGCGCACCCACGCATCGCCGAGATTAAGGCTATGCTCTACGACAAGGGGGCGACATATGCTGCCATGTCGGGCTCGGGCTCTGCCATATTCGGCATCTTCGAGGAGCGTCCCACAATCACTGCCGACGACGATACGTTTGTGCATATCGAGCAGATGTAATATTTTTCGGGAGTGATGATAGATTTAGCAATTCTACACACTCTATAACTACAAACAGAAATATTAAAACTTAATAAAACTATGAAAAAGTTATTTACATTAGTAGCACTAACACTTGTAGCTGCAATTTCAATCAACGCCTCGGCACAGTCATCCAAGCTTGTGGGTAAGTGGAAGGTATCTAATAATAGCGCTCAGGCAGCGATGTTGCAGGCTGTAGGCGGCGAGATCGAGAGATCTGTGTCGACGATGACATTCTACTCTAATGGCACATCTGAGTCTTACGACAATACTAAGGCCTCGGCCTATGTGATGGGCGTTAAGATGGATATAACTCTTGAGATGAAGTCGACAGCCAGCTGGACGCTTAACGGCAATAAGCTAACCTCAACAATCAATGATATTGAGATTATATACTTCGATATTCAGTTCTCTGATGTATCGATGAACGCTATGCTTGATGAGATTAAGGCTACATTCCAGGATGCTCTAACCCAGGGTAAGGGAGTAGCAATAACCTACGGCACTGAATTTATCACAAACGATGAGGTTGTGATTAGCTTCGACAACGAGTTTATACCTATGGAGTATACCCTCACACGCATAGAGTAGTCAGGGCGATATATAAAGCACTGGGGCTGTCTACGAATGTTAGACAGCCCCATTTCTTTTAAGGTGAAAGGTGAAAAGTCAGGTGCGCTTCGCACGAGCTTTAAATAGAACGTAGGAACAATGGGGGTAATAGGATTGCTTGCGCGTGAATAGAATGGCTCTCGCTCACTATCGTTCCTATCAAGCGAAGCGGAGCTATTGCTCCTATCACTCCTATCAATTAAACCTGCGTCGCAGATACCTTCCCGTTCACTACTCCTCCTCAACCATATCCGCCTCCGCAAGTGCCTTTGCCGACTGTTGCTTCTTGGTCGGTAGTCCCAACTTTTTGAGGCGCTCACCAAGACGAACGATGTTGTTATTTCCCGTATGCAGGCGCTTATACGCCTCGTCGTACTTCGACTTAGCGCTATCCAACGCCGCACCTACGCCATCAAGCTGCTCGGTGAAGACCACCAACTGCTCGTATAGCTTCGTCGCCTTATCGACAATCTCCGCCTGGTTCTTCGTCTGCTCGTCGCGACGCCACATATCACCAACCATCTTCAACAGCGCAAAGAGGTTTGTGGGTGATGAGATGATGATTTTACGACGATAGGCGTCTGCCCAAATGGTGTTATCCTCCTTGAGTGCCTCCAAAAATGCAGGCTCTGTAGGGATAAACATGATAACAAAGTCGGGCGAGTTGATAAGTTTTTGATACTCCTTAGCCGCCAACTCCTGAACATGCTTCTTTACGGACTGCACATGCTCGGCAAGTGCCTGACGGCGCTCCGCCTCGCTCTCAGCCTCCGTATAACGCACATACGCCGTAAGCGACACCTTAGAGTCGATGATGATACTACGCTCCTCAGGCAGTGATAGCAACACATCGGGGCGTAGGTTCTGACCCTCCTCGCCCTTGATATTCTGCTGCAAATGGTAGTGTATGCCCTTGACCAAACCCGTACTCTCAAGGATTGTTTCGAGGTATGCCTCACCCCAATCGCCCTGCACCTTGGAGTTGCCCCTAAGTGCATCGGTAAGGTTGGCCGCCGAGGAGGTCATCTGCTGATTTAGCTTGACGAGGTTATCAAGCTCGTTCTTAAGCGCTCCGCGCTGCTCGTTCTCAGCGGCATAGATACGCTCCACACGCTCACGGAACTCGGTGATATTATCCTTGAACGGCTTTAATAGGAGGTCTAACGAGTCGCGGTTTGTCTCGCGCAAGCTCTTCTGGTGCTCCGAGAGAATCTCATTTGCCAAGCTCTTGAACTCGCCTTTCATCATCTCCTCCCTCTGGCGTCCTTCGTCAAGAGTTCTCTTTAGTTGATCGCGCTCGCTCTCTGTGCGTGCATGAGCAATACGCTCGTCGGTAAGCTCCTTGCCCACCTGCGCTAACTGGGCATCCCTGTTTTTAAGTTCCGCATCACGTTTTAGTAGCTCCTCATTTAACGATGTTCTCTCCCTACGCCACATAACAACCACCGCACCAACAGCCACAAGGGCGATGATAATAGCTATAATATACCCTACCATACTCTTAATTTATATCTTTTAGGACAAAGATACGAAACAAATGCGATATAATAGGCGAGAATTTGAAACTTATTTTGTAAATTTGTCGAATAATAGTTGCTAACTCAAAAAAACGAGAACATAAAGCTATGAAAAGAATTATCGCTCCTTCGGTACTTTCTGCCGACTTCGGAAACCTCAACAAGGATATGGAGATGCTTCAGCGCTCAGAGGCTGAGTGGGTGCATGTCGATGTTATGGATGGTGTCTTTGTGCCAAACATATCATTTGGTTTCCCTCTAATGAAGCCCCTACGCAAGGGTACCACAAAGGTCCTCGATGTGCATCTTATGATTACCGCTCCTGAGAAGTATGTAGCACGCTTCGTGGAGGCGGGTGCCGACTATGTGACCTTCCACTTGGAGGCTACCGAGAATGTTCAGGAGTGTATTGACCTTATCCGCAAGGCGGGTGCTAAGGTGGGTATATCTATCAAGCCTGGCACAGAGCCTGAGACACTCGACAAGTGGATTGACCAGCTCGACCTAATCCTTGTGATGAGCGTGGAGCCAGGCTTCGGTGGTCAGAAGTTCATGCCATCGTCTATCGCCAAGTGCGAGTACCTCAACAAGAAGAAGCAGGAGCTTAACCTAAACGACCTCATCATAGAGGTTGATGGCGGTATCTCAGCTGCCAACTCACGCCTATTGTTCGACGCTGGTGCTGAGGCACTTGTCGCAGGCAGCTCTGTGTTTGGTGCTCCCAACCCAGAGCAGGCTATTATAGACATGATTAACTCATAAAGGTAATAGGTAATGTATATAAAACATTACTAATTACTCACTACTAATTACTAATTGTCAAGTGATTTCGTTAGACAACCTAACAATAAGCTACGGCGGCTGGACACTCTTCGACGGCATATCGTTCATGATTAACCCCAAAGACCGTATAGGTCTTGTGGGCAAGAATGGAGCCGGCAAGACCACCCTACTGCGTGTTATCACCGGCGAGCAGCAACCCACCGAGGGTGCTGTGACTATAAACGGTGAGTGCACCATAGGCTACCTTCCCCAGCAGATGCGCGTGGCAGATACAACAACACTTGTTGCTGAGACCGCCAAGGCCTTTGATGAGGTGCTACGTATTGAGGCTGACATCGAGCGTCTTACATCAGAAATAGGCTCACGCACCGACTATGAGTCGGCAGAGTATGAGGAGCTTATTCATCGTCTCAACGACGCCAACGACCGCTACCATATCCTTGGTGGCGATACGCGCGAGGCGGACATTGAGCGCACGTTGCTCGGTCTTGGCTTCAAGCGTACGGACTTCGAGCGTCCAACACGCGAGTTCTCTGGAGGCTGGCGAATGCGTATTGAGCTTGCAAAGTTGCTACTTAAGCGACCCTCGATATTTCTCCTTGATGAGCCTACCAACCACCTCGACATCGAGAGTATTCAGTGGTTAGAGGAGTACCTCAAAAACTACAATGGCGCGGTATTGCTCATATCGCACGATAGAGCATTTCTCGACAATGTTACCACACGCACCGTGGAGATCTCCTTAGGCAAGGTATATGACTATAAGGTGCCATACTCGAAGTATGTGGTGCTACGTGCTGAGCGTCGCGCACAGCAGATGGCAGCATACGAGAACCAGCAACGCCTCATAGAGAAGACTGAGGAGTTTATCGAGAAATTTCGCTACAAGCCAACGAAGAGTAATCAGGTGCAGTCGCGCGTGAAGCAACTCGAAAAGTTGGAGCGCATAGAGGTGGATGAGGAGGATCTATCACGCCTCAACATCAAGTTCCCACCAGCACCACGCTCAGGACAGATTGTCGCCGATGTGAAGGGTGTGGGCAAGGCATTTGGCGAGAAGCGCATATTCTCGGGCGCCGAGTTCACCATCGAGCGCGGACAGAAGATAGCGCTTGTGGGGCGCAATGGCGAGGGTAAGACCACGTTTGCGCGTATGCTCATTGGTGAGTTAGAGCAGACGGAGGGCGAGATAAAGCTCGGTGCAAATGTCAATATAGGCTACTACGCGCAGAACCAGGACGACCTTATGGATGGCGAGTTCACGGTATTCGACACTCTCGACCGTGTGGCTGTGGGCGACATACGCACACGCCTAAGAGATATTCTCGGCGCCTTTCTATTCAGGGGCGAGGATATAGATAAGAAGGTCAAGGTGCTGTCGGGCGGTGAGCGTTCGCGTCTTGCCATGGCGCGCCTAATGCTTGAGCCATACAACCTCCTTGTTCTCGACGAGCCAACCAACCACATGGATATGCGCTCGAAGGATATACTCAAGGATGCGTTGCAGAAGTTCGACGGCACAGTGGTGGTAGTATCGCACGACCGCGAGTTCCTGGATGGTCTTGTAGATCGCATCTATGAATTTAGGGATGGTGGTGTAAGAGAGTACTTAGGCGAAATAAGGTACTTCCTCGAGAAGCGCAAGGTGGAGTCGCTGCAGGAAATTGAGCGCAAGGATAAGCCTACGACCACAGCTAAGAGCGTGGATAATAGCAGTGGCAAGCTATCCTACGAGCAGAAGAAAGAGCAGGAGAAGCTCATTAGGAAGCTCCGCAAGGCTGTGGAGATTGTGGAGGAGGAGTTGGCAAAGGTGGAGAAGGAGATTGCCGACTACGACGCTCGCTTTGCCGTGGCCACGGAGTATAACGCCGACGACTATGCTAAGTATAACGCCCTCAAGGAGCGCTACGACCACCTCATGCACGAGTGGGAGAAGGCGTCGTATGAATTGGAGATAACCGAACAAAGCTAAAACAAAATATGGATAAAGAGAGTATTATTTTTGGTATTCGCCCTGTTGCCGAGGCTATCGAGGCACGCAAGCAGATAGAGCGTATATATATAAAGAAGGATGCTGAGGGCGCATTGATGAACGACCTCAAGGACCTTATGGCACGCCATCACCTACGCTGGCAGGAGGTGCCTATCGAGAAGCTCAACCGCCTAACGAGGGGTAACCACCAGGGCGTTGTGGCGCAGATGGCAGCCATTGAGTATGTATCGGTGGAGGATATCTTGGAGCGCGTACCCGAGGATGAGACGCCACTCATCGTCATGTTCGATGGTGTCACCGACGTGCGTAACTTCGGCGGCATAGCACGCTCGGCAGAGTGTGCTGGTGCTCACGGTCTTATCACCCCTCTGAAGAGTGCTGCGCCCGTAAATGGCGATGCTATACGCTCATCGGCAGGCGCCCTGCATAACATCCCCGTATGCCGTGTAGGCTCGCTACGCAACACTGCAAAGATGTTGCAGGCAGAGGGCTTCCAGATTGTTGCTGCGTCGGAGAAGAGTCACAAATTGCTCTACGATGCCGACTTTAAGAAGCCTACGGTAATCGTTATGGGCGCTGAGGATACGGGTATCTCTAAGGAGCTACTAAAGCTCTGTGACGAGCAACTCGCCATTCCACTTATCGGACATACCGAGTCGTTGAACGTAGCTGCGGCGGCAGCCATCATGCTCTTTGAGGTGGTGCGCCAGCGCATAGGCGACTAATGGCGATTATCGACCATAAGATATTTGGCAAGGTGGAGTGTGTGCGCTCGTGGCGCGCACGCTCCATCCGTCTTAAGGTGTGCAGCGACCTCTCAATAAGGCTCACCTATCCCCTCTTCTGCACACGCTCGCGCGCCATAGAGTTTATGGAGAGCAAGCGAGCATGGATAGAGGCTACGCGCCAACGCATAGGCGGCACACCCTCTGTAAGTGCTGTCGATGTTGCACAGCTACGCAAGGCGGCACGCCAATATCTCCCCGCCACATTAGAGCGATTAGCACACGAGCATGGATTCAAATACACCTCACTGCGCATCTCCTCGGCACATACGCGCTGGGGGTCGTGCAGCGGCAAAAATGGCATATCGCTATCGCTATTTATAATGCTCCTCCCAGAGCACCTACGCGAGTTCATAATCCTTCATGAGCTATGCCACACACGCCACCACAACCACTCTGCAGCCTTTCATGCGCTGCTCGACAGCTGCGTTGGGGGCAAAGAAAAGCTCCTCAACAAGGAGTTGAGGAGCTATCATATACCACGCGTGGAGTAGCGCTTAGCGGATACGCTTGCAACGAAGGTCGTCGCCACTATCATTGGTAAGTACCATTCTATCATTATCAATGAAGCGCACCTTTACCAGGCCTTCAAAACCCTCAATCATACTCCCCTTTTCTGCCTCGAACTGCTGCTGAATCATTGCCTTCATTTGAGGTAGCAAAGCCTCATACTCAGGGTGCGATGGCGACACCTCTATTTTTTTGATATACAAATCGGCATCTGTTGACTGCATAGCAAGCACATCACCCGACAACGCCCACTCTAAGTCAGCATTAATAGCCATCTCCACATAGAGTGACACGCCAGCTTCAACAGGTTCATTTAATGTAAAGAGGGCTCGAAGCTCACCCTCATTATCTGCATCAAATTTTAAGTACAATTTCACATTACCATTAAAAGACCCATCCATCACCTGCGATACATCAACATTCCACGTGCCAACAAGCTTCGATGCCTGTGCTGATGCGTTAACTGAGATTGCTGCTACGAGCATTACGATTGCTAAAGAGAATAACTTTTTCATAATAATATTAGTTTTAGGTATGTTCTATAAATTAGTAAAAAAGTCTGCGTTGTTTCGGGAAATTCTATTTCGGCTGCTTTTGAATTTATTTTGGTATATTTCTCATCTTTCCTCAGTTACAATGCTCGCATTGCGCCTTCCGAAGAGCTGAGAAATATCCTCAAAATACTTTTCAAAATCATCTCGAACTAATTTATAGAACCTCCCTTTAATTGTTAATTTTTGTTTGCTTTGTAGTTATAGAGGTACTTCACAATATAAATCTATCACTAACTTTAAAGAATTCTTAATCTAAACTCCTGCGACGTGGCGAGAGGAGTGCTGAGAGTATAGGTTGTAGAACTGCAAAGAGTACTAAAAATGCACTAAAGGATAATGTATCGCCGCGAGACGCGCGCCATAAGCCGTATTCATCACGCCAAACCGATATAAACATACTTTCGTCAATAAACAAGGTTAACGTTAGAAGTAATCCCGCAACAGCTGGAGCAAGCTCTATCATATTACGCAAAGAGCGTGATTTTGCTCCTATCTTAAATACCCTTATATATGTATAACATATTAGTATCAAGAAATATAACATGAAAAATAATCCAAATAATCCCAAATCCGGCGTATTATCATCCACCTGGTAAGATGCACCCAGTGCACTATATGTCATTATTAAAATAGAGCCTATCTTAACCAAGCGCTCCATTTTAGAATACTTATGCCCCAACTTGGTCGTCATCGGTGAAAATAGAATACACCAAATAGGGAACCATATACATATTTGAGGTAAAAACTCCCCTTTATCAATGGATAAAACAATAAATATCGGGAACGTGAATACGAATGATATTAACAATGGCTTATATACACTACTACGTGCGCTTATGCTCGTCTTCGTTTCTACCCTATTAGCACCCATATTAGGGTCTAACTCGTTGAGGAGAGTTGTGATTATATCCACCAAACTCTGATGCTGATTGCCAATAGCTAAGCCATTATGTATTTTATCATTAATCGCATTACGACCAACGAGATTCGTATAACACTCGACAGTCTCAGGAGTATCAATGTGCAGCTTTATAATACCGACTTTATCGACATTAGACTCAATAGTGAAGAGACACTTCCCATCTAATGCTATCTCTGTGACAATCTTGTCCTTTGCATTAATACCCACCAAGATACCATGCCTTGTAAGCTCATTGAAGTGTTTCTTGACTGCCAATGTTGTCTTATGCACAGCACCACTAACCTTAGATGTTGTATGAGTGTTATCAGGTAGTGGCATTGTACCCTCATCCGTATTAATAAGCTCTGTTCCCTCACTTCTATAATCAACCTCATTAACAGCCCCAAGTATCTCCATAAACTCATCTATGCTCTGTGGGCGCTGCCTTATTCCGTAAGACATAGACCTTGTTATAGCATCGCGCGTACTCTGCTTCAGGTGTGATGGCAACGCAGGGAGACCATCGCTGGGGATAACTGCAGCCTCAGGGGGCACCTTTCCCGTAACCAACGTATAGAGCGTTGCACCCAAGGAGTATATATCCGTAGCTGGCGTAAACTCCTTCATGCCATTAATAAGTCCCTGCTCGTGTGGAGCATAGCCAGGGCTCTGGGCACCAAGATAGGTTGTTGTTTGGTGACCAGTCTCGGGGTCGTAGTGCTTAGCCAAGCCGAAGTCGACAAGAATAGCAGCATCATCTTCGCTACTAACGATTATATTGGCGGGCTTAACATCCAAGTGGGTTATATCGCGCTTATGGATATACTTCAATGCCGATGCAACATGGTTGATATAGCGGAGCGCCTCGCTCTCAGGAAGAGCACCACGCCTATCGACCATACTCTTCAAGGTCTCGCCATCGATATACTCCATGACGTAGTAGGCGGTGCCGTTCTCCTCAAAGTGGTCATACGCACCCACGATGTTGTTATGCTTAAGCCTCTTGAGCTTTCTGGCCTCCTCCACGAACTTAGCCTTGAGCCTTTCGATATTTACGCGTGCACTCTCACTAACAACGCTTATCACCTCCAAACCATTATCACGGGCGCAAAAGTCCTTAAGAAAGAACTCCTTGATGCACACCATATTGTCATCCTTCTCATCCATCGCGAGGTAGGTAATACCAAAACCACCACGCCCCAATGTGCGCATGATGCGATATCTACCCTCCTGAAGATGTGTACCACTCTGTAGCTCCATATTTAATTTATATTATTTGGGTTGTTCTGACTATATATGAGTTGATAATACAACACATTCTATCACAAAGATAGTAAAAATGTGGCATATCGGATTACCTATATTACACTAATTGAGTATTATTTTTTAATATTTAGGTGTCGTTTATCTATCTTTTATCGTATCTTTGCACTATGGACTTTAAGCTCGTATCGGAATATGCACCAATGGGTGACCAGCCAGAGGCCATTGCCAAGTTAGTGGAGGCACTGGAGCGCAAGCAGAGTGACAACATTCTGATGGGCGTAACAGGCTCTGGTAAGACATTTACCATCGCCAATGTCATCGCAAAGATGAACCGCCCCACGCTCGTGCTATCGCACAACAAGACCCTCGCGGCGCAGCTATACAACGAGTTTAAGAGCTTCTTCCCGGAGAATGCCGTGGAGTACTTCGTCTCCTACTACGACTACTACCAGCCTGAGGCATACATACCAACAACAGATACCTACATAGAGAAGGATCTATCGATAAACGACGAGATAGAGCGCCTACGACTTAAGACCGTGGCAACGCTTCTCTCGGGGCGTAGCGACGTGATAGTAGTATCGAGCGTATCATGTATATATGGTTGTGGCAACCCTGAGGATTTCCACAAAACAGCCATACGTGTAGAGGTGGGCATGATCCTCCCTCGCAACAAGTTCTTACGCCGCCTTGTAGAGGCGCTATACTCGCGCACGGAGCTTGAGCTACAGCCTGCGACATTCCGTGTGAGGGGCGAGACAATAGACATCATGGCGGCATTTGGCGAGTTCGGCAACCAGACATTCCGCATCGAGTTCTTCGATGACGAGGTGGAGGCTATATACATTCTCGACCCCCAAACGGGCGAGAAGACAAGTCGTGTGGATAGCATAACACTCTACCCCACAAACCTATTTGTGACTACGCAGGAGCGCATAAACAGCGCCATATCTGAGATATATACCGACTTAGGCAAGCAGATAGCATACTTCGAGCGCGAGGGGCGACCAACAGAAGCAAAGCGCATAAAGCAGCGTGTGGAGTACGACCTCGAGATGATTAAGGAGCTAGGATACTGCTCAGGCATTGAGAACTACTCACGATATTTCGATGCACGTGCAGCAGGAACACGCCCCTTCTGCCTCTTGGACTTCTTCCCAGATGACTTTATCACGGTCATCGACGAGAGCCATGTGACACTACCTCAGATACATGGCATGTATGGTGGCGACAGAGCACGCAAGGAGAACCTTGTGGAGTATGGCTTCAGACTACCTGCCGCCAAGGATAATAGACCACTTCGATTTGAGGAGTTTGACGCCCTGGCGCATAATAAGATATATGTGAGCGCCACGCCTGGTAGCATGGAGCTTATACGCACCGAGGGCGAGGTTGTAGAGCAACTCATACGCCCGACGGGCATCATTGACCCACCACTACGATTTCACGTCACGGAGAACCAGATAGACGACCTCTTAGAGGAGGTGCGCATAGCGGTGAACAATGGCGAGAAGGTGATAGTCACTACCATCACCAAACGCATGGCCGAGGAGCTTTCGAAGTACCTCACCAACATCGACGTGCGCAACAACTATATACACTCCGATATAGACACGTTAGAGCGTATAGAGATACTCGACAGCCTGCGCAACGACCTCATAGATGTGCTCGTGGGCGTTAACCTACTACGTGAAGGTATAGACCTCCCCGAAGTGGGTGTGGTGGCTATTCTCGATGCCGATAAAGAGGGATTCTTGCGCAACGAGAGAGCACTAACACAGATTGCTGGACGCGCTGCACGTAACTGTAATGGTCGCGTGCTACTATATGGCGACACAATGACCGACTCACTAAGACGCACCATAGAGGCGAGCAACCATCGCCGCTCAAAGCAGATTGGCTACAACATAGCCAACGGCATAATTCCACGAAGTATAAGCAAGGGAACCAAGGCAAGCGCACTGCTTAGTGAGAAGGAGGCCAACAAGCCTGAGGATATGAACGTATATCCAATCTACGAAGAGCATTATAGCACACCTCAGGTCATGGAGGAGACCTCGAAATACACGACATCACAGGGTATAGAGGAGCGCATAGCAGAGGCTAAAAAGGAGATGGAGAGGGCTGCAAAGAACCTACAATTCAAGCAGGCAGCACACTGGCGCGACGAGATGTATCGCCTACAAAAGCTCCAGGAGGAGAGCCAAGCCAAATAGAGGCAAATAGAGTTGGAATATCTGAAATAGAGAAAATCCTTCGCAATACAGATAACATATATATGCACATATTTTGCATATTATTCACATGTCATGAATATCAGCAGCAAGCGAAGTCAACAGGAACCTGAAGGGAAGATAGAGAGCGCCTAACGACAAACACGAGATAAGAGATATACAAAGGAGTAGCAACAGAGAGAAAAGGGTTGCTCAGAATATTTAAATGCGTACTGGGCATTGCCAATATGAAAACCCAGAACTTCTACAACTCAGTGAAGCTCTCGAACGTATTATCCTTATAAAGTATTATTACTCGCTTTACAGCTTTTCTCTGTGCTTGCAAATTTTGAAAAATGGTTGTCGATTCATTTTTTTGCTCATCCAAACTCTGCGAGGTTTCAATATTTTGCGCTGCATCGAATAATGAGCGAGAAGCCGAAGTAGGGGATTCCCCCAACTCCGTTCCCTGGGATGGCTCAAAACGAAAGATCTGCTCGTCATCAAGCAACAACCAATCAGGATTAATATCCGGGAAAACACGAAGAATTTTTACAACCAAATCAAAGCTCGGTTTGTTACGACCCGATAAAATATGAGAGATTCCAGATGGCTGAATCTCCAACATTCGGGCAAGCTGTGTCGAAGTAAGCCCTTTATTTCGCAGCAAAAATTCGATTTTCTCCTTCATATTGATAATTTTTACAAATATAAACATTTTATTCTTGTAATGCAAACATTTTACACAAAAGTAAATTGTTAATAGTTGTTAATAACTTTTACATCTGTAATATACAATATTATGGTAAAATTCAAAAATTGCGATTAACAATAATTAGAGTGATATAATCAATGTAATAACAACTATTATAAGCACTTACATAAAGATATGACACAAAAACCCATGGAATATAGCAAAATATGACGCAATCAGGTATTTAACTTTATATTACTTGATATAAATAGACGTTTTCATGGTCATTTTCAGATAGTTAATAATATGCGTGCAATAATTTAACTCGGTGAGAATAGCTAAAAATTAATAGGAATTCGGCCTCCCTGTATTATTGACAAATGTAACTATAAACAGTTGTTAACACTCTTTGTATGATTACATTCATAAAATATAACTCTGTTACAAATATAATATGATATTACATTTGTAATTATAGATGTGGAAAATTTACAGAAATATTGCGAAAAAGAGCCTATTTAAGTGCGAAAATCAATAAATGAGCTGCGGAGCGAATATTATGTTAATAAACAATATAGGGTGGCATGTTGATAACATACCACCCTACTGATAGTCAATAACTTACAATGTTATTAACAGCTACTATTCACGTAGGTCTTGCGCTAATTTCTGGAACTCATCCTGAGTCAGAGAGAGCTTCTCACGGCTGAAATCTACATCTTTTTCACTGTTCATAGGGATTAAATGGATGTGTGCATGGGGTACTTCGAGGCCCAAAACCACAGTTGCCACCTTAGTACATGATGTAGTTGCCTTGATTTTCTTCGCAATCTGCTTTGCGAAAACCATCATCTCCTGAAGCTCGTCATCCTCGAGGTCGTAGAAATAGTCAACCTCGCGCTTAGGAATAACCAAAGTGTGATACTTTGCCAAAGGGGCAATATCCAAGAACGCAAAGAAACGATCATTCTCTGCAACCTTATAACATGGAATCTCCCCTGCTACAATACGTGAAAAAATTGTTGCCATAAATCTATATGTAAAATTAACAAATAATATATCTTTTTGGAACTACCCCACTAACACATTAATAAAAGATAATTTTAGAGTAATACGTGTGGTAGTTGATTAAATGTTTTGTTATGCCGCACGAAAATTTGCTGCAGCATAGTCCAATTTCTGTCGTAAGTCGGACTATGTATTTAGCATACGCTTAACACTCTCTATGCCCTTAATTGTTCTTATATTATCCAACAGGGAGTTTAGGCTCTCAATATCCTTGACATAGAGGCTTATGGTTCCCTCGAAGATACCATCGTGCGACTGAACGCTTATAGCACGCATATTTATGCTAAAGTCTGCTGTGATAAGTCGCGCCAAATCTAATATCAAACCACTACGGTCAATTCCACGAATCTCCACAGTAGCCAAATATGAGACCGCCTTCTGCTGCGACCACTTTATCTCCTCCTTAACGATATTCTCGCCATACTGTGCTGCAAGACGAATAAGAGTATCGCATGTCGATTTATGAACGATGATACGCCCACTCTGAGGATCACGATAGCCCACTACATTATCACCCGGTATTGGTTCGCAACACTCCGCCATAACAAAGTCGGGAGCGTCACTATCTGCCTCAGCAGAGGTGTCATCGAGCGACAACGACTCATCATCGATATCCAAATCTGTGTATTGCTCCTCGTCACTACTCTTTCCTGGAATAAAGAGCTTCCAGAATTTTAAAATCTTCCTTGACGAGTTCTCCTTGAGCAGCTTATCGAGGTTGTCGAGTTTTACGATACCTGCGCCAATCTTGCTATATAACTCATCCTTATTACGGCAATCATACGCCGGCATAATCTTACGTAGCACCCTACCGCTAAGCATTACGCCACACTCCGCCAGACGTGCTTCGAGAAGCGACATACCATACTCAACGCTGTTCTGGTGCTCGCTCTTCAGATAGTCCTGTATTGCAGAACGTGCCTTGCTTGTCACCACAACATCGAGCCACTCAGCCTTAGGGTGGGCATTTTCTGCGGTGATGACCTCTATCTGATCGCCACTATTCAACCGTTCTGTGACTGGCACTATACGATGATTTATCTTGGCGCCAATAGCGTGATTACCAATCTTGGTATGTATCTCATAGGCGAAGTCGAGCACCGACGCACCATAGGGGAGTGTCTGAGGCTCTCCCTTAGGTGTGAAGACCACTATATCGGTCTTATATAGCGATAATTTGAAGTTATCAAGAAACTCATGAGCGCTCTCCGTAGGGCTATTCAAGGCATCACGCACCTTCTTAAGCCACTTATCAAGGCTATCCTCATCCTGCGTTATGGATGCATGCTTATACTTCCAGTGTGCGGCGAAGCCTCGCTCGGCAATGTCGTCCATGCGCTCCGTGCGTACCTGCACCTCGACCCATATACCATCAGGTCCCATCACCGTGGAGTGAAGTGCCTCATAGCCATTGCTCTTAGGTATGGATATCCAGTCGCGTAGGCGGTCAGGCTTGGGGGTATATATATCCGTCACGCACGAGTATATCTGCCAGCACTGCGTCTTCTCCGAAGGGAAGGGCAACGTCTTGAAGACTATGCGTATGGCAAATAGGTCATAGACCTCCTCAAAGGGTATCTCCTTGCGGCGCATCTTATTCCATATAGAGTATATGCTCTTGACACGTGCCGTCATCTCATATTGGAACTTATTCCTATCCAGCACCTCCTTTATAGGCGCCATGAAACGCTCGATATACTGTTGGCGCTCTGGCTCCGTCTCGTCAATCTTACGGCGTATCTCCTCATACTCCTTGGGAAAGCGATACTTCATACATAGGTCCTCGAGCTCCGTTTTTATGGCGTGCAGACCTAAGCGGTATGCCAGTGGCACAAATAGGTATATCGTCTCGCTGGTAATCTTTATCTGCTTATTGTGAGGCATGGCACCCAACGTACGCATATTGTGCAGACGGTCGGCAATCTTGATGATGATGACTCGCACGTCGTCCGAGAGCGTTAACAGCACCTTTCTAAAGTACTCCGCCTGCTCGGTGCTATCGGCATTGAATACGCCAGACATCTTCGTAAGACCATCCACCATCGATGCTATCTTAGGGGTGAAGATGCGCGCTATATCCTCGACGGTGTACTCCGTGTCCTCCACCACGTCGTGCAAGAGCGCTGCCACCACCGACTTCTTGCCGAGGTGTATCTCACGCACGGCTATGAGCGCCACCTCTATTGGGTGAATGACATAGGGCTCACCCGAACGACGACGCACACCCTTGTGCGCCTCCTTAGCTAAGAAGTAGGCACGACGAACAAACTGCCAGTCATCCTCACGACGGCACACCTTATGCTCGCGGCACGCTTCGACAAGCTCTTGCCACTTCTCTTCAATCAATATTTCATCTTGCGGTGTGTACTCCATAGCTAAATGTTTTATATATCGTTATATGCCGAAGCACGACTACCCTATCGGCAGTCGTGTTCGGTTAGTGGTATTCGTGATGGCAAGAATATTGCCACCCACTGGGAAATATAGAAGTTGTATAACAAGTGTTAGTTTTAGGCGCACGAAGTCCGAGAAAGCGGAGTTTACTGAGCGTAAATGAGCATTTCGAGGAGGAGTGCAACACCAAAATAACCTTGTTAGACGACTTCGCTTTAGCGGCAGCAGATGTCTGCATTATCTCAGCGTATCTCTATCTTCGGCGATAGAAGGCTGCAGATGCAACGCTCGGCAAATTTCTTGGCGATGGGCTGTACTTATGGTACTGCTCATTGACAAGATAATTTGATAGCGGCAGCAGATGTCTGCCTTATCTCGCCGAAGACATCGCCTCGCGAACACGCAACTCTATCTCCTCCATAAGCGCAGGGTTACTCTTGAGCGCCTCCTTCACAGAGTCGCGACCCTGACCTATCTTCTTGTCGCCGTATGAGAACCAAGAGCCTGACTTGTGGATAATATCATAATCCACGCCAAGGTCGATGATCTCGCCAAGCTTTGAGATACCCTCGCCAAACATGATGTCGAACTCTGCCTTCTTGAATGGAGGCGCCACCTTGTTCTTCACGACCTTCACCTTGGTGCGTGTGCCGAGCTGCTCCTCGCCATCCTTGATGACTGAGGTGCGGCGGATGTCGATACGCACGCTGGCGTAGAACTTAAGGGCGTTACCACCGGTTGTTGTCTCGGGGTTGCCATAGACAACGCCAATCTTATCGCGCAGCTGGTTGATGAAGATACATACGGTCTTCGTCTTTGATATCGAGGCTGTTAGCTTACGCAATGCCTGTGACATAAGTCGTGCCTGAAGACCCATCTTCGAGTCACCCATATCGCCCTCAATCTCCGCCTTTGGCGTAAGCGCCGCAACAGAGTCGATGACGATGATGTCGATGGCACTCGAGCGAATTAGCGAGTCGGCAATCTCCAACGCCTGCTCACCATTGTCGGGCTGCGAGACGAGGAGGTTATCCACATCTACACCCAACTTCTGCGCATAGTAGCTATCGAAGGCGTGCTCAGCGTCGATGAAGGCTGCAATGCCTCCTGCCTTCTGCGCCTCAGCGATGGCATGTATTGCCAATGTAGTCTTACCTGATGACTCAGGACCGAAAATCTCGATTACACGACCTTTGGGATAGCCACCCACGCCCAGCGCCATATCGAGCGTAATAGAGCCTGATGGGATGACCGGAACATCGGTGACTGACTCACTCGACATACGCATGATTGAGCCCTTGCCAAAGTCCTTCTCAATCTTATCCATAACTGCCGATAGCACCTTTAGCTTGTCGGCATTTACCTGTACTTTCTCTGCCATAATATATCGTTTTTATTTGTTATCCAACAACTTAATAATCTGACCATAAGAGTCCTTAGTATCCACCTTCTTGATGATGTGCGTAACGCGAGCCTCAGCATCCAATATGAACGTTGTACGCACAATGCCCATATACTCCCTGCCGCACATCTTCTTAAGCTGCCATACGCCCACCGCCTCAGCAAGCGAGTGGTCGGTGTCGGCAAGCAGGGTGAAGTTAAGGTCGTGCTTCGCGCAGAAGTTCTGGTGCGACTTCACCGAGTCGGGGCTGACGCCCACAATCTTATAGCCACGCTTGAGCAGCTCCTCCTTGCCATCGCGCAGGCTTTTTGCCTCGAGCGTACACCCTGAGGTATTATCCTTAGGGTAGAAATAGAGTATTGTTGGGCTACCTACAAGGTCATTTAGCGTGAACTCCGCACCCTCGGTAGTTGTACTTGTGAACTGTGGTATTTTATCACCTATATTTATCATAGTATCTCTTATTTATCGTTATTTATTAAATCATTCTCAAAGTTACACTATTTTTCTTAAACTTGGAAATAAGCAATCCACTTTTTTATTTATATTGCCATAAGTAATGCCTATTCTACACGCGATATGGTCACTTGACGACGAAATGCATCAGCACTACTATTGAGCTTTGCCCTACACACGGGGCAGCGTATAGCACACTCCGTATCGATATTACGCACCAGCTCATCCACGCCATGTCGTGCCGAGCTGCTATCGAGCCATGTCGCATACTCGCTATGCGAGCCGCAGTGCTGACAATCAATATTATAGGTAACACTCATAGCCATCGGTTTTAGGTTTATCTCTTATTTCTTGGTGCAAAGATAGAGGTACTTTTTGACAACTTGCGTCAAAGTATTTTTTTATTTTCACACTCCTTGCTTAGCCCCATCTTGATCTGGACAAACTTTAACGCCATGGATAAGCGCACTATTACTATTTTACGGATTTTAATATAAAAATTAAATTGTTAATTGAAGAACATTGTATAATGTTTTTATGTAAAATATTTCAGCACAAAACTCATCAAATAAGAATCTCGGGTATTAAACCATGTGGCTATGGGTATTCATGATTTGTACTTGTATTCCCTGGGTGATGCGGGTATTAAAAAAGATACCCACAACATATGGGAGGGACTCTTTGAGAGGATGGTTAAAGGGACGGCATAGGTGCTCAAAAAGACACCCATGTGGTCAGAGGTGCCCTTGGATTGCAATTGTGTATTCAAGGGTCATGCGGGTATCTTTTTTATACCCACAACATATGAGAGGGACTCTATGGGAGGACGGTTAAAGGGATGGCATAGGTACTCAAAAAGATACCCACAACTTATGGAAGAGGCTCGAGAGAGTGGATGGCTAAAGGGACAGCATAGGCACTCAAAAAGGCAGCCACAAAGCAGGGGAAGTTTCTGTTTTTGAGGGTTCTATATCTCAAGTATCAACAAAGTGCATATCCCCCACAAAAGCGAAGGGGCTGTCCAACAAGTTGTTAGTCAGCCCCAAGGTTACAGCTGTTATAATTCGACCTATAAAAATCTTTCGTCTAATGCTGCGGCACGGGTCGTGGAGATTGGCAAATCCGAAGGTAGCTCCGCACGCGAATAGATAGATATATCGGCAGGATCTGCAACATCTACCCATATCATCGCATTCTCGCCAAGTGTCACGCTATAGGAAGCGCCCCACGCAACGCCATCGGTATAGGTACCACAGAGCAGACCATCGACGAAGTCCGCCGAACTATAGTAGCACTCCCACTCGCGGCTCTCCAAACGCTGCCACAAAGTAACCACGCCATCAGCCGTAATATCGAGGTAGATGTCGAACGAAGGCTCTGCGCCACGCCACTCGGTAAGCTGCCATGTGCCTGCAATCTCCGATGTGTCGCCCGCGCCCACAGGAGGTGTTGGAGGTATTGGGGTGTCGGCATTAGGAACACTCACCTCGGCAACCTGCGACTCGCGAGCCTTCTGCATAGCGCCCGCAACGATAACTGCCATCACCTCGTAGGTCTTACCCTTCTCGCCAGGGATGATTGCGCTAATGTCGCCATTTGTGGCACTCACCTCAGTTTTTGACCACGCTGCAGCACCCTTCACTCGGTAGTAGAAGTAGTACTTCACAGGTGTGCCATCATTGTACTCCTCAGCTTTCACACCATCGTAGAAGACCTCGATATTCTCGACGAGAGCGTAGATGGAGTCGCCCTCGGCTCGAAGTGTAGGTGTAGCGATATTTGCCGTAATCTCGGCATAGTCGGTCACAAACCCCTTCTCCTCAGAGGTTAGAGGCTCATAGTCGCCACTCTCTGGGAAGAGCGTAGCACGAAGGTGGTAGTTGCGGTTCTCCTCAAGGTAATCCTCGCCCTCGAAGGGGAGCTCTACGCACATAGTACCATCGGTGATTGCGCTACCGTTGAACTCTTTGGTAATCCACTCCTCTGCGCTGGTGCGCTTGTACTCCACTCTAAGAACGTGAATAGGATGTGTCTTGCCATCCACCAAGTAGGCAATATTCGATAGGTTTGCGGTAGCCATAAGACCCATAGCCTCAATATCAACAGTGCAGGTCATACCCACAACAGGAACATGCTGTCCCTTAGTGGTAAAGGTAAATGGCTTGCTATGCTTTGTACCATAGTCACCACCATCGACAACGATATATGCGGTGTATAGTGTGTCAGCAGCAAGGTCCTCAATCGTAAAAATTAGGTTGCCATCTCTCTTCTCGTAGTTATATACGCTGATAAGAGTATCGTCGTTAGCATTAGCATATTTATACTCCAACGATATTTTAGCATCCTCATACTTCACGCCGTCAACGGTAATGTAAGGCTCTGCTGCGGTGATTATAGCGCGCTCTGACGTTGTCTCAACAGCTACTGTGCTAAAGCAAAACGCCACATCAGGCTTCGCAGGTATTGGCTCAGGCTCACACGCCACCATCATAGTCACAGCCGCTAATAATATATATAAATATCTCTTCATAATTTAGATATTATATTTTAAGTTTATAACCAACCTCCGTTTGCGGCCACCGAGCCACGTGCAACAACTTCAATCTCGCGCTCTATGAGCATACCGCCCGTTATGTCGTTGCCGCCAACAATCTTGTCGCCAGCGATAGCCTTAACCTTAATTCGACCAACGCCCGCTTTCGAGCAAGTGATTTTGAGTAATCCCTCCTCGATAACAGGTTTTGTGGTAATGCCAAGCGCACTCTTCACCTCATCGCTAACCTCTATGCCCTCATAGGTAATCTCCTTAGAGCCATCACCAAAGTAGGCATCGAGCGAGAGAAGCATCTGCTCACCAGTCTTAACATAGAGGCATGGCGTACCATCCATCTGCATAAGCAGGAGGTGTGCATCGATATATCCTGTACCCATCTTACCATAGTATGGAGCGAGCTGCATGGTAGTCCAACTACCGTTAATATGGTCGAAATATGGTCGTGAGCCGTTCATATATTGGTTAATATCGTGAACAGAGGTTAGGAGCAGATTGCGGAACTCATCTGCCGTAAAGTGGTAACCCTGCTTCAAGGCATACGACACACCAAGAGCTGCACAACCTGCGACATGAGGTGTTGCCATAGATGTACCGTGCATGTACTCATAGCCATAGCCGTAAGCGTCGGCTACGGATGTTGATGATATAGCCATGATAGTACCATACGACGCATCTCCACCTGGAGCACAGATATTTGTACCTGGGCCATAGTTAGAGTAGAATGCAGGAGTATAGTTCGCTGCCATTGCCGCAACCGAGATATTGCTGTGATATGCACCTGGATAGTCCGAGACAGCTGTTGTCTCGTTGCCCGCAGCAAAGAGCATAATACCACCATCCAAAACACCCTCCAAGCGAGCATTCTCCTTGAAGTAGTTGATAGCCTCATGCAGAACACCCATATAGTTCTCAAAAGCCTTGTCGTTAGCATAGGAGTATGGGTCATAACCCCACGAGTTATTGGCAATCACAGCACCATTGTCAGCAGCATAGCGAATACCAGCAGCAATCTGGTGTGTGAAACAACCCTCGTCGCCCTCGAAAATCTCGATAGACATAAGGCGTACGCCATCACCCTTACCCGTACCACCTGCGATACCGCACACGGCAAAACCATTGTTGTTAACAGCCGAGATAGTACCAGCAACATGAGTGCCGTGGTCGTCAGCAACGATATTGCCGTTATCCTGCACAAAGTTCCAGCCGTGGATGTCATCGACATAGCCGTTGCCATCGTCATCAACACCCTGAAGACCACTCTTCTCCCTCTCGTTAACCCAAATATTAGCCTCAAGGTCGGGGTGGTCGGTCATAATACCACCGTCGATAACTGCCACGATGACACGATTGTCACCAGCGGTATATTTCCACGCATTGAGCAAGTTGATGTCGGCACCAGCCTTAGCATCCTCAGACAAGCCTCCATCGTTATGGTAGTGCCACTGCCAAGGAAGCTCCGGATCGTCGAAAGGATACTCGACAGAGCGGGTAGGTTCAGGACGTGACGCAGGCATCTCTGCACGCTGACTCTTTGGGCGCTTGATATACTCACTGAACTCGACTGTCACAACACCATCAAGCGATGCAACATACTCAGCCATCTCATCGAGAGATTTACCCTCGTCGAAACTTACCAGACGCCAGCAATCCATATCGCTGCCATTGGCAGGGAACATGGGCTTTACAGTAGCGCCCTCAATCTCAACGGTTGCATCAGCATCTGCAAGACGCACCATAAGCACACCCTGAGCAGCACCAGAACTTGAGCCAAGTATCACAGCCGCCCTCTGCGTTGTGGTATTCATGGCTGGCTCCTTGACACACGCATTAGCGGTTACCATAGCCAGCAACACCCATAATATTCTCTTCATCGTCTATGGTTTTAATATGCTAAAATGTACCGAGTTTAAAGACTATCTTATTGCAGTACAACTCACCTGCCTGAAGCTCGATTGATGGGAACTCAGGGTGGTTCACTGCATCACTATATGCCTGACACTCAACGGCCACACCGGCATAGTCCTGATAGTACTTCTCCGACTTGGTAAGTGGACAGCCACCAGCAAGCCAGTTACCAGTATATAGCACTGCTGCAGGCTGCGACGAGAGGATTGTAACCTTACGACCAGTCGCCTCACAACGTAACTCGCCTACCTCCTTAAGGATATTCTTCTCGTAGTCATCCACCACGAAGCAGTGGTCGTAGCCTCGGTAAAGACGTATGTTGTTGAACTCAGCATTAATCTCATCGCCAAATCTACGCCATGAGGTGAAGTCAAGAGGCGTATTCTTAACATCGAGGAGCTTACCAGTAGGTATCTGCACGGTGTCCATCTCCAATACCTTCGAGCAGTTCAGGTGCAACTCATGGTCAAGGATTGTCTTATCCGAGCCCTCGCCATGAAGATTCCAGTAGAGGTGGTTGGTAAGGTTTACGACTGTTGTCTTGTTACTCTTAGCAACGTATGTAATCTCAAGGTTATCCTCATCATCGAAGTCGTAGATAGCCTCGACGATAAGCTCACCAGGGTATCCCTGCTCCATATCCTCGGCAACATACGAGAATACTACTCTATTGGTCTCGACGCGACCCTCCCAATAGCGGTTGGCAAAGCCCTTAGTGCCACCATGAAGGTGGTTAGGACCATTGTTGACCTCAAGACGATACTCCACACCCTCGATGACCATGTGGCCACGTGCTATGCGACCAGCCACACGACCTACACTCTTACCACTCGCCGCGCCATCGCCGAAGTAGCTCATGGCATCCTTATAGCCGAGTGCCACATCCTCGATATTGCCATTGCGGTCGGCAAACTTTACGCTTACAATAGCTGCTCCAACGTTGCATAGCTGAACCTCCGAGCCGCGACTATTACGCATTGTATAAAGGATGATAGCCTCACCCTCAGGGGTAGAACCCCATATATGCTGTAAAATCTCCATAATCGTTACATTTGTGGTGCTACATTCTCAAATAGATTGTCGATACGCTTGATGCACTCCTCGCGACCAAGGAACTCTGTAACGTCGAACATACCTGGACCCTTGCCAACGCCTACCAACGCCAAGCGCAAGGTGTTCATCACCTGACCCAACGAGTAGCCATTAGCCTCAATCCATGCACGTACGACAACCTCGGTATTCTCCTTCGAGAAGTCCTCGATGGTTGCAAGAAGCTCCTTCAGAGACTTGAGCATCGCTACATTATCGCCCTTCCACTGCTTCTTCACGAGCTTCTCGTCGTAGTCCTCAGGTGCTACGAAGAAGAACGATGTGAGATCCCACAACTCGGTTGTGAGGGTCACACGCTCCTTCATAATCTCTGCTGCCTTGCCGGCACGCTCATCGGTAGTCTCCACGCCATGCTCCTTGAGGATTGGCTGCATGATAGGCACGAACTGCTCGGCAGTGAGGTTGTGGATATACTGCGCATTGAACCACTTAGCCTTGTCGGGCTGGAAGCGAGCACCAGCCTTTGAGACGCGCTCCAACGAGAATGCCTCGACAAGCTCCGCCATAGAGAATATCTCCTGCTCGGTACCAGGGTTCCAGCCGAGCAACGCCAACATATTGATGAATGCCTCTGGGAGATAGCCATCCTCGCGGTAGCCACGAGCAGTCTCACCCGTAGGCGATGTCCAGAATAGTGGGAATACAGGGAAGCCCATCTTATCGCCATCGCGCTTCGAGAGCTTACCGCCACCCGTAGGCTTGAGCAACAATGGGAGGTGTGCGAACTGAGGCTGTGTATCCTCCCAGCCGAAGGCACGATAGAGGAGGTAATGCAAAGGCAATGAGGGCAACCACTCCTCACCACGGATAACATGAGATATCTCCATGAGGTGATCATCAACGATATTTGCGAGGTGGTATGTTGGAAGTGCATCTGCTGACTTATACAACACCTTATCGTCGAGTGTCGAGGTGTTCATCTCCACATGACCACGGATGAGATCATCCATCTTCACTACCTCATTCTCAGGCATCTTGAAGCGGACAACCCACTGGTCGCCACGCACGATGCGCTCCTCGACCTCCTCCTTAGAGAGTGCCAACGATGTTGGTAGCTTCTCGCGCACCTCGTAGTTATATGCGAAGGTCTTGCCTGCAGCCTCAGCCTCGGCACGAAGCTTATCCAACTCCTCTGGGGTGTCGAAAGCGTAGTATGCCCAGCCAGCATCAACAAGCTGCTTAGCATACTTCAAATATATCTCCTTACGCTCGCTCTGGCGGTATGGGGCGTGTGGACCACCAACGCCCACGCCCTCGTCGATCTCCACGCCACACCACTTCAACGATTCGATGATATACTCTTCGGCACCTGGCACAAATCGCTGCGAGTCGGTATCCTCGATACGCAAAATCATCTTACCGCCATGGCGACGAGCAAAGAGGTAGTTGTAAAGGGCGGTACGAACGCCACCGATATGTAGAGGTCCGGTAGGACTTGGTGCAAAACGCACTCTTACTTCACGATTCATATATTTTTTCTATTTTAGTTAATTTGGGGATTACTTCTCCTTGATGACGAACACAGAGTGAACTGTGACACGCGCCTTCTTCTCGCGTGAGGTAGTGTTGTAGGTACCACCTGCCAAGAACTCCTCATTGCCATTTACCGATGTAATCTGGAAGACACCAGCGCGTGACGACTCGAGAGTCTTAATCTCAGCACCCGAGCTAATCGCAATCTTCTGGGCACGCTCATAGGCATCGGCAGCAGCCTGTGAGATAAGGTCGTGCTTGAGGCTATCGAGCTGAGTGTAGAAGTAGTTAGGATCGCTCACTGAGATATCGATACCCTGCTCGATGAGCGATGGGAGCAACTGCGCAGCACCCTCGACAACATCCAAGTTTGGCGACTCGATGACGAATGAGATACATACGGTATAGTCCACAAAGCGAGTACCAGCATACTCACCATGCTCATTCCATATGGTCTCTGTGTTCTTGTATGTTCTTGGGAGGTCAAAGGTCACCTCGCTCTCCTTGACGCCATTCTTTACAAGGAAGGCAACGAGCTGCTCGCGCTGGCTCATAAGGTGGCGATAGCCCTCAGCAGCATCGACATTATTCACAGCGATAGAACCCTGAACTGATATCATGTCCGATGTAAACTGCATCTCACCAAGACCTGTAACAGTAATTGTACCATTCTTCTCATCCTTTTTTTGATGCTTCTCGGTATAGGCCATTGATAGTACGATTGCAGATACGACTACTGCAACTGCTATGATGACATATTTCCACAAATCAGTCATCACACTCTTGTTATTATTATTCTCGCTCATAGTTTTAATTATTTTTAGGTTATTGCTACTTTGTATACTTTACACATTGAATAGGAAGTGCATGATATCGCCATCCTCAACGATATACTCCTTACCCTCGATGCCAATCTTACCCACATCGCGGCAAGCACGCTCCGAGCCGAGCTCCACGTAATCGGCATACTTGATAACCTCGGCACGGATGAAACCACGCTCGAAGTCGGTGTGGATGATACCCGCTGTCTCAGGAGCCTTCATGCCACGACGGAAGGTCCATGCGCGGCTCTCATCAGCACCTGTGGTGAAGAATGTCTGAAGGTCGAGAAGTCGATATGCAGCCTTGATAAGACGGCTTACGCCAGACTCCTCAAGACCCATATCCTGGAGGAATAGCTGTCGCTCATCATAGCTCTCAAGCTCAGCGATGTCGGCCTCGGCAGATGCCGCCACGATAAGCATCTCTGCATGCTCGCTGGCGATAGCAGCACGCACAGCCTCGGTGTGAACATTGCCATTTACGGCAGACGCCTCATCGACATTACATACGTAGAGCACTGGCTTATCGGTGAGTAGGTTCAAATCCCATACCGTCTTGCGCTCCTCCGCAGTAAGCTCCACGGTACGCGCCGACAGACCCTGCTCCAAAGCCTCCTTATAGCGACAGAGGATGTCGTACTGACGCTTTGCATTCTTATCGCCCGCCGTAGCCTGCTTCTGGCACTTGCCAATACGGTTCTCGATAGTCTCAAGATCCTTGAGCTGAAGCTCGGTATCGATGATACCCTTATCGCGCACTGGGTCTACGGTGCCATCAACGTGCGTGATATTCTCATTCTCGAAGCAGCGCAACACATGGATAATAGCGTTGGTATTGCGGATGTTTGCGAGGAACTTGTTACCAAGACCCTCACCCTTTGATGCGCCCTTCACAAGACCTGCGATATCGACAATCTCGATTGTTGTTGGCACAACACGCTTTGGGTTATCAATCTCGACAAGCTTATTAAGACGCTCATCGGGCACGGTGATAACACCCACATTGGGCTCGATAGTACAGAAAGGGAAGTTTGCCGCCTGAGCACGTGCATTCGACAAACAGTTAAAAAGTGTCGACTTACCAACGTTTGGTAGTCCTACAATTCCACATTGTAATGCCATAAGTTGTATTTTATTATTTAATCTCTTGTCTATGTTTTCCCATCATACTTAGTCTGCTTGCGATACGTTCACAAGCGCCTGGCGGTAGGCATTCAAAATCTGCGACTTGGCAATAAAGCCCATATAGCAGTTTTCCTTATCCACAACCGGCAACATCCATGTCTTTGCCTGCTCGAAGCGTGGCATGATGCTCTGTATGGTGTCGCTACTCATAATCTTATCGGGTGGCTGCACCATATAGCTGAGTATCGACTCATCCCACTTGTCGCGGTCGAACATATCGTTGCGAAGGTCGTCGAGCTGCACAATACCCAGGAGCTTGCCCGAGTTGCTGACAACGGGGAAGATATTACGACGAGCCACCGAGATGATATTCACCACATCGCCCAACGTAGTACCCTCGCGCAAGCGTATGAAGTCGGTCTCCATAAGCTCATCGAGGCGCAAGAAGACGAATGCCGAAGAGTCCTTGTCGTGTGTCAGAAGCTCACCACGCATACGCAGCTGCTTGGTATATATCGAGTCGCGATCAAGACCGAAGTTCACGGCAAACGAGATACCCGACACGATCATCAGCGGGATGAACAGACCGTAGCCGTTAGATAGCTCGGCGATAAGGAAGATAGATGTCAGCGGCGCCTTCATCACTCCCGACATCACACCCGCCATGCCGACAAGCGTAAACGAGGTGATCGAGACATTCCACATGAAGACATCACGACATATCACCGCCACGATGGCACCAGCAAAGGCACCAACAAAGAGCGAAGGTGCGAAGGTACCACCCACACCACCTGCCGCATTGGTCGTCGCCATGGTGATGACCTTGAAGAGCATGATGGCAATGAGGTAGACGATGAGGAACCAATCCGCCTCACTGAGCGAATAGAATATCGTGTTATTGAAGAGTTCATCGGTCTGACCCGACATCAACGTGCCAAAGCTACCATGACCCTCACCATAGAGCGGTGGGAAGATGAAGATTAGCACACCAAGTGTTAAGGCGGCATAGAGCCACTTACGCCACTGGCTGCTCACAGACCTATAAAAGCCACCTACAAGGGAGTTCACCGAGGTAAAGTAGTATGCCATAATACCACAGAAACAACCCAAGAGTATGAAGAGCGGTATCTGTGACACCTGGAACATATCCGTTTCGTTCAATGTCACTGCGATAATTGGTGAGAAACCGTGTAGCGACAACGAGGTGATGGTGGCAGTAACCGAAGCCATGAGCAATGGTATTATGGACTTTGAGGTGATGTCGAGCATCAAAATCTCAATGACAAATACCACACCCGTAATTGGGGCTTTAAAGATTGCAGCCACAGCAGCACCCGCACCACAGCATAAGAGCAGCGTGATGTTTTTATAGTTCAGGCGCATGAACTTACCCACATTGGAGCCTAAGGCGGCACCTGTAAGCACGATAGGTGCCTCAGGACCTACCGAACCACCAAAACCAATAGTCGTTGCACCACCCACAATAGATGACCAACAGTTATGTCCTGCAATGCGCGAATCCTTACGCGACATGGCGTAAAGCACACGCGTAACGCCCTCCGAGATACCATCCTTGACAACATACTTAACGAAGAGCGTGGCAAGGATAATACCGATACCTGGATATACCAGATAGAGCCACTGCGCCTGGTCGGCAGGTGTCCACGACGTTAGCGAATGTGAGATAAAGTGGAGCAGCGTATTAAACACATAGGCACCGATGCCCGCAAAGAGACCCACGACAACGGCAAGGATTGCCATCATCTGGGCACTCGACAGGCGCTGCGATGCCGACTGCAGGAGTTTATATACTCGCTCCCCAATATTTGGAGTACTTTGACTCATAGTTTATTTGATAATGTAGCACTATTTACGATACTCTGCCGCCTGACGCTCGATAAGCTCGCGGTCCTCGAAGTAGTTGATGCGCATGGCACGACGCACATCGGCAAGTGTTGCCGCTGCCGCCTCGCGTGCCTCATCAGAGCCACGACGCAAAATCTCATACACCTCCTCGATATGCTGCTCGTAGTGCGCACGACGCTCACGGATAGGCTGCAACAGCTCCTCCAATACAGCAATAAGCAACTTCTTACACTTAACATCGCCCAAGCCACCACGACGATAGTGCTCCTTCATAGCCTCCAAGCTCTCATACTCAGGGCAGTACTTCTCGAAGTGCTCAGGGCGTGAGAAGGCATCAAGGTAGGTGAAGACGGTGTTGCCCTCAACCTTACCTGGGTCGCTAACCTTGAGGTGGTCAGGGTCTGTATACATGCTCATCACCTTCTTCTTCACATCCTCAGCCGAGTCCGAAAGATAGATGCAGTTGCCAAGCGACTTAGACATCTTAGCCTTACCATCGGTACCTGGCAAGCGCAAGCATGCCTTGTTTGTAGGGAGCATAATCTGTGGCTCAACAAGAGTCTCTCCATATACTGAGTTGAACTTGTGAACAATCTCACGTGTCTGCTCAATCATAGGCTCCTGGTCCTCACCAACAGGGACTACCGTAGCACGGAAAGCAGTGATGTCCGAAGCCTGAGATATTGGGTAGGTAAAGAAGCCCACAGGAGTACCCTTGCGCTGCTGGTTGTCCTCACCCTCACCATGCTCGGCAAAGCCTCGTAGCTGAATCTCCGCCTTGACAGTCGGGTTGCGCTGCAAACGCTGCACGGTGACAAGGTTCATATAGTAGAACGCCAACTCGGTTAGCTCAGCAACATAGGATTGGACGAATATTGTAGACTTCGATGGGTCTATGCCGCACGAGAGGTAGTCGAGAGCAACCTCGATAATATTCTCTCGCACCTTATCTGGATTATCAGCATTATCGGTAAGTGCCTGAGCATCGGCAATCATAATAAAAATCTTATCGAACTCGCCCGAGTTCTGCAACTCGACGCGACGTGAGAGCGAGCCAACGAAGTGACCCAAATGCAACTTACCCGTAGGGCGATCTCCTGTAAGAATTATCTTCTTCATAAGTGTTAATTATCTTGTTTTATTCATATTATGCACATCTACACATGCGCACGTACTATATATATTCGCATGTAGGCGACAAAATTAACAAAAATTTGGTGAGTTTAGCAAAATATTATAGGAAATATAAATTTTTATTATAACTTTGTGGAAGCAAACACTAATAACTTATACAGATATGACCATTATTCAGCTCGAATATCTTATGGCAGTTGCCAATTGTGGTAGCTTCTCGGTGGCTGCTGAACACTGTTTCGTAACACAGCCATCACTATCAATGCAGATTAAGGCGTTGGAGGAGGAGTTGGGTGCGGTGCTTCTCGACCGCACAAAAAAACCTATTATCCCAACAGCCGTTGGCGAGGTGGTTTTGGAGCAGGCACGCGAGACATTGCGCTCCTACAACTACATCAAAGAGTCGGTAGCCGAGATGCGCGGTGAGACCGCAGGAAAAATGCGCCTTGGTGTAATTCCTACTATCGCCCCATACCTACTTCATAAGTTCATTCCGACATTCATTAAGGAGTACCCCAAAGTGGAGTTGGAGATTAGCGAAATGGTGACTGGCGACATCATCGAGGCACTCAAACACGACCGTATTGACGCAGCTCTTGTGGCGAGCGGAACATGTGGTGAAGGTATCACCGAGCACGACCTTTTTAGCGACCATTTCTACGCGTATGTATCACCCTCACACCCCCTATTTGAACGTTCAAATATTCGCATTGAGGATATAGACTTTAAGGAGATAATCCTTTTGAGCAGAGGTAATTGCATGCGTGACCAAATTCTTGAGCTCTGCCAGGCAGCGCACAACACACCATCGCGCTTCTACTTCGAGTCTGGATCGCTCGACACACTCATGCGAATGGTCGATTGCACATCAAGCATGACCATCATTCCGGAGATGGCTTTGGAGTTCATCCCACAGGCTCGTCGCAACCGCGTGAAGAGCATCGCCAAGAGCGCAACATCGCGCCGTGTGGCACTCGCCGTAAGCCGCACATATGTGAAGCAGTCGATAGTGGAAGCATTGCGCAAAACTATACTAAATTGCGTCAACCAGGAGAAGATATAGTTGGAGCACTATAATTAGAGAATTTCGAGGTTTTAGGGAGTTTAAAGAGCAGGCATATACCCTACTCTTTAGACTCCTTAATTAGTTGTTCGCGCATGTGTCGCCACGAACAATTCACACCCATATCACCACATTAATCCTCTTTATGTCGTTTTCTTAGGAGAGAAGTTTCATATTTGGTATTTTTTTTATATATTTGCACGATTGTTAGCCTGCGCGCGCGACACACATATATACGCACGCAAAGGTGAAAGTCATCGTAAAATAGTGACAATAAATAATTTAAGATATGGATAATAATTTAGAGAAGTTAATCAACGCAATAGTTGAAGCTATTGACGACAAGAAGGGCAAGGGCATTGTATCTCTCGACCTATCAGGTTTCGATGGTGCTATATGCTCACATTTTGTAGTCTGTCACGCAGACTCTACAACACAGGTGGATGCCATATCAGCAAGCATTGAGGATAAGGTATTCGAGGTTATGGGCGAGTGGCCCGTACGCGTTGAGGGTCGCCAGAATGCCTTCTGGGTGGCTATGGACTACACTGACGTTATCGTTCACATCTTCCAGACAGAGCTTCGCGATTTCTATCGTCTGGAGGAGTTATGGGCAGATGCTCCAATGAAACGCTATGAGTTTGGAGAATAAAAGGGTTAGAGGAGATTTTAGATTATGGCGAATAGAGCACAAATGCCCCCAACAAAGCCACGCTTCAACTTCATGTGGCTATGGGCATTGGTAGCAATAGTGATTATTGGCTACTCTATATTTGGAGGCTCCGACGAGGAGCCTATCGATGGTGACTGGAACATGGTCACCGAACTTGTGGAGAAGGGCTATGTCGATCGCATCGACATCCTCGACCACGAGAATGCATCTGTCTACCTCACGGAGGCAGGTGCGGCGGCACTCGCTAATGATAGCCGCTTTGAGAAGCTACCAAAGAGCGGTGCGCACATTACATTTAACACTGGTGGCGATGTTCAGGACTTCCGCCAGCAGATTGAGCGCGCAGAGAAGCGAGGCTACATAAAGTCGTTGGAGGCAAAGAGAGCCTCTTTGACAGTGACTGTGGTAGCAGAGGCGGAGGCTAAGGCAGAGGCGGAAGCCACAGCCAATTTAACCGACGAGGAGATTAAGGCTGCAGCTGAAGCTAACGCAATTGCAGATGCTGAGGCAATAAAGGCAGACACCACGGCAAACGACTCTCTTCAGGTAGCTACGCCTGTTGTAGCCGAGAAGGTTGTAGAGAAGCCAGATGCGAATAGCACAAAGGCTGTATCAACCGAGATCTCTACACCAAGCGAGGTGGAGCATATCGATCTTGACTCGGTAGTAATCCCTGATGGTGTTCACCGCGTAAAGATTAAGTATGACCGCACAGGCAAGGGCTTCTGGGACTACATCGTAGACTTCCTTCCATGGATCCTCATCATCTTCGTATGGATATTCATCATGCGTAGCATGTCGCGTGGTGCAGGTGGTGGCGGCGGTGGCATCATGAATGTTGGCAAGGCACGCGCACAGGTATCTGACAAGGATAACAAGAAGCGCGTGACATTCAAGGATGTTGCTGGTCTTGAGGAGGCTAAGGTCGAGATTATGGAGATTGTAGACTTCCTTAAGAAGGCTGACAAATATAAGGCGCTGGGTGCTAAGATACCTAAGGGCGCACTCCTCGCAGGTCCTCCAGGAACAGGTAAGACGCTGCTTGCCAAGGCTGTTGCGGGTGAGGCAAACGTGCCATTCCTCTCTATCTCGGGCTCGGACTTCGTGGAGATGTTCGTGGGTGTTGGTGCATCGCGCGTTCGTGATCTCTTTGAGCAGGCAAAGAAGATGGCACCATGTATCGTCTTCATCGATGAGATCGACGCCATCGGTCGTGCGCGTGGCAAGAACTCGGGCTTCTCGGGCAATGACGAGCGAGAGAACACGCTCAACCAGCTCCTTACTGAGATGGATGGCTTCCAGACAAACACCGGCGTCATCGTCCTTGCAGCAACCAACCGTGTCGACATCCTCGACAAGGCGCTTATGCGTGCTGGACGCTTCGACCGTCAGATTGAGGTGGGTCTACCAGACATCAAGGAGCGTCAGGCGATCTTCGAGGTACACCTCAAGAACCTTAAGCTCGACAAGGAGCTCGACCGCGAGTTCCTCGCTAAGCAGACACCAGGCTTCGCCGGTGCCGACATCGCTAACGTATGTAACGAGGCAGCCTTGATTGCTGCTCGTCACGATAAGAAGTTTGTGACCATCGAGGACTTCCTCGCAGCTATCGACCGTATCGTTGGTGGCTTGGAGCGTCGCAATATGCCAATGACCTCGGAGGAGCGTCGCGCGACCGCCATCCACGAGATGGGACACGCCGTGGTGATGTGGCGATTGAAGAACTGCGACCCAGTACTCAAGGTGACAATCATCCCTCGTGGTCGCGCACTCGGTGCCACATGGTATCTACCTGAGGAGCGCGTTAACCACAACGTGGGTCACTTCATGCATAAGATGGCGGGCTTGCTTGGTGGTCGCATCGCCGAGCAGATGCTTCTCGACATCACAAGCACCGGCGCTATCAACGACCTTGAGCGTACAAGCAAGATGGCATACGCCATGGTGGCATACTACGGCATGAGCCCAGCCATTGGCAACATCAGCTTCTACGACGCTACGGGTCAGCGCGATATGTTCACCAAGCCATTCTCGGAGAAGACAGCCGAGCTTATCGACAGTGAGGTACGTCGCTTCGTGGACGAGGCGGTGGCACTCACACGCCAGATTATCGACCAGGAGCGCGAGAATATCGAGCGTCTTGCAGATATTCTCATGGCCAAGGAGACAATCTTCTCGGAGGATATCGAGACCATCCTCGGCAAGAGCGCACAGCAGATTGAGAAGGAGCGCATAGAGGCTGAGGCACCTGCAAAGGTGGAGGAGAACAAGGCGACAACCGAGGAGCAGAGTGGCTCGGAGGATGTCGAGGTAAAGTATGAGATAACAAACGACGAGGAGTCGAAAAATAGGGAGGAGTAACAATGAGTGACAAGATGCGTAATCTACTCACAAGAAGTCTCAGCGGAGTGGTACTTATCGCCGTGGTGCTGGCAGCAGCCTATGGTGGTAAGTATAGCTACGGAGCACTGCTTGGATTGATACTATGTGTGGGCATGTGGGAGTTCTACCGCATAGCCGCAGCCTCAGATGCCAAGCCACAACTTCTACCAGGACTTGTGGCGGGTCTAACACTATTCGTTACGGGATTTGCCCTCTTCGTGGGCGATGCTCAGAGCGCAGTGGTCGACTGGTCGATGGTTATTGGCGGTGCAATATACTTTGTACTGCTCATCCCAGCAGTATTTATCATCGAGCTCTTCAAGAACTCGACTACACCACTGCGTAACATAGCAACGACACTTATGGGCGTGTGGTATGTATCATTCCCACTCACCCTAATGCTCTTCATCCCATTGATGCTTGGCGGTGGCGTATGGCGCGCTGAGGCGTTCCTCTTCTACCTATTCATCGTATGGGCAAACGATGTGTGTGCCTACCTCTTCGGCATCACCCTCGGCAAGCATAAGATGTGCGAGCGCATATCGCCCAAGAAGTCATGGGAGGGCTTCTTCGGTGGCGTAGCAGGAGCAATAGGCATGGGTGCTATTGGCGCATCAGTCGTTGGTGGCGAGATGGCCATGTGGATAGGCTTGGCAGCAATCGTTGCTCTAACAAGTGTACTTGGCGACCTTGTGGAGTCGATGTTCAAGCGCGAGTCTGGCATCAAGGACTCTGGAAACATCCTTCCAGGACATGGCGGCATGCTCGATAGATTTGACGCGGTACTCATATCGTCGCCATTCGCCTTCATCTACCTTTTAATATACCTTTTCTAAGTGAACAACTAACCTAAAAACCTATACAATATGAAGATCAACAAAGAGGGTTACAAGATTATACTATTCACAGGACTCTTCTGCCTTGCGATATGGGGTCTTGCCTACTGGCTCATCGACAGTTTCTCGGGCTCAATGTGGTTTATAGCCATATTTTTGCTTGTCTTCTGGTTCTTTGTTGCCGCCTTCTTCCGCGAGCCTAAGCGAGTGCAAATCCACGATGACGAGCTCGTATTCTCGCCATGTGACGGTCGCGTGGTAGTAACGGAGGTGGTGCACGAGAAGGAGCATATAGACTGCGAGATGATGCAGATCTCTATATTTATGTCTGTGACCAACGTACATATCAACTGGCTGCCTGTGGGTGGCGAGGTGGAGTACTTCAAGCACCACCATGGTCGCTTCCTCGTGGCATGGCATCCAAAGTCGTCGACAGAGAATGAGCGCACCACAACCGTCATTCGCATGAAGGATGGTCGCAAGGTGCTCATACGCCAGATTGCCGGCTTCGTGGCTCGCCGTATCGTGTCGTATGCTAAGCCAGGCAAGCACGTTAAGCAGAATGACCGCTTGGGCTTCATCAAGTTTGGCTCACGCGTCGATATTCTCATCCCTAAGGACTCGGAACTCTTCGTTGAGATTGGCGATCCAGTAATCGGCTCGCAGACGCCTATCGCACGCCTAAAGCGTAAGAGCAACAACGCATAATAACAGAATAAGGGGCAAGAGATTGCCATAAATAACAACGATACTAAAACTATATGATTGATATTGAAGCAGAGGTAATACATGGCAAGAAGATAGGACGCACGCTGGGCTTCCCTACTGCCAATATGATGTTCGAGGAGTATAACACCATCGGTCGTGGCGTATATCGCTCACAGGTGACCATAGATGGCACAACATATAAGGCGATGTCAAACATCGGCATACGCCCCTCGGTAGGTGGTAAGGAGGTGCTTCTTGAGACACACGTCATCGGATATAACGGCGATCTCTATGGTCGCACCCTTCGCGTCACACTATTGGAGCGCATCCGCGACGAGAAGCGCTTTGCATCTATTGGCGAGCTTAAGGCACAGCTACAGCGCGACTACGACCTCATCAAAAACCACTAAGTGTTAACACAAGTAACAAGGATACTATGAGCACACATACCGTCATATTTACCCTTAACAACTACGCTAAGGCCGACACCGGCAGTAGGCTAATTATCGATGGTGAGAATAGAGGACACTTCCCAGCCATTATCGAGCTCAGCGAGGGTTATCACAACATCCGTGTCGAGGTGGACTCATCGCTCGGATGCAAGAAGTGTATGATGGACCTCCAGGTCTATGATAAGACACATGTGGTGGTTCGATACAATGGCCTCTTCTCGGGATTAAGCATCAGTAGTGAGATGGTCAACACGGGTGGACCTCAGAGACAGAGCAGACCAATGGCCGATGCACAGCCAGCTATTCAGCCTACCATTCAGACACCTGTGCCGCCTATACCACAACCCGTACAGCAGCCTATTCAGCAGCCTGTGAGTGCTCCGAGGGTGCAGGTGTGTCCTGTTTGTAATCGTCCAGACTTCTTCCTACGTCAAGATCAGTGGCGTCTATGCAAGTGGTGCAACACGACGTTTGATGAGAATATGCGTCCTACGAATATAAAGATACGCCCTGAGAAGTACTTTAGATATATCTGGGATGTATCGAATGTCATAAAGTATGATTCGACCAACTTTAACATAAACAGAAAGTTCTTGGGTATCATCATCAACAACTTCTCGGATTGTAAGATTGAGTCGCGTGTCGATGTACGCATCATCAACCCTAATGCCCCTGCATATTGCACACCTATCAACTTTTTGATTAGCAAGGGTAACAAGAGGGTGGCTATCATCCTTGTTGAGCAGCAACGATATCTTAGATACTCTGTGCTTGAGACGATGGAGCAGTGCAAGGAGCACAACATCACCCCACTACGCTTCTTCATAGAGTTGGAGAACAACGATGACTATGTTGTAGATCGTATTCGCGAGCAGATGATGTAAAGAGATAAGAGAGGGAGATGCATAGCACCTGCAGAGAGCCCAGCATCAACAACTAATAGCCGTGCAGGTGGCTTGTTGGTGTATGGTTCAGTATTGTGAAATCACAATTTCAAAAGAGAGCTCCCTCTCTTTTTTATTTTCAATCCCATGTCACTCCTTAATCACATCCTCGTTCAAGAGCAGTGGATAGGCTACTACGAGTACCTCGCCAATGCAGGACGACTGTGTCATGGCAAGGAGTATGACCTCTTCAAGTTTATCAGAGATAGGGAGTTCATGACCTATGCTACCGATGTCGTACAGGGCAAACCTCTATCATATCCCAAGCTTAGCCTAATTAGCAAGGTGGGCACCGAGAAGCGACGCACGGTATATACATATAGTCGCGAGGAGAACTATATGCTACGCCTAATAACACATATGCTTATTAGGAAGTACGACAACCTATTTGCCGACAACCTATACTCCTTTAGAGCAAATACCGGAGCCAAAGAGGCTATAAAGAGGATTATCAACACACCAGATATTGGCAGCTACTACTCCTATAAAGTCGATATAAGCGACTACTTCAACTCCATCGATGTAGATAGGCTACTTAGGATGTTGGAGGTTATCTTCAGGGATGATACGCCGCTATACCAGCTTATGCACTCGATGCTAACATCGCCATACGTCTACGACAATGATAGGGTCATCGAGCAGCGCAAAGGTGTAATGGCAGGCACGCCCACGGCAGTATTTCTCGCCAATATCTACCTGATGGATATGGATGCCCACTTCGAGCACGAGGGGGTGCTATACTGCCGCTACTCCGACGATATTATCATCTTTGCGCAGAGCGAGGCGGAGATTAACCAGCACAAAGCGACGATTGCACGCCTACTTGAGGAGCATGGTCTTAGCATCAACACCTCCAAGGAGCAGATGACACGCCCACATGAGGAGTGGACATTCCTCGGCTTCGCATATAGGGATGGCGACGTGGATATAAGCAAGATTGCCTTAGAGAAGCTCAAGGCGAAGATGCGCCGCAAGGCGAGGTCGATATATCGCTGGCGCATTCGAAGGGATAAGAGTGCGGATAGCGCAGCCAAACTCCTCATAGATAGGTTCAACAAGAAGCTATACGCAACGGATGATATTCACGAGACAAATTGGTCGCGCTGGTACTTCCCACTCATAACCACCGACCGTCGCCTGAAGGAGGTGGATAGCTATATGCAGGAGTGCATACGCTATGTTATGAGTGGCAGACACACAAAGGCGAACTACAACACTCGCTACGAGCAGCTAAAGGGGCTCGGCTACACCAGCCTTGTGCATACGTGGCACAGCTGGCGACGCGGCGAGATAGAGCTGCACAATGTGCATAATAATGGGCGAGAGAGGTAATCTCCCGCCCAATCTTTTTATAGAACATCCCTATATATTATATGGTATAGGCTACTTAGGTGGCTGCCATATATATATCTTCGACTCGGTGCCCTCCCTCAGTCGCTTGATATTCTTGCGGTGTGTCCACACGAGCATGATGCCGACAATCCATGAGAAGATGATAAATGGCACTGTCATATAAGGTGTTGCTGGGTTGTGACGCATGAAGGCAAATATCATAACCAACATAGGATAGCAACATCCTGCGATGATAGAGGCGAGCGATACGTAGTGCCATACGGCAAATACCAAGCACCACACACCAAAGCAAATAAGCACCAATGGAGGATAGATACCCGTACCTGCACCAAGAAGCGTGGCTACGCCCTTACCACCCTTAAATCCTGCGAAGATGGGGAATATATGACCCAAGACCACGGCTATGGTCGCGATAATACGTAGATTGATGAGCCAATCCTCGCTTATTGCATCGTCGAAGCGCATGATGAAGGTGAGCTGCACAGCACCGAAGCCCTTGAAGAAGTCGATGATGAAGACTGGTATCGCAGCGCGCTTACCAAGCACACGAAGCATATTGGTAGTGCCCGCATTCTTTGAGCCGTGCTCACGAATATCTATGCCATAATATTTCTTACCAATCCATACGGCACTTGGTATTGAGCCCAACAAGTATGCGATTAGAATTAGTGTTATAGCACAATAGTATGTTAATGGTCCCCACTCTGTCATAATTGTAGTAATTTGTTAGTTTTCAGCAACTTGTGCCAAAAACGTCATGTGAACGAATATACAAAGATATAATTTTTATTTTAAATAAGCAATTCTCTTCTTCCAAAAAAGGATAAATTTATATGCTTAAATTGAAAAATTGAGGGGAGTAATTGTCTAAATCAGAAATAATAGTTATATTTGATAGATGTATTTTGAATAATCAACTATAATTGCATATTTATGAAACTACAACTTAATCCAACAGCCCTTATGGCATCGGCTAAGGAGTCGGTTACCGACTGGAGATGGTGGGCATCAATGGGCATGATTGTCTTCGGCTGCTTCCTTGTTGCCGTGGCATTCGTAATCTTCATCAACCCTTACAACATGGTACCAGGTGGTATCTATGGCTTGGCGTTGGTACTCCACAACCTATTCCCATCAATCCAGGTAGGTACCTTCGGCTATATGTTTGATGTGCCCCTTATCCTCACCGCCCTACTTCTCTTCGGTGGTAAGCTCGGTGGTCGCACCATATTCGCATCGTTCATCACACCAGGTATCATGAACCTTCTCGATATGCTTGTATATCCAAACCAGGCGGCTATCGAGGCCCTCGATCCAAACCTCTTGTTGGGTGGCGACATCAACCTCTCGGGCGACTTGATGCTTGCGGCAATCATCGGTGGTTGCTTCAGTGGTGTGGGCGTAGGTATCGTAATCCGCAACAACGCAGCTACGGGTGGTACCGACATCACAGGTATGCTCCTGCATAAGTTCGCTAAGATGAAGTTTGCCAACGGCGTGCTTCTCTCGGATGCCATCATCGTGCTCATGGGTCTTATCGTCATCGGCTTTGGCGTAGGTCTTCCAGAGGGTCAGGAGGGTGCTGGCGTGCTTCTCTCGCTCTACTCTGGTGTCTGCATCTTCGTGAATGCGAAGGTTCTCGGCTACACCATCGATGGTGCATCACGCGACAAGCTACTCTATATCATCACCGATGAGCACTCAGCGAAGATGCGCGAGTATATTCTCCATGAGCTCAACCGCGGTGGTACATACATCAAGGCTAAGGGTATGTATACCGAGAACGACAAGGAGATGATCTTCCTCGTTGTTAATCGCAAGGAGGTGCGCACCGTACAGCATAGAATTAAGGACTTCGATCCTAAGGCATTTGTTGTTGTTACCGACGCATACGACACCTTTGGCGAGGGTTTCAAGCCATTCCCAGAGGAGGATGCTATGCCAACAGAATAAATTATCTTGCAAAGAATGAGTATCAACATCAACAGCTTGCGCCCACTAACGGGGAGCGGTCGCAAGCTATATATCGAGACATATGGTTGCCAAATGAATGTTGGCGACTCAGAGATTGTGGTCTCTATCATGCAGGAGGAGGGCTATCGCTATACTGAGAGCCTTGAGGAGGCAGACATCGTGCTTATCAACACCTGCTCTATTCGCGATAATGCCGAGCAACGTATATGGGGACGTCTGAGCGAGATGCGCCACCAGCGCAAGCATAAGCCATCACTCATCATCGGTGTAATCGGCTGTATGGCAGAGCGTCTTAAGGAGGAGCTAACAAAGGGTGGCACAGGTGTTGACATCGTGGCAGGTCCCGACGCCTACCGCGACCTACCTCGCCTTGTACGCGAGGTGGATAATGGCGGCACGGGCGTCAACGTCGAGCTATCTAAGGAGGAGACATACGCCGAGATAGCACCCGTGCGCCTCGATAGAAATGGCGTTAGCGCCTTCATCGCCATCATGCGTGGCTGCAACAACTACTGCTCATACTGCGTAGTGCCATACACACGAGGCATAGAGCGTAGCCGCGATGCCAAGACCATCGTTGCCGAGGCACGCACCCTCTTCGAGAATGGCTACCGCGAGGTGACACTCCTCGGACAAAACGTAAACTCATACCGCACAGGCGATGTTGACTTCCCAGAGCTTCTAAAGCAGGTGGCTGAAATCTCGCCACTGCTACGTGTACGCTTCGCCACATCACATCCTAAGGATATTAGCGATAAGCTACTCGAAACCATGGCGTCGATGCCAAATATCTGCCGTGCTATACACCTACCAGCACAGTCAGGCTCTACGGAGATGCTCAAGCGCATGAATCGCAAATATACGCGCGAGTGGTACTTGGAGCGTGTGGCGGCAATACGTCGCTATATGCCCGACTGCGCCATCACAACTGACCTTATCGCCGGCTTTGCACACGAGACAGAGGAGGAGCATGAGGCTACCCTATCGCTGATGCGCGAGGTGGGCTACGACTTCGCATATATGTTTAAGTATTCGGAGCGCCCAGGCACCTTCGCACAGCGCAACCTTGGCGACGATGTGCCCGAGGATGTCAAGACACGCCGTCTTACAGAAATTATCAACCTTCAGAACACCCTCTCGGAGGAGAGCAACAAGCGCGACGTTGGTAAGGAGTTCGAGATTTTGGTTGAGTGCACATCTAAGCGTAGCGAGGAACAGTTATCGGGACGCACATCGCAGAATAAGATGGTGGTCTTCGACCGTGGCGACCATAAGGTAGGCGACTATGTTAAGGTACGCATCACGGGTTGCTCATCAGCGACACTCTTCGGCGAGGAGGTGAAGTAACAGCAAACAAAAAATGGTAGCGAATGGCTACCATTTTTTTTGTATGCATTTGTGAAATTACTCAACGTAATATGCCTTAGACGCATCACGCGCTGGCGCTACTGGAGTATCACCCTCAGGGTAGCCAAAGCCGATGGCAACCATCAGCTTGTAGCCCTCAGGGAGGTTCAAGCGCTCAAAGTAGGGTTTAGCCTCCTCGGAGGTCATCACAGGAACAGCGCTACCCAAGCAGCATGAGCCAATGCCCATAGACCATGCCGAGAGCATCATATTCTCTGCCAACAGACCGCTATCGAACTCGCCACTATAGCTCTGCTCGGGGATGGCAATAAACGCCACAGTAGGCGCATTACGGAAGATATTTCTGAAGCCCTCCTGTTGTGCCATCTCGGGACGCTGAGCAACGGCAATAGCCGTTACGCCATCTATAAACTCCTTATTGTCGACCACACGCACAGCCCAACCCTGGCTATTCTTGGCGCTTGGGGCGTAGATACCGCACTCCAAGACCTTTGCCATAAGCTCACGATCAACAGGCTCCTCCTTATAGTCGCGGATAGAACGACGTGTCATAATATTCTCAACAACAATGTTCTTCTGCTCGTCGCAGGCGCACTGCTCCGCAGGCTTCTTATCATCGCAGTTGCAGCAGCCAACCATCGATGCAGCACCGACTATTGTCGCCATAAATTTCACAATTTTCATATCCTTTACTAATTACTCACTACTAATTACTTAATGACCTGTCCCTTAAGCACTACCCTACCAATAATTGGTGTCTGATGAGCATAGGGCATATATGCCAATGAGGGGAGAGGCTTAGTGATATAGAAGTTAGCCACCTTGCCGCGGGTGATAGAGCCATAATCCTTGCTCTCGCCCATGGCAGCAGCTGAGTTAAGTGTAGCGGCATTCAACGCCTCGGCAGGGGTCATCTTCATCTTGATAGATGCCAACGACACCACAAAGCGCATATTACCTGAAGGTGCGGTACCAGGGTTGAAGTCAGAAGCCAGAGCTACGGCAAGACCTGCATCAATCATCTTACGTGCTGGCGGATAGGTAATGCCGAGGAAGAAGGCACAACCGGGCAGCATCGTAGGCATGGTCTGCGTACCACGCAACGCCTCAATCTGCTCGTCACCCATACTCTCAAGGTGGTCCACAGAGAGTGCATTATGCTCAACGCCAACCTCAACACCACCTGATACGGCAAGCTCATTGGCGTGAATCTTCGCACGCATACCATACTTAGCACCTGTCTGCATAATCTTTGCCGTTTGCTCAACAGTGAAGAAGCCCTTGTCGCAGAAGACATCGACGAAGTCTGCCAAACCCGCCTTGGCTACGGCAGGAATCATATCGTTGCACACATGCTCCACATACTCTGCCTGGCGACCCTTATAGGCACGACCTACTGCGTGAGCACCGAGGAATGTTGCACGCACCGCGATAGGCGATGTCTCCTTAATGCGGCGAATGACACGCAATATCTTAAGTTCGTCCTCAAGCGTAAGACCATAGCCCGACTTAATCTCCACAAGACCAGTACCCATACGGATAATCTCCTCAACACGCTCCATGGCCTGGCGGTATAGCTCATCCTCAGAGGTGTCATGAAGACGGTCAGCAGAGTTTAGGATGCCACCACCACGCTTGGCAATCTCCTCATAGGATAAACCATTAATCTTGTCAAGGAACTCCTGCTCGCGGCTACCAGCATATACTATGTGTGTATGTGAGTCGCAGAACGAGGGGAACAACCATCCACCCTCCACATCGAGGACCTCGCAGTCCTCGACGGTGGGTAGTGTATCCATAGTGCCATAATCCTTAATACGCTCGCCATCGGTAAGAAGCCACGCATTATCAAGGGTGGCAATATCTGCCATCGCTTTACCCTCGACCTTCAGACGACCACTCTCGTCGATACCTACAAGCGTGCCTATGTTTTTAACGAGCAAGTTCATAGTCGTTGAGGAACTTTACGGATGTTGCAATATGTGGGTACATCACAGTGTCGTTATCCACGAATGGCACAACCTTGCGGTATGCCTCGAACATAGCCTCGACGCTCTCTGATGAGCGAAGCTTAGTCATAGCGTGGCGGAATTCCAATGCCTGTGCCGAGTTCATAAGCTCGATAGCCAACACACGCTCGGTGTTCTGAACAACCTTCCAAAGCTTTGTAGCGGCATTAGAACCCATACTTACGTGATCCTCCTGACCCTGTGACGATGGTATAGAGTCGCACGATGCTGGCCAACAAAGACCCTTAGACTGGCTGACGATAGAGGCAGCAGTATATTGAGGAATCATGAAGCCAGAGTTAAGACCTGGGTTAGCAACAAGGAAGTTAGGCAAGTTGCGAGCACCAGAGATGAGTTTATAGGTACGACGCTCCGAGATGTTACCAAGCTCAGCTACGGCAATAGCGAGGAAGTCCATAGCTACGGCGATAGGCTGACCGTGGAAGTTACCAGCAGAGATTACCTCATCGGTATCAGGGAATACTGTTGGGTTGTCGGTAGCCGAGTTAATCTCAGTCTCGAGCACCGATGCAACATATTCAATAGTATCCTTCGAAGCACCATGCACCTGTGGGATGCAACGGAATGAGTAAGGGTCCTGAACATGCTGCTTAGGCTGCTTGCCAATCTCCGAGCCTGCCAATATCTCGCGGAAGTTACGAGCAGTCTCTATCTGACCATTGTGAGGACGGATGGCGTGTACGTTGTGCTCAAATGGCTCCATACGACCATCGAAAGCATCCAACGACATGGCACCTACGTGGTCAGCCCAACGGCTGAGACGCTGTGCGTTGATGAGCGAATAGACGCCATAAGCCGACATAAACTGAGTGCCGTTCAAGAGTGCGAGACCCTCCTTAGAGCAGAGGGTGATAGGCTCCCAGCCCATCTTCTGCATCATCACACTACCCTCGACAACCTCGCCATTAATCTCAACATGACCCAAGCCCAAGAGTGGCAAGCACATGTGTGCCAAAGGTGAAAGGTCGCCCGAAGCACCCAACGAGCCCTGCTCATATACTACAGGGATGATGTTGTTGTTGAACATATCCACGAGGCGCTCTACGGTGATAAGCTGAACACCAGAGTGACCATACGACAAAGACTGCACCTTGAGCAAAATCATAAGGCGTGCTATCTCCGAAGGTACGCGAGCACCTGTACCGCAGGCGTGCGACATCATAAGGTTCTTCTGCAACTGCGAAAGACCCTCCTTCTCGACAGAGATATTGCACAACGAGCCGAAGCCAGTGGTAACGCCATAGATAGGACGACCAGCATCCTCCATCTTCTTGTCCAAGTACTCGCGACACTTATTGATGCGAGCCTTGGCATCCTCACTAAGAGCCAATTTGTAGCCCTTAGTCAAAATCTCCTCTACGCGAGCGATAGTTAAACGCTCTGCACTAATATAATGAATCATAATCGTTTCTCTATTTATTCTCGTTATATACCTTGTTTATAAGCTCCATGTCGGCGAGGTTAGGCATTGTAACCTTTAGCAATGGTGTGCGCTCCATCTGACGCTTGATGGCGAACATAGCGCCCTCGTTGCGTGCCCAGCTACGGCGTGCAATACCATTGTTAACATCCCACAACAACATCTCCTCGATGTGGCGTGCTGAGTCCTCCGAGCCGTCGATGACCATACCGAAGCCACCGTTCATAACCTCACCCCAGCCTACGCCGCCACCATTGTGGATAGATACCCACGTAGCACCGCGGAACGAGTCACCGATAACATTATGAACAGCCATATCTGCACAGAACTGCGAGCCATCATAGATGTTTGAGGTCTCACGATAAGGTGAGTCGGTACCCGATACATCGTGGTGGTCACGACCAAGAACAACAGGCGCAGATAGCTCGCCACGCTTGATAGCCTCGTTGAAAGCTAAGGCTATGCGTGTACGACCCTCAGAGTCTGCATAGAGGATACGCGCCTGTGAGCCTACGACAAGCTTATTCTGCTTTGCCTCCTTAATCCAGTGGAGGTTATCCTCCATCTGTCCCTGAATCTCCTTTGGCGACTCCTTGAGCATCTCCTCCAATACCTCAGCCGCAAGACGATCGGTAATCTCCAAATCATCCTCCTTGCCAGATGTACATACCCAACGGAATGGACCGAAGCCATAGTCGAAGAACATAGGACCCATGATATCCTGAACGTATGATGGGTAGCGGAACTTACCATCTGCGGTCATAATATCGGCACCTGCGCGTGATGACTCCAAGAGGAAGGCATTACCATAGTCGAAGAAGTACATACCACGTGCAGCGAGCTTATTTACAGCGGCTACATGGCGACGCAATGACTCGCGCACGCATTCGTGGAAGCGCTCAGGCTCCTCTGCCATCATGCGGTTAGACTCCTCGTATGAGTAGCCCACTGGGTAGTAGCCACCAGCCCATGGGTTATGTAGTGATGTCTGGTCGGAGCCAAGGTCAACATTGATATTCTCCTCAGCAAGACGCTCCCAGAGATCTACGACGTTACCTACGTATGCAAACGAGATAACCTCCTTATTCTCAACAGCTTGTTTTACGCGTGGGATAAGCTCGTCGAGCGATGAGTACAATTCATCCACCCAGCCCTGCTTGTGACGCTTCTCGGCAGCAGCAATATTCACCTCGGCAGTGATGCTCACAACACCCGAGATGTTACCTGCCTTAGGCTGTGCGCCCGACATACCACCAAGACCTGCTGTTACGAACAACATACCACGCAAATCCTTCTGTCCCTCCTTCATGCGCTTGCGTGCAGCATTCATCACGGTGATGGTGGTACCATGCACGATACCCTGAGGACCAATGTACATATATGAGCCTGCAGTCATCTGACCATACTGCGATACGCCCATAGCATTGAAGCGCTCCCAGTCGTCCTGTGATGAGTGGTTAGGAATAACCATACCATTGGTAACGATTACGCGTGGCGCATCCTTATGCGATGGGAACAAACCGAGGGGGTGACCAGAGTACATGACAAGTGTCTGCTCGTCGGTCATCTCAGCAAGATACTTCATGGCCAAGCGATACTGTGCCCAGTTCTGGAACACAGCACCATTACCACCATAGGTGATAAGCTCATGTGGGTGCTGCGCAACAGCCTTGTCGAGGTTGTTCTGAATCATAAGCATGATAGCCGCAGCCTGGCGCGAGCGTGCTGGATACTCGTCGATAGAACGTGCATACATCTCATACTGAGGGCGTAGGCGGTACATATAGATACGACCATAGGTCTTAAGCTCCTCCAAGAACTCAGGCGCAAGCTCTGCGTGGTGCTTCTCTGGGAAGTAACGCAAGGCATTGGCAAGAGCGAGTTTCTTCTCTTCGTCAGTGAGTATGTCCTTACGCTTAGGGGCGTGGTTAGCTGCTGGGTCGTAAGGGCGTGGTGCAGGTAGCGGATCAGGAATACCTGCCAATATATCTTTCTGAAAATCTGTCATCGTCGTATATTTTAGTTGTTAGTTAATCTTCGACTCAACAACTGCCAAGATCTCAGCCTCAGCCTTCTGTGCTGCTGCCTGAATCTCCATAGCCTCGTTAACAAGGGCCTCTGCCATAGCTCTATCCTTCAAGCCAGCAGCGTTGATCTTAACGTTGAGGCAAGCACCCATAACGGCTGAGCGCGCCGCCAAAGCACCTACGCCAGCATCAGATACCGAGTTAGGGTTACCCTCCTCAGCCATGGCGCGTACAACGTCGAATGCCTTATATGCAGCCTTCATAGTGCGAAGTGGCACCTGTGTGGCGTAGAGTGTAGCTACCTCCATAGCCTCAGCGCGTGCTGCCTTCTCCTCCTCAGTGCCCTTAGGCATGCCAAATACGTCCATAATCTTGTTGAACGCAGCTGTATCCTCATCTACCAAGTAGAGCAACTCGTTCATCACTGCCATACCGTTGTCTGCCCAGTTAGAGAAGTACTCCCAACGATCGTCCCAACCAGCCTTGTGTGATGATAGGTTGGCAACCATAGTGCCGAGGGCAGCTGCCAAAGCACCCATATATGCAGAGATAGAGCCACCACCAGGTGCTGGAGACTCACTCGCTGTCTCCTCAGCAAAGCCTGCACAGGTCATATCAACGAGTTTCTTAACACCCTTCTGCTCCTCAGCCTCAAGGATATACTCAACGACCTTCTCATCAGGGTTGAATGGCTTCAAGTTACCAAGACCCATACTCTCGATGGCGATGCGTACGAGCTCGCGCTCAGGAAGACCTGTCGAGCGGTTCTGCTTGCGGAGGAAGTGACGACCAGCATCCACCAAGGCACTCTTAGGCACAAGACCTACAATCTCAGCACCTGTTACACGTACGCCACGAGCATCAGCAGCACGGCATACCTCATCGAAAGCAACGTGCAAAGGTGTCACCGAGAGGTTTGTCATGTTCATAGAGACCTGAGCAATGCCATACTCCTCGATGAACCAGCCGATAGCCTTACATGCCTTCAACGTACCTGGCTTCATGATTGTATTGCCATTCTCATCCTTCATAATCTTACCTACGATAGGGTTACCCTCACGCATAGGACGACCCTTCTCGCGAACGTCGAACGCAATGGCATTAGCACGACGTGTAGATGTGGTATTGAGGTTGTAGTTTACGGCTACGAGGAAGTCACGAGCACCAACTGCCGTAGCACCTGTCTTAGCCACACCCTCGTCATAAGGGCGAGCGCCGAAGTCTGGCTTACGCTTCTCATCCATCATCTTCTCAGGCAATGCCTCATACTCGCCAGCACGACATACAGCGAGGTTACGGCGCTCAGGAGTGAAGGCTGCAGCCTCGTAGCAGTATGTAGGCACGTTGGTCTCCTCAGAGATACGCTTTGCAAGGGCGCGTGCAAGCTCAGCACACTCCTCAAGGGTAATGCCTGATACTGGGATAAGAGGACATACGTCGCAAGCACCCATGCGAGGGTGAGCACCCTTGTGCTGACGCATATCGATAAGCTCTGTTGCGCGCTTGATAGCAGCAACAGCAGCATTGCACACCGCCTCAGGCTCACCTACGAAGGTTACAACTGTACGGTTTGTAGCCTCACCTGGATCTACGTCCAAGAGCTTAACACCCTTCGACGCCTCGATAACATCGGTAATCTGCTTGATAGTCTCCATGTTGCGTCCCTCAGAGAAGTTAGGTACGCACTCGATAATTCTTTTCTGCATGATTTTAGATTTTTTATTTTAGTTTGTATTCTATTTTCAGTTGTCGGTTTTTAATGGGCGGGACACTTGTCTAACAAGCCCAATGTCGCAGATGCGCCTTTTCATCTGAGCCCCCCGTTTTGTTGTCAGAAAGGTTGCAGATGTGGCAGTGGGCCGCAGGCTGAAAAAGCGGAGTTTACTTAGCGTAAATGAGCATTTTTCAGACAAGCCCAATGTCACAGATGCGCCTTTATCACAACAAAACCTCGTAGTCAACGTCGATGCGTTCCAAACGACGGCTCTTGCAATAGTCGCTGATAACAACATGAAGAGGGTTTACCTTGTATGCCTCCATCGCCTCCCATGATGGGAAGTCGGCGGTGAGCACTGCATCGAATGATGAGGCTGTCTCCTTGAGGTTGATGCCCACCTCGGCACGGAGAAGACCATCAATCTGACCATTGAGAGCCTCAAGACGGCTCTTCATCTGCTGAGCTATTTGCTGTGGTGTCTCCTCCAAATCGCGGCGGAACTTCCACATTACGATGTGACGTATCATATCTTGAAATATTAGGTTATTTCTGTTATTAGGTTTATCATACAAATGTACGATTTTTTTTCGAAACTATCACCACCTACAACTCGATTTTTTTCTCATATACTTATCAAAGTATAATTTTTACTATATTTGCAAAATATTTCTATGCTAATAATGCGAAAGATTTGGGACAACATAGTAGCACGTCTACGGAGAATGCCACGCTGGGCGGTTATCACGAGCAAGGTGATAGCCTCGATTATCATTGTAGTAGTAATGGCAATCACAGCCACAAGCGTGAGTGCCGTCTACGACTTCCGTGCCCCTACGCCATTTAGTGGTCCCGACATATTTAACCCCTATCGCAACTTAGACACAACTATTGGTTGGAAGCGTGCAGCACTACACACCCACACACGCGTGGAGGGGATATTCAACGAGTGCGACTTCACACCTCAGCAGATACGCGATGAGTACCTTAAGTATGGTTACGACATTGTCCACTTCTCAAATCACAACGAGTTTACGGAGCACCCCACGGAGGGGTTAGTACATATCTATGAGCATGGCTACAACATATCGAAGCTACACGTTCATGTATATGGCAGTGAGGAGGTTACCTCATTCGACCCCATACTTCCGCTATTCGACTTCCAGCGACAATTTAAGTTAGACCTGCTCGCCATGGATGCCGACTTGGTGCAGCTAAACCACCCACGACGCACCAAGGGCTTGGATAGGGAGACCATGGAGCGCCTGAGTGGCTACCACATCATGGAGCTTAGCCGAAAGCTCGAAGAGGAGCAGAGAGAGTGGGACTGGGCGCTGAGCGCTGGTCGCTACTCCTACGCAATATACACCGACGATATGCACTTCTTGGATCGCACGGCGGCGGTGGCACGACGCTCAACGGTGATGAACACCCTATCTGAGAGCTACGATGATGTTGTGGCAACGCTCAAAGATGGCGCCTACTACTCGCTATACACCCCCGACTATGGCAATGGCGACAAGGAGATAAAGAGGGCTATGAACCTCACCGTACCCTACATCCTCGACATCGGCGAGCATGAGGGAGAGATATATGTATCTTTCAGCGAGAAGGCTGATAGCATCCGCTTCACAGGACAGGACCAGGAGGTGCTTTACACGGCATACAATAGCGATGCTGCGAGCTACACGATGAGGGACAAGGATAGCTACGCACGCATCACCGCCTACTTTGAGGATGGCGAGCGCATATACACAAATGCCTTTGCGCGCTACGATGCCTTAGAGATAGACTCACCGTTTGAGATTAAGAATTATAGCTATAACACTACACTAACAATACTGTATAACCTTACGCTGCTTGTCATAATCATAGCATTAGGCATGTTAGAGTATAAAATCATAAGACGATGGTAGATATTAAGAGGTTTGGAGCAAGGGTGATGACATTCATCCACACTGCCGGAGAGTTTAGCGAGAAGAACATAAAGCGCCTATGGGCTATTATACGCCGTCCCACAGCGATTACCAACATAGCACTCGTGCTGAGTATCTTCACGCTGGTGGTATACAACATACCGCTACTGAGGATGGTGGCTAATAGCGTCGACGGCGACTTTAACGGCTTCCTCATTGTGGCAAGTGTGGTCATACTACTCATTGTCCTGAACTACCTGCTCTACTACATCCTGCTCTTCTGCTTCCGCGTGGTGGGTAAATATCTCATTGCCTTCACATTCATCGGCAATGCTATATCGCTATACTTCATCAATAGCTACAACACGCTGATTACCGAGGAGATGATGGGTAACGTCTTTAACACGCGCCCCTCGGAGGCCGGAGGCTACTTCTCCTTCACGGCGGTGGTCTACTTCCTCATCTTAGGCGTTCTGCCCGCTATATGCGTTGTTGCCACACGTATCAACTACCGCTCAATAGGGCGTTTTTTGATATCTATCGTCGTGACGCTTGCCATTGTGCTTAGCACCGTCTTTGTCAACAAGTCAAACATCTTGTGGATCGATCGCCACGCCCCACGCATTGGCGGTCTCGCAATGCCATATTGCTATACGGTGAATACCATACGCTATATCCACCATTGGATACAGATGAACCGCAAGGCGATACCCCTCCCCGATGCGACAATCACCACCGACACGCGCGATGTTGTGGTGCTCGTCATTGGCGAGTCGGCACGTAGCGCCAACTTCTCGCTCTATGGCTATGACCGCTGCACAAACCCTATGCTTGAGCAGGAGGAGAACCTCATTGTGCTCGATGCCACATCGGCATTCACCTACACCACGGCAGGTGTCAAGGCTATATTAGACCATAAGCCCACAAAGGAGCTCTACGAGATACTTCCCAACTACCTCTATCGCAACGGCGTGGATGTTATTTGGCGTACGAGCAACTGGGGTGAGCCACCGCTACATATAGAGAAGCACTACACGCGCGAGGACCTCGGCGAGAGATATGGCATTGATGATAAGTATGACGAGGCGCTGATATATGGTCTTCGCAACGAGATTCTCGCAAGCAATAGTAATAAGGTGTTGGTAGTGATACATACAAGCACCAGCCATGGCCCTGAGTACTATAAACGCTACCCCTACGACTTCGAGGAGTTCACACCGGTATGCACCGAGGTGGAGATGTCTAAGGCCAACCGCTCGGAGCTTATCAATGCCTACGACAATACTATATTGTATACCGACTATATGCTCAGCACCATCATCGACGAGCTCAAGACACTCCCCGAGGATATGCGCTGCTGCATGATCTATGTTTCGGACCATGGCGAGTCTTTGGGCGAGGGCGATGTCTATATGCATGGTCTTCCATTGGACGTAGCACCCAGCGAGCAATATACCATACCATTTATTGTATGGAATTCCGACCCTTATACTCATGTCAAGAGTTTAGGCTCCGTGGGTCAATACCATGTATTCCATAGCGTTATGTCATACCTCGGCATGACAAGCCCTATCTACGATGAGTCGAAGAATATCTTCGAGTACGAGACCCCCGCGGTGATAGATGCGGAGGAGGAAGCAGAGGAGGAGGAGTAAAAGGTAGGATGGGTGTTTGAGAAATAAATTAGTAGTGAGTAAAGAGTAATTAGTAATGCTTCGCTCCTACGGAGCGATTGGGATGGGTAATATGGGTAGTTAAGGGTGAGTGTAGTGAAGAGTAGTGAAGAGAAGAATTATTAGAACTCACTAAATTCACTAATTTCCTTATTTTCAATAGCTTTCCTCGCACCACGACCTAATTTCTTGTCAGAGTGGCGCAGATGTGGCCTTGACATGAAATTAGCCTGGATGGGACATACTAAGCGTATTTCCCATTCAGGCTAATGATTGAAAGGTCGCAGATGCTGCCTTATCTCAACAAATTTAGTACATGTAGTCATACTGAGTATAACTCTTATCAAATTTGAGGTCGGCGAGCGATGCCGCCTTCACGCCGATGTTGAATGCCCAGCTCTTATGGGCACCAAAGGGTATCCAGGTGAAGGACATCTGCCAACAGTGGAGGTCGCGAGTGATGGATATGGAGGTCATAGACATCTTACGCGTGGTGAAGTCGAAGCCGGAGGTCGCGGTGATCATCGTCTTCGGCGTCAGCTTGATACTACCATTGACATTTATGGTTTGGGATATATTCTTTCTATATCCTGTAGTTCCGTTATTTACCAGCTGGGCGCTATAGTTGAAGCTATAGTTAAATCCGAAATTCCACGGGATGGAGAAGTCGTAGTACTGCCCCGCCATCCATTGTCGTCGCATGGCCGGGTTAAGCTCGCCATAGGGGTCGGACCACGAGTTGAAGTACTCGGGAGGCAGCGAGTTGATATCGTTGGCAGCACGCTGTCCCTCCTTCGAACGGAAGGAGTAACCGAAGCTCCAGCCTATGCTCTGCACACGACCTATCGAGCCACGGCTCCACATAAGCTTATTGTAGCGCACACCCTCGGGAGATACCTCATAGGGGTCGAGGGTCATAGATATGTTAAGAGCCACACCCTGCGTGATGGTGGTTCGCAGCTGTATAGGCAGCACCGAGAGACGCATAGAGTCGGCAAGGAAGTTATACGAGCCACTGATAGATATCTGGTCGATGATCTTCACCTTCTTGACAGTATCCTTGGTGCGTATCTTAGCCTCGAGTGACTGCGAAAGACCAAAGGTGAGGTTGAACTGCTGACCACTACCTGGCACGCCATAGGCGTTGTCGGTAAATGGCGAGTACACCTTGAAGCGACCTGTGGTATCGGTCTGCACAGTCTCATAGAAGCCATACTTCTGGCGACTGAAGTCGGGGGCGTATGAGAAGCCGATATTTGGCGTCAGCGTATGACGCACTGCCTGCAGCTTACGCTCCTTCTTCTTGGCTACGTAGGTACCGTAGATGGTGGTATTCGCAGATACTGAGGCGTTATAGTTATAGATACGCCAGAAGCCATACTGTGGATCAAGAGTCTCCAACTGCTTTGTTTCGTTGTTCCACTGCTGGCTGACCTTCTTGAAATACCAGCGTTCGGTATAATTAAACGACGGACTGACGTTTATGTAGTTGAAGAGCGACAACGATGTAGAGATAGGTATGTTGTGCTGAATACCATTCTTCATCTTGTTGAGCGTCTCCTTGGTGAATATCTCACTCTCCTTGGTGTTCACCGTGTTGGTCATCTTCATTGAGTAGCTCATCTTAATCTTCTCATACCAACGTGTCTTACCCACCGCCTGCTTACGCTTGAATGGGTTGAAGCTCGCCACGTTGAAGGTAATGGTAGGGAGTGTCACCGAGATGGTTTTATCGCGCGAGTTCTGCGACACTGCCATGTTGAGCGCCAAAGAGAATGGCGTACCCTCCCAGTTCTTCGAGTAGGATATCGATGAGTTGGTCTGTGTTGCAAGGATGTCGTTGACAGATGTCGCCGAGTAGCGGCTATAACCACTTGGGGTGAGGTTCACCGATGCCGAGAATGTCGGACCGGGGTTCGCCTTGGCATCCTGCGAGTGCTGCCACTGAATTTTGTAGTTGTTCTGCTGCACAAAGTCAGGCTCACCCTTCTCGCCAGAACGTATTGCCGAGAACTTCAAATCGAAGCTACCACGGAACTTATAACGCTTGACATACTGCGAGCGTGCCGAGAGCTCCCATGAGCCGAGGGTGTAGATACCACCTCGTAGGGCGAGGTCCATCTTTTCACCAAAGGTGAAGTAGTAGCCAAGATCGCGAATGAAGAAGCCCTTGGCATCCTCACCATAGGTAGGCATCAACAGACCCGACTTAGGACCTGTGGTGATGGGGAAGAAGAACTCCGGAATACCGATGTATGTTGGCACATCCTCGATTACGAGGTATGAGTAACCAGCGATAATCTTCTTGCCGGGGATCACCTTGGCCTTTGTCATAGCGAGGTAGAAGTGTGGATGGTCAATCTCATCACAAGTGGTATACATACCATCGCCGATGTGGATTGTCTCATCAGGGTGCATCTTCACACTACCACCAACGAGCCATCCATCGCCCTCCTGCGTTGCAATACCCTTGATCTTCGCCTTGCGCGAGTCGAGGTTGTAGGTGATGGTATCCATGCTATATGGCGAGCCGCCGTCGGCAAACTCAGGATGAGTCTTTGTCACCTCACCCGTCTCTGTGGAGTCAGCATAGCCGTGGGCATATATATCCTTGGTCTGCATATCGACACGCATGAAGTCCGCCTTGAGGTTCATGCCCTGGTATGTGACATCGCCACCACGATAGCTATATATCATCTTGTTCTTAGCATCGAAGACCACCGAGTCTGTCGCCTTACCCTGGATGATGTCGTCAAACATCGCACCGCGCTTGCGCTCCTTGGTGCTATCCTGAGCCACCTCCTTCTGCTCCTCACTAATCGGTGCTACGCGCTCCATGCCATCACGCGGAGTGACAGGCATATTTGGCATACGCATAGCCCTGTTAGAGTCCTCACCCATTCGGCGACTATCCATTTTGTCGCCAAAAGTGTCTCTACTTGCCCTATTCAACGTGATGCTATCTCTATCAAATATGCGGTTAAGAGTCATTGCACCCGCCTTTGTCATGCACAAAAGGATGCAAACAAAGATGGATGTCAGCACAAGCGATGATAGATATTTTATCCAAACGTGTCTCAAAATTCAATATTTTTTTGTACCTTTGCCGACGCGTCGGCAAAACGACCTCAAAGCATGCTTCCGTACACACGTGCAAAACATACGCTCAGGTGCGTGCATGCAATTACAAGTGGCAAATATAGTAATAATTTGGCAAATAACTAACATTGAATAACAAATATGAGAAAACTTGCTCTATGTCTATTCTTCGCAGCATCACTCCTATGGAGTGTAGGCGCGAGTGCAGCAACGTCCACTACATCGCCCAAGAAGCGAATCGTGGTATTGGACCCTGGGCATGGTGGCGCACAGCGTCCCGGTGCCACTAATAGCGGACACAAGGAGAAGACCATCAACCTTGACGTAAGCCTTAAGGTTAAGAAGTTACTTGAGAAGAAGGCTTCACACATCACGGTCTATATGACACGAGAGAGCGATGTCGAATTGGCGAGCGACAGAACAGAGGATAATCGTAAGCGTCCAAAGTTGGCAAACACAAAGCACGCCGACCTATTTGTCTCTATTCACGCCAACGATGCCAGCGATGAGGATGCCTCGGGATTTGAGGTTATCGTCCTTAATCTCAACGACAAGACACAGAGACACACAAAGAAGATGTCGCCATCGCTCAACGCACACAAGGACTACATCCTCTTTGAGGACTTCACCAAGGAGCCAGCGCAGTATCTCGATGCCATATCTCGACTCATGAGCAACGACCCCATGAATAGAATGTTTGGCAAGAGCGTGGGTGAGCAGGTCGAGAAGCGCGGCTACAAGTTTGGAGGCGTGCTCGATGGTCAGGAGGTATTCACCGTTCTCTACCCATTGGAGTGCCCTGGTGTAATCCTTGAGATGGGATATATGAGCAATAGCAACGACCTTGCATACCTCACATCGGAGAAGGGTCAAAACGATATGGCTGAGGCTATTTGCGACGCTATAATCGCCTACTTCGAGAATGTAGCCCTCATGGAGGAGTTGGCAAAAGAGGGCGGTAAAGGTAGCGAGGATGAGTTTACAAACGATGACTACATGAAGTACTATGTCTACGACTCAACGGGCGAGGGATATACCATTCAGCTAATGTCATCGACCAAGGAGCTCGACATCTACGATGCATCATTCAAGGAGTTCAAGGGCATAGCGATGCTCGTTATGGGCACTGGCACCTTCAAGTATAAGTATTGCTATGGTTGCTACCCAACTGCCGAGGCTGCGAAAAAGGAGCTTGCATGGGCAAAGAGATCATTCAAGGATGCAATCGTAACACGATACAAAGCAGGTAAGATTGTAAGCATGTAACTTACCCCAAATCCTTACACGAAGTTATAATAAAAATTTACGGATATGAAAATTAGAAAAGAGTTTAAGATTGGCATCTTTGCCATTATCGTAATCCTCGTATCATGGTGGGGAATGTCATGGTTGGGTGGACAGAACCTATTCACCTCGTATAACACCTACACGGTATATTATGAGGATGTATCTAAGGACTTGCAGGTATCGTCACGCGTATACATTCGTGGCGTGATTGTCGGCAACGTGCAGGAGATTGAGCTTCAGGACGACAAGGTGAAGGTTGTCATCGCCGTCGAGGAGCAGTATGCCGACATGATCCCTGAGGATAGTAAGGCAGTTATCAAGGAGGGTATGATGGGTGGTGCTACAATCCATATTGAGCAGGGCACATCAACCACAATGGCGGCGGATGGCTCTAAGCTCGAGGGATACATGGATGGCGGTATCATGGGCATGATCGCCGAGAAGGGCGGTGCTATCGTGGATCAGGTTACAGTGCTTATGGATAACCTCAACGGCACGGTTACTAAGCTTGATGAGACTGTAAGCCAGGTGAACGGCATCCTTGATGATAACCGCGAGGGTATCCAGCAGATTGTCACTAACCTTGAGACTCTAAGCAGCGATATTAACGCTATTGTCAACAACTCTAAGGGCGATATCAAGACCCTCACACGTGACCTTTCTGCATTCACAACAATGCTCAAGGAGAACACCGACTCTATCGAGTCAATGCTCAAGAACCTCGATAACCTATCTGGCGATCTTGCTAATAGCGATATTATCAGCAATATCGATGCTACTGTTGCGAGCCTCAACGCCACTATCGAGAACCTCAATGGCATTATCGCAACCATCGAGAGTGGTGAGGGTGCTGTTGGCAAGTTGCTCAACGATGACGAGGTATACAACTCTATCGACGAGACCATCAACTCGCTCAACGCACTTCTTATCGACCTTAAGGAGAATCCTAAGCGCTACATAAACATCTCTGTATTCGGCAAGTCTGATGAGGAGATTGCAGCCAAGCAGGCTAAGAAGGAGGCTAAGCAGGCAGCACGCGCAGCTAAGAGGGCTGGCGAGCAGAGTGCCGAGTAATTAACCTTTACGCCACCCTTATTATCGCGCGTGGTGCGCGATAATAAGGGTGCGTTCACAGATATAACTAACGACATAGACCGATGGTTTACCCCTCAAACTTTGAACATAAGATTGGCTTCGACCGTATTCGTGAACAGGTGGCAGACGCCTGTTCCATGCTCTCGGCGCGTGAGCTTATTCTGAGCGAGAATTTCACTCAGTCGCGTCGCGAGGTGGAGCTACGTCTATCGCTTGCCGACGAGATGCGCCTACTCCTTACCATGGAGTCAGGGGCTGAGATTGGCGAGCAGGAGGAGCTACGTTCAATAGTTGAGAAGATTGCCGTTGAGGGCTCATACCTCAGCGCTGAGGAGTGCGCCACCCTACTACGATCGTTGCGTTCGGCTGCAACCATCGTGCGCTTCGTACTGTCACGCCGTGAGGGCTCTTATCCCAATCTACGCAAGCTGTCGGAGCGCGTCGAAGTATTTCCAACCCTTGTGGCAGCCATAGAGCGCGTTGTCGATGATAAGGGTGAGGTGCGTTCATCGGCATCCCCCGAACTCGACTCCATACGTCGTAGCATACGCGAGCACGAGGGGCAGGTTACAAAACGCCTACATCAGGTATTGCAACACGCCAAGGCATCGGGCATTGTCGATGCCGATGCGATGATCTCCATTCGCGATGGTCACGCCGTGATCCCCGTTGCGGCAGCCAATAAGCGTAAGATTGCAGGCTTCATCCACGATGAGTCTGCCACTGGACGCACATTCTATATCGAGCCAGTGGAGGTGGTGGAGCTGAACAACGCACTTCGCGAGTTGGAGTATGCCGAGCGTAGGGAGATTGTTCGAATACTTACGGAGCTGACAGCAATCTTGCGTCTCGACCATGAAGGCATAGCACGTATTGAGAGCTACCTAACACATATCGACGCACTACGAGCTAAGGCACGCTGGGCATCGATCAATGGTGCGGCAAAGCCAATCATATCTACCGAAGGACGACTACTCCTACGCAAGGCACGCCATCCACTCTTGGAGCAGAACCTACGACAGCAGGGCAAGGCGATTGTGCCACTCGACATGGAGCTGTGCGACGAGCAGCGCATACTTGTTATTTCGGGACCCAACGCCGGTGGTAAGTCGGTGTGCTTGAAGACCACAGGACTTCTGCAATATATGGTGCAGTGCGGCTTCCTCGTTCCCACGTTGGAGAACTCGGAGTTCCCACTCTTTAGCTCGATACTTATCGATATTGGCGACCAGCAATCTATCGACAACGACCTCTCGACCTACTCATCACACCTTATGAATATGAAGGCGATGGTGCAGGAGGCATCCGAAAAGTCACTAATACTCATCGACGAGTTCGGCTCGGGTACGGAGCCCACCATTGGAGGCGCTATTGCCGAGGCTATCTTGGAGCGCTTGGTTGAGCGCCGCGCCTATGGCGTGATAACCACCCACTACGCCAATATCAAGTATTTCGCCTCGCGCCACGATGGTGTTGCCAATGGAGCTATGGCATTCGATGTTCATAAGATACAGCCACTATTCAGCCTTGAGATGGGTAAGCCAGGTAGCTCGTTTGCAATAGAGATTGCCCGCAAGACAGGTCTTCCCGAAGAGATCGTGCGTAGCGCTATGGATAAGGCAGGCGAGGACCATATAAACCTCGAAAAACAGCTACGCGAGATAGCGCGCGACAAGCGCTACTGGGCAGAGAAGCGCGACCGCATACGCCTCACAGACCGTAAGGTTGAACAACTCGAGCAGCGCTATACCGACCATCTGCAGAGCATCAAGCAGGAGCGTAAGGAGATATTGGAGCGAGCGCGCGCCGAGGCTGCCGAGATGATTGCTTCGGCAAACCGTACTATCGAGAATACGATACGCACCATCCGCGAGTCACAAGCCGAGAAGGAACTAACGAAGCTCGCACGCAAGGAGCTTGAGAGCTTTGCCGAGGGTGTTGACAACAGTGGCACAAACAACGCTGATGAGCGAATAGAGCGCGAGATGCAGCGTCTGGCACGTCGTCGTGAACGCCGCGAGCAGCGTGCCGAGGATAGAGAAAAGGGTATCGACAACAAGGCAAAGGTAGAGGTTGTGGCACCACCACAAGTCATTGAGGTGGGTAGCAAAGTGAAGCTTGAGGGTCAGGATATGCCAGGTGTTGTGAAGCTCATCAAGGGCAAGAAGGCACAGGTGGCCTTTGGCGAGATGCTCATCATGGTGGATATGTCGCGCCTCAAGGCGGTGTCATCATCGGAGTATCGCCAAGCAACGCGTCCCACAGCGGCACGCACGGTGGTATCGGTGGATATTCGCGAGCGCAAGCTCAACTTCCGCGACCATATAGACGTGCGCGGCATGCGCGCAAGTGAGGCATTGGAGGCTGTTGAGGATTTGGTGGACGACGCACTCATGGTAGGTGTATCGGGAGTAACTATTCTTCATGGCAAGGGCACAGGCGCTCTCAAGGAGGAGATACGTCGCTACCTGCGTACGGTACGCGATGTGGCGACCATTGCCGATGACCATGCCGACCGCGGAGGTGCAGGCATTACCGTTGTAACATTTAAGCAATAAAGAAACATAATAATATATAAGTGAGTATGAACTATCTATTGTCCGAAATAGCCGCTATTGTGGGTGGTGTGCATCATGGCGCCGACCTACGTGTTGGGGAGGTCGCTACCGACTCGCGCAGTGTGATTGCATCCGAGGATGTCATCTTTGCCGCTATCAACGGCAAACATCACGATGGACATAACTTCATTCCACGTATGCAGACGCGTGGTGTATCAGCCTTTATCGTGGAGCACGATATGGAACTTACAGAGGGGTGTGGATGGATAGTTGTTGACTCTACAATAGGGGCACTACAACGCCTCGCGACACACCATCGTAGTCTCTTTAAGGGCATTGTTGTCGGCATCACAGGCTCCAACGGTAAAACTATCGTTAAGGAGTGGGCATCACGCTCCATGCCCGATAACGTGCGCTCGTTCGCCTCGCCAAAGAGCTACAACTCACAGCTCGGCGTGGCACTGTCATTACTTATGCTTAGTGGTGAGGAGCAAGTGGCATTCATCGAGGCGGGCATATCGCAGCCAGGCGAGATGGCACGCTTAGAGAGGATGATACGCCCCGATATAATGGTAATCACCTCAATTGGCGATGCACACTCTGCCAACTTCCAATCCTCGGAGCATAAAATCGAGGAGAAGCTAATCTTGGCTAAAGAGGCTAAGACAATCATATATAGTAGCGAGTATGCAACTCTCACGCGACGTATCAAGGAGCTATACTCCGACCGTGAGCTTATAGATAGCAGCGGTTCGGACCTTGTCGAGATGGAGGATGTCTTGGAACTTAACGACCCTCTTACGGTTGATGCTTGTCACGTATCTGCCCTCATGCGCAAACTGGGCTACGGCGTTGACGATGCGGTATTCTCAGCTAAGGTAGATATGCGTCTGGAGTTAAAGGAGGGTATCGACGACTCGATGATTATCGACGATTCGTATAACTCAGATATAAACTCAGTAGTTGTCGCTCTGAATGCCCTGCATGTGCAGGCTATGGGACGTCGCCGTGTGGCAGTAATATCAGACATACAGCAGAGCGGCATGGATGCCGAGGAGCTATATACGCGGGTTGCTGAGGCTGTTAAGAAGGCTGGCGTTGACCACCTTATAGGTGTTGGCAAGAACATATCGCGCCACGCCTACCTCTTCGATCGCAACTCGTCGTTCTACCTCACAACAGATGAGCTTATCGAGAACTTCGAGCGCGAGCGCTGGGCTAAGTCCGTAATCCTCATCAAGGGTAGCCGTGATAGTCGCTTCGAGCGCCTTAGCCGCCTTGTGGAGCGTCGCACGCACACAACAACTCTTGAGGTGGACCTCGCTGCAATGAAGAAAAACCTCAACCACTTCCGTAGCCTACTGCCACAACACCACCATATCACCGCCATGATTAAAGCATGGGGATATGGTACAGGCGATGTCGATGTGGCACGCATGCTACAACACGAGGGCGTGAAATATTTAGCTGTGGCATTTGCTGATGAGGGTGTTACACTTCGTTCTAAGGGCATTACTATGCCTATTGTGGTGCTTAATGCCGACCACGACAGCTTCGATGTGATGATTGCCCATGACCTTGAGCCAGAGATATATAGCTTCCGCTCACTCGACGAGTTCCGCCGTGCCGTAAACCACGCCGGAAGAAGTCACTACCCAATACATATAAAGCTCGACACAGGCATGCATCGCTTGGGCTTTGTGGATGACGATATAGACCTTTTGGGTCGCGCCATACACCTTGACAATACCCTGCACATTGCATCGATATTCTCACATCTATCGTGCGCCGACATGCCTGAGGAGGATGAGTTCACACGCAAGCAGATTGCCGCATTCGACTATATGAGCTCACAGCTTACCGAGTGGCTCGACTATAAGCCACTGCGCCACCTTGCTAACTCGGCAGCAATAGCCCGCTTCAAGGAGGCATCGTTTGATATGTGCCGTATAGGCTTGGGACTCTATGGCTACGGCTGGGAGCACAACGAAAGTCTTATACCTGTGGCAACACTATCAACGCGCATCGTGCAGATTAAAACCCTGCGTAAGGGTGAGTCGATAGGCTATGGCAGAGGTGCTAAGACGGAGCGCGAGACAACCATTGCAACAATACCTATAGGCTATGCTGATGGCTTCGATAGACACCTCGGCGGTGGTCGTTGGTCGGTGCGCATAGCGGGTAAGAGCGCACCAATTATTGGTCGAATATGCATGGATAGTGCCATGGTAGATATCACAGATATTGAGGGCGTAGAGGTTGGTGACAAGGTGACAATCTTCTCAGCCGAGGAGGGCAATACACTTGAGGATATGTCACGCGTACTCGACACCATTCCTTACGAGATTATGACCTCTATCTCAGCACGCGTAAAACGAATATACACAGAGAGATAATGAAGGGAACGATATATATGATACCATGCCCTATTGCCGACGGGGAGTCGGTATGGGAGGTACTTCCTAAATCTAACCTCGATATTATAAATAGCCTCGACTACTTCGTCGTGGAGAATATACGCTCGGCACGTCGCTTTCTATCGAAGGCGGGCATAGAGCGCAAAATCGACGAGCTGGAGTTTGTGGAGCTTAACGAGCACACCACCTCACAGGCGGATATCGAGCGCATGCTGCGCCCCATTGCCGAGGGTCGCTCGGCAGGTGTCATCTCCGAGGCTGGAGTGCCAGGTGTGGCAGACCCTGGAGCAGACATCGTTGCCTTAGCACATAAGCGCGATATTAGGGTTGTTCCGCTCGTTGGTCCATCATCAATCATCATGTCGCTCATGGCATCGGGGCAGAATGGTCAGTCATTCGCATTTGTGGGCTACCTCCCCGTCAAGGAGCCTGAGCGCACACGCCACATTCGCAACCTCGAACAGCGCGCCATCAGCGAGCGCTCGGCACAGATATTCATTGAGGCACCATACCGCAACATCAAGCTCCTTGAGGCACTCATTAAGAGCCTTAAGCCTTCGATACGACTTACGGTAGCCTGCGACATCACGTCGAAGGATGAGTATATAAAGACGATGAGCATTGAGGGGTGGCGAAAAGCGAAGATGCCAAACATCGAGAAGCGCCCAACAATCTTTATATTAGGCATATAATTTGTTCGATATATATAGGAATTGTAAAATAAAACATAGATATGAAAAAGCAACACTCTGAGAAAGAGCAAGATAAAAAGACATCGCAGCAGTGCGATGAGAACATGGAGGGTGCGACTAACACCCCCGAGCAGGACACAATGTCAGATGAGGAGAGTGCCACAACTGACAATATGTCACTTGAGCCTACACTTGAGGAGCAGATTGCCGTATGGCGCGATAAATACATGCGTCTTCAGGCGGAGTTCGACAACTTCCGCAAGCGCACCATCAAGGAGAAGATGGAGCTTGTGGAGCGTGGCTCGGAGGGGGCATGGAAGGCAATCCTTCCTATCCTCGACGACATGGAGCGTGCCGTGACAGCATCACACAAGAGTGAGGATATTGAGGCATTGCGCCAGGGCGAAGAGCTTGTGATGAAGAAGTTCGAGAGCGTTCTTCAGGGTGCCAACATCACACGCATCGACTGCGTGGGTAAGCCCTTCAACGAGGAGGAGCAGGAGGCAGTAGCGCGCTTTGCAGCGGGCGAGGATAAGCGTGGCTTGGTTATCGACTGCGTACAGCAGGGCTATAAACTTGGCGAGCATGTATTGCGCTATGCAAAGGTTGTTGTTGGCGAGTAATATTTGATGAATATGGCAGAGAAGAGAGACTATTACGAGGTGTTAGGCGTTGAGCGCAACGCTGATGCCGATACCATAAAGAAGGCATATCGTAAGGCGGCAATCAAATACCACCCCGATAAGAACCCAGGCGACAAGGAGGCCGAGGAGAAGTTTAAGGAGGCTGCAGAGGCCTACGACGTACTATCTAACGAGGATAAGCGTGCTCGTTATGACCGCTATGGTCATGCGGGTATGGGCGGCGCAGCTGGTGGTGGCTATGGCGGTTTCAGCGGCGGTTTCAGCGGCGGTGGCTTCACGATGGACGACATCTTCGAGCAGTTTGGCGACATCTTCGGTGGCGCGTTTGGTGGCGGTGGTCGTAGCCGTAGCCGCGTAAACCGCGGTGGCGACATTCGTGTTACGATGCGCCTAACGCTCCAGGAGGTTGCCGAGGGTGTGACCAAGAAGCTCAAGCTAAACAAGACTGTCACCTGCGATAAGTGTGGTGGCTCGGGTGCCAAGGATGCATCATCTATTGTCACCTGCCCAGAGTGTAAGGGCTCGGGATATGTCATCACCGTGCAGAACTCATTCTTCGGTCGTATGCAGACACAATCGGTATGTCCTACCTGTGGTGGTAGCGGTCGCACGATAAAGGATAAGTGTTCTAAGTGCGGCGGCGAGGGTACGGAGCGCGGTCAGGAGATTGTCGAGGTTAAGATCCCAGCAGGTATTGCCGAGGGCATGGCTGTTACGGTTCGTGGCAAGGGTAATGCTGCACGCCGCGGTGGCGTTAGTGGCGACCTTATCGTCGTTATCGAGGAGGAGCACAACCCAGAGCTTATACGCGATGGCAACGACCTCATACATAACATGAACATTACGGTGACCACTGCGCTGCTTGGCGGCGAGGTGGAGGTGCCAACGATTGATGGTAAGGTGCGCATAAAGATAGCTCCAGGAACACACGCCGGCAAGGTACTTCGCCTACGTGGCAAGGGTCTACCCGATGTCAACGGCTATGGTCGCGGCGACATCATGGTTGTTGTCGACATCACCATCCCCGATGAGCTAACCAAGGAGGAGCGCAAGATTATCGAGCAGCTCGCCGAGCAGCCACACTTCAAGCGTGCATCGAGTGTCGAGAACCAGAACATCTTCGAGCGCATGAAGAACTTCTTCAGATAGTATCTGAGGATGCATATATTTGATAATGAATAATTTGATGTTATGTCTTTTTTTCGTCCACATAAGAGCAAGCCTCGACAGTTCAACTACATACCCCGCCACTTCGACCCTGTAAAGGAGGAGCGCGAATTGCGTCGTAAGGAGCTTCATGGCACCTCCACGGAGGATGACTATGAGGAGTATGTTCCTGGCAGGTATATTCGCACGCAGCGCGAGGCACGAGATATAGCACGCGAGAATGAGGCTAATAGCAGCACCATAAGCAAAATGCGCAACATGTTGATTATCGGAGCTGTTATGGTAGTCTTCGCCATCTTCATCGTTCCTCGCTTTGTCGACTTTGCCAAGTTGGTTCAGGACGAGAAGGAGAGACAGGCTCAGGCGAAGGCTGAGGAGGAGAGAATAAAGGGCGTCATCGAGTATTACGATGGTATAGAGGGTATTGATGATGGCGAAAAGCTAATGAAGTCTCTCGAAGCGAAGGATGCATGGCAAAGAAGCACCACTATAATCGATAATGACGGACTTATCGAGAGACAACGATACTATCAAGAGGTGATAGAAATTATTGACACCGAGATGGCAGATATGGATCAGAACGTTAGACAGGCTATAATAGATCAGGCATACGAAGATCCTAAGAGGTGGCTCGAAATGTGGCATGCAAACAGCAAATAATACCACGAAGTTATGGACCGCATAAAATTACTACCCGAGATTGTTGCAAACCAGATTGCCGCCGGCGAGGTTGTCAACTCCCCTTCGCACGTTGTGAAGGAGATGATGGAGAACTCGTTGGATGCGGGTGCTAAGTGTGTGCGTGTAAACTTCAGAAATGGTGGTAAGGAGCTCATACAGATTATCGACGATGGCATAGGCATGTCGGCTATCGATGCACGTATGTCCTTCGACAGGCACGCCACAAGTAAGATACGCTCGATAGATGATGTATATCAGCTACACACCTTCGGTTTCCGCGGCGAGGCACTTGCCTCCATAGCTGCCGTTGCCGAGGTGGAGCTACGCACACGTCAGGCGGAGGATGAGGTGGGAACGCTCACAATCATAAGCGGCGGAGAGTTCCAGTCACAGACCCCCGTGTCGTGCCCTAAGGGAACGCAGTTTATGGTGCGTAACATCTTCTACAACGTACCCTCACGCCGCAAGTTTATAGATGGTGATAACGCTCGTCTTAGTTCACAGATAAAGCAGGAGTTCTCGCGCGTGGCACTCTGCAACCACAATGTAGCCTTTGAGCTACTACAGAACGACCAGCAGGTATATATGCTACCTCCGACAAACCGCCGTGGTCGCATTGTTGACCTTGTGGGCAAACACATAAAGCAGAACTTGTTGGATGTGTCGGTCGATACCTCAGTAGTTAAGATAGAGGGTTTTGTGGGGCGTCCTGCGGCGGCCAAGAAGCGCAACAACGAGCAGTATCTCTTTGTCAATGGTCGCTACTTCCACTCGACGACCATGCAGCGCACCATACTTCGCGCCTACGAGAAGCTCATACCCGAGGGATGTATGCCCTCCTACTTCATATACCTCACGGTAGACCCCGACCGCGTGGATGTCAACGTGCACCCACAGAAGACTACGGTCAAGTTTGCCGATACGGATGTGATACTCGAGATTTTGCAGGCCGCCATCCGCGAGACATTAGCCAAGACTGGCGCTGTGCCTATGATGGACTTCTCGTCGGAGGGTCACGTGGAGATACCTGTAATGGGTGGCAAACGCGAAGCTATATATAGCATGCCACGCGCTGCGACAAATAGCTCGTATAATCCCTTTGCCGAGGAGTATATAGACCCTACTGCCCCACTTCCAGATGTGCCATTTACGGGCTTCGACGTGCCTTACGATGGCTCAATGCCACGCAAAAGCGTAGCGCCTACCACGCCTAAGCATTATGAGGCAGAGGGCGAGGAGTACACCATACACCACTCATCTGAACTCAACGAGAGCCTCATTGAGTATGAAGATATACCAAGTGGTGAGCAGACATCGTTCGACTATATCGAATCAACCATAGGCGCCGAGGAGCGCACATTTGGCGATGTGCTTATTGCACCAGGCGCTCACGCAATAACAACATACGGAGGCACGCTCGTCGTAGTGAGTCTTCGTAGAGCTAAAGAGCGACTACTATACAACGACATGCTTCAGGCTATAAGCCATGGTTCAGCCCCCACACAGCGCATGTTCTTCGCCGAGGAGCTGACACTATCCTTAGAGGAGTATGAGCTTATGGAGCAGCACGCAACGGAGTTTGCAGCCATGGGCTTCGAGATAGAGTATCGTGGTGAGGGACATATTGCCATCAATGGCAGACCCGCCATGCTTGATATGGCAGCGCCAATAGACGAACTCATTTACGAGCTTCTACATGGCATCGATGGAGGCACAATGCCTATTGAGGAGGAGCGCCGACGACTATCGGAGCTACTCGCCAGACGTGCAAGTGCCGGCTATGGCAAGAACATCAGACGTAGCGACGCTGAGGAGCTATTGCAACGCCTCGAGGAGTGTGACAATCCGAGCTTCACGCCCTCAGGAGCACCTATCATGGCGGAGATAACCACCGACGAGCTACGCGCAAAACTAACAAGAAACTAAGAGAGATAATACCATGAACTACCGCTCACAATCATCATTTCCACCCGTGGTAATGAACCTTATCATCATCAATGTGTTAGTCTATATGGCAACATTCTTGACTGATAAGACATACTTTGTCATTGAGAACTTCGCACTCTTCCCTGCGGAGAGTCCGTTTTTTGAAATATGGCAGCCATTCACCTACATGTTCATGCACGCTAAAGACCTAACACACATATTCTTCAATATGTTCTCGTTGTGGATGTTTGGTCGCACACTTGAGAATGAGATGGGCTGGAAGCGTTTCCTAATTTACTATTTGGTTTGTGGTGTCGGAGCAGGTCTCGTGCAACTCGGCATTGCACAGATAGACCTTAACCATATAGGTGCAGACCTTAGCGAGCGTATCGAATATCTACGTACACCTACCGTTGGTGCCTCAGGCTCGGTATTCGGTTTGTTGCTTGCCTTTGGCATGATGTACCCCAATGCTACTATCATGTTACTCATTCCACCTATTCCAATGAAGGCAAAGTGGTTCGTGGTCATCTATGGTCTTATCGAGCTATACCTGGGTGTAAGAGGTGGCAGTGGCATTGCCCACTTTGCCCACCTTGGTGGTATGTTCTGGGGATGGTTGCTTCTTATGTGGTGGTCGCACCGCGATAGAAACAGATATATATACTAATGTACAAATAGGGAGGCTATGCAGGGTGAATACATAGGTCGCTACTCGCGCACCGAAAACACAAATAGGGTCTCGGCATTGAGAATCATTGCCCGAATGCTCGTTGCGTTGATATGTATTGCACTTACCATAGCCATGATTATATGCTACATAACGCCACACGTGTCGCCCGATAAGATGGGCTCACTAACCATCGTCGGCATCTTTACGCCAGTGATATATATGGGCGTTATCATCATGATGCTGCTGATGACCATTCTCAAGCGATGGGTATATGCTGGCATCCTACTCGTTGTTGCAATCATAGGAGTACCCCACATCTCGAAGTACTACAACATAGACTTTATGCGCACCATAGATAAGCCGGCGGATAAGAGTTCGTTTACCATTATGAGCTATAACGTTCGCGGCTTCTATAATGACGATGGTGAGCGCGTGGTGGATGAGTTTGTTGAGTACCTCGCGAGCAGGGAGCTGCCAGACATCCTCTGCCTTCAGGAGTTTGCGCGCGACGCCGAGGGCGTTGACCTTATCGACACGCTCTACCGCCAAAGATTTGGCAACTACTACACCCACGAGAGCGTCGAGGGTGGCAACGTGGTGCTTAAGACCTATAGCCGCTATCCATTCTTGGAGGGCAGCCAGGGCGAGATTGCCGGCAATAATAGCGGCACATCGCAGTGGGTGGATATCGTCATCAAGGAGAAGGATACGCTGCGCATCTTCAACAACCACCTCTATACGATGAGCATCACGGAGGAGGATAGCGAGGATATAGCGCGTGGAAAGATCCTGCAAGATGGCGACCGCGTGCGTAGCATCGTCAAGCGCATCGCCGACAACTCCTCGATACGCGCCAAGCATACCAATATGCTGCACGAAGTTATTAATAACTCACCATATCGCAAGATCGTGTGTGGCGACTTCAATGACACCCCCATGTCCTATGTCTACAACACACTTGCCGATAGGCTCAACGACGCATTTGTGGAGGCTGGCAGCGGCGCAGGGTGCACCTTCCGCCCCATGCACCATGTATTGCGTATCGACTATATCCTCTACTCCGACGGCATAGAGATACATAAGTATAGCGCTGACCACTCGGCAACGATGTCGGACCACCTGCCCGTGATGGCGCGCTTCAAGCCACAGACAAAGTAACATCCTACATACCGAACTATGATTCTCGACTCTATTGACAATGGTGCGCGCTACTACGCCCTGCACCCACTCCTAAAGAGGGTTTTCGACTACCTACGCAACACAAATGTTGCTAAGTTGGAGCCTGGCCGCCACGATATCGATGGCGACAATCTCTATGTTAATGTCTCGCACTTAGAGTTGCGCCCCGTAGATGCGGCGCACCTTGAGGCGCATAATAGATATATCGATGTCCAAGTGGTCATCGAGGGTGAGGAACTCTTCGGCTGGAGCGAGCGTCGAGATTGTTTAAAGCCCGAGGGCGAGTTCGATACCAAGCGCGATATACTCTTCTTCAGCGACGCGCCGCAGACCATATATAAGGTACGCGAGGGAGAGTTCACAATCCTCTACCCCGAGGATGCGCACGCCCCAATGCTCGGCGAGGGCAGGGTCAAAAAGCTGATATTTAAGGTGCTGATTGAAGAGTAGAGAGTAATAATTAGTAGAGAGTAATTAGTAATTAGTAATTAGTAATGGTGTCGCTCTGCAGGAGCGATTGGGATGGGTTGTTAAGGGCGAGTGTAGTGAAGAGTAGTGAAGAGTAGTGAAGGGAAGAAAAAAGTCACCAAACTCCTTAATTTCACTAATTTCCTTAAACTCCTTAACTCTCTACTGAATAACTTTTGAGAGCACCACGACCTAATTTCTTGTCAGAGTGGTGCAGTAGTGGCGCTGACATGATAAAGCCCCGGGTGGGACATACTAAATGTATTTCCCATCCGGGGCTTTGGTTGAAGCGTCGCTAATGCGCCGCTATCACAGGAAATTCCAATTTGTTGATAGAAGGCTGCAGATACAACGCTCGGCAAAAAAAATGAGGAAGGGCTGTACTGATACGTACAGCCCTTTCTCATTTATTTTTGTTAGCGGCAGTAGATGTCGGCCTTATCTCAACAAATTACCTTTGGGCTATAAACCACGGATTATCCAACTCCTCTTTGTTGTATCGCAACACCTCGCCTGAGGGGTAGGCGCGGGTGATGCCTCCAGACTCAAGGAGGATAAGCTCACCGGCGGCGGTGTCCCACTCAGAGGTTGTGGTGGTGCGTATGTAGTAGTCGACGACGCCCTCGGCAAGAAGGCAGAACTTATAGGAGCTACCCTGCTCGATAATCTCAAGGTTGGGATGCTCGCGGCGCAGGTGGTCTATATGGGTGTGGGTCTCAGGGGTTTGATGGGAGCGCGACACCGCCACGCGGTAGTTGGTGTGTGCGCTATCGGCTAAGGGGAGACGCACAATATTGGCGTGTATGTCATCATAGGTATAGGATGCCTCGCTGTCGGGTGCTACGTCGTGCATGACCCATGCGCCACGTCCACGCTCGGCGATATATATTTTGTTATGGTATGGAACATAGACGACGGAGCTTATGCATATGTTGTTCTCCATAAGTGCTATGTTGACCGTAAACTCGTTATTGCCCTTGATAAACTCCACAGTGCCATCGAGTGGGTCGACAAGCCAGAATAGCTCCCAGTTGCGGCGCTCGTCGTAGAGCATCTGTCGTCCCTCCTCCGAGAGGATAGGTATGCGCGTGGTGCCCAACGACTCCTTGATGGTGTCGTGCGCCATGCGGTCGGCAATGGTTATTGGGGTGCGGTCGCTCTTGAGTGCAATGTCGTAGTCGTCGCTGTGTTTGTATATCTTCATGATGGCGGCGCCAGCACGCACAGCGGCGTTAAACTGCTCGGGAAGAAGGTACTCACGGATATTCTGATCAATCATCTTGCAAAGGTTTTAACGGTTGCATTTTCACATTGTAAAGTTAACAAAAAGTTTAGATATAAACAATAGGCAACACTCATAAAATAACAATATTACCCTCATTTATACGACATAGTGTTAACAAGGCTAAAAACGTGCCATATCGATAGGGAGTAAAACATGTTACATAAAAAGGATTACTTGTTAGTTTATAAACCCCGTCATGCCGAGGAGGGGCAACCAAGAGGGTCTTGAGCGGTACTTGCTCTATGCGCCGACATGGGCATCTACCGCTGTTTATAGACATTGTCAATGCCGAGGGTTACTGTAGTAGCAAGGTTATAACACAAAGGTAGATCGCCACAGAATTGCATAGACCGCCATCTGTATCAGCATGGTCTCGATTGCAATTCTTCGCGATGACATATTTATATTCACGCTCAACCAACTTTCAAGTGTCCCCTTATTTCCCAATGTTTTTGTTTTTAATAAAAAATTGCTATCTTTGTATGTGAATCACGAATAGTGGTTTTATATGATGGCATTTAGGCTATTGCTTACTCAGTAAAACGACCAAAATTTACACACAGCAATAGGCACAATAAATGTCCACGCCGTCTATGGCGTGGGATGTGCTTATGTGTGTATGGGTACTTGGTCGTCCCTTCTGAGAATAAGTGCGCCCACGCTTCTCTTTTTTAGTTAAACGGTTGCCATCTAAGGAGCATGAATTTATTTATTGTTTAACTTAAATGCAAAGTATCCTATGAAAAAGTTTTTAGTTATTTTGGTGGCAATGACACTATGCTCATCAGCTGCATTTGCTCAGAACAAAGGTGACAAATACATTGGTGGCTACACCGGAGTTGCCATTCAATCAGTTGGTATCGAGGGTGAAAATGCCACAGCCGCTGGCTTTGCCATTGAACCTGAGTTTGGATATTTCGTAGCCAACCGCCTCAAGATTGGTGCGAGCGTAGGCTATAGCATAAGTAGTGGCACACACACATTCACACTATGCCCTACTATAGCATATTATATACCCCTATGCGATGGCTTGTACTATACTCCTGGTCTTGAAGTAGGGTTAGTAATAGGTTCATCCGAAGGCTTTACAATGCCTGGCGTCGGCTTAGCAGCACATCTATTCACACTTGAGTTCCGCCCCACAGAACATTTTGGCTTCAGCGCAAACTTGGTTTCACTCGATATGGCGGTATTGACAAAGAGTGGCATTACTGCCAGTGCTGTAGATTTCAACCTTTGTGTTAATCCCACTGTAGGCTTCAAATACTACTTCTAACGAGACTATAACATATTAATGGTAGCTATCAATGTGCAATATCTTCTACTAAATGTATTCAGATATCTGCAAAAATAAAAAAGATAGAAAAGTTTCTATTCAATAGTTTGCAGATTAGAAAATTATTCGTACATTTGCCGCGCTAAACATTCTAATTTTAGATTAAATGTACGTAATAGTAGAGATCGCAGGTCAGCAGTTTAAGGCTGAGAAGGGTCGTAAGCTCTATGTTCACCGTCTCCAGGGCGAGGAAAACTCGTCTTTGAGCTTCGACAAAGTCCTGCTTGTAGACAACGACGGTCAGGTTAAGGTAGGTGCACCTGTAGTAGAAGGCGCCTCAGTAAAGTGCAAGATCTTGAAGCACCTCAAGGACGACAAGGTCCTCGTGTTCAAGAAGAAGCGTAGAACAGGTTATCAGAAGTGTAACGGTCACCGTCAGTATCTGACTCAGGTTCTCGTTGAGGAGATTAATTGTTAAACCCTTAAAACGAAGTAGAAAATGGCACACAAGAAAGGTGTTGGTAGTTCGAAGAACGGCCGTGAGTCAGAGAGCAAGCGACTCGGTGTAAAGCTCTACGGTGGTCAGTTCGCTAAGGCGGGTAACATTATCGTTCGTCAGCGCGGTACAGTACACAACCCCGGTGAGAACGTGGGTATGGGTAAGGACCACACACTTTTTGCTTTGGTCGACGGTACTGTTGGCTTCTGCAAGAAGGCTTCTGGTAAGTCATACGTTAGCGTTACTCCTCTTGCTGAGTAATCGCTGCGATGCACAAAGAAAAAAGAGAACTTTCCGAGTTCTCTTTTTTTTGTTGCACACAAATAGTGTTCCGCGAGGAGCCGGTGTGTATGCCTTATTATGCTAAGAGGGTGGCTAAGACGCAATTAGCCACCATCTTAACCATTATGCTACGGCACCTACTCAATCAGCGAGATGCTACGCTGGATAAAGTCGGTGAGGTTCTTGCCCTTAAGCATGCCGTTCGAGAGCAATGCGAGATCGATAATCTGACGTACCTTGCGGTTGTCACGGCCAATCTCCTCGAGGCGTGTGTCGCGCTCGGTGCGTAGCTCTGCGATGCGCTTCGAGAGTGTCTCGCGCATGTCGCGCTCCTCGGGCGTTAGATCGTCATCCTTCCTATCCTTCACGCTCTCCTCGAAGCGGCTCTCCTCCTGCTCGGCTGCAGTGATCTTCTTGCCGATGGTGCGAAGCTTGTCGCCATACGAAGTCTCCACCTCACCAAGAATGTCGAGAACGATAGGGTGGTTGCCATTTACCGTGATGGTGAAGTTGTCGGGCATCTGGCTATAGAAGCGGCTCATCTGGTCGCCACTTGTTGCAGCAAGCTCCTTCATGCGGCGCATAAACTCGTTCTGCGTAATCACAACCGGGGCTGCATCCTTCGACATCGCCTCGAATGTGACGTGGTAGTGTATCTTCTCGTCGGTGGGCATCTGGCTCTCGAATACGGGGCGCAGAATATCCTGCTGCTCGGTGGTCAACGACATAGACTCGCGCTCTGCCTTACGGATAAGGTTCTCGACCACGTCGCTATCTACACGCACGAAGCGAGTCTTCTCGTTCTTCGACTCGTAGTACTGAATATAGTGGCTGTCGAGCTGGCCATTCATCTCGAGAATGTCGTAGCCTTTAGCCTTTGCAGCCTCGATAAAGGAGTTCTTACCCTCGATGTCGTCGGTATAGAGGACAATAGTAAAGCCATCCTTGTCGGTCTGTGTCTCACGAATCTTGTCGATATACTCCGTCGGGGTGTAGTACGCGCCTTCGATGCTCTTCCAGAGCATAAAGTTAGCGGCCTTCTCGGCGAACTTCTCGTCGGTAAGGATACCGTACTGAATGAATATCTTGAGGTCGTCCCACTTGCTCTGGTAATCATCGCGCATGGTGTTGAATAGCTCCTGAAGACGGTCGGCAACCTTACGCGTGATGTAGCTCGAAATCTTCTTGACGTTCGAGTCGCTCTGAAGGTAGCTACGCGATACGTTAAGCGGGATGTCGGGCGAGTCGATGACGCCATGTAGCAACGTCAGATACTCGGGTACGATGCCCGTAACCTCATCCGTTACGAATACCTGGTTTGAGTAGAGCTGAATCTTGTTCTTCTGAATCTCGAAGTTCGAGTGTATCTTCGGGAAGTAGAGAATACCGGTAAGGTTGAACGGGTAGTCGATGTTTAGATGAATGTAGAACAGAGGCTCCTCGGCCGTGGGGTATAGCTCGGCGTAGAATGCCTTGTACTCCTCCTCGGTGATGTCGGTGGGCTTGCGCATCCATAGTGGGGCGGTATCATTGATGATGTTGTCCTCGTCAGTGTCGACATACTTGCCATCCTTCCACTCCTGTTTCTTGCCACAGGCAATGGCTATGGGTAGGAAGTGGCAATATTTGCGCAGTAGCTTGTTTATTTCGCTACGCTCGGCATACTCGGCGCACTCGTCGGATAGGTGGAGGACGATGCGTGTTCCGCGGTCGAGCTTCTCGTCGAGCTCCTCCATCTCGAACTCGGGCGAGCCGTTACAACTCCAATGCACGCTTTTAGCCTCCGTGTTGTACGACTGCGAGAATATCTCCACCTTGTCGGCAACCATAAACGAAGAGTAGAAGCCGAGGCCAAAGTGTCCGATGATAGCCTGATCCTTGTACTTGGCCATAAACTCCTCGGCACCCGAGAAGGCTATCTGGTTGATGTAGCGGTCTACCTCGTCGATTGACATGCCGATACCGCGATCGGTGATTGTCAGTCGTTTAGCTGCGGTGTCGACATCGGCGTGGATCGTAAGGTCGCCCAACTCGCCATGCGCCTCGCCCTTCGACGATAGAGTCTTTAGCTTCTGCGTAGCATCCACAGCATTCGACACCAACTCGCGGAGGAATATCTCGTGGTCGGAGTAGAGGAATTTCTTAATTACGGGGAAGATATTTTCGGTCGTTACCCCAATCTTGCCATTTCTCATAGGTGTATATAATTTTTAATTTAGTATTGTTTTTTGTAGTTCAGAATTTTGGGGTGTCAAACAGTGTGCCATTGCCCATGTGGCTGACAAAATGGCAGATGTTGTCATGTCGCAAGGCGGTGGAGGTGCTAAAGTTGAAAAATTCGAAATCGGTATTATGAAAATCCAATTGTTATTTGTATATTTGTGGCCTGATTTAATGTAATTAAGCGATTGAGTCGTAATGAAGAATATTCGTAATTTCTGTATAATAGCACACATCGACCACGGTAAGAGTACGCTTGCCGACCGTCTACTTGAGATGACCAACACCCTTAACCAGCGCGAGATGCAGTCGCAGGTGCTCGACGATATGGATCTCGAGCGCGAGAAGGGTATCACTATCAAGAGCCACGCTATACAGATGGAGTACGAGGCACGCGATGGCCAGACCTATACGCTCAATCTTATCGATACCCCGGGACACGTCGACTTCTCGTACGAGGTGTCGCGTGCTATCGCCTCGTGCGAGGGAGCACTGCTTGTGGTCGATGCTACGCAGGGTATTCAGGCACAGACCATCTCGAACCTATATCTTGCACTCGGTCAGGACCTTGAGATTATCCCCGTGCTGAATAAAATCGACTGCGAGTCGGCGATGATCGACGAGGTTAAGGATCAGATTATCGACCTTATCGGCTGCAACGAGGAGGATATTCTGCTGGCTTCGGGCAAGACGGGCCAGGGCGTCGATGGTGTGTTGGAGGCTATTGTGGAGCGTGTTCCCGCGCCTAAGGGCGACGACAATGCTCCACTTCAGGCTCTTATCTTCGACTCGGTGTTCAACCCCTTCCGTGGTGTTATTGCCTACTTCCGCGTCTTCAACGGTACAATCCACAAGGGCGAACACGTCAAGTTCTTTAACGCCGGTAGCGAGTACGATGCCGACGAGATTGGCGTGCTGAAACTCAAGATGGTTGCGCGCGACGAGATTAAGGCGGGTGACGTGGGTTATATATGCTCGGGTATTAAGAACTCTACC
>JAZSBD010000007.1:0-49774 GCA_045602255.1 Alistipes sp.
GGGTGAGATGTGTTAGAGATTTCCATCTTATACACGGGATAGGTTTCGCCGTTCACCTCGATGGTCTCCTTTGTCGAAACGGCGGACCTGCACAAAAACACGTGGTCATTCGACATATCCTTGAATGCCACTAAACGATAATTCTCTGGATGAATACCCTTTTTCATTTCGTCTTTTTGTTATAATTAATATTGCAATAATTAATTCGGCGCAAAGATAACGCTTTTTTTTATATCTGCAACAATAATTCAATAATTTATTTATAAATTAAGGGGTGAAAGTAGAATTTCCACCATCACCCCCTAAATTATCCTCATTCAGCACCCTACATCTTCACCGGAAGGTTGCTATCGTCGGTATAGATAAGTGCCTCGAAGAGCTCCACCTTGCCGCGAACATCGAGAGCATAGACATCGTCGGTGAGTGCTACGGTGTGGAACGATGATGTCACCTTATGCTTAGAAATCTCCTCGCCATCCTTATTTAAGAGTCGGCAGATAACACCCTCTGCAGGGAGTTTGCCAAACATTAGGTATGCCACCTTACCACCCTTAGGCATCTCGAAGCTAAGACCACCGGCAATCTGCACCGATGTGAATGGATTGCCATCCCAGCCAAACTCGCTCTTCGCAACAGGGTTAACCTCGAATGAGCGGATAGCAAGCCAGTTGCGCTTTGCCGACTCAAGCTTACGAAGACGGATATAACGCGCCTGAACAGAGCCCTTCCAGTTAATCTCATAGACACCCGTAAGCTCCTCGGTGAGTGGCAACCACTCCTCACCATCAACAGAGTACTCAACAATAGCATGGTCGAAGTAGTCAACATCATCTACTGAGTTACGACCCTGCACAATCTTCACCTCACGAACCTCCGATACGCCCGACATATCGACAGCCACATAGTGATCTGTGCGCTGTGCCTCACCTGAGTGGTAGTAGGTCTCAGGGTCGTTGTCGAACATATACTTCGACTGAGGAGCCTTCAATGAGTTATATACACCAAAGGTCGATAGCTTAGTGCTATTCATGCCTGTGAGCTTCTTATAGTAGGCAATAGCCATATCGTTCATAAGCTGCTCGTAGAATGGGTGCAACTCCATAGTACCGCAACGGTGAGCATCGAAGGCAGCAATCTGCTCCTCGGTCATAAGGTTATCCACATAACTATTCCAGAACTTCTCGCTATCGCCAGCGCAGTACAAGTTGTAGCACTCGATAGCCTTTCGGCAGCGTGTAGCGAGCCTCGAGAGCTCCACAAGCCATGGGCGAAGCTCACCGAGTAGGGCCTTGTTTGCCATAGGCTCCATGCGCTGGTCGATATCCTCAAGTGCCTTCATCTCCTCGTAGAAACGCTGAGCCACCTCAGCATCGTACTCTGCCATGGTGAAGGTCTCGGTCTCCCAAGACTCCCAACGGCGGTAACCTGTCTCGGTGTCGCACGAGTGGATAGCGAAGTCGCGATATGCCTCCTTAACCTCAGGGGCAATAGCCTCGATACCGCGCTCCCAGCTATCAATAGGGTTGTATGCTGCTGGGTTCCATGTGTAGTCGGCAACGCTATACAACGACAATTTAGATGCCTCGCCATACTCCATAGGGTTGCTCACAAGACCGCGTGTAGTGGTTCTATCGTGCGATGTAGCAAGACCATATACAGGACCCTGCATAACGATGTGACGCGCATAGTCAGTAACAGGGAAGTTCCACCAGAAGAGTGCTGGGCGCTGGATGCGCTCACCAATCCATGCCATTGTTGACTCGGTCATATCGCTACATACGGCATCACCTGTCCAGAACACATCCACTGATGGGTGTAGCTCGTTACCATAGATAATCAAGCTGTTGCCCGCCCAAAGACGTGTATAGTCGGTAGGACAAACGATAAGCGAAGCGACATCCTTCTTCTTCTTCACGAACTCCTTGTTTAGGCGGTTGAGCAGGGCTGTCTGACGGTATGGGTCGGTACCCTCGCCTGAGATATCGTCGAAGTGGATGGCGAAGGCGCGCACGCCGAGGTTGTACATCCACTCGAACTTATTGACGAGGTTGTTATAATCCTCCTCTGTCCACTGGATATCCTGTCCTGGGTGGATAGCCCACACGAAGTTCACGTGGTTTGCCTTACAAGCCTCCACAAGCTCCTTGATATTCTGAGCCTCCTCGTCGGGGTATGGCTTACGCCAGTTTGGCGAGCTATGGTATGGGTCATCCTTAGGACCATAGATGTAGTAGTTCATCTTATAACGACCATAAAGGTCGATGAGCGATAGGCGTGTCTCATGTGACCATGGCTCACCATAGAAGCCCTCGACAACACCACGATACTGCAGTGCTGGCCAATCGACGATGCTCAATGTAGGCAGCGCGCCGCCCTCAGAGATAGGGCTCTCGACAATCTGACGGAGAGTCTGAATAGCGTAGAAAACACCCGCATCATCAGCTGCAGCAATAGAGATACCCTCGACGCTGATATTTAGAGCATAGGCGCCCTCCATACACTCCTCAGGAATATCAAGACCTGAAAGGTACTTCTTTCCAATAGTGATGCTTAGCTTAACGCCCGAATTATTCTGCTTCAAAAAGTCGATATTCTCGGCATATCTCTTTGCTGTGCCGGTGAGAGCTACACCACCACGAACATCAAGAGGCATACTACGTGTCATCACCACCTTATGGGGTGTTGGGTTGATAATCAAGCCACCATGGTCAACCTTATGACCAAGCATAGTGCCAACACTCTGTGACTCACCGCGCTGTGAGGCGAGATCCACCTCCTGCGCCGAAACGATAGTGTGTAGCGACAATGCCGCAACACACAAGGTTAGGGTTTTAGTTAGTCTATTCATAATATATGGTAAATAATTTATGTCTATACATCGAGCAAAGGTACAAAAATAAATCGGTTATTAAAAATAGTAACCATATTTTGTTAACGACTACCTATGCCAAGCAGTATCATACCAATAATAATAAGCAATAGGTCGATAGCCTTACTACGTAGGTTGCGCTCCCTAAATAGCATAGCTCCAGCGATGAATGTCACTATCACCGACGAGCGACGTATCATTGACACCACGGCTATCATAGCCCCCTCATCTGCTAAGGCATGGTAGTAGAAGAGGTCGGCAGCCGAAACGAAGATAGATATTAGCGGTATTGTCCAACGCCAGCTAAACGCCTCTACACCACGTTTAGGAAGCCATACAACAGCCACTATAAGCGTCATCATAGCAAGCTGATAGACGCCAAACCAGCTCTGCACAAAGAGGGGTTCAAGGTTGTGCGTGGCGATGATATACTTGTCGTAAAGACCACTCACCGCACCGAGCATCATAGCGGCAAACAATGCCCATATATGGCGGTTGCCACTAAAATGGATACTCTCCTTACGTCCCGCGCGACTAAGCAGATAGAGCGAGAGAATGGTGATGAGCACACCACCCCACTGCCAAAGGTTTAGTTGCTCACCAAACAACAGCGTAGCACCCACAAGCACCATCACAGGACGTGTGGCGTTCACCGGCCCTACGATTGTCAGTGGCAGGTGCTTGATAGCATAATAGCCTAAAAGCCACGAGCTAAGGGTTATGGCAGCCTTGAGCACAACGAGCAGATGTTCGTTCAACGTGCCACGAACACTCTCGAAGTGCGTGCCTATAAACCACCCCAGCTCCAACTCAGCACTGAGGATTACGGGCATGAAGAGTAGCGTGCAGACGAGCGTATTAATCCACAACACCGGTATTACGGCATTGCCTGCAAGAGAGCGTTTCTTGGCTACATCATAGCAACCAAGAAGCATCGCCGAGGCAAAGGCTGCAGCTACCCACCACATCTCTAACCGAAGATTAAGATATTGAGAATAAGAGCTACTGCCAACGTAACACTCGCCATGGCATTGAGGTTGGCAAAGGCGATACCTATGTTACGTTGCTTAGTGGGCGTGACGAGAATATGTTCCATAAGGAGTATGAGGGCGAAGAGTCCGCACCCCACCCATAATAGCCACGATTTGGGCTGATAGCTCGCAAACCATACAACGCCAGCTACGGATGCCACATGCAGCAAAGCACTTATTATCAGCGATGTGCGCGCCGAGAAGTGCGATGGTATGGAGTGAAGACCTCGCTTACGGTCGAAGTCTGCATCCTGCAACGCATAGAAGATATCGAAGCCACTACACCATGTCATCACCACCAAAGCCAACAACCAACACTCCCACGCCGAGGTGCCCGCAACGGCCATATATGCACCCACAGGCGCTATGCCGAGCGATATACCCAAGACGATGTGCGCCAAAGGGGTAAAACGCTTACAGTAGCTATAAAACATCACAATAGCTACAGCTACGGGCGAGAGCCAGCCACAAAGAGAGTTAATCGTAGAGGCGGTAATAATGAAGAGTATGGCATTTACCACAACAAAGATAAATGCACTGCGTGCCGAGACCTTGCCTGCGGGTATCTCGCGCTGTGCTGTGCGTGGATTATCCGCATCGATAAACCTATCCGCCCAGCGGTTGAAGCCCATAGCCACATTACGAGCAAAGACCATACACAACACCACCTGAAGCAGTATCACCCATAGCTGATGGTCGTGTGCGGTAGTATGCCAAGCATAGGTAAACGACAATAGCGCAAAGGGCATAGCAAAGATTGTATGCGAGAACTTCACAAGTCGAAGGAAATCACCAATTGTAGCCATTACAATTATATCTCTATTTTATACTATTAATCCAACTTACAATGTCGCCCAGCACCTCTTCTGAGATAGTCTCCTCAATAGCACCATAGCTAAGCGATGTTTCCAGCGTACAGTGCTGGAAGAGGTGGTTAAGGTTATCATACTCCCTCACCACACTACGTCTATTGCGAGGAAGGTTCTCGCGGATAATTGGGAGGTTATCGTCGCTTAACACCTGCATATCCATACTGCCGTTAAGCGCCATTACCGGACACTTTATCCTACTTATAGCAGCCTTAGGGTCATAGCTTAAGAACCATGTGAACCATTCACCACCAGCAGTAACACACATAGCGAGGTTCTCCATAAAGGCGTCGGGTAGCGACAAGGAGTGGTGTGAACACACATCAGCAACATACTGCTTCGCATCGGCAACCTCAACACCTGCGACTCTATCACCATAGATAATCCTCAGGGCAGAGACGTAGTCATCTACAACCATCTGAGGTACGCCCTGCTGCTGCATAATCACCCTATTCTGACCAATAATCACCTCCATGCCACTTGCCGCAGCGCCAGCAAGTGAGACGAGGAAATCGACACTCCTATTTGCGCCCATCATAAAGGCTATGGTGCCACCCTCACTATGCCCCAACACACCCACTTTACCAAATCTATCAAGCGCACGCAGATATTCCACACCAGCCTCGGCATCGGCAAGGTTGTTCATCGTTGTCGTACCCTCCACCGAGCCCGTGGACTTGGCAACACCCCTATCATCATATCTTAACGAGGCAATACCATGACGAGCCAAATAATCAGCAATAACCAAGAATGGCTTATGTCCAAACAGCGTCTCATCACGATCCTGAGCGCCACTGCCAGTAACCATCACCACCACGGGAACACTACCCCTATTATGCTTATCATAGTTTACCGGATATGTCAGTGTACCTGACAACACCGCGTCCTCCGCCTCATTGCTAAAGGTGACATCCTCGGTTACATATACAAATGGAGGTTCAGGCGTCTGTGGTCGTCTTATCTGAATAGCGCCGCGCTTAAGATTAAGCGGAAAGCTCATGCCGTTCTGCGTGAACGTGCCCTCGATAAGCTCCGCAGAGAGCCTACGACCCTCATACTTAGCATTGAGCTGCGCGATGGATATGTTCAACACATCGGCATCACACGCCACCAGCGCAACGGGAAAATCCTTAACTCCCTGGTCGGGGACATCCATCGTACACCTCTGCGTGCCATCAGACATAGTATTAATGACAAAGCCAATATTTAACTTACCCGAACCAAGGCTAATTGCTCCCGACCAGCTCTCCGTCGAGGTCACCTCCTGTGCATGAACGGCAAGCGCTGTAAATACTACCGCCACAAACAATGCTAATAGTCGTCTCATAAGTCGATGATTTTACTATCTTACATATACTTTATCAGACGCACAACCTCTGGAATGATGACCACGGGGGAGGTCAACAATATAATCCAGCCCCAGTCAGCAATAGAGAGAGGTGCTACGCTAAAGAGCTTGCCCGCAAAGCTAACGATAATAACCTGTCCTACGAGTATCACCAAAGTGATTAGGATGAAATAGCTACTATACGACTCTGTGACAGACTTGCGGTCTGTAAAGAGTGCGACAATATCCTTGAACAGCGTATGCTTAGTATTAAAATACTTAGCGTTAAACAAGTTCCAGAATTGCAACATCACAAACACCGAGAAGAAGATACCCATCTCGTAGGGTGTGATGTGCTGTGCTGCTACACGCTCAGCATCAAATATATCTACCACACGAGTCACATCGGCATGCAGTAGCAACTGCCACAAGCCAACGAGAACGCCAAAGAATACAAGACCCATGCCCACAATCTGCTTAAACATACCGCGACTGATGATATGGCTGGCAGGGTCACGAGGTTTCTCATTGAGCACCCCTGGGTCGGCAGGCAATGACGATAGTGCCATAGCCGCGAAGGTGTCCATGATGAGGTTTACCCACAACATCTGTGTCACCGTAAGTGGCGACTCCATACCCATAAATGCACCAAGCAAGACTATGAGGCAAGCACATAGGTTGATGGTCATCTGGAAGATGATGAAGCGACGAATATTCAGATATAGCGAACGCCCCCACATTATCGCCCTATTGATACTTGCAAAGGAGTTGTCTATAATGGTGATGTCGCTCGCCTCCTTAGCACGCGACGTACCATCACCCATCGAAAGACCTACCTGCGCCTTGCTAAGTGCCGGTGCATCGTTCGTTCCATCGCCCGTAACGGCAACAACCTCACCATTGCGCTGCAAGAGCGTTACAAGACGCGCCTTATCGTTAGGGCGCGCACGAGCTATAATCTTCAACTTGGGCTCAGCAAGCATCCTCAAAGCCTCCTCGTCGCTCATGGCTGCGAACTCTGGTCCTGTGATAACAAACTCCTCATCACCCTCTCTAACGAGGCTTATCTGACGACCAATCTCCGAGGCAGTGGCTGGTGTATCACCCGTGACGATAATCACACGCACACCCGCCGAGTGCATACATGTATCTATCGCCTCGCGCACATCGTCGCGTATTGGGTCAGCAATACCAACAATGCCGAGGAATATCACATCACCCACAACACCCTGCTCACCGTAGTGCTGCACAGCAAAGCCCAACGTACGCATTGCGCGCGACTGATAGTTGAGTAGTGTCGCATCAATCTCTTCGCGCGAATAGCCATTAGCAATACGCTGGCACATCTTAATAACAATTTCGGGAGCTCCCTTGATGAAGCGCACACGCTCGCCCGTAGCGTTGTTACGCACCTCCGTAGCCATAAACTTCGTCTCGGTAGAGAATGGCTCCTGGGTGATGATAGCATAGCTATCGCGCACGTCGGAATACTCAATGCCTTGTACTCGCAACCACATAAGTAGCGCGCCCTCCGTAGGATTGCCCACAGCGCACACCTTACCACCATCGTCCAACGACAACTCAGCGGTAGAATTGACCGCCATACCCTCCATGAAGAGCTCTCTTAGACTATCGTCGCATACCACATTTTCGACAACGGTCATTTTATTCTGTGTCAGCGTGCCCGTCTTATCGGTGCATATAACCGTTGTAGCACCCATAGTCTCACAAGCATGGAGCTTACGCACCAAGCTCTTAGCCTTGAGCATACGACGCATACTGAGAGCCAAGCTCACAGTGACACTCATGGGCAAGCCCTCTGGGACTGCCACGACGATAAGCGTCACGGCAATCATCACCGAGCCCAGAATGTACTCCGCAATCTCGATAAACGACAACTCATCGGCGTCACTACCAGTGAATAGTAGCAACGTGCGACCAACGATGATTAACGCTGCCATGATAAAGCTCGCAGTAGATATCCACTTGCCGAGCTGCGCAAGTTGCTTATTGAGCGGCGTATCCACGTCGCTACCCTCGCTCGCCTGCGCCACGCCCTTACCCTCCTCAGTAGCCATACCTACTGCCGTAACACGCATCATGGCGTTACCCTCGATAATCGTCGAGCCACGAAGCATAAAGTTCGAGGGATAGGTAGCATCCTCATCGAAATGCGCCTCGTCGGTGCATTTGCGTGCGTGCGGCTCTCCCGTAAAGTTCGACTCATCGACAAGTAGGCTAACGGCCTCTATAAGTTCACCATCAGCAGGCACTTCATCGCCATTCTCCAAACGCACGATGTCACCAACGACAACATCCTGCTTTGCAATACTCTCCACCGTAGCCTTTGCATCTGCCGTGCGACGACGCAACACCTTTACTGGGCGCGAATCTTTCACCTTGTTGAGAATCTCAAACTCCCTGTTCGCCTTGACCTCAAAGATAAAGCCCACGCCAGTAGCCAAAAGGAGCGCAAGAAGAACACCAGATGGCTCCAAAAGCATCGCCACATCCTTGCCCACAACATATACCTCGTATAAGGCGACACCCACCGAGAAGAAAAAGACAACCAACAATACGATGATAATTGGATCCTTGAACTTTGCAAAATATGCCCTCCATAGCGACTCTCGCTCAGGGGGTGGAATTATGTTTTTACCTCTACCCTCAATGACCTCATTAGAGGTAGCAACGAGCGCAGAATGATGATACGCCTCTTTATGATTCTGTACCATAAAATTAAACTAAAAATATGCCCAGCAAAGGTAGCAAAAAAAAGTGAAAGATAAAACGTTATCTTTCACCTTATCCCCCTATTTTATAATACATATTACTCCACAAAAAGAATACGCTCAGGGCCCTCATACTCAGGCAGTGGCTTTGGGGTGTAGTCTGCATAGCCAATTGAGATTACGCACCACACACGGTAGCCCTCAGGTATTTCGGGTAACACCTGCTTAACGTAGTCCTCACTACGCTGGCTGTCGGGCACATCCTTCAACGTGAGATAGTCGCCCACATGCACCCAGCACGATGCTAAACCCTCATCGACAAGGGCAAGCTGCAAGGTGTTTGCCATAATCGAGGCATTTGCCTGCCACATAGGGCTGGCACTCTCATCACCAAGCACCACAATAGCAGCACCCGCCTCGGTTAGAAGATCTGAGCCCCAATCGCGAAGACGACCCAAAGCGTGCACCTTATCGAGATCTAACACAGCCATAAGGCGTGTGGAGCGGGTATTCTTAGACGAGGGTGCGCGCAAGGCTAACTCCATGGCATTCTGCAACTTCTCCCTCTCAACAGGCTTTCCTGTGTATCGGCGTGTAGAGCGACGACGCATTACAACTTCTCTAAAATCCATATACGCTATTATTTAATTTGTTCTAACTCATTGGGGATTATCAGCCACATTATAAGATACACCAACAATGACATTCCACCCACAAGCACGAGCAATGCCATAGCAACACGTACGGCAGTGGAGTCGATACCCAAAAATTTTGCCAAGCCACCACACACGCCACCTATCTTCTTATCAGTCTGTGATAGTCGTAGTTTTTTATCCATTGATTTTAAGACTATCTTATAATTTTATAATATTTATTGCAAAAATAGTAATTTTTTCTTAATTTTGAACCATATATCACAAAAAAACAGCGATGAAAGAGAGGATTACCGTAGCTCTAATCTACGATTTCGATGGCACACTCGCCCCAGGTAACATGCAGGAGTATGACTTCATACCCGCCGTAGGCAAGAGCAACATGGAGTTTTGGCACGAGGCAAACACCTTAGCAGAGGAGCAGGATGCCGACCAGGTACTAACATATATGGCACGTATGCTACAAGCTGCACAGTCAAAGGGGTTATCTCTACGCCGCGAGGCATTCCGCGAGTCGGGACGTAACGTGCAGTTCTACAAGGGTGTAATCGACTGGTTCAAGCGCATCAACGACTACGGCGCAGAACGTGGCATAAACATCCTACACTATGTCAACTCATCAGGCTTAAAGGAGATTATCGAGGGTACTGCCATAGCCCACGAGTTCAAGAATATCTACGCCTGCTCATTCCTATATAATGTCGATGGCATCGCCTACTGGCCTGCTGTGGCGGTGAACTACACCAACAAAACACAATTCATATTCAAGATAAACAAGGGTGTGGAGTCGGTATTCGACACCAAGGATGTAAATCGCTTTATGGAGGAGAACAAGCGTCCTGTGCCCTTCTCACGCATGATATACTTCGGTGATGGTACTACGGATATACCATGTATGCGCCTGGTAAAGAACTTCGGCGGCCACTCCATCGCCGTATATAACCCTGAGGAGGAGGGACAGCGTACCGTTCTCAACGAGCTTATACGCGACAACCGCGTAAACCATGTATGCCCTGCCGACTATTCCGACGGCTCGGAGATAGACATCGTGGTTAAGACAATCATTGATAAGGTAGTTATGGACCAGCGCCTCGCAGAGTTGGAGGTGGCGCGTCAAGAGTAAAGCCTATAGAGATTATGAAGATAGTATTTGCGACAAATAACCAACATAAGCTCTCGGAGGTGAGAGCCGTGCTTGGCGATAGTTTCGAGCTTGTAACACTCAAGGAGGTGGGCATTACGGAGGATATTCCCGAGACGGGAGCTACGCTCGATGAAAACGCCTCACAAAAGGCACACTACGTATATGAGCGCACTGGCTTAGACTGCTTTGCCGACGATACAGGCTTGGAGGTAGAAGCCTTGAATGGCGCTCCTGGCGTACGCTCAGCGCGCTACGCTACGGATGGTCACGACTTCGCTGCCAACAACCGCAAGCTACTCAAGGAGCTTGAGGGCAAGACAAACCGCAAGGCACGCTTCCGCACCGTGATATCGCTCATACGCGGTGGCGTGGAGCAGCAGGTAGAGGGCATAGTGAATGGCACCATAGCAACCGCCGAGGCTGGTTGTGGGGGCTTCGGCTACGACCCATTGTTCATCCCTGAGGGACACGAGGTGACCTTCGCCGAGATGTCGGCCGACGAGAAGAATGCCATATCGCACCGCGGTCGCGCCGTGCAAGCTCTGGTGGAGGTGCTGAAGTAAGGTGACAAGTGAAAGGTGAAAGGTGAACATCGCGAACATTTTGAACATCGCGAACACCACCGTTCGTTCGTTCAGAATGTGCAAGATGTACAATGCGTGCATTCAAGACATCGGACAAGACAAAAAGTAAAACTGCCCGGCTCGAAAGGAGTCGGGCAGTTCTATATAATCAATACTTGCTACTAATTGCCGTATGTAAGCGCAAGTGACTTGATGTTTGTACAACCCGAGGCTGTACTATATGAGTTGTGGCACTTAATCGTAGAATTTGCAGATGTCATCACTGCAGCCACATTAGTACATGTGTGGTTTTGGGCTGTACCACCATTAGTTGTTGTATATTTATAAATACTATTTCCAGACACGCTGATTGTACATGTCGTATTAATACGCGAATCAATTAACCAACCCTTGCTACCAGATCCGGTTGATGAAAGTGACGCATTAACGATAACATTCACATTAGCTGGTAAAACGAAACTTTTTGTAATATCCGTAGATGTGGATGCTGTCCACGACTCTAGATTATAACCAATACGAACAGAGTTACTCACATTCCAAGAGACATTACCGTTATTGTTAGGAGTCCAAGGGTTGACAGCATCATTATTAGCTGGATTAAGCGTATATGGCAAACCAGTGATATAGAGTGTATCAGATGATGTTAGGGTCTTGCCATCAGTAGTCTTGATATAGGCCTCTGCTGAGTAACCACGCCACTCAGAAACAGTCATGTTTGACATCGAGAATGTCTTTGATGACTTGTTCCATGTCACCTGACCATTAGCAGAGCTGTAGGTAGTGCCATCAACAACAAAACCAACCTCCGAGATAAAGGCATTCTGAATACCTGCGTATGACGAAGCGCAATCACCTGTAAAGTAGATTACGTTATTTGCACATGTGTTAGCCGACGCTGACTGACCAGCAAGATAGTAGCTATACGATGTCTTAGCGCCAAGTGTTACCGATGGTGTTGACCATGCGATATCTACACGTGTGGTGGAGCCCTTAGCGAAGGTCTTGCCGTTATATGCCTTAGAGCATACGTTACCCGCTGCATCGGTGAGGCTCACGATATAGCCATTAGCCATATCCAAGTCCGCTGGCAACGAGAAGAAGAATGAGGCAGCTGGGCTCTCGATAGTGTAGGCAGCAACCTCACCCGACGCTGAAGCACTCTCCTCAGCGAAGTTATATGTAAATGTAGATGCGATAGCCGAGCCGTCGAACGCCTTGAACTCAGCCTTAACAAGCTCTGAAGCACCGCTCACGGCAACGTGCAACAAGGCATTTGCAGGCCTGAACGACATATCGATAGAGCCCTTAGCAACACCCTCAGCCTTAGCTACCAAAACCGCAGCATCGTCGCCCGACTGATTAGCAAGGTCGATAGTAGCAACGCCACCATCAATAGTCGTTGCAGGATAGATAGCGTAGTAGGTATCTACATCAGCGGCATAGACGCCCTCGCCAACGAAACACACCTTATCACCAGCCTCCGTAGCCGACAACGTAGTCGACATACCAGCCTCAGAGGCAAGCGCCACCATATCGCCCTGCTCCCACTTAACATCTGTGTACTTCTCACCCTCGACAGTAACACGTGTAGCGTCAACGTCGATTGATGCGTTGATAGCGATGCTCTCGCTCTTAGTCTTAACGCCCTGTGAGTTATTCTCCTTAGAACAACCCACCATAGCAGCAACGGCTGCCAATGCAATAAAAATCTTCTTCATAGTAGTGAATTGTTTAAGTGTTACTCCATCTCGCTGCCTTCGCCGCCATCGCCATAGTCGCTACCATCGCCAATGCCTGAGAGCGAAAAGCCCTGCTCAACCCCAATCTCCAAAACCTCAATCTCTGGGGCCGAATAAAACATCTTCTTCATATTATTGAACATTTAAATATATTTCCTTTTTCGATGCATTGTATATGCTGAAAATCAGTTATTCCCTAAGGCGCGGCAAAGGTAATATCTTTTTTTTGTTCACCAAACGATTTTCAACAAACACCCCTATTTTATCATTATAAAATGATAAGATAAACAAAGCAAGGAGTCTGAGGTGCATTTTCGCAATCCTCAGACTCCTTGAGTCATTTAAATATCAGCCCCCAGCCGACTACTCTATGTCGTCCATAACAATATAATTAAGGTCATCCATGCAGATATAGAGCGGTGTATTTGCGCCATACTCACCCACATCCGAGGTCTCGATGGTCACTCGCACATTGCCATACGCCATAATGCCGAGGTAGAACGCCTGCCAGTTGTCGGCAATAAAACGCTTGCCATCACGGTAATCGACAACATAACACTCAACGCCCTCACCCACAGGTCGCTCAAAGTCATCCAATGGTGTAAAGACAACCTTAAGGTAGTCACCCTCATCGAACTTACGTGCAAAGGTATTAATATCCTCGTCGGTAATCGATGCGTAGGTATATGTCGATAGGTTGAGCTTTATGTAGTTGAGCATTACACTCTTGCTAAAAACCATATCGCATGGCTCATTGTAGCTATCGTAGTAGTACAACAAGAAGTGATTGCCCGAAGCAGCGCCACTATTATATGCAGCATACTGATTCTCATATTTACCATTGGCAGCATCAGTGTCAAAGAGCTTAGACTGAACAAAACCACCCCAATACTGATACTCCTCGTCGTAGAAGTACTCACATTTTACCACGTCATTCTCGAAGCCATAGGCGTACTCATTCTCGATTTCAGCCTCGAAGCTCTCCGTAGTGCTATCTGCGGTGATAACATTTGGGTTGTCGTCATTATCACACCCAACAAAGGCGATAAGCGACAATGCAAAAAATAGTTTTCTCATCTCAATTCTCAATATGTTAGTTATTATAGGAAAGACACAATATCGTATGCTTTATAGTTAGCCTCACTCCACTTAGGCATCTTCCAACCATCATCCTCATATTCACTAAGCGAGATGATGACGCTGTCGCCATCGTAGTCGTAGCCAATCTGCGTTGGGTATACCCTATCACCCTCGCGCTTTAGGGCGATAGATATCGTTGCGACACCGAAGCTATCGCTACGTGGCGTAAGCACCACAATCGCAATCTCGTCGTTATGACTGAAACGCAGCTTCATGGAGTACTCCGCAGGGGCAAACGAGAAGGCTCGCGTAGGGTTAATAAGTATGTCGTGCGACGTGAGGTCCACCCTGTCCTCGGTAACCTCCTTACGCTGATTGTCAATCTCATAGCGCAGCTTACCATCGCTATATACCTCCTTCGCCTCAAGCGCCATATAGTAGCTATCGCCATCGACCAAGACACGTCCAACAAGAGGCTCCGACTCCTCACCAACAACCACATCTATAGCGTATGCAAACCTACCGCCAAGCGACTCTTCGAGTTGCTTCATCCACTCCGTTGCAGAGGTCTGCGCCGAGAGCGTCGTTGCCATGCACATGGCCACAAACGCTAATATGATTTTTCTCATAATCAGCCCATTAAAAGTTAATCTACGCCAAGCTCCTGGAGGCGAGCCTCGAGGGATGGCAAGTCATAAAATCTTATCTCGCGAGGCTTAGAGCCCACCTGTGGACCAACGATACCAGCCCTCTCGAGCTGCAACATGATACGTCCCGCGCGGTTGAAGCCCACCTCGAAGTTACGCTGTATCATAGAGGTAGAGATTATGCCGCTCGACACTGCCTCACGCGCAATCTCACCAAACTTAGGGTCGTACTTCTGTGGTGCAGAGCTCTCCTCCGAGCCATAGCTAACCGAGAAGTCATCGCTGCCGCCATCAGGCGTATAGTCGGGAAGTGCATATGCCGAGGTGTAGCCCTGCTGCGAGCCGATATGCTCGACGACGTTCTCCACCTCAGGGGTGTCGACAAAGGCACACTGGATACGTGTCAGCTCACCACCATTCGAGAGAAGCATATCACCGCGACCAATAAGTTGGTTGGCACCTGGCTGGTCGATAATCGTACGCGAGTCGGTCATCTGCATCACGCGGAAGGCGATACGCGCCGGGAAGTTAGCCTTGATACCACCCGTGATGACACGCACATCGGGACGCTGCGTTGCCACGATAAGGTGGATACCGATAGCTCGTGCCTTCTGCGCAAGGCGCATAACAGGGGCCTCGACCTCCTTGGCGGTCATAATAAGGTCGGCGAACTCATCGATGACAACGACAATATATGGCAAAAATCTATGTCCATGCTCAGGGTTAAGTCTGCGCTTCAGGAATTTCTCGTTATACTCAACAATATTCTTTGCGTGCGCCTGCTTACATAGCTCCAGACGGTTAGCCATCTCGGTGCATAGCGAGTTGAGGGTATATACCGCCTTCTTAGGGTCGGTGACAATAGCCTCATCCTCCGACTCCATCTTCGCAAGGAAGTGCTTCTCCAAGCGGCTATAGAGCGAGAACTCAACCATCTTAGGGTCAATCAACACGAACTTAAGCTCGGCAGGATGCTTGCGATAGAGCAACGAGGTGATGATGGCGTTCAAGCCCACAGACTTACCCTGACCCGTAGCACCCGCAACCAACAAGTGCGGCATCTTCGCCAAGTCGAAGGTGTAGTTCTCATTCTGGATTGTACGACCGATGACCACAGGCAACTCCGCCTTTGACGACTGGAACTCCTCGGAGCATATCGACGAGTACATCGACACGGTCTGCTTTGTCTTGTTAGGCACCTCGATACCTACCGTACCACGACCAGGGATAGGGGCTATGATACGGATACCCAAAGCCTTGAGGTTCTGAGCAATATCGTTCTCCAAGCCCTGAATCTTCGAGATCTTAACACCCTGCTCCTGCACTATCTCATAGAGGGTGACAGTAGGACCTACCGTGGCGTGCATACTTCGGATAGGGATACCGAAGTTGAGTAGTGTCTCGCGGATGCGCTCCTTATTCTCGAAGATCTCAGCCTCGTCGATGACCGTCTTAGACTTATGGTCGGTCAAGAGCGATGGCATAGGTGGCACATAGCTATAAAGGTCGCGCATAGGGTCGTAGACGTTGTTCTCTATATCCTCTGCGTCAAGCTGATGTATAGGGTTCTCCGTAACTGTCACCACAAGGTTATCATCCTCACCCTCCTGCTTATCCTCACCAGTGGTTGTCGCAGCCACAGCAGCACCAGCAACACCCAAGACAGAGGCAACATCCATAGGCGACATTGGTGTAGATGGCTCAACGCCAGGCGTCTGTATAGGCTCTGAAGGATCCTTGAAGGGATACTCATCCTCGACTGTGGCAACATTCGCCGCAGGGGTCTCAGTCGCTGTTGCTGCAGGTGTAGGCTCATCAAGTGTAGCGACACTCTCGGCGGCAGCAACCTCAGGAGTGGCGTTTAATGGCATTGAGGTCTCCGCCTCAGCAGCAGCCTCCTCGCCACCCTTGCGCTTAGGCATCTTTGCCCATAGCCACTGACCAGCGACCACAGCGCCCGCCCATGTCTTCTTGCTTGCCGAATCTACCAAATCGAGGAAGTTACGATTGATGAAGAGTCCGGTAAGCACCCAACCCGATAGGATGAGAAGAAGAGCTCCGATAAAGCCAAAAGCACCCACAATCTTATCGTTCATAGCAAGACCATACTCGCCACCAAGACCCGTACCAAATAGATTACCATTAGTACCGAAGATTAGAGATAGGGTGAGCGAGCCAAGGATTATGACAAGCGCCGAGCTAAGGGCTATATAGTTGAAGTGCAATGGCTTATAGCGGAACAAACGCCAGCCAAAGAGAATCATAATCACAGGGATGCCTAAGGCGAAGATTCCGAAGCCCTCGCCAACGAGCGATGAGGCGATGACAGCACCCATCTCGTTACACATATTGCCATACTTGGGATTTGCGCCAGGCATATCGCGCATTGCCAACGCGCCCATATCCTCCTTCCAATAGAAGAACGACGACACGATGGCGCATAGCAGGAATATGCCGACAGCCAAGAGCACAAAGGCACCTATCCAGCGCACATTATCGATGGCTGTTGGGGCCTCAGCCTGGTTGTTATCTCTCTTTTTAGACTTAGTTGTTTTTGCCATAACTTTCAACGCTTGATAAAATCAAGCGAAGTTACAACTTTTTTTCGAGAAATAAAAGCAGAAACAAAGAAAAGTAGGAAAAATTAATGAGTAATGATTTTGCATCGGAAGAACAATTGAAAAGGGATCTGAGGGGTCTGAGGGGAGTTTTATTGACAGCGACTTGATAGCCAGACCCTCGTACTCCTAATACCCTTTCAACCCCTTGTACCCCATCATTTTTGCTCCAAAGGAGCAAGGGATGGGTAATTCCGCTTCGCTCTGGGGATAATGGGTAGTTCCGCTTCGCTCTGGGTAAAATCTCCCATACTTCCCTCAACCACTCTTCGCTACCCTCTCACCTTAAGATCAGCGAGTATCTGCTCGCCGCGACGACTGAGGCGAGCAAGGTAGTCGGCATTGCCAAAGGTCATATAGTCGAACGAGGGCACATGGTGACCATCGGCAGCAATATCGTAACGCTCCAACAACCACTCAACACGACGGGCAACAGCCTCACCAGAGTCTATAACCTGAATATCTCTATCGCCGATAACACGCTCAATATGAGGGCGTAGAAAGGGATAGTGTGTGCAGCCGAGGACAATCCTATCTATGCCCTTATCTAACAGGGGCTCCACCACCCTACGCACCGCCAAAGCAGCACGCTCGCTATTCTCCTCGCCAGCCTCGACAATCTCGACAAACTCCTCACCCACAACCTTCAGCACCTCGACGCCCTCGGCATAGCGCGTGGCAGTACGCAAGAACATCTCGCTACGTAGACTATGTGCCGTGGCAAGCACAGCAATACGCCCCGTCTTAGTATTCAAGCATGCGGGCTTAACGGCAGGCTCAAGGCCCACGATAGGCATATCTGCCCACTTGGCACGAAGGTGGTCGATAGCTGCCGTAGTGGCGGTATTGCACCCCACAACAACCATCTTAGCACCAGCCTCGACAAGGCGCTCGACAGCCGCCTCAGCAAAGCTAATAATCTCCTCGCGAGGGCGACCTCCATAGGGGCAGTTCTTGCCATCACCTAAGTATATGAGCGACTCGTTTGGGAGTCTCTTATGCAGCTCGCGCCACACCGAAAGACCACCAAAGCCCGAATCGTAAACACCTATGGGTGAGTTATTCATACTACTTTGTATCTATCTGTGCTACAATATATTCGACCACCGCATCATCGCTCAGATTATCGCACTCGACGCGCACCTGTGCCTCGGCATAGAAGGGTTCGCGCTCCGCCATCTGCTGGTGCATGAAGGCGACAAGCTCCGCGTCGCTCTTACCTCGAAACATAGGGCGTTTCTCGCGTCCGTACTGCGTAAGGCGTGAGATGATATGCTCCGCGCTACGCACGACATAGATGGTAGCACCATGGTCGTTCATCCACGACATATTATCACGCCATGTAGGCATACCTCCACCTGTGGCAACGACAACCATATCATCCATGTCCTCCAACTCCTCAAGCACGCTACGCTCTGCGCAACGAAAGTACTCCTCACCTTGGTAGTAGAATATATCGGCAACAGAGGCACCCTCCGACTGCTCGACGAGCTTATCGGTATCGACAAAGCGACACCCTAAGCGACGTGCCAAGCGGCGTCCCAAAGAGCTCTTGCCCGAACCAGCATATCCAACCAAGAAGAGTAGCGCCATAGCTTAGAAGAGATTTAGCTGCGACGCCTTAATATCGCTATCATCGACCTCGGCACGCTTCGTATAATCGACATTAGGATCTATCTGAACCTCGTCGCCCATAAGCTCATCTACATCGATAGGCTCATCATCCTCGGCAGGCTCCTCACTCTCCACAATCTCAGGCTCAAAGAATGTTAGCTTATCCACATCGTACGTGGTAATGCGCTTACCCTTAGCGCGATGACTCTTAATACCGATAAACTCATCGACGTCGATACTCTCCACGGGGCGTTGCGCATGCTGACCACCAAACTCTACCTGGAGCGTTGCACCCGCCCTATTGGTGATAGCCACAAAACGCATAGGCGCACCCTCCTCCAAGAAGAACTGAATCTTATCACTCGCCTCGAGCTGGAAGCGCTTCATATAGTAGTACTTCTGCTCGCCATCGTAGTAGCATACCGCATATACCCTCTCAGCGACGAAACGCTCCACACGGATAGTATCATCGGGGAAGTGCTGCTGTATGTCGTAGCCTGTGATATAGTATTGATTCTTAGCGGTCCACACGACAATCTTATCATCGCCCTTGAACTCACCAAGCAAGATACCGCGACCATCGGTATTGAGGCGACGCACATCCTCGTCGTACCATATATTCTGACCTCCGAGCGTTGATGCGCCACGCTCCTTAAGCACAATCTTATTTATCGGATAGCGCGTAACGAGATTACCCACACTCTGACGTCCCTTGATAGCCAATGTCGAGAGGTCGAGGTCGATGATGCACTTCTTCAAACGGGCGCGTGGACGTAGGTAAATCTTCAAGGTCTCAGCCTCGCCATTAGGGTTGACCGAAAGGTACAACAACTCGCTCTTAGGCGTGCCCTTGGTTAGGTCATACTCCTTATCGCGCGTGACGGACGTAATAGCGCAACGCTTCATCATAATGGCGCCACCACGACCATCGCGGTAGAGCATATTATATATCGTACGCTCATCGTTACGCTTGTATATACCTATATAATATATACCCTTATCGAAGAATGCCTTCTCGGAAATCTTCGTAATCTTATAGCGACCATCCTTGAGGATGATGATTACATCGTCGAGGTTCGAGCAGTCTGAGACAAACTCTGAGTCTTTCATGCTCTTACCATAGCCAAAGAAGCCCTCGGCACGATCGACATAGAGCTTAGCATTTGACGACGCCACCTTCCACGCCTCGATAGTGTCGAACTCACGAATCTCCGTGCGGCGCTCATGACCCTCGCCATATTTCGCCTTGATACGCTCGAAATAAGCAATCGTATAATCCGTAAGGTGGTCAATGTCGTGCTTCGTCTGCTTTATATCCTTCTCTATCTGCTTAATCTCGTTATCCGCCTTATCCGAGTCGTAGCGCGAGATACGGATGAACTTCAACTCCGTAAGGCGCTGCACATCCTCCATGGTAACCTCGCGACGCAGCTTCGCCTTGAAAGGCTCAAGACCCTTATCCACAGCCTCGTATGCTTCCTCGCGTGTGCGGCAACCCTCGATAAGTTGGTATAGCTTATTCTCAATAAAGATGCGCTCCAACGACGCTGCATGCCATGCCTCGTTTAGCTCGTCGAGCTTTATCTGCAACTCCTTGCCCAAGAGCGACTTGGTGTGCTCCGTAGAGTAACGCAATATCTCGCTTACGCCCATAAATACGGGCTTATTATCGACAATCACGCAGGCATTAGGCGAGATAGAGACCTCGCAGTCGGTGAATGCGTACAACGCATCGATAGTCTTATCCGACGACTCATCGGCAGCCACCTGAATGACAATCTCCACCTTCTCGGCAGTATTATCATCAACCTTCTTAATCTTTATCTTACCCTTGTCGTTAGCCTTGATGATAGACTCCTTGATAGACTCCGAGGTTGTGGTAAATGGTATCTCGGTGATTGCCAGCGTACGCTTGTCAATCTTAGAGATTTTAGCACGCACCCTCACCGAGCCACCACGCAAGCCATCGTTATAATTGCTCGCATCCATTATACCTCCTGTCTGGAAGTCGGGAACAAGCGTAAACTCCTCGCCACGAAGGTGGGCAATAGAGGCGTTTATAAGCTCCACAAAGTTGTGAGGCAAAATCTTCGAGGCAAGACCTACGGCGATACCATCGGCACCCTGCGCCAACAGAAGTGGAAACTTGACAGGCAAGGTCACAGGCTCCTCCTTACGACCATCGTAGGCGAGCATCCACTCCGTAGTTTTCTTATTATACACCACCTCTAAGGCGAACTTCGATAGGCGCGCCTCGATATAACGAGCCGCAGCAGCCTCATCACCCGTGAGAATGTTACCCCAGTTACCCTGCATATCGATAAGCAGACCCTTCTGACCGAGCTGCACCAGAGCATCCTTAATAGAGGCATCGCCATGTGGGTGGTACTGCATAGCCTGACCTACGACATTGGCAACCTTATTATAGCGACCATCCTCAACGCACTTCATGGCATGGAGGATACGGCGCTGAACGGGCTTCAGGCCATCGGCTAAGTGTGGCACAGCACGCTCCAAGATAACATACGAGGCGTAGTCTAAGAACCAATTCTTATACATACCCGTAAGGCGACGCACGCTATCCTCTGCCGAGGTCAACGCACCATACTTACCCTTAGGAGCATCCGACATATCTACACTCTGAGACTCCATATCCTGAGCCTCAACCTCCATTCTATCTTTGTTCTCCTCCATTAGTTAATCTGTTTGAGGTTTTCGACAATATCCTCCTCCACACGTAGGTTACCTACGATGAAGTCCTTACGGTCAGGGGTGTTCTTACCCATGTAGAACTCTAGCATATCCTGTATTGGGTCCTCCTTGGTGAGGCGCACCTTGTCAAGGCGCATACCCTCACCGATAAACTCCTTGAATTCGGCAGCCGAGATTTCACCCAGACCCTTAAAGCGTGTTATCTCCGCCTGAGCACCACACTTCTTAATAGCCGCCACACGCTCATCATCCGTATAGCAATAGTGTGTCTCCTTCTTGTTACGCACACGGAACAGTGGCGTCTGCAAGATATAGAGGTGACCAAGGCGTATCACATCGGGGAAGAACTGCAAGAAGAAGGAGGTCAGCAGTAGGCGTATGTGCATACCGTCGACATCGGCATCCGTGGCGATGATAACCTTGTTGTAGCGCAAGTTATCCATATCCTCCTCGATATTCAGGGCTGCCTGCAAGAGGTTGAACTCCTCATTCTCGTAGACCACCTTCTTGGTGAGCCCATAGCAGTTGAGAGGCTTACCACGCAACGAGAAGACAGCCTGAGTGCGTGGGTCACGACTTGAGGTTATAGAGCCCGATGCTGAGTTACCCTCCGTGATAAATATCATTGTCTGCTCCGCCAACTCCGACTTATCGGTATAGTGTATCTTGCAGTCGCGTAGCTTCTTATTGTTTAGCGACACCTTCTTGGCAGCCTCGCGTGCCTTCTTCTGAACACCCGAGATAGCCTTGCGCTCCTTCTCGTTCTCGACAATCTTCCTCTGCAATGTCTGCGCTGTCTCAGGATGCTTATGTAGGTAGTTATCGAGATTTGTGGCAAGGAAATCACCCACAAACTGACGCATCGTTACTCCCTCCTCCTTATCCTTAGAGCCGAGCTTAGTCTTTGTCTGCGACTCGAAGATAGGGTCGTTAACGCGCACCGAGATAGCAGCGATGATAGATGTTCGTATGTCCGAAGGGTCGTAGTCCTTATGATAGAACTCCTTGATAGTCTTGGCTATAGCCTCGCGGAATGCCGCCTGATGCGTACCTCCCTGAGGTGTATATTGTCCATTGACAAATGAGTAGTACGCCTCGCCATAGCCATTGCCGTGCGTGATAACAACCTCTATATCCTCTCCTGAAAGGTGCATAGGAGCATACAACGGCTCGCTCGAGAGGTTGTCGTTGACAAGATCGAGAAGACCATTCTTCGAGGTGTATGGCTGACCGTTGAGCACCACCGTAAGACCAAGGTTTAGGTAGGTGTAGTTCTTGACCATCTGCTCGACATACTCCATGTTATAGGCGTAGTCGCCGAAGACCTCTCTATCGACGATGAACTCCACATAGGTACCGTTCTGCTCCGCAACGCCACTCTCCGAGCGGTCGGTGAGCTCCAAACCCTGCGAGAAGGTCACAGTGCGTGCCTCGCCCTGACGCACAGAGCGCGCTACGAAGTGGCTCGAGAGCATATTCACAGCCTTGACACCGACACCATTGAGACCCACAGTCTTCTTGAAGGCATCGCCGCCATACTTACCACCCGTATTCATCTTGCTCACAGCATCCGCCAACGCCTCCAACGGAATACCTCGACCATAGTCCCTAACAGATACCCTATCGCCGTCAATCTTTATCTCTATACGCTTGCCTGCGCCCATGATAAACTCATCAATGGAGTTATCCACCACCTCCTTAAGAAGGACATAGATACCATCATCTGCCTGAGTACCATCACCGAGCTTTCCGATATACATACCGGGGCGAAGACGTATATGCTCGCGTGGCGAGAGGGTCACGATAGCATCTTTGTTATACTCCGCTGTGGGGGTTGTCAAATTGAGTTCTGCCATACTTTATAATCTAATGAGTAATTAGTAGTGAGAAATTAGTAATACTTCGCTCCTGTGGAGCGATTGGGAGAAGTCTAAGAGGTTGAAGGAGGTAAGGGGGGATAGCGATTTTGATAGTCTACCCCTTATGCCCTTTATACCTAATATTACCCTTTGTACCCCATTGCTCCTATTGAAGCAAACCATTACTAATTACTCTTTACTAATTACTAATTTTTTCTCATCTCCGCTAATGTATCCACCATCTTATCGTGTACCTCGGCCATCACCTCCTTAACAGAGCGCTCCGAAACCTCCTCCGCAGAGATTGGTGGCAACACCTTGATGGTAATCCTGTTGCTCCAGTTCATGAAGAAGCCCTTACGCATCATCTTATCGGTATTATCCATGACGATTGGGAGGATTGGCACGCCTGCATCCTTAGCTAGGATGAAGGCACCAGCCTTGAAGTTATGAATCTCGCGATCCTTAGAGCGTGTGCCCTCAGGGAAGATAGCCACCGAGGCACCCTTCTTCAACCACTCCTTACCCTTGGTGTGAACAAGGTTCATCGCCTCCTTGGTGCTTGCGCGGTTGATGACGATATCGCCGTGCGCGAGCAACAGACGACCGATGATTGGAATTCTATATACCTCGCGCTTCGACACCCACTTGAAGACTAGCGGGAGGTTGTAGACGGTGATGATATCTGCCATCGAGTTATGGTTGAGCACCATGACATATGTCGCCTTGGGGTCGATATTCTCCACGCCGATGACCTTGCGCTTGATGCCCGAGAAGCCGAAGACCGCAAGAGTAATCCACATAGATAGGCGATGCACAACAACGCGCTTCTTATCAAATGGATAGCACACCACAAGGGCGATAAATGTCACCACATAAAGCACGATTGCAACCACAAGAACTGCAATGTAATAGAGCAAAGTTAACATAATAAACTGCGTTTAGAGCCAATATTTATTTCAATTTGGCAAAGATACAAAAAAATTAGTAATTAGTAAAGAGTAATTAGTAATATTTCGCTCTGGGGAGCGATTGTTTTTTTTATGAATTTAGAGATATTAGTGAAATTAACGAAATTAGTGATTTTGCTTCAAAACTCCTTAACTTCCTTAAATTCTTTAATTTCCCTAATCCAATTGCTCCAAAGGAGCAACACCATTACTAATTACTCTTTACTCTCTACTAATTCCTACTTCCTTCCCCTCTTGTATATCTGCCAGCTATTGACGAAGTTCTGCCAGATGATATAGGCTGTGGGGGCAATAGAGGCTACGGGGTCGAGGAAGTTGAGCGACATCCATATCGCAAGGATGGTGTTCTTCTGACCTACGGACTGAGTGCCCGCCACCCTATCGCCCGACATGGCGCCCATGTGGCGACCCAACGAAAACTGTGCAAGGCAGAGGATGAGGGCTACGGTAGCGAGCTCCACCTCGACCATAGGCTCGGCATCAGTATCGAGGATGAAGCAGGTGGTGCGTCCCATGACGAGGATAAGCGAGAAGAGCCATAGGTAGAACGACATCGAGGAGTGCGCGGCAAACCAATCGGCACCACGACGCCACACATAGCGGCATATCTGCGCCACGACAAAGGGGGCGATGAGCGTTGGAGCCACACGCGAGATAATCTCATCGAAGGTGCAGAACCCATTGCCAAAGGCGTGCAGGAGCGTTGGTGCGAGCAGCGCCGTAACGAGGTTACATACAAGGCTATAGGTCACCATGGGGGCGACATTCGCGCCGAGCATGCCGGCAATGACGGGTGCCGCCATGGCAATAGGTGCCATAACGCATATCATAGCGCCCTGCGCCACGGTATCGCCGAGGAGGGGCTGCACAGCATAGTATACCGCCACAGAGCCAACGAACTGCACAACGAGCATCCATAGGTGTATCCACCTAAGGCGCATATCGCGAAGCTCGATGCGACAAAACGTGAGGAAGAGCATCGCAGCAATAAGCACGGGGGTTAGCATATTCGCACTCGCCGTCTCGAGCGACGCTAAGGGGCGGCATAGCAACACACCCACGACCATTGCCAGAGGCATGGCTATACTCTTTATGGTCTGTTTCGATAGTGCCATATTATCTCTTTGTCATGTATCTCAGTATGTTACGCATGAGCACATCGCGCTCATACTCATCAATAATAGTCTCTATGGGGAAGCCAAGGATAGCCCTATGGCTACCGCCATGGTTGGTGATAACCGCGGCGCTATGCTCCGTGGCATCGTAGCACATAAACGTCATGGCACCCTCCGCTACGGGGGTTACTATGTCGCACGCCTCCACAGCATAGCACTCAGCACCAAGCAGTCGGTTTACCTTCGCCTCGAAGCTGCGGCGCTTGATGCTCTTAGCCCTTGAGCGCACAATACCATCCCCCTTGTAGCTCTCGCCCGAATACTCCACACCGAGCTTCTCGCGTGCCCACGCCCTATCCTCTGCCTCGGCAAGGGGAGAGTTCCACATATCGCTTAGGGCGTAGCTTCCCGAGATTAGGAGCGATCCACCACCCTCCAAATAGCCGTCGAGTTGCTCGCGCAGGGCATCCGTAAATGCCTCATGACGATAGCCCATCGCGCCACGACCTATGGGCGTTGTACGCTGCTTGCCCATGATGACATCCACGACATCGTAGCTCGACATGTCGACCACACCAGCCTCAACGGCAGCACGCGATGCCGAGGCATAGCTGAAGCCTGCCTTGGCGATGGAGCGACCATGTACAGCGACGTTATCAAAAGTATTGCCCGAGAGAATATTGGCGGCATAGTTATCGTGGCTAAGACCGAGGTTATCGCTCAAAGGGTCGTAGTCGTGCTGAGCACCTATGTAGGCTATATCCTCGATATATCCCACGCCGCTATCCTCCTCAACATGGAAGCCCACACTACCCTCCTCGCGGCGGCTTATGGGCGCAGAGACTCTGTCGAAGCCATTTATAATCATCACCCTACCCCTCTCACGCCTAACGCGACAGGCAGAGACGATCTCCGAGTCCATGCTCTCGCCACCACGGTTGACCGCAGTAATCTTATAGCTATATACCACGTCGGGACGCTGCTCGAGATATATAGACGTGCCCTCCACACGACGACCCGTATCGAAACCACCATCGCCCACGCGCGTATATAATATATAGTAGTCCGCCGTGGCTGTAGGCTCGCTTTCGTCCTCCGTAGGCTGCCAGCTGAGCATAACACCCTTATCCATAACGTGGGCGCTAAAGACCTTCACGGGCAGGGGTTGCACGACATACTCCATATCGTACTGCGCGGCAACGTGGCGCAACATACCCTTATATATTGCACGGCTCACGTCGAAACGGAAAGCGGGGTCAAGACCCAAGCGCATCTCGGCGAAGTTCTGATGCGACATTAGCTCCAAGAGGAGCGTTGGGCACTTCGGTATGCGTGCCTCGTAGTAGGCTCTATCCCACATACCACGACGCTTCCACGCGGGCTCATAATTGGTGCGTATAGCATCGACTACCTCGCTCATCACAGCGTCGGTAAGTTCGCGCGACAAGAGGCGCGAAGCACCGCCAATAAACTGACCCTCATCATCCTGCGTGCAGTAGATACCCAGCGTGCCTATCACATCGTCGTTATCTCTACGTCCTGCATCCGAGTGCAGGGCAAAGGCGAGGTCTATGGGTATTCGCTTACCCTCGGCATCGGGGTTATGCTCCGTGCCACCCATAAGGTGATTTACCCAGTGGGCACGCGACATATAGTCCTCCTTATAGTCATCGGTGCCACCCTTGGGGGCATAGACATCTGTCGGGAAGCCCGACCACTGCAGCCAGTAGCGTGCACCCTCCACAAAGCGTGGCATATCGCTCGTAAGTTCCTTATCGCCACGATAGATATTACCCATGCCACCGCCAATCTTCACCGCGTCCGCCGTCACAACACCCGTGCGCGACGAGAGGTTATCCAGCGTGACAAGCCTATCGTGACACCCCGCCTCGAAGTAGAAATCGCCGAGGCATATCCACATACCGCCACCCATGCGTTGGTTGACGCGAAACTCCCTATCACCACCCGAGGCGTGCACCGTATAGTGGGCATCGGTGATGGAGCGTGGCAACGTCTTATAGGATACATATACGCTATAGATGCCCGACACGGCTATCTCGCCACCCCACGACGCACTACTTAGGCGCGAGGCGTTTGTCGATGCCTCAACCTGACGCACTGTGCCATCCTCGAAGGGGTTGTGTTCCGAGGGGTAGGTGTGCTGAAGATGTGCGAAGCCCACGCCACCCGACTCCCACTTATAGCGGCGCGACTGCTCGCTATATGTCGTGGCGTCGATACCCGGGTCATTGTCGATGATAAGCTCCTCGGCACGCATACTGCGCTCACGAGGCAACAGTACCGAGGCACCAGCACGCTCGAGCATGGGCACGAGGTAGGGCACGATGAAGCTCTGCGTGAACAAATCCTCGACCGTAAGCCAATACTGCGGACGCTGCCACGCCCATGCGCCACCCTTGGGCTGCCATATGCGACCATGGCTCTGCCAGAGGACTATATGTCGATTGGCAAGTGCACTTGTTGGGTGCGACGGCGTGCTTAGGCGCGTGATAAGGGGTGGCTGCTCGGCATATCTAAAGTGCTCACTATCAGCATACCCCGTGATTAGAGCCTCTAAGGGCTTGTTATCGACATAAAGACGTAGCGCGTAGTCGGCATACTTCTCGGGTAGGAGACTGCGCACGACATCATAGACCGAGGCGATGTTATCCTCGCGCCAGGGGTAGTATCCCAACTCCGCCGAGGCGTATATCTCGACGGTGGGTAGGGCATCAGCGCTGATGCGGCTATTGGTTATTGAGACCTGACCACCACTAACCTCCGTGCGTAGAAACGTAGTGAGTTCGTTAGCCACCTTGCTATGCGTAGCGCGTGGCAATGACGACTGCGCCAACACCTCGAGGGGCATCAGCAACAGCAGTATATATATAATAAGTCTACGCATCGGGGCAAAGGTACAAAAAAATTGGTAAAGAGTAATGAGGAATTAGTAATGGTGTTGCTCCTCTCACTTTCCACTTTCACTTTTTTTTCCTATCTTTGCGACAAAACAGATAACATAATAGCAACTATGAGAAAACTACTATCGTTAGCACTCCTACTTATGGGTGTGACAATGGCTAATGCCCAGTCTTTCGACAATAACTTCGAGGATAAGACACTGCGCATCGACTACATCTTCTCAGGCAATGCCGAGGCGCAGAGCGTGGCACTGCGCGACCTATCAGAGACCGACAATTGGTGGGGACGCCGTGTGAACCTCGACAATGTGCCCCTCAAGGGTAATGGCGACCTCACGCTCACCGACACAGCAACAGGCGAGGTGATATACAAGACATCCTTCTCATCGCTCTTCCAGGAGTGGATAACAACACCCGAGGCGCAGCAGATAGAGAAGAGCTTCGAGTTTACGCTCCTCGTGCCTATGCCACAGCGCGCAACCATCGCCGAGGTGGTACTCCGCGACAACGAGGGTAAGGAGAGCCGTCTAAGACACACCATAATGCCCAATGATGTGCTCATCCGCGACCGCTCTAACCAGGAGCCACTACCCTACACCTATGTGCATAAGGGTGGCGACTCTAAGGAGTGCATTGATGTGGTAATCCTCGCCGAGGGCTACACAGCAGAGCAGATGGAGCTATTCATGGAGGATGCACGCATCACCGCCGAGGAGATACTCTCATACGAGCCATTCAAGAGCCATGCCGAGAAGTTCAACTTCATAGCTGTGGCAAACACCTCGCAGGATAGTAATGTGAGCGTACCTCAGCAGGGCGTATGGCGCGATACTGCCATAAGTTCCCACTTCATGACATTCTACATGGAGCGCTATCTGACCACAGCGAATATATATGACATGTTCGACATCGCCACGAACATCCCCTGCGAGCACTTCATAATCCTCGCTAATACCGACACCTATGGTGGTGGTGGCATCTACAACTCATATACCCTTACCACGGCTCATCACCGCGACTTCCGCCCTGTGGTGGTGCATGAGTTCGGACACTCGTTCGGTGGCTTGGGTGACGAGTATTTCTACGATAATGGCGATAGCACCGAGGAGATGCACTCCTTAGAGCATGAGCCCTGGGAGCCCAACATCACCACGCTTGTCGATTTCGACTCGAAGTGGGCAGACATGGTGGGCAAGAACATAGAGATTCCTACGAAAGTGACGGAGAAACGCTCAAAGAACTACATCGTAGGCGCCTATGAGGGTGGTGGCTACCGCTCGAAGGGCATCTACCGTCCAACGGACATCTGCCGTATGCGCAACAACGTAGCAGAGCGTTTCTGCCCTGTCTGCGAGCGTGCCCTGGAGCGCGTAATCCTACACCAGACCGTAGAGTAGGGATTATCTTTGCTCGGTAATTGCAAGGGAGTAATGTATGACAACAGATAAGCAAAATGGTCTGCCTGAGAGGAGTGACTACTCGGCAGATGATAGGAAGTTTATGCAGATGGCCATAGAGCTATCTATCGAGAATATCGACGAGGGCGGAGGTCCTTTCGGCGCAGTCATCGTGCGCAACGGAGAGGTTATAGCCAAGGGCGCTAACCGCGTGGTGCCCAACAACGACCCTACGGCACATGCCGAGGTGGTGGCAATACGCAACGCCTGTCGCGAGTTGAACACCTTCGACCTTTCGGGATGCACCGTATATACCTCATGCGAGCCATGCCCCATGTGCCTTAGCGCCCTCTACTGGGCGGGCGTGGAGCGCATATGCTATGCCAACACCAAGCGCGACGCTGCAGCCATAGACTTCGACGACTCATTCATCTACGACCAGCTGCGCTTAGACTACGATCGTCGCTCGATACACTGCGAACACTTCATGCGCAACGAAGCACTGGAGGCCTTCCGCAAGTGGAACGATAAGCTGGATAAGGTGGAGTATTAGCCTATGCAGGGCTGATGTCAGGTGTGTAGGCAACAAACAAAACAAAGGATATGGAGTGGGACATACACCACAATGTTGATTACATAACCACCGATAAGCCCACTCTTGCAAACAAGATAGTAACAAAATAACCCGTTGGATGAAACTAAAATACAACATCGAAGATAGACTCCCCATGGGAGCACTCATAACCTACTCGCTGCAATGGTTCGTGCTATGTATCGCCGTTGTTGCCACAAGCGTCTTTGTAGCACAAGGCTCTGCCGAGGAGCAGCTATTCTACGCCCAAAAGCTATTTGCCGTGATGGGCATAGCGGGGCTCATACAGATAGTGTGGGGTCATCGCCTGCCCCTTGTTGTGGGACCTGCCGCCGTGCTGCTCGTAGGTGTCATCTCGGCACTCGCGTCTAACGCATCGACAGATGCCATATACACCTCCATAGCCATAGGTGGCGCAATAACGGCACTCCTTAGCGTGGGCAACACGATGCACTATGTGCAGAGGCTCTTCACGCCACGCATCATCGTGGTGATACTCATACTCATAGCCTTTACACTCACCCCAACCATCGCCGGCAAGCTCGTATTCTCGCCACACGCCACACACGCAGAGAACAACTTCGGTCTAATCTTCGCCATCGTGGCGACTATCGCCATGGTGGTGATGAACCGCAAGTTCACGGGCATTGTCAAGAGCCTTATAATACCCGCAGCTCTTGTTGTTGGCAGCGTCATATATTTTGCTCTCTTCGAGATGCCAGAGAGACACTCTTCGGCAGCCTCGTTGGATAACATGTTCATCGAGCGGGTGAGCCTCGACGCAGGTCTTATAGTAGCCTTTGTGGTGTGCTACATAGCCCTTATCATCAACGATATAGGCTCGATAGAGTCGCTCGGCAGAATGCTCCAAACCGAGGATATGCCCCGTCGTCTGAAGCGCGGTGTAGCCATCACCGGCATTATGAATATCGTATCGGGAGCTATGGGTGTCCTCGGTGCTGTCAACTACTCGATGAGCCCAGGCGTCATCGCCTCGACAGGATGTGCCGCACGCCGTGCCCTCATACCTGCAACCATAGCCCTTATACTCTGCGCCCTCTCGCCCGACATTATATGGGTGCTCACCGCCATACCAGCACCCGTCATCGGCGTGATACTACTCTTCCTTATGGGCACACAGCTTGCCGCCTCGTTCGAGATGTTGCAATCAACAAAGTCGGCAGAGACATTTGCCGATGCACTCACAATGGGTCTTCCACTAATGGTGGCAATGCTCTTCCAGCTTATGCCTCCGGGTATTGCGCCAGAGCTACTACAACCATTGATGGGCAATGGCTTTGCCATGGGCGTCATCATGGTAATAATCATGGAGCACATCATAAACCGTAAAAAGTAGGACATCGCCTATCGGTCAATAAAGTGTTGATAAATTTAGTCGCTCGAAAGGCGAGTAATTAAACAAAATTTATTACTTTTGTAGCCGTATAATTGCGTCACCATAGTAGCGTGACATTAAAACATTAGTTATGAGTAACACATTAGTAGTTGTAGGCGCTCAGTGGGGCGACGAAGGTAAGGGTAAGATTACAGACTTCTATGCTGGTGGTGCTGACGTTGTAGTACGTCACCAGGGTGGCAACAACGCTGGTCACACCATTGTCTTCGATGGTAAGAAGTTCGCTCTTCAGTCGATACCTTCAGGCGTCTTCAACCCACATATCATAAACATCATGGCCAACGGCATGGTCATAAACCCTGTGTCGTTGTTCGAGGAGTTGGACCGTCTACACAAGGCAGGTATCACCGACTACAAGCTCTTTATCTCGGACCGTGCAGCCTGCGTAATGCCCTACCACTCGATGCTCGATGGCGCCTATGAGGCACTTAAGGGTGGTCGTCAGATAGGCACAACAAAGAAGGGTATCGGCCCAGCATATACCGACAAGTATAGCCGCGTGGGCATCCGCATGGGCGACCTGCTCAACAAGGAGTACTTCGCTGAGCGATTGAAGGATGCCCTTGCACAGAAGAACATCGAGCTTAAAGCTCTCGGCATGGAGCCTTGCGACTTCGAGACTATCTACAACCAGTATCTCGAACTTGGCGAGCGTCTTCGTCCAATGATATGCGACACCTCAGTACTCCTCAACCGCCTTATCGAGGAGGGCAAGAAGGTATTGTTCGAGGGTGCTCAGGGCGTAATGCTCTGCATCGACCACGGCACATATCCATTCGTGACATCATCAAGCCCTACGGCAGCAAGCGTTCCTGTGAACACTGGTATCGCACCACGCTATGTCGACAATGTTATGGGCGTTGCCAAGGCATACACCACCCGTGTGGGTGAGGGTCCATTCCCATCGGAGCTCTTCGACGAGCGCGCAGAGTACATCCGTGAGCGTGGCCACGAATATGGCACCGTAACGGGACGTCCTCGTCGCGTGGGTTGGCTCGACACCGTGGTGCTCAACCATGTGCGTCGCATCAGCGGTCTTAACTACCTATCGTTGATGCTCTTCGATGTTCTTTCAGGTCTTGAGACAATACGCATCTGCACAGGCTACAAGCTCAATGGCGAGCATATCGACTATGTCCCATCGACAATTGCCGACTTGGAGAGGGTCGAGGCTGAGTATATCGAGCTACCCGGCTGGAGCGAGGACATCACCACCATAAAGAGCTACGATGAGCTACCAGCGAATGCTAAGGCTTATGTCGCTAAGCTCGAAGAGCTCACAGGCGTAGAGGTAGCCGTAGTATCGGTAGGTCCTGACCGTGAGCAGACAATCATCCGCAAGGAGATATTCTAACCCCAAGGGGCGAGAGATTAAGAGAGAGGGAGAATTGAGAGAGAGAGAATTGAGGAAGAGAAAAAAAGCCTAAAATTATATTGAGAGCCTATCCAAGTGTTTGGATGGGCTCTTTTTTAATGAGTAAAGAGTAATTAGTAATGTTTCGCTCCTACGGAGCGATTAATATTTTGGGTAAATGGGGGACAAGGGGTATTAGGGGTACGAGGGGCTAACTATCAACAAAACACCCCTTTGACCCTTCAGACCCCTCAGACCCCTTCTCTTTTGCTCCTGCTGAGCGATTAAGATGCGAGTAGTTAAGGGTAGTGAAGAGTAGTTGAGAGTAGTGAAGTGATTTTCCTCAGAGCGAAGCGGAATTACCCATAATACCCAGAGCGAAGCGGCAATACCCATAATACCCAACGCGAAGCCAAGTAAAAAAATCCCCCTTTCGGCATTAAAATAAATTATTTTTCGTAACTTTGGAGTGTAAAGTGCATAGAGAATTGAAATAGAATTTCCTGAGATAACGAAAACCTTATTACTAATTTATAGAACATCCCTTAATAACGATGAATAACAAATATCAGCTACCAAAGCATGGCGGTCTTGCCCAAGAGTCAGCACCAAAGGATATAGTACACCGTTATGAGCGTATGCCAACACGCGTCTTCGAGAGCGAATACCATGGCGTACAGTATATTGCCGACATCATCTGTCGCCTTGTGCGCAACCACAGCGAGAACGCCTCGGCACGCGACATCTACGAGGAGTTGCCTCCATTTGTGCTCGGTCTAACCACCGGTCGCACACCGCTGGGTCTCTACCGCGAGTTGGTGAAGCGTCACAAGGAGGGTGAGATATCGTTTGCCAACGTTGCTGTATACACCCTCGATGAGTTCTACCCTATCAAGCGCACAGAGCAGCAGAGCCGCAACTATCGCATACACGATGAGTTCCTCAAGCATATAGACATCAGCCCCGAGAACATCCATATTCCGAATGGTTCAATCCCCGAGAGCATCGTCTCGGAGTACTGCGCCGAGTATGACAAGTCTATCCGCAAGATAGACCTCATGATTATAGGCATGGGCGAGGATGGTCAGGTAGGCTTCAACGAGCCAGGCTCATATGCCAAGTCGCACACACGTCTTGTGGAGCTATCGCATAACTCGCGCAAGATACAGTCGGAGCAGTTCTTCGGCTTGGAGAACACCCCAAAGTTGGCAATCACGATGGGTCTTGGCACCGTGATGCGTGCCGACCGCATAATCCTCATGGCATGGGGCGAGCAGAAGGCAGAGGCTATACACCGCGTTGTGGAGGGTCCTATAAACGACCTTATCCCAGCCAGCCACCTACAGGAGCACCCAGCAATAGAGGTTGTCATCGACGAGAATGCCGCCGAGCACCTCACACGCGAGCAGACACCATGGCTCGTGGGTCCTTGCGATTGGACACCTAAGTTCGTGCGTAAGGCTGTGGTATGGCTCTGTGGAAAGGTAAACAAGCCTATTCTAAAGCTCACCTACCGCGACTACATCGAGAACTCATTGGGCGAGCTCTTGGAGAAGTGCGGTACCTACGACAAGATTAACATCCGCGTATTCAACGACTTGCAGCATACCATCACCGGATGGCCAGGTGGTAAGCCCAATGCCGACGACTCTACACGTCCAGCACCATCGCTACCCTACCCTAAGCGCGTGCTTATCTTCTCGCCACACCCCGACGACGATGTAATCTCGATGGGAGGTACATTCATCCGCCTTGTGGAGCAGAACCACGATGTGCATGTGGCATACCAGACATCGGGCAATGTGGCAGTACACGACGATGTGGTGTTGCAGAATGTGGACACCGCCCGCGAGTTGGGTCTTGGCGACACGTACAACGAGGTTGTTCAGCTCATCGCCTCGAAGAAGCGCGGTAAGCCCGAGCCACGTCGCCTGCTCGACATCAAGGGTGCTATACGCCGTGCCGAGGCGCGTGCTGCGGTGCGCTCATTCGGTCTTAACCCCGACACCAACGCCCACTTCCTCAACCTTCCATTCTACGAGACGGGCGGTATTAAGAAGGGCGCTATCACCGACAAGGATATTGAGATCATCGTCAAGCTTTTGCGCGAGATACGCCCTCATCAGATATATGCTGCTGGTGACCTTGCCGACCCACACGGCACACACCGCATGTGTATCGAGGCTCTGCTGGAGGCTTTGGATCGCACCAAGGATGACAACTGGCGTGAGGAGTGCCACCTATGGCTCTATCGCGGAGCATGGATGGAGTGGAACCTCGGTATGGTGGATATGGCAGTGCCTCTTGCTCCCGACGAGGTGCTTAAGAAGCGTCACGCCATCTATCGCCACCTATCGCAGAAGGATATCGTGCCATTCCCTGGTAGCGACACCCGCGAGTTCTGGCAGCGTGCCGAGGAGCGCACACAGAATACCGCACAGCTATACGACAAGCTCGGCATGGCAGAGTACCAGGCAATGGAGGTATTCGTAAAGATGTGGTAATGACAAAACTGAGTAATCATCAACCAAAAAAATATGAGAGTAATTATTAAGGATAAATCGACAGAGGTTGCAGCATGGGCTGCCGCCTATATCGTAAACGAGATTAAGGCTAAGGCGGCTCGCACCGATGCCCCATTCGTGTTGGGCTTGCCTACAGGCTCCACACCACTTGAGACATACAAGGAGCTTATCCGCCTACACAAGGCTGGCGAGGTGTCGTTCCAGAATGTCATCACCTTTAACATGGACGAGTATGTAGGCTTGGCGGAGGATCACCCCGAGAGCTACCACTCATTCATGTGGACCAACTTCTTCAGCCATGTCGATATCAAGGCTGAGAATGTGCATATCCTCAATGGCAATGCCGAGGACCTTGTGGCAGAGTGCGCAGCATATGAGGAGGCAATAGTCAAGGCTGGTGGCATCGACCTATTCATGGGAGGTGTTGGCGAGGATGGTCATATCGCCTTCAACGAGCCATTCTCATCGCTTCAGTCGCGCACACGCATCAAGACCCTCACGTCGGACACCATCGCCGTTAACTCGCGCTTCTTCGGTGGCGACATCACCAAGGTGCCAACACAGGCACTCACTGTAGGTGTGGGCACAATCCTCGACGCTCGCAAGGTGCTTATACTTGCTACAGGACCAAAGAAGGCACGCGCCCTACGCCACGCCATCGAGGGTAGCTACAACCACCAGTGGACACTCTCGGCACTGCAGATACACCCCGCAGGCATCATCGTCTGCGACGACCGTGCCGCCGAGGAGCTGAAGGTTGTCACCTATCGTTACTTCAAGGATATTGAGAAGTAAGATAAGATAAAGGGTCGCTCGAGCGACCCTTTAATCTTTTAGGTAAAAAGTTAATTAGTAATGCTTTTGCTCCGTTGGAGCAAGAGAAGTGTTTCTGGGTAGGACTGGGTAGTGTGGGTAGAGCCGTGCGCAAGGCGCACTCTGGGTAGACTGGGTAATACCCAGAGCGAAGCGGATATCCACAGAGCAAGCTCTGTTTGCGGAACTACCCATATTCACACCTACTCGCTATCGGCCGACTTCCACGACGGTTTACGCATACTATATATAATAAATGGTATGACCACGACGATAAGAGCACCGATGATAAGCACCGAGAACCATACCGTGGTGCTACCAACGGCGATCTGCGATGGTGGTATGAAGCTGAGCACAAAGGCGAGCAACGAGCCACAGAAGCCAAGACCACCGAGTAGCCACATAACGCCATTACCACGCTTGCCAAGACGATATGGTCGCTCAATATCGGGGCGTTTATAGCGCAGGGTTATGGCTGCCGAGAACATCAGCATATACATGATGAGGTAGAGCAAGACGGTGAGCTGCGAGAGTATCTGATAGAAGCTCTGCACCGAGGGCATGACGACGAACAACATGCCGAGGATGGTGACAATGACGCCCTGCACAAGGAGGATATTGCGCTGCACACCCTGCTTATTCGTACGCTGGAAGAATGGTGGCAGATAGCCCGCCTTGCCCACAGTGAAGATACCCTTCGAGGGTCCCGACACCCAGGTGAGAACACCTGCCAAGACACCAAAGACAAGGGCTATGGCGACGATAGAGCCAAGCCATGGTATGCCGAGGAAGCGGAAGTAGCTGTCGAAGCCGATGAGGAGGGTCTGCGTGAGGCTTATCTCGCTCTCGGGGACGATGATGCCGAGCGCAAATGTGCCGAGGATGAAGATAAGCACCGTGATGAGCGAGCCAAGTAGTATGGCACGCGGATAGTTACGCTTGGGGTTATCGACCTCCATAACGTGGATACCCATCATCTCCATACCGGCATAGAAGAGGAAGATACTACTTGCAAGCACCAGGTTGCCGAAGTTCGAGAAGTCGGGGATGAAGCTCTCATCGACATTCAGATAGCTATGACCTCCCGAGGCGACATAAATTATGGCGAGGAGGATGAGCAATCCTGCAGGGATGATAGTGCCTATCACACCACCCCACTTACTAACCTTACCCACCCAGCCAATACCGCGAAGGGCGATGATTGTCGCAATCCAATAGATGGCAAGCACCACGACAAGGGTGAAGAGACGGTTCGAGGCGAGCGCCGCATCGGCATGAGGGTTGAGACCTATAAAGGCGATGCTCACAGCTCCGAAGGTGAGCACCGTGGGATACCATATCGTCGACTGTATCCACTGCAACCATATCGCCAAGAATCCCCAGCGATCACCAAAAGCCTCGCCCACCCAGCGGAAGACACCGCCCTGCTTGTTCGAGAACATCGCCGCAAGCTCGGCAGCCACCATCGCCGTGGGGATGAGAAATACCAATGCAGCAAAGAGATAGTAGAACGCCGACTGCACGCCATAGATAGCCTCAGAGGCGAGACCGCGAAGGCTCACAACGGCGGTAACATTCATAATGGCAAGCGTCATGACGCTTAGTTTGAAGCCATTAGATTTATTTGCACTATTCATACATTAATGTTTTTTGATTGTTCAGTACTCCCCATGCAATTATAGTGCAAAAATCGATTTCAGCCCCATATAGCCACGATAAGGCTTATCGATATACGCGATAATATAAACAAAACATATACGAACATAAAATAATACAATCAAAATCATATTGCAGATAACAAAATTACTATTATCTTTGCATCAGGAAAAGGGAAATAAACTAAGAAAAATAATTACAAACCTATAAAACTAAAAACACTATGAAAGATTTGAAAGGAACTAAGACCGAGAAGAACTTGTGGGAGGCATTTGCTGGCGAGTCACAGGCACGTAATAAGTACACCTATTTTGCATCTAAGGCGAAGAAGGATGGCTATGTTCAGATAGCTAAGATTTTCGAGGAGACAGCGGCTAACGAGAAGGAGCACGCCGAGATATGGTTCAAGCTATTGCAGGGCATTGGCTCAACAGCTGAGAACCTTAAGTCTGCTGCCGAGGGCGAGAACTACGAGTGGACAGATATGTACGCTCAGATGGCTAAGGATGCTCGCGAGGAGGGCTTCGACCACATCGCATTCCTCTTCGATGAGGTGGGTAAGATTGAGAAGGAGCACGAGGAGCGCTACCGCAAGCTCTTGGCAAATGTTGAGGGTGGTCTCGTATTCTCACGCGACGGCGACATGATTTGGCAGTGCTCGAACTGCGGTCACATCCACGTAGGTCAGAAGGCTCCTGAGGTATGTCCAGTATGTGTTCACCCACAGGCATACTTCCAGATTAAGGCTGAGAACTATTAATATAAGACCCGTTAATGCAAAAACAGGCCCAAGATTGGGTCTGTTTTTGTATGGTGATAGACTATGAGTTGGCTGACGATAATACTTATCCCCTTTGTGGGCACGCTGGTGGGTGCCTCCACCGTACTCTTCACGCGCGGCGCGTCGTTGGAGCGCACGCAGAAGGCTTTCATAGGCTTTGCTGCGGGCGTCATGGTTGCGGCGTCGGTGTGGTCGCTCATCATGCCCTCGATAGAGCTCTCTGCGGCTATGGGGCGCCTCAGCTGGCTACCCGCCGCCATAGGCATAATCCTCGGCATGCTCTTCCTGCTTATGCTCGACAGCCTTGTTCCCCACCAGCATATCAGCTCCGACACCCCCGAAGGACCACGCTCAGCACTCGGCAGGCGTCAGATGTTGATGCTCGCCGTCACGCTGCACAACATCCCTGAGGGCATGGCCGTGGGTGCTGTGGTGGCAGGAGCACTTAGTGGCAATGCCGATGTGAGCATGGCAGCAGCCTCGGCGCTCGCCATAGGTATGGCGATACAGAACATCCCCGAGGGTGCTATAATATCGCTACCACTGCGCACCGAGGGCATGACACGCCGCCGCTCCTTCCTCTACGGAGGTCTCTCGGGCATCGTAGAGCCCGTGTCGGCACTGGTGATGATACTCCTCTTTGAGCATATCTCACCCGCGCTACCCTACCTCCTATCCTTCTCGGCAGGAGCGATGCTCTATGTTGTTGTCGAGGAGCTTATCCCCGAAACGCAGCAGGGCAAGCACTCCAACATAGGAACGATAGCCTTTGCCATAGGCTTTGTGGTGATGATGATATTGGACGTGGCGCTGGGATAGTAAAATGGGGGTGTCCAACAAGTTTTGTGGACACCCCATTCTATCAGAAGTTGTATAACAAGAGCTAATTTTAGGCTTAAGTTCCTTTTCGTTGCTTCGGCTCGACAAAAACATGTAAACATATTTCTGTTCTCGCCTTAATCGCAACGCTGCGTAGGCTCGAAAACCGCAGTTTACTTGGCGTAAATGAGGATTTTCGAGGCAAGCGTAATGACAAAGTAGCCTTGTTAGACAGCTTCATTCTATTTTACATATATCACATTTATACCGTCGCGGATAGGGATGATTACATTATCCACCCTATCATCCTCCCTCACCATGCGGTTGAACTCAACGATAGCCTCCGTATGCTTGTCGTTATGCGCTATGGGCTGTGCCACCTTGCCATACCATAGGATGTTATCGGCAAGAATGAACGAGCCGCTCTTAACATAGCCACCATCCATAAGCATGCGGTAGTAATCGGGGTACTCCCTCTTGTCGCCATCCATAAATACCATGTCGTAGGTCTCGCCAAGGCGTGGCACGACATCCAATGCCGAGCCTATATGCTGGCGTATGCGGTGCCCATACCCCGAGGCGTCGAAGTACTTTGCCGCAATATCCTCCAACTCGTCATCCACCTCTATGGTGTCGAGTATGGCGTCGTCATCGAGTCCGCGTGCTATGCTCAGTGCCGAGTAGCCAGTGAAGGTGCCTATCTCCAACACGCGTCGTGGGCGCATCATGCGCACAAGCATCTCGAGGAGCTTGCCCTGCAGGTGTCCCGATATCATTCGTGGGTTAATGACGCGAAGGTATGTCTCCCTCTCAAGACGGTGCATGAGCGCCTCCTCAGGCTTGGTATTATCCAAGATGTATTGCTCTAAGTTATCCATAACTATCTTTTTATTAATTATACACGTCTTTGAAAGAGTTACCCTCTGCATCCACAACGTTATTAAACAGCGGTAGATCCTCACGTCGGCGCATAGGGTGAATACCACTCATTACCCTCTCGGTTGCGCCTCCTCAGGATGACATTTTTATAATATACGTCATTGCGAAGAATTGCATCCAAAATCCTTACTGATACCCGTTGCGGTCTATGCAATTCTGTGGCAATCTACCTTTGTTTATACGACCTTACTGATACCCAATAGTTGTGCATCATGAGGATCTAAAGTCTACATATCTATCATCAAGTTACGCCACGATGGGTTAAGGCTACATATCAAATCAACCTTTCTTGTACGATTCCAACTCTTTATCTGCTTTTCCCTTGTAATCGCCGCCATCATCGTTGGCAGATACTCTATATATACAACCTTATGCAAGTTATAGTGCCTACTAAACACACATCCGACATCAGACAAATGTTCATTAACACGCTGCTTAATATCAGATGTAACACCAACATAAAGCACCGAGTGGTTATCATTCGTAAGAATATAGACGCACGGCTTCACTTCTATCTATATATTAGTCTTGACAAATTGCCGAAGTTGTCGTTGGCCACCTCCATAATCTGCTCGGCGGTGATTGCCATAACCTTCTTATATGCCTCCTCCAAGGTCTCAATATCCTTATAGAGCAGATAGCTCTTACCAGCACCTAACATATACCCCTCGTTCGACTCCATGGATATTGCCATCTGCGCCACAAACTGCCTCTTGGCGATAGCCAAGCGACGGGGCGATATAGGCTCGCGCATAAGGTGTGCCACCTCACTCTCGATAAGCTCCACACACTGCTCCGCATTGTCGTGGTCTGACGAGAAGTATATGCCCACAATACCCGTATCAGAGTATGGTGTATAGGTTGCCTCAACATTATACGACAGACCATGCTTCTCGCGCAACACGAGGTTGAGTATGGAGTTTGCCGAGGGACCACCCAAGATGTTTATCGCTAAGGCAAAGGGCAGGCGGCGGTCATCCCTAATGCTATAACCGCGCGTTCCGATAATGCCGTGCGCCTGGTGCGTATGGCGTGACTGCACAACGCTAAAGGGCTTATAGTCTGCCGTCTGCTGACGCGTATAGCCACGCATTGTAGCCTCCTCCGCAGCAAAGTAACGCTCGGCAACGCGCTTAGCGGTGACCACCGAGAAGTTACCGATAGAGGAGAAGACCATCTGGTCGGTGGTATAGGTACGGCGCACAAAGGCGTGCATATCCTCCGACGTGATACGCGCAAGGCGTGCCTTGCTGCCGAGGATATTGTGCCCGAGTTCCGAGCCCTGGAACATCAAATCCTCAAAGTCGTCATATATGCGCTCCGAGGGCGAGTCCTTATATGAATTTATCTCGTCGGCAATGACCTCGCGCTCCTTTCTCAGCTCCTTATCGGGAAACGAGGAGTGAAAGACAACATCGGCGATAAGCTCCACGGCACGCTGGAAGTCACGGCGCATGACCGTAGCATGCAGCGTTGTATCCTCCTTTGTCGTGTAAGCATTAAGCTCGCCACCGAGGTTCTCAAGGCGGCAGTTCACCTGATAGGCACGACGACGCTCCGTACCCTTGAATAGGGCGTGCTCCGTGAAGTGGGCAATGCCATACTCATCCTTAAGCTCATCGCGGCTACCAGCATTTATGACCATGGCGCAATGAACAACGCCACTACGCACCTGGCGGTGGATGCCTCGTATGCCATTAGGCAGTATATATGTTTCAAACTCCTTCATTGTGATTCTTTAAGAACTGACCTGTGTAACTATCTGCACAAGCCATAATATCATCGGGTGTGCCTGCAACGACCACCCTACCGCCATCAGCACCCGCCTCAGGACCGAGGTCGATAACCCAGTCGGCACACTTGATAACCTCCATGTTATGCTCCACGACAACGACGCTATGTCCTCGTGCGATAAGTGCATCAAAGGCCCCCAGGAGGCGACCTATATCGTGGAAGTGAAGACCCGTTGTGGGCTCGTCGAAGATGAACATCAGCCTATCGTTCGAGCGCTCCTTCATAAGGAACGAGGCGAGCTTAACGCGCTGCGACTCACCACCCGAGAGGGTCGATGAGGACTGACCGAGCTTGACATATCCCAAGCCCACCTGCTCGAGGGCACTTATGCGCTCCACGATACGCTTGCATGTGCTATTTGTCGTATCCTCCTTGAAGAAGGCAACAGCCTCGCTCACGGACATCTCCAATATATCGTATATCGACTTACCGCGATACCTGACCTCCAATATCTCCTGCTTGAAACGCTTGCCACCACACGCCTCGCACTGCAGCTCCACATCGGCCATAAACTGCATGCTCACCTTGATGACGCCCTCACCCTCGCACTCCTCGCACCTGCCACCAGGCATATTGAACGAGAAGGCTGTGGCAGCAATGCCATTATGCTTAGCGTATGGCTGGTCGGCAAAGAGACGGCGTATCTCATCGTAGGCCTTGATATATGTCACGGGGTTGGAGCGTGTGGACTTACCTATAGGCGACTGCGATACCATCTCAACGCCCTGCAACAGATGTCTATCCACCTCCAAGCTATCGTGGTCACCAGGGAGCAGCGTTGTCTCGGCGAGGCGGCGCTTGAGGGCTGGGTAGAGCACATCATCGACCAACGACGACTTACCCGAACCACTGACACCCGTAATGCAGGTGAAGACACCCAATGGTATCTCGACATCTATATTTTTGAGGTTATGGTGGCGCACACCACGCAGGCACACATGTCCTGCTGCGGCACGACGACGCTCCGGGATGGCTATCTTGCGACGCCCTGTGAGATAGTCCGCCGTAAGCGACCTCTCCGCCTTGAGAATATCTGCGGCAGCGCCATTATATACCACCTCGCCACCACCAATGCCTGCCTCAGGACCCATATCGACAATCCAATCGGCAGCACGCATAACCTCCTCCTCATGCTCCACGACAATAACCGTATTATCTAAGTCGCGCAGCTGCTTCAAGACTCCAATAAGGCGGTTAGTATCGCGAGGATGAAGCCCAATGCTCGGCTCATCGAGGATATACATAGAGCCTACGAGGTTGCTACCGAGCGATGTAGATAGGTTTATGCGCTGCGACTCACCACCCGACAAGGTGGCAGAGAGACGGTCGAGTGTTAGGTAGTGCAAGCCCACATCCATAAGGTAGCCCAAACGGTTGCGTATCTCAATCAAGACGCGCTCCGCCGTGGTGCTATCAAACTCATCGAGCTTGAGATTAGCAAAGAAGCTATCCAACTCGCCAATGGTCATCGCCACAAGCTCGGCGATACTCTTGCCACCCACCTTCACATACAACGCCTCAGGGCGTAGTCGCGTGCCGTGACACTTGGGACATAGCGTCTTGCCCATATATCGAGCCTTAAGCACCCTATACTGCACCTTATGGCGCTGGGTATCTACATAGGCGAAGAAGTCATCAAGACCATGGAAATATTCGTTGCCACTCCACAACAATGCGCGCTCAGCATCCGTAAGGGCGTGGTAAGGGGTATGTATCGGGAAGCCGAACCTCGAGGAGTTCAAGATAAGCTCCTCGCGCCAGCGACCCATAGTTGCGCCATTCCAACAGGCAATAGCGCCATTATATATGCTCTTAGACTTATCGGGTATCACCAAATCCTCATCGATACCCGTAACCTTGCCATAGCCCTCGCACTCGGGGCAAGCACCAATGGGGTTATTGAAGGAGAAGAGGTGCTCCGTGGGGCGCTCGAACTCCATATCGCCATCCTCGAAGTGCGACGAGAGGCTCTCCACATCATCACCAACGATGAGATACATGGTACCCGCGCCATAGCCCATGGCACGCGCCACAGAGTCTGTAATACGCGACAAGGTATCCTGCTCGGCACGCTTGGCAACACGATCGACGATGACCATGACATCCTCGATGTTCATCTGATCGCTCACCCTTGGCATAAACTCCTCAATCGGCATCACCTCGCCAGCATAGCGCACACGGCTGACGCCATCCTCCATAAGTGTCAAGAGGCGCTCGACAATACCCTCGGAGTGCTTCAGAAGCAGAGGGGCTGCAATCATAATGCGCTCTCCATCCTCAAGGAGTTTTATTCTATCGACAACATCGTCCACCTCGTAGCAACGCACCTCGCGACCAGTCGTTGGCGAGTAGGTGCGACCAATACGCGAGAAGAGCAACTTCAGGTAGTCGTAGATCTCGGTTGTTGTGCCCACCGTAGAGCGTGGATTACGCGAGATAACCTTCTGCTCGATGGCGATGGCTGGGGCTATGCCCTCAATCATGTCGACATCGGGCTTCTCTACCCTACCAAGGAACTGACGTGCATAGGCTGATAGCGACTCGACATAGCGACGCTGACCCTCGGCAAAGATGGTGTCGAAGGCCAATGTGGACTTACCCGACCCCGAGAGACCTGTCACAACAACGAGGTTGTTATGCGGTATCTCGACATCGATATTCTTGAGGTTGTGTACCCTCGCGCCCTTTATTTTTATCGTGTTATCCAAAGAGTATTCGTCTTTAATTTTCGTCAGACATCACCTCCACCGTTGCACCCTCAACCTTATCCAAACGGTTGATAAGCTGTTCGGAGTCGCTCTCGCGGATGCTCAGATGCATGGTGCATAGGTTATCGAATATCTGCTCGTGGATGCGTGGCTGCATATCCTTGACAATGCGCATCACATCGTTCATGGCGATATAGCTAAACTCCACCTTGATATTCACATCCACCGTGCGCTCCACAATCTCGCACTCCGAGAGCACCAACGCTGTAGACTCCTTATATGCGGCGATGAGACCCGGCACACCAAGCTTGGTGCCACCAAAATAGCGCACAACGACAACCAAGCAGTTGGTTACCTCCTGCGACAATAGCTGACCAAGGATTGGCTTGCCAGCAGTAGATGAGGGCTCACCATCGTCGTTGGCACGAAACTGCTCGCCATGCGGACCTAAGCGCCATGCGTAGCAGTGGTGCGTAGCGTCGAACCACTTTTTGCGCAGTGCGTCGAGGTGCTCCTTAATCTCGCCTTCGCTCTCCACGGGGTAGGCATAGACCAAGAACTTACTACTCAGCTGACGGTAGGTGGTCTCGGCAGCTCGAGCAATGGTCTTATAACTATCCGATGCCATTACTCAATCTTGGTAAACATTCTATCCCAACGAATATCGCCCGTATTAGGGTCGATAGAGAACCATATATACTTCGCCTTACCCACGATATGATCCTCTGGAACAAAGCCCCAGAAGCGTGAGTCCATAGATAGGTGGCGATTGTCACCCATCATAAAGTAGTAGTCCATGAGGAACTTATACTCGGTAGCCTTCTGACCATCGATATAGTATGTCACATTGCCCTCAGCGTCACGCTCCTCCTTTACGGCACGATGCTCATAGGCGGTGATGCAACGGCCATAGAGCGCCATGTTGTATGGGTTAAGCTCGATGGTCTCGCCAGCCTCGGGAATCCACACAGGACCGAAGTTATCGAGAGTCCACGATGCAGAGACACCCTCGCTGAGGTGTGGAATAAGAGCCATCGCCATATCCTCCTTATTATGCGGACCCTTATCGATGTTTGTCGATGAGCCGAGCTTTGTAAGCACATACTTTGTCGTATCGCTATACTTCGACAAGTCCTTATCGGCGATAAGCTTTACGCCCTCGGTCTTGCCGCTCTTCTTGTTGTAGACATCATAGATGTACTGCTTGTTTGGCACATACTTCTCAGGCTCGTTGTCGTGATATACCACGCCATCAACAACCTTAAGCCAGTCACCAGGCATACCTACGCATCGCTTGATATAGTTCTCCTTCTTGTCCATAGGGCGGATGGCGATAGTATAGTGGTTGCGGATATACTCTCGACGCTCGGCAGGGGTCTTACCCATAACGCTATCGCGTGGGTCACGAAGTATCTGATAGTAGCTCTCCGCAGCGCGCTCCATGATCACGGTATCGCCCTCAGGGAAGTTGAAGACAACAACATCGCCACGCTCGACCTGTCCTGTGCCCGCCAGACGACGATATGAGCGCTCCCACGATGTTGAGAACGACGCCTTAGTATCGTTCAAAGGCATGGTGTTATGCACAAATGGGAACGATAGTGGTGTCATTGGCACACGTGGACCATACTCCACCTTATCGACAAGGATGTAGTCGCCCTGCAATAAGGTACCCTCCATAGAGCCTGTTGGGATGACAAACATCTGGAACCAGTAGAGCTGGATGAGTGTCGCCACCACGGTAGCGAAGACAAGGGCGTGCACCCAGCCATAGATCCATAGATAGATCTTCGTCTGCCCCTTAATCTCGTTCCACAGAGCATAGCCACCAACAGCGAGGAAGGTGATGAGGAATGGCACATTCCAACGGAAGATGAGCATCTGAATGATAACGCCCACAACCACAGCGAAGATGATAGCACACCACACGGCCCACGCTATGCGATACCAATTATATCGATCGAGGAGCTGGCGGTGATATGTGCGTATCTTACGAGTGATGTAGTAGTCGTAGATGAGTGGCAGGGTGATGACAAGCGTCCACCAAGCGCCATACCAGATGGCAAACACGGTCACCAAAACCGACATTATAGCACACCACAACCATGGGTGCGAGAGGTAATACTTCACCTTATTGTAAATCTCCTTAATCTTTTCCATATCTCAAATATTGTTTAGTCGTTTCTATAGTAGGTCATCCATGGTATGCACACCCTGCTTGTCCTGAAGGTACTCGCCAGCGATGACGGCACCCATGGCCAAGGCACGACGGTTGGTGATCGAGTGCTTGAGCTCCAAGTAGTCATCCTCCGAGGTGTATCGCACGGTGTGTATGCCTGGCACCATGCCCTCGCGGTGCGAGATAATGGCAATCTGCGTTGCGTCGTCCGTAGCACTGTTCACCCATCCCTGCTTGCGCTCTACGCCCTCGATGACACCCTCGGCAAGGGTGATGGCGGTGCCGCTGGGGGCATCCTTCTTCCACATATGGTGGGTCTCATCGATGGTTATCTCATACTCCTTGTATGGGTTCATAAGCTCCGCCATGCGCTTGTTTAAGCGGAACATCATGTTTACGCCTATCGAGAAGTTCGAGGCATAGAAGAGAGCACCGCCACGCTCAACAGCAAGAGTCTGCATCGCAGGAAGCTCCGAGAGCCAGCCTGTGGTGCCCGACACTACCCTACAACCAGCCTCGAGCACCGTGCGCACATTGTGTGCCGCAGTATCGGGTGTTGTAAACTCGAAGCAGACATCTATGTTTTTGAGGTTCTCGGCAGTAAGCTCCGCAGCATTCTCCTCGTCGATAACCAACTCTACACTATGGCCACGCTGAGCGAGAATACGCTCAATCTCGCGTCCCATCTTACCATGTCCTATAATCGCACACTTCATAATTTCTGATTTATTTATATATCGCACAAAGATAGTAAATAATTTCTATTATTTACTCCCATGTCAAAAGTTTAGTTTTGAAATATGATTTTATTTACCTGCCTTTGACATAACAAAAAATCGACACAGTAATCATCAACCCAGCATACATTAAAAGCGGCCCCGTAGCAGGGAGGCGCACCCAGGGTTCTCACTCCCTAAGGGTGCAACAAAAAAAAAGGAAACCTTTCAATTTCCGCTTTCTGTACCCCCTCAGGGGCTCGACTGCGCTACTTGCAGTAGGCAGTCGTGTGCTCGATAGTTTACACCCTCCCAACCTCCCTGAGAGGGAGGCGCACCCAGGGTTCTCACTCCCTAAGGGTGCAACAAAAAAGCGAGAAACTTTCGTTTCTCGCTTCTGTACCCCCTCAGGGCGTGGCATATACCCGCACAGAAGGGCGTAGAACGAATAATCTGCGGACATGGTTTGCTATAGGTTTCGATTTTTTGTCTAAATCGTGTCTAACTTAACAAACCTATATTAGTTAGCATTTTATCTATATGTTTGCCAACTGGCGACCTGCTTCTCTCAAAGCATCGAGAATCTCTTTTTCTCGCTTCTCAGATGGCTTCTTTGTACCATAAATATACTTTGACAGTAGGCTCTTGTGCATTCCGAGAGAACGGGCAACCTCCGATACATTTAGAATTGGAAATTTGCGAAACGCTGCGCCAATAGCGTTTTCCTCGGGTTGTGCTCCATCAGTAAGACTTGATATGTGGATATCCTCATCAATCTCTGCCCAACGCACTGCATCGCCAAACTTGTTGATTTGGTAGCACTCACGCTGTGCTGGTGTAGCCTCTTTTAATGTGGGGAAGAACTCTAACGCCTTGCGGTACTCCTTCCCGCTATCGGTAACGACACATATATCGTTACCACAAAACGAAATTTTAACAATCTTCTCCATAGTTATTACTTTTTACTCTTTGTCGAAATAATCGTGCCAAGCTTTGATAATCTCCTGCTCGTACATCTCAACAAGCTGTGTTGCTTTCTTTAACTCTCTTGGTTTCAAACCTCGATTTTGGACTACCTTACGAGTTGCAATCTCTATCTTTGCATCGTTACCTCCATACTCTATATGAACATGGATTGGCAGATGCTCATCAGAGTAGAAGAAAAATCGAAGTCCAAAAATCTCAAAAATTGTAGGCATACTATATATATTTTATCTCTTTTGTCTACGCAAATATAGGTCTAATTTTTTAGACCTCCAAATATTTGTGAAATAAATTTGCTGATTATCATTCAAAATGCCACCTTTGCGTCCGATTGCTGTCCCGACCATTCCTCTCCTAGATATTAGATACTGGTGATGGATTCGGGTTTTCACAATCAAGTGCCCATATCGGCAGGTCTCAATATCTGCACTATAAAAAGGTTGTATGGAGTTCTCTTTCGAGAACTCCTATAAGCCCAGGGCAGGTTGCTTAACTCATTGAGCAACAACAAAAAAAGCGAGAAACTTTCGTTTCTCGCTTCTGTACCCCCTCAGGGGCTCGACTGCGCTACTTGCAGATGCGCAGTCGTGTGCTCGTTTAGTTTACACCCTCCCA
>JAZSBD010000008.1:0-34305 GCA_045602255.1 Alistipes sp.
ACGATAACATCCACACCAAGGAAGGTGTCGGGCATGAGCGAACGTATCTTTGCAATGCGCTCGCGGTAGCGCTCGGCAGTGTATCTTCTACGCATCATGCCGAGTAGCTTAGTTGAGCCACTTTGCAGTGGAATATGGAAGTGAGGCATGAATTTAGGTGACGCGGCGCAAAACTCTATAATCTCGTCAGTTATGAGGTTTGGCTCTATGCTCGATATACGGTAGCGTTCGATGCCCTCAACCTTGTCGAGTTCGCGCAGAAGATCGATGAACTTTTCGCCTGTTGTTCTGCCGAAATCACCAGTGTTGATACCTGTGATTACAATCTCCTTCTGTCCTGCTGCAACAATCTCTTTAGCCTCCTCAACAATGTCGGCAATGGGCATATTGCGGCTGGCTCCACGTGCATAGTGAATTGTACAATAGGCGCACTTGTAGTCGCAGCCATCCTGGACCTTTAGGAAGGAGCGTGTCCTATCTCCCGATGAGTAGGCGGCAAAGAAGCGTGTGAGGTTCTCCACTGAGCAGCTATACACCTCGGCTTGTCCTCTATTTTGTAGCTCAACCACACGTTTATATAAATCGCCTTTATCGTTGTTGCTTAGCACTATATCAACACCATCAATTTTGGCTATATCGTTTGGCTTCAGCTGGGCATAACACCCCGTAACGGCTATAATAGCATTGGGGTTGCGGCGGTGTATCTTGCGTATGATGTTGCGGCATTTTTTATCTGCGTGCTCGGTTACCGAACAGCTATTTATCACCGCGACATCTGTTGGCGCTGATGGATCAACGCGAACGTATCCGCCACGCTCAAACTCGCGTGCGATGGTTGATGATTCCGAGAAGTTGAGTTTGCAACCCAACGTATGAAAGCTGACTCTCTTGTGTGTCATATTGGCTAAACTTCAAATTTTCGCTGGCGAAGTTACAAAAAGTTGATTGAAACTAAGAAAACTTTTCGTATTATTACGAAAAAAAGTTAATTTTGCAAGCATTAACTAAATTATGAGCTGCGACGCCATCTATGAATGAGATAATCGTTGACATATTATCATACGAATTTCTTACTCGAGCGCTTATCGCCTCGGTGCTATCGGGCATAACATGTGGCATTGTCGGATGTTATGTGGTGGCGCGCCGTATGGTCTTCCTCAGTGGAGGTATCACCCATGCCTCGTTTGGAGGTCTGGGCATGGCTCTATATGCCGGCGTTGACCCTCTGCTTGGCTCGCTATTGTTTGCCGCTCTCTCTTCGTTGGGTATCGAGTTCACTTCGCGTAGAGGACGCATTAGAGAGGACTCGGCCGTTGGTATAATATGGGCACTTGGCATGGCGGTGGGTGTTGTATTCATGTCGTTGCGTCCCGGATACGCCACCGATTTAACAAGCTATATGTTCGGTAATATACTGCTTGTTAATGATGCAGATATAGAGTATCTTATGTGGCTTACTTTGTTTGTTACTTTAGGTGCTTTACTGCTCCTGCGTAAGCTTATGTTCGTGACCTTTGATGAGGAGTATGCCAAGAGTCAAGGCATCAATCAGGCTCTCATAGCCTATATCATGGCGATTGTTATTGCGGTGACCATCGTGCTATCCATAAAGGTGATGGGTATAATATTGCTACTATCGTTGATGACCATCCCTGCGGTTATCGTAAATACCCTCACGAAGGATTATCGAAAGATGGCTATATGGGCAGCGGTTGTGGCTGTTGTGGGCAACGTGGCGGGCTTTATTGTGAGCTATCAGTGGGATTTGCCTACGGGTAGCTGCATAATATTTACCCTTGTGGCAATGCTTATTTGTGTAAAAATTCTATCTTTGTGCCGAAATAGATTGCATCAATGAAAAAGATACATAAACTTGTTCTCAAAGCCTATATAGGTCCATTGCTCGCGACATTCTTCATCGTGCAGTTTATCTTGATGTTGAATTTCGTATGGCGTTATATTGATGAGCTTACAGGTAAGGGACTCGATGTTAGTACTATCGCAGAGCTCTTTGCCTGCGCCTCGGCAAGTATGATCCCATTGGGTCTTCCATTGGCGATGCTGTTGTCGGGTATTATGGCCATGGGTAACCTCGGCGAGAGCTTCGAGCTCTTGGCGATGAAGGCTGCGGGTATGTCTTTGATGAAGATCTTCAGACCGCTATTCGTGTTGGTCTTGCTAATCGCTGCTGGTAGCTACTATATCTCTAACGACTTGGTGCCTAAGGCAAATAAGCGAATGTATGACATCATCATCGACGTGCGTCAGCAGCGCGAGGAGATGAAGTTTCCGGATGACGTCTTTTTTACGGGTCTGCCCAATATGGTTGTCAAGGTGCACCACCAGGATGAGAAGAGCGGTAAGCTTGAGAAGGTGGTTATCTTCGACTTCAGCGACGAGCAGGGCGATATGACCACTACGGTTGCCGACTCGGGATATATGAAGATGTCGGACGATAAGAGCTATCTTACTGTGACCCTTTATAATGGCGTTACGCATGAACATTCGCGTAATGGCACGTGGTACAATGATAATACGCTTCGTAGCCATAGGTTTGAGCGTCAGGATGCTACCATCCCTATTGCTCAGTTGTCTCTACCTGAGGAGGATATGACGCGTGAGTTTAGTGAGTCACAGACGCGCGACATGGATGGACTCGATGAGCTCATCGATTCACTAAATATCTCTATTCGTAATACGACGGGTGCCACATATGGTCCTTTGGTCAAGGAGCGTATATTCCCCTATGACCACTCTATACTCGGCGGCGACTCGATTGTCTACGATAAGACAAACTTTAAGGTCGTGAATGTGGCTGACTCTATCGCGGGGTTGTCGCTAAGAGAGAGGTCGAAGTTGATTATTGACGCCAGCAACTCGGCACGCATCGCCAAGGGCTCGAATGTCGTTGATGAGCAGTTGTCGAAGATTGCAATTACGCAGCTCTATCGTGCTCATAATGAGTGGCATCGCAAGCTAACCCTTCCGGTGTCGGTCATCATCTTCTTCTTCATTGGAGCACCTCTTGGCGCAATCATTCGAAAGGGTGGATTTGGTACGCCGATCGTTATATCGCTGATATTCTTCGTCATCTACTATGTCATCAGCATTTCGGGCTCTAAGATGTCTGGCGAGGGATTGTGGGAGCCATTCTACGGTATGTGGCTGCCGACATTTGTCTTAGCACCAGTGGCGGTATACCTTATCTATAAGGCGACGAACGACTCCTCGCTCTTGGATACCGACTGGTATGATGTCAGGATACGCAAGTTCCGCAAGAAAGTCTCTAAGCATATCCCTACATGGATGAAGATTGGTAAGAAGAAGAAAAAGAAGAAGTAAAGTATGAAGAACCTAAGAATACTCTTTATGGGTACGCCCGAGTTCGCCTCGACGTCCCTTCGTCGCCTTGTTGCTGAGGGTTATAATGTGGTGGCTGTTGTCACGACCCCTGATAAGCCTGCTGGTCGTGGTCAGAAGATGCATGAGAGCGATGTTAAGCTCACGGCAAAGGAGCTTGGCTTGCCTATATTGCAACCCGAGAAGCTACGTGATGAGAGTTTCTTGGAGGCTATTAGAGCACTTGACATAGACCTCGGTATTGTCATAGCATTCCGTATGCTCCCCGAGGTGGTATGGTCTATGCCTCGCCTTGGCACATTTAACCTTCACGCATCACTACTTCCTGAGTATCGTGGCGCTGCACCTATCAACTGGGCAATCATCAATGGCGAGACACGCACGGGTGTTACCACCTTCTTGCTTAATCACGAGATTGATAAGGGCGCTATCATAGCGCAGCAGGAGGTGGAGATTCTTGCTGAGGATAACATCGGCACGCTCTACGATAAACTTATGCACATAGGCTCGGAGCTTGTTACCAAGACCGTGGATATAGTGGCTAAGGGTGACTATACACCCATCGAGCAGATGCATATTGATGAGAGTACACTGAAGCCTGCGCCTAAGATTTTCAAGGAGGATGGTAAGATTGATTGGTTGCGTGAGGGTCGCGATATCGTAAACCTCGTTCGTGGTCTTTCGCCATATCCTGCGGCGTGGTCCCCACTATTCAAGGATGGTGTCGAGGTGGGCTCTGTGAAGCTCTTTGAGGTGCGCTTTGTTGCCGACGATAAGCATGGTAGTGTCGGTAGTGTCGTGACGGATTGTCGTACTACGTATGGCGTGCGTTGCAAGGATGGCGTTATTTATTTTGAGTCGTTGCAACTTGCTGGTAAGAAGCGAATGACAATCAAGGAGTTGCTTTTGGGTTGGAGAGATGCTTCGCAGGTGAGATTCGTATAGCTTAAAAGTCTAAAACAACACCCTTATAACATCATAACTAAAGGAGCTGGCTCTGTTCGCCAGCTCCTTTTATGTAATGCCTAAAAGTTCACAGCTAAACCTATTGATAAAGCGTGAGTCTTGACGTTGGCTACTGTGTTTATGTTCATGTCAAGCTCAGGAATATCAATATCTACATTCATGGGGAATAGATTAAAACCATAGCGAGCAAATAGCGATACTCGTCCAAGGTCAACACCAACGGCAGGTGAGAGGTAGAAGCCTGTAGCAAGGTTGTCGGTAACACTAAGACCTGTACGTAGAGATACGAATGGTGACTTGCCACCCTTCATCGGAGAGTATTTTGTCTCCAAGAATACGGGGACGTTGAAGGCGTAATAGAGATTGTTGATATCAATATACACACCTGCACCAATACCCATAGCAACGCCATGTCCAAGGCGACCTCCATGTACGGTGCTGATACCAATATCGCTGCCGCCACCGCCACCGCTAAGGACAACACCACCTACGGCCTCGATATTGCCCCAATAGCCTTTGTCGTAGTAGTTGTACTTTCTTTTCTGTGCATCGGCGTTCTGCGTAAATGCAAAGAGCGCAATGAGTAAAATAGCTAAACTCTTCTTCATAATCTTATCTTATTAATAGTTAATTGTATAGTTGTCATCCATGACTACGTTAGTGATTATAGTATTGCTTGGTATGTGGGCGTCCTCACCCTTGATGCATAGGCAGAAGAGACCAAAGGGGAATACCAAGATTCCGGCACCTATACCAAGACCTATGGCAAGCTCTTCACGATCCTCGCCGTAGGCTGATATGCCACCCATAAGGTAGATTGTTTGACCGTCAACGGCTGTGGTGGTTAAACAGTTAACATTTATGCTGCCAGCCTTGCCTAAGCCTTTATGCTTGGTGATGTCGGTGCTGAGAGATACGTTTGTGCCGCGACGAATAAGGATGTTACCTTCGTTGTCTGTGACATTGGCATCAACAATTGCAGTAGGTGTTGTCTGTATATTGCTGTCGCTGTCAATGGCTGATATAAGACGAATAGATATAGGGTCTCCGCTCTTAATGTTGTAGTCCTGAGCTGTTGCTGCGCACACAATGAGAAGTGCGGCAAAGAGTGTCGAAAATCGCTTCATATAGGTACTTATTTAATTGCTATGCAAAGATAATATATTTCCCCCCCCCTCCAAATATTTGGTTATATTTATTATGTTATGGGGTATTATATCTCGCGTTATGATATATATACGTATAAAATGTGATTATTTGACAGAGTGTGACCCATTATTTTCGAGCATCCAGCGTGTGGTGAAGCCATCGGTAATCTCTTCGTCGCTGTTGACGTACTTGGACATTATCCACACACAGCGGTCAATATCCTCGCCTACGACATAGCTATCTTCAAGCTCCCAGCCCAGCTTAGACATATAGTTGGCTACGGCAGTTATTGAGTTTAGCTTGAGAGGCTTGCCCGATTCATCTACGAGGTAGTTCCTTACCAGGCGCTCCTGCCCATAATCTATCTCCACACGACTAATAGCTGTTGTCGAGGTTTCGCTATGGCGTGCCGATAGAGCACAATAGACCTTGTAAGGTTGCTGGGCAACCGTAGCCACGGTAATAAGCGTGGCAACAGTAAGTGTAAAAATTCTCTTCATAATTGTTATAGTTTGTTTGCTATAACAAAGTTAATAGCTACACCCACGATAATAGTCCACTTTATCGGCTAATCGACCATGAAACGTGGTGAAGTGACTGTTTTGGGGGTTGAACGGGAAAGTAAAAGGAGGCCAATCCTCGTGGATTAGCCTCCGCTTACGTGTTATTAGATGACACTATTTCGCCTCAGACTCGCAATATACGCAGCGTACCTTGCCATCAACACTCTCGAAACGCTTGCGTACGGGCTCAAGGTTCGAGATACATAGTGGGTTAGGACACTTATGACCAGTGTCGCTACCACCATGGTCGAAGGTGCGCGCCGAGTCGTTCTGCCACTCAAGGAGCTTGAGGATAAGCGCCATGCGCACAAACTTACCATTCTCCACCTGGCGGAAGTAGGCAGCGCGTGGGTCTGCATCGACGTCGATAGCAATTTCGTTCACGCGTGGTAGAGGGTGAAGTACTGCCATACGCTCCTTAGCAAAGCGCATCTTGGCAGCATCCAATACGAAGCAATCTTTAACCCTCTCATACTCCTCAAGGTCGGTGAAGCGCTCCTGCTGCACACGGGTCATATAGAGGACATCAACATCGCCGATGACGCTCTCAATGTTATCCACCTCGCGGTATGGGATGCCATAGCGGTCGCATACGTCGTGCTTGATATAGTCGGGAAGTGCCAACTCAGGTGGTGCGATAAGGACAAGGCGAGTGTTCTCATAACGCGCCATAGCCTTGATAAGTGAGTGTACCGTACGACCATACTTTAAGTCGCCTACAAGACCGATAGTCAGGTTGTTGAGTGTTCCCAACTCACGCTTTATTGTAAGTAGGTCGGTCATCGTTTGCGTAGGGTGGCTATGTGAGCCGTCGCCAGCATTGATGATAGGCGTGCGCGATACCTCGGTAGCGGCAAGGGGAGCACCCTCCACCTTATGACGCATAGCGATGATGTCGGCAAAGCAGTTGATAACCCTCACCGTATCCTGTACCGTCTCACCCTTAGATACCGATGACGACTTAGCATCGGCAAAGCCTATGACGTTACCGCCAAGCTCCATCATTGCAGAGGTGAAGCTCAGGCGTGTGCGTGTGCTTGGCTCGTAGAAGAGCGTTGCGAGCTTCTTGCCTCGGCATACCTCGCTATAACTCTCGCGGTTGGCGATGATGTCCTCGGCAACTGCGATAATCTCGGCAATCTCCTGTACCGAGAGGTCGGTAGGGTCTATCAAGTGCTTCATGCTTAATGTAGTGTTTGAGGTTATTACTTAATCCAGCTCTCGTCAGATGGGTTGTTGCGGAACTTAAGGATGCGCTCCTTGTCTTCAGCCTTGATGTAACCCTCCTCGGCAGCAACCTCTACCAAAGCGTCGAGGTTCGAGAGTGAGTAGTTCTTAGTGTTCGCAGCAGCAATGCGGTCGATACCCTTCTGCATGCCGTAGGTGAAGATGCTCACAATACCTAAGACATCGGCACCAGCGTTGCGCAAAGCCTCAACAACCTCGATGCAGCTACCGCCAGTTGAGATAAGGTCCTCAACGACAACAACCTTCTGACCTGCCTCCAACTTACCCTCAATCTGGTTGCCACGACCGTGGTCCTTAGAGCCTGAGCGAACGTAACCCATAGGTAGGTCGAGGATTGTTGCGGTGATGGCAGCGTGAGCGATGCCGGCTGTTGATGTACCCATAAGTACCTCTACCTCTGGGTAGTGCTTGCGGATAAGCTCTGCCAAGCCCTCCTCTACGTGGTTACGTACCTCAGGAGCTGTGAGGGTTAGACGGTTATCGCAGTAGATAGGGCACTTAATGCCACTTGCCCATGTGAAAGGCTGCTCAGGACGCAAAAATACTGCACCAATAGAGAGCAAATCTTTAGCTATCTTCTTCTCCATAATATCTTCTGTATTAGTTTGTTAGTCATTCTTGTTTACTCTGCAAATTCTCTCATGCAACGCTCGTATGCTGCTACTGGGTCATCAGCAGCGGTGATAGGACGACCTACGACGATGAAGTCAGAGCCAATCTCCTTAGCGCGCTCAGGGGTTGTAACACGCACCTGGTCGCCAACATCGCCATCGGCAAAGCGAACACCCGGTGTTACGGTCATAAACTCCTTGCCACAAGCCTCCTTAACCATGGCAGCCTCCAATGGCGAGCATACCACGCCATCAAGACCTGCAGCCTTAGCATTCTCGGCATATTTAACGATGGTGTCGTTGATAGATGCGCCAATGAGAAGCTCCTTCTGCATACGCTCCTCAGATGTAGAGGTGAGCTGTGTTACGGCGATAAGGAGTGGGCGAGTGCCATCCTCGCGTGTAAGACCCTCGATAGCTGCCTTCATCATATCGACAGTACCCGCAGCGTGTACGTTGGTCATGTCAACATCCAAGTTACGCAATACGGACATCGCTTTTTTGACGGTGTTTGGAATATCGTGGAGCTTGAGGTCGAGGAAGATGCGGTGACCACGCTCCTTGATTGTGCGGACAATCTCTGGGCCCTCGGCATAGAATAGCTCCATGCCAATCTTCACGAATGGCTTACGACCGGTGAACTTATCCAAGAAGTTCAGGGTCTGCTCCTTGCTGCTAAAGTCGCAAGCAATAATTACATCACGCTTACTCATATCTTAGTAGTTTTATTTGTTTACTTTACAATGCCGATGATGTCGCTTAGGCGCTCTATGCCGAGGCGCTCCATCTCCTTAGGCAGTGCCTCGATAATCTCCTTCGAGGCGTAAGGATTCTTCAAATTGGCAGCACCAACCTGAACTGCCGTAGCACCCGCCATCATCATCTCGATAACGTCTGAAGCGGAGCTTACGCCACCACAGCCCATAACAGGAATCTGACAGGCATTAGCAACTTGATAGACCATACGCAGGGCTACGGGGAAGATAGCATCACCAGAGAAACCTCCCATCTTATTGGCGATGACAGGCTTACGGCGCATAGTGTCTATACGCATGCCGAATAGAGTGTTAATCAGACATATACCATCAGCGCCAGCATCCTCGCAAGCACGGGCAATAGATACGATGTCCGTAACATTAGGGCTGAGCTTGATAAATACTGGCTTTGTGGTAACGGCCTTAACACGTCGTGTAACCTCGGCAGCTGACTCGGGTTGTGTGCCGAAGTTAACGCCCCCCTTATGCACATTAGGACACGATACGTTGACCTCGATAATCTCCACCTGTTCCTCCTTGTCAATCTTAGCGCAGCACTCCTCGAACTCCTCGAATGAGAAGCCGCTGATGTTTGCCACGATAGGCTTGTGGTAGATTTCGCGTAAGCGTGGAAGCTCCTCAGCAATAACGCGGTCGATACCTGGGTTCTGCAAGCCTACAGCGTTGATAAGACCTGAGGTGCACTCCGCAATGCGAGGTGTGGGGTTACCAAAGCGTGCCTCCTTTGTTGTGCCCTTGATAGAGATAGCACCGAGGCAGTTGATATCGTAGAACTCTGCGAACTCCTGACCAAAACCGAATGTTCCCGATGCGGGGACTACAGGGTTGTCGAGCTTGACTCCAGCAAGCACAACAGATGTGTCAAAATTCTTTACCATATAATCTCCTCACGTTTTAGTACTGGTCCATCCTTACATATACGCTTATAGCCATACTTAGTCTTGCACGTGCAGCCTACGCATGCACCAAAGCCACAGCCCATGCGCTCCTCGAAGCTATACTCACCATCCACCTCCGTTGCGTCATACAGAGCCTTCAACATAGGCAGTGGACCGCAGGTGTAGAGGTAGTCGAACGTCAGAGCCTTCTCACGGATGACATCCGTAACAAAGCCCTTAGTGCCATGTGAGCCATCTGCCGTAGAGCAATATACATCTACGCCTAACGCCTTAAACTCCGCCTCGTAGAAGATCTCTGAGGCTGTGTTGAAGCCAAGGATGACAATAGGCTTCTTGCCCTCCGTAAGTAATCTCTTGCAGAGGTTATACATGGGTGGCACGCCAACACCACCACCCACGAGGAGTGGTCGCTGGGCAGCATTGTCGGTGTTGAAGCCGTTGCCAAGACCTGTTAGGATGTCGAGCTTTGTGCCCACAGCAAGACCCTTCATCTGCTCCGTACCGCTACCTACAACCTTATATATAATAGTAATGGTTGTAGCGTCGTAGTCCGAAACCGAGATGGGGCGACGTAGGAACTTGCCCTCAAGCTCGATGTTGATAAACTGTCCTGAACGGGTGATATACTGAGTATCGCCCTCCAATATTATGTGATATACCGCAGGTGTCAGAGGCTCGTTACTTAGAATAGTGTATATACCTTTCTTATACATAGTCGTTATTCTGCATCAATTGTCGATACACCGAGTGTTATCTCCTCCAATACGTCGAGAAGTACGCTCACGGTCTCCAACGCTGTGAAGATGGTGACGTTGTTCTCAACAGCGCAACGGCGGATGTCGTAGCCATCGAGGCGAGAGCTGTGCTGGTTTATATCGATAGTGTTGATAACATAGTTTATGTGACCCTTACGTATAGAGTCGAAAATCTCCGATGAGCCCTCGCTGAGCTTCTTGAGACAGCGTGTGCGGATGCCATTCTCGCGCAAGAACTTCGTAGTACCACTTGTAGCCTCGATGTTGAAACCGAGTTCATAGAAGCGTCTGATAAGAGGTAGTGCACGTTGCTTGTCTGCATCGGCGATAGATACGAAGATAGTACCGTAGTTGGCAATCTTCATGCCCGATGACTGTAATGACTTATACAGCGCACGGCGCAACGATGAGTCGTAGCCGATAGCCTCACCTGTTGACTTCATCTCAGGAGATAGGTATGAATCAACACCGCGAATCTTAGCGAATGAGAAGGCTGGGGTCTTCACGTACCAACGCTTCTTCTCGTCAGCGATAATCTTTGTTATGCCCTGCTCCTTGAGCGACTTGCCGAGCATGACATTGGTAGCTATGTTAGCCATAGGCGTGCCTGTAGCCTTTGAGAGGAATGGTACAGTACGCGATGAGCGTGGGTTAACCTCGATAACATAGACCTTGTCGTTGTCATCGGCGATAAACTGGATGTTGTACAAGCCGACAATACCAATCTCCTTACCAAGACGTATGGTGTAGTCGATGATAGCATCCTTAACCTTCTGACTTACGCTGAATGTAGGATATACGCTGATAGAGTCACCAGAGTGGATACCCGTACGCTCGACGTGCTCCATGATACCTGGGATGAAGACATCCTTGCCGTCGCAGATGGCGTCAACCTCCAACTCCTTACCAACGATATACTTATCAACCAAGACTGGCTGGTCCTCGTTGACCTCTACGGCATTCTTAAGGTAGTGGCGCAAGGCCTCCTCGTTAGATACAATCTGCATGGCGCGACCACCCAACACATAGCTTGGACGTACCAACACTGGGTAGCCGATGCGTGTGGCAGCTGCCACACCACGTTCGATGTCGGTGATAGCCTCAGCCTCAGGCTGTGGGATGCCTGCCTTACGCATGATGGCCTCGAAGCACTTTCTATCCTCGGCATTGTTGATAGCCTCGATGCCTGTGCCGATAATAGTAACGCCGAGGTCTGATAGTGGCTTAGCAAGGTTGATGGCTGTCTGGCCGCCGAGCGACACAACGACACCCGTAGGCTTCTCAAGCTCGATGACATTCATGACATCCTCAACGGTGAGAGGCTCGAAGTAGAGCTTATCACTTGTCGTATAGTCTGTAGATACGGTCTCAGGGTTGTTGTTGATGATGATAGCCTCGTAGCCCGCCTCGCGGATAGCCCAGATGGCGTGAACGGTAGAGTAGTCGAACTCCACACCCTGACCAATGCGGATAGGACCTGAGCCGAGGACAATAATCTTCTTACGGTCGGTGACGATTGACTCGTTCTCCTGCTCGTAGGTAGAGTATAGGTATGGCACCTTAGAGTCGAACTCCGCAGCGCAGGTATCAATCATCTTATATACAGGGTAGATGTTATTCTGCTTGCGGAATAGGAATACCTCGCTCTCGCTCATAGCCCATAGTCTGCCGATGAACTTATCGCTGAAGCCCATGCGCTTTGCATCGCGCAACACCTCTGCATCGCGAACATTAGCCTTAACGACGCTCTCCATCTCAACGATATTCTTCAACTTCTCCAAGAAGAAGAGGTCTATCTTGGTGTTATCATAGACGTGCAGTAGGTCAACACCTCGGCGGATAAGCTCTGCAATGGCGTAGATACGGTCGTCAGTACCCTTGCGGATATATGCGAGGATGCCCTCTACGGACATGGTGTCGAACTTCTTGTGGTAGATGTGGCATACGCCAGTTTCGAGGGAGCGTACTGCCTTTAATAGTCCCTCCTCGAAGGTGCGACCAACGCTCATCACCTCACCCGTAGCCTTCATCTGTGTGCCAAGCTCATTCGATGCGTCGCTAAACTTATCGAATGGGAAGCGAGCGACCTTCGTAACGATGTAGTCCAACGTAGGCTCGAAGCTGGCTGGGGTGTTGGCAATCTGAATCTCGTCGAGCGTCAAGCCCACAGCAACCTTCGCTGTAACGCGAGCGATAGGGTAGCCACTCGCCTTTGATGCGAGGGCTGAAGAGCGGCTCACGCGAGGGTTAACCTCGATGATAAAGTATTTGAATGATAGTGGGTCGAGGGCAAACTGAACGTTGCAACCACCCTCAATCTTCAAGGCGCGGATAAGCTTTAGAGCGCTTGAGCGGAGCATATTGTACTCCTTAGCTGCGAGGGTCTGGCTGGGAGCCACAACGATAGAGTCGCCAGTGTGGATGCCCACAGGGTCAACATTCTCCATAGAACAGATGGCGATAGCCGTATCGTTCTTATCGCGCATAACCTCGAACTCAATCTCCTTGTAGCCCTTGATGCTCTTTTCGACAAGCACCTGGTGGATAGGTGAGAGGGCGAGAGCGTTACGCATGGTGTCGCGGAGCTCCTCCTCATTGTCGGCAAAACCACCACCCGTACCTCCGAGCGTGAAGGCTGGGCGCAGTACCACAGGGTAGCCAATCTCCTTAGCTGCCTCAACACCCTCCTCGATAGAGTTGGTGATGCGTGAAGGGATTACTGGCTCGCCGATGCGCAAGCATAGCTCCTTGAAGAGCTCTCTATCCTCAGCCTCCTCAATAGAGGTGAACGACGTACCTAAAATCTCGACACCGCACTCCTCCAAGATACCCTTCTTGGCGAGCTGCACAGCGAGATTAAGACCTGTCTGACCACCAAGACCTGGCACGATAGCATCGGGGCGCTCATAGCGTATAATCTTTGCCACGTACTCCAAGGTTAGAGGCTCCATATATACCTTGTCGGCAATATGTGTGTCGGTCATGATTGTTGCGGGGTTGGAGTTAACAAGGATTACCTGATAACCCTCCTCCTTGAGTGCAAGACACGCCTGTGTGCCTGCATAGTCGAACTCTGCGGCCTGACCAATGACAATAGGTCCTGAGCCGATGACCATTACTTTCTTTATATCTGTTCTCTTAGGCATGTTTCTGGTCCTCCATCAATTTAATGAATTTATCGAAAAGATATGTGCTGCTTGCCTCTGGTGTGCAGTCGGGGTGATACTGTACCGAGAATACATGGTCGGTAATAGCCTCAGTACCTGCAATGGTATTATCCAAGAGGTTGCGGTGGGTTACTGTGAGAGGTGTTGCGGCGAGGGATGCCTCGTTGACAACATGGTTGTGATTCTGTGTTACAATCTCCAACTTGCCATTCTCAAGGCACTTTACAGGGTGGTTAGAGCCGTGGTGACCGAACGGCAACTTGTCGATGCCGGCACCGTATGCGGTGGCGATAATCTCATGACCGAGGTCAACACCAAAGATTGGGAGCTTACCACGCAATGCCTTGATGGTATCGCATACAACGGTTACATCGGCAGGGTTACCTGGACCGTTAGATACGAAGATGCCATCGGGATTGAATGCCATAATCTCCTCAGGGGTAGAGTCAAATGGAACGATTGTCACATTGCAACCCTTCATGTTGAGCTGGCGGATAAAGCTGTACTTAATGCCGCAGTCGATGGCTACAACATCCCACTTGTGGTTTGGCGTACGCGAGAACCAACGCTTCTTGCAGCTTATACGCTCCACCTGATTGCGACGTAGCTCGCTACTATTGATAAGGCTGAGAGCCTCCTCGGTAGGTGTGTTAATATCGACGATGACCGCTTTCTGTGTGCCCTCCTCGCGGATGATACGTGTTATCATGCGTGTGTCAACACCACTGATAGCTGGGATGTCGAGCTCCTCGAAAGTCTCGTTCATAGTCTTTGTGTAGCGGAAGTTGCTTGGAGCCTCGCAGTACTCGCGAACAACCATACCGCCCATTGTTGGGAACTTACTCTCGTAGTCCTCATCCATGAAGCCGTAGTTGCCCATAAGAGGGTAGGTCATAACTACAATCTGGTCGGTGTACGTCGGGTCGGAAACAATCTCCTGATAGCCCACCATAGAGGTGTTGAAGACGATCTCGCATACCGCAATGCGGTTAGAGCCGAATCCATAGCCTGGAAACTCCTTGCCGTTCTCAAGTACAAGTTTCTTGGTAAAAGGTTTCATCTAATAACTGTTTTATATTATTGTTTTTGCGTTTACTTCATGTTGTTATATACCACCTTGCCGCGGTGTATGGTCATGGCAATATCACCCACCATATCCTTGCCGTCGAACATCGTAATCTTACCCATAGAGTAGAACTTCGAACTATCTACTGTCCACTCCCTATTTGGGTCAATGAGCACCACATCGGCACGCTCGCCAACGTCAATACCACCCTTGATGCGGAATACCTTGCGAGGATTGATACTCATAAGCTCCACAAGGCGCTCCATGGTGATAACACCCTTGCGTACGAGGTGTGTATGGAGTGCTGCAAAGGCGGTCTCAAGACCTACGATGCCCATGGCGCTATCCTTCAGTCCACGCGACTTCTCCTTGATGCTATGTGGTGCATGGTCGGTGGCAATCATGTCGATAGAGCCATCCTTGATACCCTCGATGAGGGCTGCTCTATCCTCTGCTGAGCGTATCGGTGGGTTCATCTTCCAGCGTGCATCCTCCTGAAGGTCCATGTCGGTGTAGATGAGGTAGTGAGGACCTGTCTCGCATGTAACCTTAGCGCCGCGTGCCTTAGCCTGTCGCACAAGCTCCACGGTCTCCTTGGTTGATATGTGACACACATGATAGCGGCAGCCGAGGCGCTCTGCAATCTCAATGTCGCGCTTCACCTGCGCCCACTCGCTCTCCGAGCATATACCCTTATGGTCATGCTGGCGGGCATACTCGCCATCGTGGATATAGCCACCCTTGAGTAGCTCTTCTACCTCGCAGTGAGCAGCGATGAGGGCGTCGTGCTTTACTGCTGCGGTCATGGCGCGTTCCATCATGCCATCCACCTGCACACCCGAACCATCGTCAGAGAAGGCGATAACCTTGTCGTGTAATGAGTCCACATCCACGAGTTCCTCGCCCTTACGACCCATGGTGATGGCGGCGTAGGGTAGTACCTCAATCTTAGCATCGCGGTCGATAATATCCTGTTGCACCTTAAGGTTTTCTACAGTATCGGGTACAGGGTTGAGATTAGGCATAGGACATACGGTAGTATAACCGCCACGTGCTGCTGCCATGGTGCCTGTTGCGATGCGCTCCTTGTAGCCGAAGCCTGGCTCACGAAGATGAACGTGAACATCAACGAACGCGGGTGCTACGATAAGTCCCGTAGCGTCGATTATGGTGTCGTCATGCTCAGTAGTTAGGTTCTCGCCAACGGCAACGATAGTCTCGTCGGCGATAGCTATGTCTATCTTAGAGCCTGAGGCTGTGGTGCCTCCCTTGAGGATTAGTCTGCTCATAGTCTATATATCAAAAAATAGGCGACCCAAGGAGTCGCCAATATTAATTAAAAACAGTATTTCCAAATGAATTGAAACAAGGATAATAACCCGCGAACTGCTCATTTTCAGATGAATAATATGGGTGGTTATTTATCGCGCGTTTCATAGTATTATTTAATTTGCGCAAAGATAAGAATTTTTTGCAAATCGTGCAATAGTTATATATTATATTTTTTACTTTACTCTGCGTTGTTTGTACCATTCATATCCATGTGAATGTGCGAGTGGAGTGAATGAATACTATGTTTCCTGTCAATCTTCAAGATTGTGGAGTTGAGAACTTATCATTCCTCAACCTCCTTAATCTTCCTAATATCGCTAAGTTCTTCAAGTTATATTAATGGTTAAATAAATCGACTTATATGTATCTCAGCCTATATACTAATTGTCTATAATAGCAGTAGATTTTTACACAATTGTAATATTGAATTATTGGGGTTAAATCTATTAATTATTATCCATACTACACTTGTATGTATCAGTGTATAAGGATTATATATTGTATGGTGTTGTCTTATTAGATGTCACGCTGCGCATATTGGCGTAGGTTGCTAATGTGGTTATACGGCTGAAATTTTTAGTTGTTAATGGATGGGATAAATCATTTGATTTACTAAGAGGTTATTGGGAAGATTGCTATGGGGTGATATGTGAGTGGTGTGTGAGGGATTAGGAAGTTTAAGGAATTTAAGGAGTTTAAGGAAATCACTAAGTTCTCTAAATCCCCTAACTTCCTTAATCTCACAAACTTCCCTAACCACTAACTTCTTTGTTAAAAAAAAGTTAATAAAAGAGCGGATGGCTATTTCTTATTTAAGAAATTATCGTTACCTTTGTTGCATGAATAATATAACTCTACAATCCAATACTCAGATGATGCAAATTCGTGGCATGTATGGCTGGAACATAGCGCATGATGCGATGCTCAAACAGGGCAAGTGTCAACTATCTGAGGCGTTGTGTGCGTATTGTGAGCTATCAAAGCGCTTGGTGTGTAGAGTATGATAGAGTATAGACCGCTGACATTCAAATGTTTGGCGGTCGTTTGTTTTAGAAATAATTGAGTAATTAACAAAATATTTAAGATTATGAAAGTAGCAGTTATCATGGGCTCTACAAGCGACTGGGATGTAATGAAGACCGCTGTTGAGACATTGGAGGAGTTGGGTATCGAGTATGAGAAGCGCGTTATCAGCGCACACCGTACGCCTCATCTTATGGTCGAGTATGCCGAGGCAGCTCGCGAGCGTGGCATTGGCGCAATCATCGCTGGTGCTGGTGGTGCAGCTCATGTGGCAGGCGTTACTGCAGCACTCACTACCGTTCCTGTTATCGGTGTGCCCATCAAGACGTCGGCACTCGGCGGCTTAGACTCTTTGCTCTCTATCGTGCAGATGCCTGGTGGTATTCCAGTATCTACAACCGCTATCAATGGTGCTAAGAATGCTGCCCTTATAGCTGCATCAATCTTCGCGCTTACGGATAAGGCTTTGGAGGAGCGTCTCATTGCCTTCCGCAAGGCACAGACCGAAAAGGTTCTCGCAGCAGAGTTGTAACCCTAAACCCAAACACAAAGATAAATCATGAAGAATCGCCGCATATTTGTTGAGAAATATCCACGCTTCCAGGTGGAGGCGGAGACCTTGCGTCGCGAACTAAATACTAACCTCGGTCTAAGTATCGAGAGCCTACGTTTCATCAATGTATATGACCTCTTTGGCTTCAGTGATGAGCTTATTGAGAAGAGCCGATACAGTGTCTTCGGTGAGATTGTAACCGATAATGTCACCGACGAGTGTGATATGGCTGGTATGCCACACTTAGCTATCGAGTTCCTACCTGGTCAATTCGACCAGCGTGCTGCGTCGGCTGTTGACTGTGTTCACCTCATCGAGCCTAATGCCGAGGTGAAGATTAAGTCGTCACGCCTCTATATCTTCGATGAGGGTGTCAATGCAGAGGCTATGGCGCGCATCGAGAAGTATCTTATCAACGCTGTAGAGTCGCGCAAGAAGAATCTTGAGGTGTTGTCAGATGCCGAGAGCGCTGAGGTGAAGCCTGTGGCTGTGTTGGAGGGCTTCCGTAATATGAAAGAGGAGGAGTTGGCTCCATACTGCAAGGCTAATGGTTTGGCGATGAATGCCGATGACCTTCGCGAGGTTGTTAACTACTTCAATAAGGAGGGTCGTGATCCTGTGGAGACAGAGCTTCGCATCCTTGATACCTACTGGAGTGACCACTGTCGCCATACAACCTTCACTACTGAGATTGAGGAGATTACCCTCGATGAGTCGTTCCTGAAGGAGGAGATGGAGGAGTCGTTGGCACTTATGCGTAAGATACGCTCGGAGCTTGGTAGAGAGCAGAAGAGCCTCTGCCTCATGGAACTTGCTACCATCGGCGCCCGCTACCTCAAGAAGATGGGTAAGCTCGACGATATGGAGCAGAGCGAGGAGAACAATGCTTGCTCTATCTTCGTAAATGTCGATGTTGATGGAGTTATGGAGAAGTGGTTGTTGCAGTTCAAGAACGAGACACATAACCACCCAACAGAGATTGAGCCTTTCGGAGGTGCATCAACATGTCTTGGCGGTGCTATACGTGACCCATTGTCGGGTCGTAGCTACGTATATCAGGCTATGCGCGTAACAGGTGCTGGCGACATATATAAGCCTGTGGCTGAGACCATGGAGGGCAAGCTACCACAGCGTATCATCTCAACTAAGGCTGCGGCAGGCTACTCAAGCTATGGTAATCAGATAGGTCTTGCAACGACACATGTTCGCGAGGTATATCACCCCGACTATGTTGCTAAGCGCTTGGAGGTAGGTGCTGTTGTTGGTGCTGTCAAGGCTGATAACGTGCGCCGCGAGAGCCCAACCCCTGGCGATGTGGTATTGTTGCTCGGTGGTCGTACAGGTCGTGATGGCGTGGGTGGCGCTACTGGCTCATCTAAGGAGCATACGCTCACCTCGTTGGAGGAGTGTAGCTCAGAGGTGCAGAAGGGTAATGCCCCTGAGGAGCGTAAGTTGGCTCGTTTGTTCCGCCGTGGAGATGTGACACGCCTTATTAAGAAGTCTAACGACTTTGGCGCTGGTGGTGTCAGCGTAGCTATCGGTGAGCTAACAGATGGTCTTGACATCTATCTCGACCGTGTGCCAACGAAGTATAACGGCTTAAACTTCTCGGAGCTTGCCATCAGCGAGTCGCAGGAGCGTATGTCCGTAGTCATCGAGCGTAAAGATATGGAGCGCTTCATGGCGCTATGCCACGAGGAGAATGTCGAGGTTACTTATGTTGCTGATGTCACCGACACACGCCGTATGCGTATGTATTGGGGTGATAAGGTCGTTGTTGACCTATCACGTGACTTCATCGACTCGGCAGGTGCAAAGCACTATACCAAAGTGCGTATCGGTGGTGTTGAGAATGTAAATCCTTTTGAGCGTAAGGTGGAGGGTGCTACCGTCACCAAGCGTATGAAGAATAACCTCTCGGACGACAATGTCGTTTCGCAGAAGGGACTTATCGAGATGTTCGACTCTACAATCGGTGCTTCTACCGTCTTGATGCCTTATGGCGGTAAGACGCAGACCACCGAGACACAGGTATCTGTGCAGAAGTTGCCTGTTGGAGGTGGCTTCACCAATACTGCAAGTATCATGGCTTATGGCTATAACCCATTCATCGCTAAGTGGAGTCCATACCATGGTGCTGCCTATGCCGTTGTAGATGCTTGTGCTAAGGTTGTTGCTGCGGGTGCTCGTTATGACGATATGCGCTTCTCATATCAGGAGTACTTCGAGCGTATGACCGATGATAAGTCTTGGGGTAAGCCTCTATCGGCATTGCTCGGTGCTCTGAAGATGCAGGTGGAGCTCGGTCTGCCATCAATTGGTGGTAAGGACTCTATGAGCGGCACATTCCGTGACATCAACGTGCCACCAATGCTCATGGCATTTGGTATCACTACTGTGGATGCTCGCAACGTCATCAGCCCAGAGTTCAAGGCTGGTGGCAATAAGATATATGTCATCCGACATACGCCCAAGGCTAACTATATGCCCGATACCGAGCAGCTCAAGGCTAACTTCGACTTCGTATCAGAGAAGATTATGCAGGGCGACATCCTCTCAGGCTACGCCGTAGGCTTCGGTGGTGTTGCCGAGGCAGTGGCTAAGATGTCGTTCGGCAATAAGATTGGTGCAGAGCTTGAGTGTGATGAGCAGATGTTGTATAACTACTCGTATGGCTCTATCGTTGTTGAGAGCCGCCGTACACTCAACCATCCATCAGCCGAGTATATCGGTAATACCCTCAATAAGGAGGCTATCTTCGTTAATGGCACACGCCTACCTTTGGAGGAGCTTTTGGAGGCTAACACCGAGAAATATACATCGGTATATGCCGATAAGGGCAAGGCTGGTGAGCCTACACGCGTGAGCGATGGTAAGATACACATGAAGGAGTACGATGGTCCTAAGGTCGATAAGGTTAAGGTATTCATCCCTGTCTTCCCAGGTACTAACTGCGACTACGATACTATGCGTGCTTTCGAGCGTGCTGGTGCTGAGGTTAAGCTTGGTGTCTTCAAGAACCTCACTGGTGAGGATGTCATCGCCTCTATTAAGGAGATGACTGAGAATATCGCTGAGTGTCACATCATGGCTCTTGCTGGAGGTTTCTCAGCGGGTGACGAGCCTGATGGTAGCGGTAAGTTCATCGCCAATGTGCTCAACAATAGGGAGGTGGCAGATGCTATCCACGCTCTGCTGGATCGTGGCGGCTTGATGCTTGGTATCTGTAATGGCTTCCAGGCACTCGTTAAGTCGGGTTTGTTGCCTTATGGCCGCTTGGGTATGGTTACTAAGGAGTCACCAACCCTCTTCCGCAACGATATTAACCGCCATATCTCACAGGTGGTATCTACACGTGTAGGCACAGTGTCATCGCCATGGTTGCGCTCATTCCAGGTGGGTGACATTCACTCTATCGCTGTGAGCCATGGTGAGGGTAAGTTTGTCGTATCGGAGCAGATGGCTGAGGAGCTCTTCCGCAATGGTCAGGTGGCGTTCCAGTATGTAGATGCTGAGAACCGCCCAACAACGGACTCTCCATGGAACCCTAACGGCTCAAGTTATGGTATCGAGGGTATCATCGACCCAACGGGTCACATCCTCGGTAAGATGGGACATACGGAGCGTTACGAGCGCGACCTTATGAAGAATATCCATGGCGAGAAGGTTCAGGATATCTTCTCTAATGCTGTAAACTACTTCCTCAAAAAGTAATATAGTATGAAGCAGTTGGAACTTCTACACGAGGGTAAGAGTAAGATGGTCTTTAAGACCGATAGCGAGGATCGTATCATCATCCAGTTCAAGGATGATGTTACGGCCTTCTATAACATCAAGCGCGCTAAGATAGAGAATAAGGGCAAGATGACCTGCTCTATATCTTCGATGTTGCTTGGCTATCTCAATGATAATGGCATTAATACTCACTTTGTCGAGCAGGTTGATGGTGACAAGCAGGTGTGTCGTATTGTCGAGCATATACCTGTCGAGGTCATCGTTCGCAATGTCATTGCTGGCTCTATGGCTAAGCGTCTCGGCATAGAGGAGGGTATCATTCCCGATAATATCATTTTTGACCTCTGCATGCAGGATGAGAAGCTTGGTGATCCACTTATCAACGACCACCATGCTGTAGCTCTTGGCTTAGCAACATACGACGAGCTTGAGATGATATACGACATCTCAGCAAAGGTTAACGACTTATTATACGACCTATTTGCGAAGGCAAACATAATTCTTGTTGATTTCAAGATTGTGTTTGGTCGTGATGAGAATGGTGAGTTGGTGTTAGCTGATGAGCTGACGCCTGATACCTGCCGTTTGTGGGATGAGACTACAGGCGAGTGTATGGACAAGGATCGCTTTCGTCGCGATATGGGACATGTGCGAGAGATGTATGAGGAGGTTGCTCGTCGCATAAGCGGGGCGCTTAAAGATTAAACATGTATAACATTCCTAATATAAATATATAGGTATGCTAAAGGATTCATTAGATATATATGGTGACGACCTCCATGAGGAGTGTGGTGTCTTCGGTGTCTTCGGTGTCAATGATGCTCCCAACCTTACCTACTATGGTCTTCATGCGTTGCAGCACCGTGGTCAGGAGGCTTGTGGTATCTCGGCATTCGACGGCGAGAAGCTAAACACCGTCAAGGGCGAGGGCCTTGTAACTGAGGTCTTCAACCAGCAGAAGCTCGATAAACTTAAGGGTCGTATTGCCATTGGTCATGTTCGCTACGCCACAACAGGTGGTGGCGGTGCCAATAATGTGCAGCCTTTCTCGTTTAGCCACTATACAGGTGACTTTGCTCTTGCCCATAATGGTAACTTAGTTAACTCCAAGGAGTTGGCGCACTACCTTGAGGTTCGTGGCTCGTTGTTCCATTCGTCGAGTGATAGTGAGCTCCTTGCCCACCTTGTTAAGAAGGACAAGTGCGAGGATAAGCGTATCGACAACATCATGGAGGCGCTTAATATGTTGGAGGGCGCTTTTGCTTTCCTTATCATGACCAAGAATCGCATCTATGCCTGCCGCGATAAGCACGGTTTGCGTCCATTGGCTATCGGTAAGTTGGGCGATGGCTATGTCATCAGCTCTGAGACATGTGCTTTGGATATTGTTGGTGCGGAGTACATTCGTGATATTGAGCCGGGAGAGGTTGTGACTATCGACCGTCATGGCATCCGCTCTAACTATTACTCGCGTTATCAGCGACACCTGATGTGTGCTATGGAGTATATCTACTTTGCGCGCCCCGACTCTGATATCGAGGGCTGCAATGTGCACACCTTCCGTAAGCTTACGGGTAAGTATCTCTACGAGCAGTCGCCAATCAAGGCAGATGTCGTTATAGGCGTTCCTGACTCAAGTATCAGCGCAGCTATTGGTTATTCTGAGGCGAGTGGCATCCCCTATGAAATGGGTCTTATCAAGAATAAGTATGTTGCCCGCACCTTCATCCAGCCATCCCAGGAGATGAGAGAGAAGGGTGTGAGAATGAAGCTCTCGGCAGTACGCTCGCTTGTAAAGGGAAAGTCGGTAGTGTTGATTGACGATAGTATAGTTCGTGGTACTACATCTTTGCGTATCGTGCGTCTTTTGAAGGAGGCGGGTGCTAAGGAGGTACATGTTCGTATCGCCAGTCCAGCAATCACACATCCATGCTTCTATGGTATCGACATGTCCACTCGTGAGGAGTTGCTATGCGCTCGTATGACAATTGAGGAGGCAGGCAAGGCTATCGAGGCAGATTCATTAGAGTTCCTCTCTGAGGAGTCGTTGCTCAAGGCGGGTAATCGCTCTGAGTTGTGTATGGCATGTTTTAATGGATGCTATCCAACATCGTTGTACCAGAATAAGTTGACTAAGAAATAAATAATAAATAAAAAATAGTTTTATATGGCAAAAAGTTACGAAGCTGCCGGCGTAAACCTTGAGGCTGGTTACGAGGTAGTAAGACGTATTAAGTCACACGTGTCATCAACCAAGCGTGTTGGTTCGATGGGTAATATCGGTGCTTTTGGTGGTATGTTCGACCTTGCAGCACTCAATATCAAAGAGCCTGTACTCGTTAGTGGTACCGATGGCGTTGGTACTAAGCTAAAGCTCGCCTTTGAGATGGATAAGCACGATACTATTGGTATTGATGCTGTTGCGATGTGCGTTAACGATGTCTTGGCGCAGGGTGCTGAGCCTTTGGTGTTCCTCGACTATGTAGCTGTTGGTCACAACGAGCCAGCTAAGGTGGAGGCTATCGTTGCAGGTGTTGCTGAGGGTTGCCGTCAGGCTGGTTGTGCCTTGGTTGGTGGTGAGACTGCCGAGATGCCAGGTATGTACCAGGATGGTGAGTATGACATCGCAGGCTTTACCGTAGGTGTTGTTGAGCGTTCGAAGCTCATCGACGCTGGTGAGCGTGTTAAGGTGGGTGATGTTCTTGTGGGTATCGCTTCAAGTGGTGTTCACTCTAATGGCTTTAGCCTTGTGCGTAAGGTTGTTAGTGATAATAACCTCAAGCTCGGCGAGAAGTATGAGGAGCTTGGTGAGCGCACTCTGGGTGAGGCTTTGTTGACACCTACACGCATCTACGTTAAGCAGGTGTTGAAGGTTATCGCTGAGTGCGATGTTCACGGTATCAGCCATATCACTGGTGGTGGCTTCGACGAGAATATCCCACGTATCTTGAAGGATGGTCAGGGCGTAGAGGTCAAGGAGGGTAGCTGGGAGATTTTGCCAGTGTTCCGCCTCTTGGAGAAGTACGGCAAGGTATCACACCGCGAGATGTTCAACATCTTTAACATGGGTATCGGTATGGTTATCGCTTTGCCTGAGGCAGATGCTCAGAAGGCTATCGCTATTCTTGAGGAGTGTGGCGAGCGTGCATCTGTTATCGGTCGAGTTATCGAGGGTGAGGGTGTAACAATCATCTAATTTCGTTGATATGAGAAAGTGTCGTTTGGCAGTATTCGCCAGTGGTAGTGGTAGCAACTATCAGGCTATTGCCGAGGCTTGTGCTGATGGTCGTATCGATGCTGAGATAGTATTGCTTGTATGCGATAAGCCTGGAGCTAAGGTGTTGGAGCGTGCCAAGTTGTTTGGCACCGAGAGTTTCGCTTTCAACCCTAAGGAGTATGAGTCGCGTGAAGCGTACGAAACAATGCTTGCTACGATGCTTGATGAGCGTGGTGTTGATTATATTTGCCTTGCGGGCTATATGCGTATCGTTGGTAATGTCCTCTTGAGCCGCTATGAGCAGCGCATTGTCAACATTCACCCATCGTTGCTCCCCTCGTTCAAGGGTGCTCATGCTATTCAGGATGCCGTTGACTATGGCGTTAAGATTTTTGGCGTGACAACCCATTTTGTGGATGAGACCTTGGATGGTGGTCGCATCATCGACCAGGGTGCAGTTGTCTATGAGGGCAACGACATCGAGGAGCTCACAAACCTAATACACAACATCGAGCATAAGCTCTATGTTAAGACTATTAACAAGTTAATAAATAAGAAATTTTAGATATATGCGAGCATTAGTAAGCGTTAGCGATAAAACAGGCGTTGTGGAGTTCTGTCAGAACCTCCGTCGTCTCGGCTGGGAGATTATTGCCACAGGTGGTACACAGAAGCTACTCGATGATAGCGGTGTTCAGACCATTGGTATTAGCGATGTCACAGGCTTTCCTGAGATTTGCGATGGACGTGTGAAGACCCTCCACCCAAAGGTGCATGGTGGTCTTTTGGCACGCCGTGACGATGAGAGCCACCTTAAAGCATTGAAGGATAACTCTATCGAGTTCATCGACATGGTATGTGTTAATTTGTATCCTTTCCGTCAGACAATCTCAAAGCCAGATGTTAAGATGGAGGATGCAATCGAGAATATCGACATCGGTGGTCCTTCGATGTTGCGCTCAGCAGCTAAGAACTATCGCGATGTAACCGTTGTGTGCGACCCAGAGGACTACGCTCGTATTATCAACGAGATTGAGGAGGGTGGTAACACAACCGTTGAGACACGCTTGCAGCTCTCGGCTAAGGCATATACCCACACTGCCGAGTACGATATGTGCATCGCTACATATATGCGTAAGCAGGCGGAGCTTAACGAGAAGCTCTTCGCATCGTTCGACCTTGTTCAGTCGTTGCGCTATGGCGAGAACCCTCATCAGGAGGCTAAGTTCTACGCATCAGCAGAGCGTGTGCCATATTCACTTGCTACCGCTAAGCAGCTCAACGGCAAAGAGATGTCGTATAACAATATCCAGGATGCTAACGCTGCACTTAACATTGTGCGTGAGTTCAGCGAGCCTTTTGCCGTGGGCCTCAAGCACATGAACCCTTGTGGTGCTGCCATCGGTAAGGATATTAAGGAGGCATGGGAGAAGGCATACGAGGCTGATAAGGTGAGCATCTTCGGTGGTATCGTAGCCGTAAACCGCGAGATTACTAAGGAGGTTGCCGAGCTTATGAAGCCTATCTTCTTAGAGATTATCATGGCGCCATCGTTCAGCGACGAGGCACTTGAGATTTTGTGTACCAAGAAGAACTTGCGCCTTTTGCAGGTGGAGATGGGCGAGTTGGAGAGGACTCAGACACAGTATGTATCTGTGAATGGCGGTCTTCTTGTTCAGCAGCTCGACACCGATACTAAGGAGGTTGTTGCCGATATGTGTGTTACCGAGCGTAAGCCATCGGCTGCCGAGATTGAGGATATGAACTTCGGCTGGCGCATTGTTAAGCACGTTAAGTCTAACGCTATTGTTGCCGTTAAGGATGGTCATACCGTAGGTGTTGGTGCTGGTCAGATGAACCGCGTAGGCTCTGCTGAGATTGCCCTTAAGCAGGCTAAGGCTGCGGGCTTCACCGAGGGTCTTGTGCTTGCATCGGATGGTTTCTTCCCATTTGACGACACTGTGACACTCGCTGAGCAGTATGGCGTTACGGCACTTGTGCAGCCAGGTGGATCAGTGCGTGATGAGGACTCTGTGAAGAAGGCCAACGAGTACAATATGTGTATGCTCATGACGGGTATGCGCCATTTTAAGCATTAATAGATTGTTGATTATGAACGTATTAGTTATAGGCTCTGGTGGTCGCGAGCACGCTATTGTCGAGGCGCTATCACGCTCACCAAAGGCCCCAAAGATATACGCTGCCCCTGGTAATGCTGGTATCGCACAGCTCGCCGAGTGCGTGGCAATAAAGGATACGGAGGTTGAGAAGCTTGTTGAGTTCGCCAAGGCTAACAATGTGGAACTCACCGTTGTAGGTCCCGAGGCCGCACTTGCTGTGGGTGTTGTTGACCGCTTCCGTGAGGAGGGTCTTGCAATATTTGGTCCTACAAAGGCTGCTGCCGAGATTGAGGCGAGCAAGGACTTTGCTAAGCGCCTTATGGTTAAGTACGACGTGCCTACTGCAGCATACGCCACCTTCTCCGATTATGATGAGGCATTGGCATACGTTCGCAAGGGCTCATTGCCAACAGTGTTGAAGTATGATGGCTTGGCAGCCGGCAAGGGTGTTGTTATCGCCACCACCATGGAGGAGGCCGAGGCAACGCTCAGGGATATGCTTCTCGACACTAAGTTTGGCGAGGGTAGGGTAGTCATTGAGGAGTTCCTCACTGGCGAGGAGTTCTCGTTGATGTGCTTCGTTGCGGGCAATAAGATATGCCCAATGCCCGTAGCGCAGGATCATAAGCGTGCCTACGATAACGATGAGGGTCCAAATACTGGTGGCATGGGTGCATATACCGAGTTGCCATTCATCAGTAAGGAGGACCATGCTTATGCCATGGAGAACATCATGCAGCGCGTGGCTGATGCCATGGTTGCTGAGGGCACACCTTTCACGGGTGTGTTGTACGGAGGTCTTATGAAGACCCCTAATGGAATAAAAGTTATTGAGTTTAATGCACGTTTTGGTGACCCCGAAACAGAGGTAGTGCTTCCACGCCTAAAGAGCGATGCTATCGATGTATTCATGGCGGTAGCAAATAATGAGCAGCCAGTGGCGGAGTGGAGCGATGAGGCTACCCTCGGCATAGTGCTTGCATCGAAGGGCTATCCAGGTAGCTACGATAAGGGCTTTGTTATTCGTGGCACCGAGCGTGTAGAGTCTAAAATCTACCATATGGGTACGGCCATGAAGGATGGCGAGTTGGTTACGGCAGGTGGTCGTGTGATGTTTGTTGTTGCTTCTGCACCAACACTCCGCGAGGCACAGGCTAAGGCTCGTGAGCAGATCGCAAAGATTGAGTGCGATAATCTCTTCCATCGTACCGATATTGGTAATAAAGCGTTTAAATAGATTATGAGTGAAATAATTAATGGTAAGGAGGTTGCGAAGGCTCTGCGTGAGAGTTTGGCGACAAAGGTCATTGAGCTTAATGCGAAGTATGGTCGCACCCCAAATCTTGTCGTTATCCTCGTGGGTGACGACCCAGGTAGTGTCTCTTATGTTACAGGTAAGGCTAAGGCGGCAACTGAGATAGGCATTGCGAATAAGACCATCCGCCGTCCCGATACAATCACCGAGGCGGAGTTGTTGAATCTTATTGCTGAGCTTAATGCTGATGATTCTGTCGATGGTATTCTTGTGCAGTTGCCACTACCAAAGCATATCAACGAGCACCATGTAATACAGGCTATATTGCCCGAAAAGGATGTTGATGCGTTCCATCCTAATAATGTCGGTCACATGTGGCTACGCGAGCCAATGCTTATTCCATGTACCCCTAAGGGTATCATCAAGCTACTTAAGGCGTCGGGTACCGAGCTTGCTGGCAAGGAGGTTGTCGTTGTTGGTCGTAGTAATATCGTGGGTCAGCCTGTGGCTAAGTTGCTCCTTAATGAGAATGCGACAGTCACTGTAGCGCACTCGCGTACGAAGAATCTTGGTGAGGTGACACGTCGTGCTGATGTCCTCGTTGTTGCTATCGGCAAGGAGCGTTTCATCACTGCCGATATGATTAAGCCAGGTGCCGTAGTTATCGACGTTGGCGTAAACCGCGACAGTCGCACAGGTAAGCTCTGTGGCGATGTTGACTTCGAGGAGGCACAGCACGTAGCATCGAAGATTACACCTGTTCCTGGTGGTGTGGGTCCTATGACCATTGCCTGCCTTATGGAGAATACCGTGGAGTGCTTCGAGAATCGCATGGAGAGAGCTGTGAAATAGAAACTAACTAAAAACTTTTATAGTATGATTGAGAGATATTCAAGAGAGGTCATGCGTAAGGTGTGGACAGAGCAGAATAAGTTCGACGCCTATCTTCGCGTAGAGATTTTGGCCTCTGAGGCTTGGAGCCAGCTTGGTGTTGTTCCAAAGGAGGATGTCGAGAAGTTGTGGAAGAATGCATCGTTCGACATTAACCGTATCTATGAGATTGAGCAGCAGACACGCCACGACATCGTTGCATTTACACGTGCCGTGAGTGAGACGTTGGGTGAGGAGCGTAAGTGGGTACACTATGGTCTTACAAGTACTGACGTTGTAGATACCGCTAACGGCTACCTTCTTAAGCAGGCTAACGCCATTCTCCTTGACGACATTGAGAAGATGTTGGAGGTGTTGCGCAAGCGCGCTATCGAGTTCAAGGGTACACCATGTATCGGTCGTACACACGGTATCCATGCCGACATCACCAGCTTTGGTCTGAAGTGGGCGTTGTGGTACGAGGAGATGAAGCGTAACCTTAGTCGTTTCATCACTGCTGCACGTGGCGTGGAGGTAGGTAAGATTTCGGGTGCTGTGGGTAACTTCGCAAACATTCCTCCATTCATCCAGGACTACGTATGCGAGAAGCTTGGCACCGAGAGCGCGAATATCTCTACACAGGTTATCCAGCGTGACCGCCATGCCTACTATATGGCTACTCTTGCCGTTATTGCATCAAGCATCGAGCAGATGGCCATGGAGGTGCGTAACCTTCAGCGTACCGAGGTACACGAGGTGGAGGAGTCATTCGGTAAGGGTCAGAAGGGCTCATCTGCAATGCCTCACAAGCGTAACCCTATCTCATCAGAGAATATGTGTGGTTGCGCACGTGTTATGCGTGGCTATATGGCAACCTTCTACGAGAATGTCGCTTTGTGGCACGAGCGTGACATCTCACACTCAGCTACCGAGCGTATCATCCTCCCTGATGCTACCATGCTCCTCGACTATATGCTCAACCGCTTCCGTGGTATCCTCGAAAACCTTGTTGTATTCGAAGATGTCATGAAGGAGAATATCTATCGCACACGCAAGGTTATCTTCGCACAGCGCGTGATGAATGCTCTCATTGAGAAGGGCTTCTCTCGCGAGCAGGCATACGACACCGTACAGCCTGTTGCTATGCGTGCTATGAGTGAGCGTGCCGACTATCAAGAGCTTCTTGCCGAGACACCAGCAGTTATGGATGTTCTCACCCGCGAGGAGTTGGATTCTTGCTTTACCCTTGAGTACTATCTCAAGAATGTGGATTTTATCTTTGATCGTGTAGGCATCGAGTAATTTGTTGTGATAGCGGCGCATTAGCGACTCTTCAATCAAAGCCATGAATGGAATGTACTCCAAGTACTATCCATCCATGGCTTTTTCATGTCAGCGCCACTACTGCACCACTCTGACAACAAATTAAATTTCTTGTGATAAGGGGTCATCTTCAGCACCAAGCTCATTGCTCCGAATGGGGATGTACGCCAAGTACACCCCTATCCGTGTCAATTTCGACTTGGCACCAAATCTAACCCCTTCTGACAAGAAATTAGGTCGTGGCGCTAATGACCGTTATGCTTGTGCCCTTCTGACAACAAATTAAATTTCTTGTGATAGCGGTGCTACTGCGACGCTTCAGTCAAAATGGCGAATGGGAAATACCTTGGTATGTCCCATTCGCCATTTTTACTGCATTCTCTATACTCCCTACCTCTCAGCCTCAGAGTAGATGGAGTGTAGCTTGTCGGACATGAAGTACTGGAAGACACCGCGCACAAACATAAACATGGTAAAAGCCATCCATATCGCGTTGTTGCCTATCACGCCACTTAGACCGTAGAGGATGGCGAAGTAGATAATCGTCGAATAGACCATCGAGTTACGCATGATGCGGCTACGTGTGGCACCCACCATAATGCCGTCGAGGATAAAGGGTAGCGCCGAGGTCAGAGGAATGACGATAATCCAGCCTATATAGTCGCCCGCAACGCTCAGTAGGGTAGCCACATCGTCCTGCTCCTCGTTTACAAGGAGCATGAATATATCTTGCCACCAGCCAACATAGGCGCCCACATAGAGGAACGATACCACGAAACTCCATATAACGCACAGCTTGATACATTTTCGTAGTGATGTCACATCCTTAGCACCGATAAAGCGACCCGTAAGCGCCTCGGCAGCAAAGGCCAAGCCGTCGTTCATATACGAGAATAGGGTGAAGAGTTGCAGAAGGATGGCATTCACGGCAAGGATGGTGTCATTGCCTGTATCCGACGAAGCCTTAGTGAAGAACGTATAGACGGCAACAAGGCAGAAGGTGCGCACCATAATATCGCCATTTATGGAGAAGAAGCGCCTCATGGCACCCATATCCAAAACCTCCTTGAGTGTCACCCTCACGATACGCCTACGATAGAGTAGCCATATAGCTGTGGCGATAACCGCAACGCCTGTCCACTGCGCTACCACCGATGCGAGAGCGATACCCTGCAAGCCCATATCACCAACGATGGAGAAGAGGTAGCTACAACCAATATGCAGTACATTGACAAGTATCGCTACTGCCATGGGTAACACAGCATTCTGCATGCCCGTAAGCCAGCCGTTGAAGGCAAAGAGCATGATACCCGCAGGCACAGCCCATATACGTGTATAGAAGTAGTCGGCAATCATACGATTAGCCTCGGTGCTCTCCATGCCCATAAAGCCGATGGCAAACTCGCCGATAGGGTATTGCAGCGCAAAGGCGAGGATGCCCATGCTGAGAGCCACCACAAGGGCGCGCCACAACATCAGCGTGTACTCCCTATGCTGCTCGCCACCAAATGCCTGTGCCGTGAGTCCCGAGGTGCCCATGCGTATAAACGAGCAGTTCCAATAGATGAAGTTGAATATCGACACGCCAATGGATAGCGCACCTATGGCCAAGGTGCCATTACCTCCACAGGCGTGACCTGCGATAACGGTCGAGGCAATGCCCATGAGGGGTACGGTGATGTTGGAAATGATATTGGGGAGCGCTAAACGTAGTATCTCTTTGTTCATCTTCACTTGCTGTTTATGTCGCAAAGGTACTATTTTTTTGGAATTTTGTGGCACGAATGTTGTGAAAGCATTGGAAGTCAAAAAAAATGGTTACCTTTGCCGCACAATTTTTAAGAATTATTCACAATGAAAAACAACAACACAGACTCAACAGCAAACCTTTCGCGTTTTGCACGCGACAAGCGTCAGCGTATCAGCTCTTCGGAGCGTGTTGAGCGTACTCCCCGTCCCCGCCGCGATGGTGGCAATGAGGAGTTCACAGAGAACCGTCGCCCAGCAAGAGTGACAACAACAAAGCGTACATCGTACAACCCACACTTCACAGCCGACAACCGCCTACGTCCAGAGTATGAGAGTCGCGGTCGCGAGGAGCGCAGCTTCGACTATGGTGAGGAGCGCAGCGAGAGAGGAACACGCAATACTCGTGGCACCGAGAATCGCGGTAATGGCAACTTCCGCACTAAGGGTGATAAGCCAGCTTTCGGCAAGAAGCCTTCGTTTGGCTCTAAGCCTGCCTATGGCGAGAAGCGTGGCGCATCGAAGGGTGGCTTCAAGAAGAGCTACTCTGCGAATCAGGATGACAAACCACGCTCATATCCAAAGTATAATCCTAACAAGCAGACAGGCGAGATTCGCCTAAACCGCTTTATCTCACAGTCGGGCGTATGCTCACGCCGTGAGGCTGACGACTTCATCCTCGCAGGTGTGGTAACAGTAAACGGTCAGGTGGTTACCGAGCTCGGCACTAAGATCCTGCCTACCGACGAAGTGCGCTTCAACGATGAGAAACTCCAGGGCGAGAAGAACGTATACCTCGTGCTAAACAAGCCTAAGGGTTATGTTACGTCGCTCGACGACCCTCATGCCGACAAGACCGTTATGGACCTTGTGAAGAATGCATGCACAGAGCGTGTATATCCCGTAGGTCGTCTCGATAAGAACTCACTTGGTCTTCTCCTTATCACCAATGATGGCGACATCACACGTCAGCTGTCACACCCATCATATCACAAGAAGAAGATCTACCAGGTAACCCTTGACAAGCCTCTCACCCGTGCCGACATGGACACTCTCACCGAGGGTATCACCCTCGAGGATGGCGACATCTTCGCCGATGAGATTGCCTATGCATCAGAGGATAAGAAGACCGTAGGCGTTGAGATTCACTCAGGACGCAACCGTATCGTGCGTCGTATGTTCGAGCACCTCGGCTACACCGTACAAAAGCTCGACCGCGTATATTACGCTGGTCTTACAAAGAAGAACCTTAAGCGCGGTGCTTGGCGTTTCCTCACGAAGGATGAGGTTATGCGACTTAAGACGGGTCAATACGAGTAATTTGTTGTGATAAGGGGTCATCTTCGACCCATCCCTAAAAGTATAACTCCCAGGGCTGTAGGTTAAACTACTATCCCTGGGAGTTATCTTTTGTGATGAATCAAATCTAACCCCTTCTGACAACAAAATAGGGTAGTGGGGTTGCCGGGTGTAGTGCAATATGGGATAATGAGATTAGTGAAGTTAGTGAATTTAGCGAACTTGGCACTTTGTAACTTTTGCTACTCCTCCTGCTCGTAGTAATACGAGTAGTCGATGCCCTTCATAAAGGTTTCACGATCGTTGATTTTGTCGGTCAAAGCAGATTGCAAAAGTCGCTTGATATCCGACGAGTCAGCTACACTTTTTTGCATTGCATTCAAGTAGTCGTTCTTGTTAATCTTACTCCAATCAACGCATTTCTGCAACTGCTTTTTGAGAATTAAATCGAGCCAAATACGAGTCGCACGACCATTGCTCTCACGGAACGGGTGGGCGATGTTCATCTCGACATACTTGTCTGCAATCTCCTAAATGTCGTTTCTGGCATCTGCTCGATTGTTACGAGTGTCTGCGGAAGGAATTGCGCCATCGCAAACTGAAAACCACCCTTTGCGATATTCACCGTGCGAATCTGACCTGCAAAGTCGTACAAGCCACCAAACAAGTAGGCGTGGATCTGCTGCAAGCCTTTTACTGTACCGACCTCGATATTGTCGATTAGGCTACTATCAAAGAGGGCATACGCCTTCGACTTGCTCTTGCCGTCAATAGTCTCGTCGCTATTGGTAAACCACTCGACAAAACGCATCGCACGGGCGTTGGGAAAACTCTTTGCGAGGAGCAGAACGCCATCGTAATCAAAGACATCAGCGAGTCGTCGCTTGCCATCGGGCGCAAGCAATTTCAACTGGTTAGTGTGGCTAACCACTTCAACGGTAATGATAAAATAACAACTCGTGAGGATACTCACGAGTTGCTTGGTTTAATCCTCACGGTCATTATAAAATCGAATGGATATTTTGGTCATAAAATATTATACTATTAATTAATTGTTGGCTTCGCCCACAACCAAGTACCTATGGGTTGTTGAGTTGTATCAATAAACTCACAATCGACCACAGATTTTGTAAATTCTATGTTTTTATTTAAAGTGTCAATCTCAAGTTCTGATAGTCTAAAACTAAATGCGTGTTCAATTGTTTCATTTGTGTCTGCGATATGTACTCTTGCAATAACGGAATACTCTCCTGGTTTCCATAATAAAGAGTT
>JAZSBD010000009.1:0-15891 GCA_045602255.1 Alistipes sp.
GAGAGCGCCTTGCCGATACCAACCTCGACAAGATCGTAGCTATGCTTTAGTCCCTCTGCCCTATCCAAGGCGTAACGCATGGCGCAATACTCGCGCGACGTAGGGGCACAAATCAACACTCGCATACTACCACCACTTTTCGTAGACATTACCAATGCCGAGCGCTGCTGCCTCATCGGCAGTAAAGAGCGTACGCATATACTCCGCCATTGCTGCATTTGTCGAGTCTATGGCATACAAGCCAGGGTTACCGCACTGCACCTCATTAAGACCCACAACATCTGAAGCCGACTTAAGAGGGAATACCTCCTTATACACCTTAGCAAGAGCTTGACGAATATCCTCAGCCTCGACATTCTGCATGGTTGAGAGATAGAAACCTGTCTTGCACCCCATAGGGCAGAACGAAACGATTGATGAGCCTATCTTCTCATCCAAACGAAGATAGTATGCCATAAGATGCTCTATGGTGTGAACCTCACCTGAGCCAAGTGGAGCATGAGCCATAGGGGCACGGAAACGCAAATCCCATGAGCGCACCTGATACTCATCCGTAATAGTATATACTGAGCGCAGATACAAACCTGCGTCGAGCGTACGATGGTCGACATCGAACGACGAAACAATATTTTTCTTCATAGTCTTCTTAAATTAATATAGGGCAAAGATAACCATTTTCTATGAATTTATTATCTTTGTCTCAAATTTAATTACATGAACACCAATATGCAAACACCCTACAACAAGGAACGCATCATCTTTTTGGACTATCTACGTGTGGTCGCATGCTTTATGGTGCTCCTCGTGCACTCCATTGAGCCATTCTACCTCGGTGGCGAGGGGACATATATAGCAACACATAGCGACGCTCTATGGGTTACGTTTATCGACTCGGCACTACGATGCGCTGTGCCACTATTCATCATGACATCGAGCTATCTGCTTGTGCCTATCAAGGGTGACACAACAACCTTCTTCAAGCGTAGGTTTACACGCGTAGCTATACCATTTATTATATGGTCGATACTCTATGCCGTAGTACCGATGTGGGGCTCTGGTGGCGAGGTGGATACTGAAGCAAACCTATCACGTCTTATCTTCAACTTCACACCCCACTCAGGACATCTATGGTTCGTATATATGCTTCTCGGAATATACCTCGTAATGCCCATAATATCGCCCTGGTTAGAGAGAGTATCTAAACGTGGCGAGAGGATATTCATCCTTGTGTGGCTACTCTCTACGGCTGTGCCATTCATACGACATGCCGCATCGGATACGGGAAATGCCGAGGTATGGGGCGAGGCAAGCTGGAATGAGTTTGGCATGTTATACTACACCAGCGGCTTCATAGGCTACGTCGTTGCGGCACACTACATCCGCAAGTATATTGATTGGAGTGCAGCTAAGACTCTTATAGTCGCAATACCTATGTTCATCGTAGGCTATCTCATAGTGGCGTTACCCTTCTACTCTCAACTATCGGATAGCTACCCTATAAGTGGCACAATAGACCTCGCGGTAGCCTGGGAGCGTAGCTGGTGTTTTGCGACGACAGGTGTAGCGCTAACTGCAATATCGCTCTTCCTCATCTTCAAACTTATAACAAAGCCATGCAGAATATATCCGCTTGTTGAGCGTTTGTCGAAGCTCAGCTATGGCATATACCTCGTGCATATCTTCGTTCTTGTGGCACTCTTCGACGCTGTATCACATTGGGGACTATCAACGCCCTATGTGATGCTACTCACAGCGATATTAACATTCATCATTTCAGCTCTTATGACACGCCTTATAGCGCTACTACCTAAGAGTAAATATATCATTGGGTAGTATGAAATTTCGCACCGAGATAGAGATTGCACCATGGAGTAATCCTATCACCTACAAACATAACATCGTCTGCCTCGGATCATGCTTTGCAAGCGCTATAGCAGAGAGATTGGAAAACTATAAATTCAAGGTTACAACATCACCCACTGGCATACTATTCAATCCCGAGTCGATAGCTCTTGCTGTGGAGCTTATGATGAGCAGCTATCGAATTAAGTATGAGGATATTATAGAGCGTGACGGAGGCTATTACAGCTATCTGTTTCACTCCTCTATTTCGGGCAGCAGCAGGGAGGAGGCGATAGCCAATATGCAGCGAGCAATCGATGATGGCGCTGAGAAGCTACGCCATGCCGACACACTGATTATCACACTTGGTACAGCGTGGCGTTACCGCCATAAGGCAACTAACAGAGTGGTGGCAAACTGTCACAAGATGCCTGCCACGAATTTCAGTCGCGAGCTAATGAGCGTAGATGATATTTACAATGCCTTGGAGAGCATTCTACGTGCGACCACAGCAAGGATAGTATTAACAGTTAGCCCCGTTCGCCACATTGGTGAGGGTATGGAGGATAACTCACTAAGCAAGGCGCTACTTAGAGTTGCCATGGGCACCATCGCGGAGCGTTATACAGATAGAGTCACCTACTTCCCATCGTACGAGATTATGATGGATGACCTACGCGACTATCGTTTCTATGCCGATGACCTTGTGCACCCCACCAAGATGGCTGTTGACTATATCGCTGAGAAGTTTTTTGAGGCTGCCACATCGAACGATACTCGCCAGATGATGGCGCGCATAGGCAAGATTGTACAAGCATCGCAGCACCATCCTCAAAATCCTAATAGTGACAAATATAGGGGCTTTTGTAAGCAGCAACTGCAAGCTATCGACAACATTGACGGGGTGGATATGAGTAAAGAAAAACGATTTTTCGAGCAGATGTTACAAATAAATTTGTAACTTTGCCGGATAATTTGTATTCGCATGAATAAGACAATTAGAAATATCCTAACAACAATCGCAATAGCCATTGCCACCATTGGTACTACATTCGCTGCGCAGAGCAAGCCCCGTCTTGTGGTTAACATCATCGTGGGTTGTATGCGTGGTGATGATATTGAACGCTATGGCAACAATCTAACTCAAGATGGATTTAAGCGAGTGATGAATGGTGGTGCATACTATACAGATGCCTACTACGACTTTTCGCAATGCACCACAAGTGCAACATTAGCAACTATCGCAACAGGTGCAAATCCCTCGGAGCATGGTGTTATTGGCGAAAACTGGTGGAGCTACACCGACGGCTCATATAAGTCACTTATCACCGACATCAAATCGCACCCCGTACCCTTTAGCACAGGCTCTGGCAGCTACTCGGCAAAACAGCTATTCACACCAACGATGGGCGACATGCTCATGGAGAGTAACCCAGAGAGCAAGCAGTTTACGATTGCCATAGACCCACTCTCGGCAATTGTTCTAAACGGCAAACATGGAACACCTATATGGGCTGAGACAAATAGAACATATTGGACAACAGCCTCGTCATTCGCCTACTCGATACCCACATGGTTAGATGAGTACAATCGTAGGGATACAAACGACAAATATATCCTATCACGCTGGACCCCAATATATAAGGCAGAGATGTATAAGAACTCTGAGGTAGCCGTAATGGAGGGCATAAACAACAAACACACCCAGCTACTCAGCGACATCGACCTAAACCTTGGCGACTCGAAATATGGGCACATGTGCTATACCCCGGCTGGAAATACTATGCTTATAAAGCTGGCTTCAGCAATCATCCGCAACGAGGGCTTGGGTATAGATGAGAATACCGACATACTTAACATCTGCTTAGATAGCTCACGTTACATAGCCGAGATTTATGGTCCTGAATCGATGGAGTATGAGGATATGCTATATCGTCTTGACAAGGATATTAATGAGCTACTTAGCGAGCTCTATGGCTATGCACAGGATAATAGCCACATAATGGTTGTCATCACCGCTGCTCACGGCTCATCGCCATCGTATAATCCAGTAGATAAGCCAGAGCACGATAGGTTTAACACCAACCAAATGGAGGTATTGGTAAATGCCTACCTCTCAGCGCGCTATGGTTCCGATAGCTATATCTTAGGATACGACAACAAGGCTATATACCTCAACCACAAAGTAATCATCGACCACGACCTAACGATAGATGCTATTCGTGATGAGGTTGCTGTATTCCTATTACAGATGCGAGGCATCATCACAGCACGCTCATCAACAGCCCTACGCAACAACGCCTTCACCGAGGGTCGTGCACGACTAATACAACATGGTTTCTATGCACCTCGCTCAGGAGATGTGATTATCGACTTTATGCCTGGCTGGATTATTGAGAATAGTAACTATCGCTCATCATCCCAGATGGGATATATCTACGATCGACATGTACCACTCATGATATATGGCGGTGGCGTTGAGAAAAAGAGAGTATGTGAGCGTGTCGATATGTGTAGCGTAGCGCCAACAATATGTAACATTATAGACATCAATACGCCATGGTCATCAGAGGGCATTACCCTACCATAGATTTAGCAACGAATAACATCAATATATGAACACAGATAAGATACAAGATGATATTATCGAGGAGTTCTCGATATTCGACGATTGGCTCGACAAGTATGACTACCTTATTAGCCTCAGCGACCAGCTTGAGCCTATGGATTCCGCAAAACGTATTGAACGCTATCTCATTGATGGTTGTCAGTCACGTGTGTGGGTAGCATCCGAATTACGCGACGGCAAGGTGTACTATTCGGCAGATAGTGACGCTATTATCACCAAGGGTATTGTGGCTCTACTCGTGAGAGTTATGAATGGTCGCACACCCGAAGAGGTTGCACATATTGACCTATACTTTATCGACGCCATAGGTCTTAGCGAAAACCTATCGCCAACACGCAGTAATGGACTACGCTCGATGATTTCAAGAATGAAGCTTGACGCATTACTTTTCTCACAAAAGAACAACTAAACATGACACCTGAAGAGATACTTGCAGTAGAGAAGAACATTGTTCTAACACTCAAGAATATATATGACCCCGAGATACCTGTAAACATCTACGATCTCGGTCTTATCTATGAGATTAGCTACGACCCAACGGGTACGGCTGACATCATCATGACCCTAACTGCCCCTAACTGCCCTATGGCGGATATGCTCCTCGCCGACATACATCGCGAGGTGGGCAAGATTGAGGGCGTTAGCAAGGTGAACATCACTCTTACCTTCGAGCCTCAGTGGGACAAGTCGATGATGTCAGAGGAGGCACTCATAGAGCTTAACCTACTATAAGTTGAAGTCATGCGTAAGGCATTGATATACACCGTAGATACGGAAGCGAGGGATAGCAATGGAGGCATTAGAAATTGTCCTCTACTACTATCGTCTATGGATGATGCTACGCGCAAGGCGATAATTGAGCAACTAATTGAGGAGCGCAACAAACGTAAGTTTGGCGACATAATGAGGGTATTCCAAGAGTCGGGCGAGGAGTGGAACCAGACGATGCACACCATGCTTCTAAAGTTCATCGGTGGCTTCGATAATGGTGCTGCCGCCATGAAACTCGCAAAGCGTGTTCCTTATACCATCATCATGCGTGAGCGCTCATCAAGCACCGCCATCGAGGCACTGCTCATCGGCACTTCGGGGCTATTGGACCTCTACGACCCATCGGACGGCTATATCAACCGCCTATGGCAGGAGTATTACCACTTGGCGGCTAAGTATAACCTTACGGCAATGCAGTTGGAGGAGTGGCGACTATGCCGAGTGCGCACCCCTAACCACCCTACCCTACGCCTTGCACAGCTCGCTGCCTGCTACGCCAATGGCGACATATCGATGAGTAGCGTGACGTCGTGCCGCACGCTTGAAGATACATACAAACTCTTTTCGGGAAATGCCTCGGAGTACTGGTTGGAGAATATCATCCCCGACACCACGATGGATAATACACGAGCTCGCTTTGGCAAGATGAAGAGCGAGATGCTCGGCATCAACTTCGTAGCACAGATGATCTACGCCTATGGCTACTACACCCACTCTGAGACGCTGCACACCCAGGCCACAAGCCTTCTTTTGCAGATACCCGCAGAGCGTAATAAGTATGTCGACGAGTGGAACACCTACTCACGCGTAGCCAACAACGCCATAGATAGCCAGGCGCTTATCCAGCTAAGCCGCGAATACTGCCATGCCCAAAGATGCCATATTTGCCCTGTGGGCAAACATATCAAAGGGTCACACCAATAGCCGTATCGACGATAAACATACCTAATAATATGCGTGCGCACACATTTATGCGCGCGCATATTGTTTATTTAGCAAAATATAAGTATATTTGCGCGATATATGCGCCATTAATCGATGGTGGAGGAATGTATAATGACAATTAACTAATAGACAATGGATATACTATCGAAAATTATCAAGGTCTTCTTTGGCTCAAAGAGCGAGAAGGACCGCAAAGAGATTCAACCCTACGTTGAGAAGATTAAGGCTGTCTACCCCTCTATCTCTGCGCTTAGCAACGATGAGCTTCGTGCGCGTTCAGCAGCACTCAGCAAGAGCATCGCTGACTTCATAGCTGAGGATGAGAAGCATATCGTTGAGCAGAAGGCTAAGCTTGAGCTCCCAGACACATCTATCAACGAGAAGGAGCGCATATCTAAGGATATCGACGAGACAACAAAGCGTATCGACGACAAGATCGAGCAGCGCCTTGAGGAGATCCTCCCAGAGGCATTTGCCATCATGAAGGATACAGCACGCCGTTTTGCCGAGAACGACGAGGTGGTGGTTACGGCCAACGACTTTGACCGCAACCTCGCAACAGAGCGTGGCGACTTGGTGCGCATCGAGGATGACAAGGCTATATATAGCAGCCAGTGGACTGCCGGTGGTAATGTCATCAAGTGGGATATGGTACACTACGACGTACAGCTCTTCGGTGGTGTGGTACTCCACAAGGGTCGTATCGCCGAGATGGCAACAGGTGAGGGTAAGACCCTCGTGGCTACACTTCCTGTATTCCTCAACGCCCTCGCACATAAGGGCGTGCACGTGGTGACTGTCAACGACTACCTCGCACGCCGTGATGCCGAGTGGATGGGTCCTATGTATCAGTTCCACGGTCTTTCGGTAGCTTGTATCGATAATACACGTCCTAACTCTGCGGAGCGTCGCAAGGCATATAACGCCGATATCACCTTCGGTACGAACAACGAGTTCGGCTTCGACTACTTGCGTGACAACATGGCATCAGCACCTAAGGACCTCGTGCAGCGTAAGCACCACTTCGCAATTGTCGATGAGGTCGACTCAGTATTGATCGACGATGCTCGTACGCCACTTATCATCTCAGGTCCTGTACCTAAGGGTGGCGACCAGCTATTCGCCGAGTACCAGCCTGCAGCAAAGTATATCTACGACTTGCAGAGCAAGATGTCATCTGCCGATGTAGCTGAGGCTAAGCGTCTCTTCAACGCTGGTGACCACGAGGCGGCAGGTAAGCTCTTGCTTCGTGCCTACAAGGCGATGCCTAAGTACAAGGCACTCATCAAGTTCCTATCGGAGCCAGGCGTTAAGGTTCTCTTGCAGAAGACCGAGAACTTCTATATGCAGGACAACGAGCGTCGCATGCCTGAGATTACCGACGACAACTTCGTGCTTCACGATGAGAAGATGAACTCGTTGATTCTTACGGATAAGGGTCATGAGATAGCATCACGCCGCTTCAACGAGGAGGGCTTCTTCGTGCTTCCCGACATCGGTGCTCGTGTAGCAGAGATTGAGCATGCCGATCTCTCGATGGAGGAGCGTGCAGCGCAGAAGGATGCGCTTATCAGCGACTACGCTATCAAGGCGGAGCGCGTACACACCATGAACCAGCTTCTGAAGGCATACTTCATGTTCGAGAAGGATGTGGAGTACGTCATCTCGGAGGATAACAAGGTTAAGATTGTCGACGAGCAGACAGGTCGTATCATGGAGGGTCGTCGCTACTCGGATGGTCTTCACCAGGCTATCGAGGCAAAGGAGAATGTGAAGGTGGAGGATGCAACGCAGACCTTCGCTACCATCACCCTTCAGAACTACTTCCGTATGTACCACAAGCTCGCAGGTATGACCGGTACCGCAGAGACTGAGGCATCGGAGTTCTGGAGCATCTATAAATTGGATGTCGTTGTAATCCCAACAAACAAGAAGGTTATCCGTGACGACCGCGAGGACCTTGTATATAAGACAGCACGCGAGAAGTACAACGCCGTAATCGCCGAGATTGAGCGTCTCGTTGCCGAGGGTCGTCCAGTACTCGTGGGTACTACATCTGTCGAGATTTCAGAGTTGTTGAGCCGTATGCTTAAGCTTCGTGGCATCAAGCATAACGTCCTCAATGCTAAGCAGCACCAGCTCGAGGCACAGATTGTTGCCGAGGCGGGACGTCGCGGTCAGGTGACCATCGCTACCAACATGGCGGGTCGTGGTACCGATATTAAGCTCTCGGCAGAGGTTAAGGAGCTTGGTGGTCTTGCCATCATCGGCACGGAGCGTCACGAGAGCCGTCGTGTAGACCGTCAGTTGCGCGGTCGTGCAGGACGTCAGGGTGACCCAGGATCATCACAGTTCTTCGTATCGTTGGAGGACAACCTCATGCGTCTGTTCGGCTCGGAGCGTATCGCAAAGCTTATGGACCGCATGGGTCTTAAAGATGGCGAGGTTATCCAGGCAGGTATGATGACCAAGGCTATCGAGCGTGCGCAGAAGAAGGTCGAGGAGAACCATTTCGGTACACGTAAGCGCCTCTTGGAGTATGACGATGTTATGAACTCGCAGCGTGAGGTAATCTACACACGTCGCCGTCATGCCCTCTATGGTGAGCGTATCGACATCGATCTCAACAACCTACGCTATGACTACGCCCTTAAGTTTGTCGAGGCACACGAGGGCTGCCCTTATGAGGAGTTTAAGTTCGACCTTATGCGTGAGGCTGCCATCGAGTTCAGCCTCGATGAGCAGAGCTACTCACAGATGAAGCCTAAGGAGCTTATCGACCACCTCACCAAGGACCTCACAGACCACTTCGAGCGTCGTGCTAAGGCTTTGGCGGATGCCGTGCGTCCTACAATGACTAAGGTCTACGAGGATCGCAAGGATAATATGAATATGCGCATCGCATTCCCTATCACTGATGGTCGTCGTAACTTCTCTATCCCTGTGGAGTTGCAGAAGTGCAAGGATACGGATGGTGCGGAGATATATCGCGAGTTCGCGAAGGTGGCTCTCTTCACCACTATCGACGATGCATGGCGTGAGCACTTGCGAGAGATGGACGACTTGCGTCAGAGTGTGCAGAATGCATCGTACGAGCAGAAGGATCCACTTCTCATCTATAAGCTCGAGTCGTTCGACCTCTTCGCTAAGATGATTGTCGACATCAACCGCGATGTTATCGTGCAGCTCAACAAGGCAGGTCTTGCAGTGCGCCAGGCTAACCCTGAGAACTTGCAGCAGGCACGCGAGCAGAAGCAGCGCATCGATGTTAACAAGCTCCAGGAGTCGCGCATGGCAGCAGCCGCTGCAGCAGGCCAGGGTGAGCGAGGCAAGACTGCGCCTATCAAGGTGGACAAGAGCGTTGGTCGTAACGATCCATGTCCTTGTGGTTCGGGCAAGAAGTATAAGCACTGTCACGGCAAGATGTAATCTCTTGTGATAAGATGACATCTTGGACGCATCATGCCCAAGAAAGAGTTTAGATAAACAAAGTAAATATATACCAACGGTATATGGGATATAAGGAACAGAAACAGCGACAGTTTGATATGCGATACCTGCAGATGGCGCGCGTATGGGCGGAGAACTCATACTGCGTGCGTCGCAAGGTGGGCGCGTTGCTCGTCAAGGATAACATGATTATCTCGGACGGCTATAACGGCACGCCTGCAGGCTTCGAAAATGTATGCGAGGATGATATGGGCAAGACAAAGCCCTATGTTCTCCATGCTGAGGCTAACGCCATCACCAAGGTGGCGAAGAGCGCTAATAACTGCGACGGCTCAACGCTTTATGTCACCGCCTCGCCATGTATCGAGTGTGCGAAGCTCATCATCCAGGCGGGCATCAAGCGCGTGGTATATAGCGACACCTATCGCTTGGAGGAGGGTCTCGACCTCTTGCGCAAGGTAGGCATCGAGTGTGTGCAGCTGCCTGTTGATGAGCTGAAATAGAGCATCGAACGATAAAACTTATTATAGATAGAGCCTGTCCAAGTTGATTTTGGACAGGCTCTTATTTGTATGCTAATAAATAAGTTTGATGTTCTATGCGCGTGGTAGTGTGATGCGGAACTCCAAGCCTCCGGTGCGGCGGTTGGCAATCGAAATATCGCCACCGTGGAACAACACGGCATTCTTGACAATCGAAAGACCAAGACCCGTGCCACCGAGCTTGCGCGAGCGACCCTTATCAATGCGGTAGAAGCGCTCAAAGAGGTGGTTGATATGGTCCTCATCCACACCAATACCATTATCGGCAAAGGTGAGGGTATAGAACTTGTCGTCTGCCGACTCTATATTAATAAATATATCGCGACCAGCCGAATATGACAAAGCGTTGTCGGTCAGATTCTTAAAGATTGACATTAGCAGCGACGAGTTACCCTTCACAAGCATTGGCTGGGGCAGGTTTACATTCACGCGCATCTGCTTCTCGACGGGGAGCAACGCCACCTCGGCAGCAATCTCATCGATGATTCCGCGCAGGTCGACACTATCGCACTCGATACAGCTGCTACCATCCTCCAAGCGGGTGATGGTCGAGACGTCGGTGAGCAGCTGCGTGAGGCGCTGGCTATTAGCATAGCACTTCTCGATAAATGTTTTGCGCTCCTCATCGGTCATATCGGGGTTGGCAATCATAGTCTCCAAATAGCCCTGGATGGCTGCCACAGGGGTCTTCAGCTCGTGGTTGATATTATTGGTGAGCTGGCGCTTGATGCGTAGCTTCTCCTGCTCCTCATGCAGTGCTCTGTCGTGCTCCACCTCAATATCGCTCGATGCCTGACGCAAGCGCTGGTAGAGATCGATAATATGGCGTGAGAGATCGCCCAGCTCATCGTTGGCGAAATCCTGCGTCTGCTCCACATCGGCACCGCTCTCCATAGCCTCAGCAACGCGCTTGAGGTTGCGCATATTGCGGTCGAAGCGCATCGAGAGGATGATGGCGAGCACCGAGGCGAGGATAGCCACGCCTATGATGCCATAGAACAATCCCTCGTTGAGATGCTCATGCTGCGAGATACGATTGATAATCGAGTAACGGTGAATGATAACACCACCGATTATCAACACAAGGAGGAGTGCCAACATTAGTGACATTCCACCACGATAACTTCTAATCCTACGCTTCGAATCCATAGCCATATCCTGTACGTGTTATTATGCGTGATCCATATTTACCCAACTTCTTACGCATACGCGTGATGTTGACGTCGATAGTACGGTCGAGCACCACCACCTCGTCGCTCCACACCTTGCGCATGATGCGCTCGCGCGAGAGTATCGTGCCTCGATTGCTGAGCAGTAACGATAGAATATCGAACTCCTTGCGTGTGAGCGACACCTCCGCGCCATCCACCATGCATGTCTTGCTGAGGGTGTTAACCACAAGACCCTCGAAGGCAATTACGCTCTCCTCCGCTTCGTGCTCGACAACGGCAGCTGGCTTCACCGTACGACGCAAGACACTACGTACGCGCGCTATGACCTCCGCCACCGAGAATGGCTTTGCTATATAGTCGTCGGCACCAACATCGAAGCCCTTCAACTTATCGTCAACGCCATCCAATGCCGAGCAGAAGATTATGGGCAACGACGCCGTATCGGGGCGCTTGCGCAGGATACGCGCCAAGCCGAAGCCACTAAGCTCATCCATCATCACATCCAGAATAGCAAGGTTATAGGATGATAGATTCATCGCGAGTGCCTCCTCGGCGCTATACGCCACATCGACACTATAACCCTCCTTCTCGAGGTTGAATTTCAAGATCTCGCACAACGACTCCTCATCGTCAACAACCAATATACGATAGTTACTCATAAACGCATCTCGTTACTATAAACGCAAATTTAATCAAAAGTGACGAGAAAAGCAAATTTTTTTGGTGAGATTAACGATTATATATAAATATGTATAGCGCTATCAAGCACGGATATGTAAAAAAAATGTTACAATAATGCTATTTTGTAACAGTTTTGTAACAACAAAATAGTACATTTGCGCTAATAATATACTTTATTATGGATCTATTTATAGTCATAACCCTTGCACTTCTTGCAGTTATGGGCATTATCGTTGGTGTCTCCAACGATGCTGTTAACTTTCTAAATTCGGCATTTGGCTCCAAGGTGGCCAAGAAAAACATCATCCTCAGCGTTGCAGCCATAGGCGTGATGGTCGGCGTGATGACCTCAAGCGGTATGATGGATGTGGCGCGTAGCGGTGTATTCCACCCCGAGATGTTCTCATATAAAGAGATTATGGTATTGTTCCTCGGTATGATGCTCTCAAACATCATCCTCCTGGATATATACAACTCGCTGGGACTACCAACATCGACCACCGTATCGCTCGTCTTCGGATTGCTCGGCTCGGCACTCGCCCTCGCGCTATATAACGTATGGGGAGGTTATACCGATGCAAGCATCAGCGAGTTTATCAACTCGGCAAATGCCCTCGGTATCGTATCGGGTATCCTACTATCTGTAGTCCTCGCATTCTTCACAGGACACCTTCTAATGTACATATCGCGTATCATATTCTCGTTCCGATATAGCAAAATATTCAACCGCTATGGCGCACTATGGTGCGGTATCACACTTGCGGGTATCATCTTCTTCACCGTATTTAAGGGTCTCAAGAGTTCGGGACTCATACCCGCAGAGATTACCGAGTATGTCAACAACAACACCTTTATCTCGCTCGTTATCCTATGGGCTGGTAGCTCCGCAATACTATGGATACTTCAGCGCATGAAGGTCAACATTCTACGCGTATCGATCCTTGCCGGCACATTCTCATTGGCACTTGCCTTTGCAGGTAACGACCTTGTGAACTTCATCGGTGTTCCATACGCAGGCTACGACTCATACCAGATAGCACAGGCGGCTGGCTCAACAGATATAGATTCAATGGCATCCCTTGCTAACCCTACACAGGCGAACTTCTTTATCATGTGCGCAGCGGGCTTGGTGATGGTTATCACACTCTTCACATCGAAGAAGGCGATGCGTGTGATTGAGACCGAGCGTAAGCTATCATCGCAGGATGAGAGCGCCGATACCAATGCTGAGGCATCACCTATCTCACGAGGCATTGTGCGCGCAGCACGTCGCATGAGTAGCGGAGTCGAGTCGATAACCCCTAAGAGCGTTAGAAAGTTTATCGACGAGCGCTTCGTCCCACTTAGCGCCGAGGAGCGTGGCGATGTAAACTACGACCTTATCCGTGCGACGGTAAACCTTACAGCTGCAGCCATCCTTATCTCAATAGGTACACAGCTCAAGTTGCCACTATCTACGACCTACGTAGTATTCATGGTGTCGATGGGTTCGTCGTTGGCCGACAGAGCGTGGGGACGCGAGAGCGCCGTATATCGTATCACTGGTGTGATGACCGTGATCATGGGATGGTTCGTGACGGCAGTCGGCGGCTTCCTTATTGCGCTCAGCGTGACCTTAGCACTCATCTATGGCGGTAAGATAGCCATAATTACAGTGACACTCATATGTGTAGCCCTCATCATCAAGAGCAACTTCAAGAAGCAGAAGAAGGAGAGCGTAGAGGAGGAGCAGCTACCAACAGCTAAGATTGTCGACACCCTAAAGCGTAGCCCCGAGGAGGCACTCATCGAGTACACCGAGCACGTATGCTCATCGATGGAGCGTGTGACGATGATATATGACCGTATTATCGTTGCGGTGTTCAAGGAGAATAGAAAGGTATTGAAGGATATGGTGCGCGAGTCGGAGGAGTTCTTCCAGTCGACACGCCAGCAGAAGTATGACATCATGCCACTGCTCAGCGACCTCAAGGAGAGCGACGTTAACACCGGTCACTACTATGTGCAGGTTGTCGACTATATCTCGGAGACCAGCAAGGCGCTGCTACATATCGCACGCCCATGCTATAAGCATGTAGACAACAACCACACCGGTCTATCGAAGGAGCAGGTATATGAACTTAAGCGCATCAACGACCGCGTGGAGGATATCTTCAGCGACATCAACACCATGCTTCGCACTCGCTCGTTCGAGGATATGGAGAGAGTGATGACCAAGCGCGATGAGCTCTTCGACCTTATCGACGAGGTTATGCAGAACCAGCTACGCCGCCTACGCGACAATGGTGGTTCATCATCGGCGAATATGCTATTCTTCAACATCCTCACCGAGACCAAGACCATGGTGCTTCACTCACGCAACATCATGAAGTCCCTGGAGCACTTCGTTGAGCCCACACATCGATAATAAATCGTAGTCAGGGAAGAGTCAAAGATAGCCTTGCAAGGTTAGATGCAAGGCTATCTTTTTTGTGTCAAAAGCGAAAAGTACGGTGTCTGCGACGCATATTTATTGGTAGAGTATGTTCATTCCGAACGAAGTGAGGAATCTCCTACGCGACAACACATTGACAACGTAAACTATCGAGGAGACCCTTCGACAAGCTCAGGGTGACATCTAAAAACCTTAGAAACGGGTAGTGAAGGGTAGTTCGCAGGCCGATGCCTACTAAAGAGTAGTTAAGGGTAGCATGGGAGCTTGCGCCTGAATTACGCACTTCTCGCTCATTATTGCTCATATCCAGCGTAGCGGACCTATTGCTCACATTACTCCTCCTCAATAAACCCGCGTCGCAGACACCACACTTTTCACCTTTCACCTTTCACTTTTCACTTTATAAAACGCCCTCTTTTCTGAAACATCACCCGTATAGCAAAGCCAAAGTAGATAATTACGCAAAAAATTGCTCGTTTTATTTTGGTTTATGCCGAAAAATAATTATCTTTGTGTGACTATATTGTGTACCCGTATATGGGCAACACTATATATCGTTGTGATGCAAGCTAAAAGACATTAATTCATACACATTTAAAACTTTAAAACTTATGAAACACAATTTCAACGCAGGTCCTTGCGTACTTCCAAAGCAGGCTATCGAGGCTGCTATCGAGGCTATCCGTGATTTCGACGGTACAGGTATCGGTATTCTTGAGATTTCTCACCGTACTCCAGGTTGGGAGCGCGTAATGGCAGAGGTTGAGCAGCTTTGGCGCGACCTTTTGAACATCCCTGAGGATTACGCTATCTTCTTCCTCGGTGGTGGTGCTTCAACTCAGTTCTTTGAGGTTCCTGCTAACCTTCTTAAGACTAAGGCTGCTTACTTGCAGACTGGTGTTTGGGCTAAGAAGGCTGTTAAGGAGGCTAAGTTCTACGGTGAGGTAGAGGTTGTTGCTTCTTCTGAGGATAAGACTTATAGCTACATCCCAAAGAACTACACTATCCCTACTGATGCTGACTACTTCCACATCACAACTAACAACACTATCTACGGTACAGAGATCCACGAGGATATTGACTCACCTGTAACCTTGGTTGCTGATATGTCTTCAGACATCATGTCTCGTCCTATCGACATCAAGAAGTATGGTATGATCTACGGTGGTGCTCAGAAGAACGTAGGTCCTGCAGGTGTAACCTTCGTTATCATCCGCAAGGATCTTCTCGGTCAGTCAGGCCGCAAGCTTCAGACTATGGTTGACTACGCTACTCACTACCCAGAGGAGGCTCGCAACCACTCTATGTTCAACACACCTCCTGTATTCCCTATCTTCGTAATGTACCAGACTTTGAAGTGGGTTAAGGAGCTTGGTGGCGTTGAGGTTATGTACAAGATGAATAAGGAGAAGGCTGAGTTGCTCT
>JAZSBD010000010.1:0-8494 GCA_045602255.1 Alistipes sp.
AATTTGTTGTCAGAAGGGGTTAGGCTTGGCCTCGACATGAAATTGGGCTGGATAGGACATACTAAGTGTATTTCCTATTCAGCCCAATGATTGAGAGGTCGAGAATGACCCCTTATCACAACAAATTAACCGAAGAATGACAACAAAATACCCGCCGCAACCGCCGAGCCAATAACACCCGCTACGTTAGGACCCATAGCGTGCATTAGAAGGAAGTTACCTGGGTTGTACTTCTGACCTACGCTCTGCGATACGCGTGCTGCCATAGGCACAGCAGAGACACCTGCAGAACCGATAAGTGGGTTAATCTTCTCCTTAGAGAACAAGTTAATAAGCTTAGCCAAGAGAACACCACTTGCTGAACCCAATGAGAACGCGATGACACCCAAGAGAAGGATGCTCAAAGTATCTGTGTTGAGGAAGTTTGCAGCAGTAGCTGTAGCACCTACAGAGATACCAAGGAAGATGGTTACGATGTTCATAAGCTCGTTCTGCACGGTCTTAGACAAACGCTCTGTAACGCCACACTCCTTCATCAAGTTACCAAACATCAAGCAGCCGATAAGTGGAGCTGCTGATGGGAGCAGCAACGCGATGATAACGGTAATCATGATAGGGAAGATGATCTTCTCCTTCTGTGATACGGTGCGAAGCTGCTTCATCTCGATCTTACGCTCTGCGTCTGTTGTGAGCATCTTCATGATAGGTGGCTGTATTACAGGCACCAATGCCATGTATGAGTATGCTGCAACGGCGATAGGACCGAGCAAGTCAGGTGAGAGCTTAGATGTGAGGTAGATAGCTGTTGGACCATCAGCACCACCAATGATACCGATAGAACCTGCCTGCCAGTAGTCGAAGCCAAGCGCCAACGCACCGATGAAGGTAGCGAAGATACCGATCTGAGCAGCAGCACCCAACAGCAAGCTCTTAGGGTTAGCGATGAGTGGACCGAAGTCGGTCATGGCACCTACACCAATGAAGATCAAGCAAGGATAGATACCAAGCTTAACACCAAGGTAGAGGTAATCCAAAAGTCCAGCGCTACCACTCTCGCCATGACTTGCAAAAGCAGACCAATTTACCTCTCCGCCCTCGAACAAACCTGCGTGGAACATATCGGCACCAGGGAGGTTGGTGAGCAACATACCGAAGGCGATAGGCATAAGCAACAATGGCTCGAACTTCTTGACGATGGCCAAGTAGAGAAGCAAGAATGAGATGAGGAGCATCACTGCGCAACGCCAGTCAACTGGGTTGCTTAGAGGATCCTTATCATTAGCGATCTTCTCGTCACCTGCGAACTTAGAAAAACCTGAATCATTTAGAAATTTTTCAGAAGCATAGCTAACGCCACCCTTCTCGACAAAATTCTTATCCCAGTCAGCCATCTTCTCTTCAGGAGTCTGCTCATCAGTCTGCTCTTTCTGTGGCTCATTAGCCTTAGGAGCATCCTTAGTATCAGATGCCTGTACCGCAGATGCCGATGAGAGCATTACAACAGTGAGGAGAAGTGAAAAATATAGTTTTAGACTCTTCATCTTTCAAATGGTTAAGAGTTTAAAATTAAGCAATGTCAATGAGAGCCTCGCCCTGCTGAACTGCCTTACCCTCGGTAACATAGATCTTCTTAACGGTACCAGCACCTGGAGCCATGATCTCGTTCTCCATCTTCATAGCCTCCAAAGTCATGAGAACATCACCAGCCTTAACTGCCTGACCCTCCTGAACCTTGATCTTTGTTACGTTACCTGGAAGTGGCGACTTGATAGAGCCAGCATTGCCAGAGACAACCTGCTGTGGCGCCTCAACGAAGTCTGCCGATGAAGATGATGGCTTAACGGCCGCAATCTTAGGAGATACGATAGCCTCCTCCTTCTCTACCTGAACGGTGTAGCTCTTGCCGTTAAGCTCTACGCGCGCTGTGTTGCGCTCTGTCTCCTCAACGATAGCCTCGTAGCTCTTGCCGTTAATATTGAACTTGAATTTCTGCATAATCTTTACTAAAAGTTTTGTGTTTGGAATTAAAGCTGCTTGTGGATATTGCGAACCTGCCAAGCAGAGACATCGTGGTTCTGGCGGAATGTAAGCACGTCGCTCTCCTCATCGTGACGATTGAAGAAGAGGTTGACAGCCATAGCGATGGCTGCCACCTCCTCGTCAGAAATCTCGTCTGATGACTGTGCAACGGCTGCGGGTGCAGCACTCTTCTTCTCAGCGAACACCACTCCAAAGAGCTTCAAAATGAAGATAAGAAGAATGAGAACTACGAACACCAACCCAATGCTGAATAGTGTTACAATAGCTGCATTTCCCCAGTTTACTGCAAGCATCATCATATATTAATATATATTTAAGATTACAATGGAATGTTGTTATGACGCTTTGCAGGGTTCTCCAAACGCTTGTTGCGCAAAGACTCCAAAGCACGGATTACGCGGAAACGTGTGTTGCGAGGCTCGATAACGTCATCGATATAGCCGTAGCGTGCTGCGTTGTAAGGGTTAGAGAACTTGTCGCGGTACTCCTGCTCCTTCTCAGCAACGAACTTAGCCTTATCCTCCTTGTTCTCGAATGCAGACAACGCCTTAGCGTGCAATACCTCAACGGCACCGCTTGCACCCATAACAGCGATCTCAGCAGTTGGCCATGCGTAGTTAACATCACCACGGATGTGCTTAGATGACATCACGATGTATGCACCACCGTAAGCCTTACGCAATGTAACAGTCACCTTAGGTACTGTAGCCTCGCAATATGCGAACAAGAGCTTAGCACCGTGGGTGATAACACCACCGTACTCCTGAGCTGTACCAGGCAAGAAGCCAGGAACGTCAACCAAGGTAACAAGTGGAATGTTGAACGCGTCGCAGAAACGTACGAAACGTGCAGCCTTACGTGAAGCGTTGATATCGAGTACACCTGCCATGAACTTAGGCTGGTTAGCGATGATACCTACAGACTGACCGTTGAAGCGTGCGAAACCTGTGATGATGTTCTTTGCATATGGTGCTGCAGACTCCAAGAACTCGCCGTTGTCAACGATAGCCTTGATAACCTCCATCATATCGTATGGCTTATTTGGGTTATCAGGGATAATCTCGTTGAGAATATCCTCCTTACGTGCGATATCATCGGTACATGGCTGATCTGGCACAAGTGCTGTGTAGTTCTGTGGCATGTATGAGAGAAGGTCGCGGATAAGCTTCAAGCCCTCCTCCTCAGAGTCAACAGCAAACTGAGCAACACCAGACTTTGTAGTGTGCATGTTAGCACCACCAAGCTGCTCCTGAGTTACATCCTCGCCAGTTACGGTCTTAACAACCTTAGGACCAGTGTGGAACATGTTAGATGTCTCACGACGCATGATGATGAAGTCGGTCAACGCTGGAGAATATACAGCACCACCAGCACAAGGACCGAAGATAGCTGAGATCTGTGGGATCACACCTGATGCCATCACGTTACGCTGGAAGATGTTAGCGTAACCAGCCAAGGCGTTTACACCCTCCTGGATACGAGCACCACCAGAGTCGTTCAAGCCGATACATGGAGCGCCGTTGCGAACAGCCATATCCATAACCTTACAGATCTTATCTGCCAAAGAGATTGACAAAGAACCAGCAGTCACGGTGAAGTCCTGTGCGAAGACATATACCAAGCGGCCAGCGATGGTACCATAACCTGTTACAACGCCATCACCGAAGGTGTGCTTAGCGTCCATGCCGAAGTCGTAGCAACGGTGAGTAACGAACATATCGAACTCCTCGAAGCTACCCTCATCCAACAACATTGCGATACGCTCACGAGCTGTGTACTTGCCCTTCTCGTGCTGCTTGTCGATAGCCTTCTGACCACCACCCATGCGTGCAGTCTGGCGGTTATCCATCAACTTGTCAATTGCTTTCTGAATTTCGCTCATAGTGAAATTTTATTTTTAGTTTTAGTTAATTTCAGTTTGTGTGGAGTGTATTGGCATCTGAGTCTGCCACTCCGGTTGGTTAATAAGTGATAGAATTTGAGTTAGTTTTAGGCGCGCGAAGTTCGAGAAACCGGAGTTTACTCTGCGTAAATGAGGATTTCGAGAACGAGTGCAACGCCAAAATAACCAAATTATATTACTTATTCTTGTTCTCGCAAAGCTCTGTAAGAATACCCTGTGTAGACTTTGGGTGAAGGAATGCGATAGTGAGACCCTCAGCACCCTTACGTGGAGTCTTGTCGATAAGACGGATACCATGAGCCTCAGCGTCTGCCAACTGCTCCTCGATATTCTCGCAAGCGAGAGCCATGTGGTGAATACCAACGCCCTTGTTCTCGATATACTTAGCGATAGTTGACTCAGGTGAAGTAGGCTCCAAAAGCTCAATCTTAGTCTGACCAAGCATGAAGAATGCGGTCTTTACCTTCTGGTCAGCTACCTCCTCGATAGCGTAACACTTCAAACCCAATACGTTCTCCCAGTAAGGAATTGCCTCCTCCAAGCTGTTAACAGCGATACCTAAATGCTCAATGTGTGATACTTTCATAGTGTTTAGTATTTATAAAGTTTAACTTAATATTTTTTTATTGTTTCCGTCTTGTGTGAAAATGATTTCGCATACCACAAAAATCACCCAAAGGTACTTCATCTTTTTGAAACAACGAAATATTTTCGACTCTTTTTTTCCATTTATTTCACGTAGCATACCATACCACTCTCATTTTATGAGATAAATCGAGGCGAGCAGATAAATTTTCAATCTAAAGGATTGGATTTTGCAGAAAAAATAGTAACTTCGCAAAATAATATATACTACAATGAGGAGAATTTATATCATATTAGTAGCAATCATCGCGCTATGTAGCAGTGTTAGCGCGCAGAACATACGCCTCGGCGAGAAGATCCCCGAGATTAGCGTCGAGTCTACCCTCGGCGACGAGCTGCGCATGGTCACCAAGGAGCATACATGCATAGTATTTATGCACTCGCAGTGCGAGCCCTGCGTAACGGCGCTACCAGCACTCCACCAAGCAATAACGCCACATGGCGACAAGTTCGCCGTGGTACTACTCACCAGCGAGACCAAGGAGATGGAGGAGAGGCTCGCGTCGACCTTTAGCAGCTATGTAGACGCCCTTGCCTTTGACCGCAACAACCATACATATCGCGCCTTTAGCATCAACTTCGTGCCCTTTGCCGTCATCTACAACACCAAGAGCCGACGTATAGAGTGGTTTGGCTCCATACAGCAGCTCGACAACAGAATACTAAGTAGCATTTGTAAGTAAAAATAAACCCACGCCATATGTCATTTACAAAGATAGAGCATTACGAGAAAGAGTATCTCGATAAGCACCACGACAGCGCACTTGCTGTGACCAAGGGTGTTGAAGACCAGCCAGTGGTTAACCCATACTTCGTGCGTAAGAAGCGTCGCACGATGACCACTGATGAGTATGTCGCAGGCATCCTCGATGGCAACATCACGATACTTGCTCAGGCAATAACCCTCATCGAGAGCAACAACCCAGCGCACTATGCTCAGGCACAGGAGATTATCGAGAAGTGCCTACCCCACTCTGGCAAGTCGGTACGCATAGGTATCACAGGCGTTCCAGGTGCCGGTAAGTCGAGCTTCATCGAGGCTGTGGGTAACATGGTAACATCCTACAACCACAAGCTCGCCGTCTTGGCCATAGACCCCTCGTCGGAGCGTAGCGGCGGCTCTATCCTCGGTGATAAGACACGCATGGAGAGTATATGCCACAACCCCAAGATTTTCGTGCGTCCCTCACCCTCGGCAGGCTCGTTGGGAGGTGTTGCGCGCAAGACACGCGAGACAATCGTTTTGTGCGAGGCTGCGGGCTACGATGTAATCTTCATCGAGACCGTGGGTGTTGGTCAGTCGGAGACCGCCGTACACTCTATGGTCGATATGTTTATGATGTTGCAAATATCGGGTGCTGGCGATGAGCTTCAGGGTATCAAGCGCGGCATTATGGAGATGGCAGATATGATGGTCATCACCAAGGCCGATGGCGAGAATATACGCAAGGCGGAGCTTGCCAAGGCACAGTACCAGGGAGCGCTCATGCTCTTCCCACTCCCCGACTCGGAGTGGCGTCCTAAGGTATATACCTGCTCCTCGTTGGAGGGCACAGGTCTTGAAGAGGTATGGCAGGGCGTGGAGCAGTACTTGCAGCATATAGAGCTCAACGGCTACTTCATGGCTAACCGTAACCGTCAGAATAAGTACTGGATGTATGAGACCATAAACGAGACTTTGAAGTCGAGCTTCTATAATAATCCTGAGATTGAGGCGCGCCTCGCGGAGGTCGAGCAGAGGGTGCTTGACGCCAAGCTATCATCGTTCATCGCCGCCAAGGAGTTGCTCGATATATACTTTAAATAGTCAACGAAATATGAAGAAACTGTTTTTGATAATTTTTACGACCTTTGTAGCCATTAGCGCAACATTTGCCCAAGATACAGAATATTTCCAATTTAAGGGAATCCCGATAAACGGAAGCATTAGTGATTTTGGCAAGCAACTCGAAGCAGAAGGATTTACCCAAATTAACGCCAACTCATATAGGGGCAAATTCTTACGAAGCGACAGCGTTGTAACCATTATTGGAGATGACGATAATATGGTATGGCGTGTTGCTGCGTTTTTGGCAACAACTGATACATGGAGCACACTGGAGTCAGCTTTCAATAACTATGTGAACCTATACAAGGAGAAGTATGGTACACCACATGCATCATCCAAAAAGTTCACCCGTTACACAGGAGATAGTTCCATCTCAAAGATGATAGCATTAAGCAATGGCGAGTGCGATTATAGCGCAACTTGGAATCTACCTCAGGGCTCAATAGAAGTTAGAATAGTTGAGGGCAGTATATATGACACAGGATGTATCCGTATTATATACACTGATAATACAAACAAGAATAAAGTCCATCAGTCTGATCTCGACGAAATTTAGCAACATTGCATCACCATGAAAAAAGTCTTTTATCTATTTACCATCATTCTATTTTGCGCATGCTCCGAGCAGAAAGAGAAAGATAGTAATAATGAGCCATCATTGCAGGAGCGAGCCGAGGCACTTGCAGCAGAGTATACCAAGAGCACCCTATATGTACCTGATAGCTACGACCCAGTCGAGACAAAAATTGATAGCGCATTCACATCTGCGATAAATGATATCGAGATATACGCCGCTGCATCCAAAATATTGGAATATGAATCTGAACATAGATATTCAATCCTATCATCACCAACTGAGAGAGAGTCAAAAAAACTCCAATCGTACGTCGAACTGATTAAGACTCGTGCAGCAGAAAAGGGTAACGAGTTTTGCGGATGGCAAATATATCATAGATGTCGAGCTAAAAACAAAGTGGGAGAGCCAGGGTTTATAACTGCGCTATATATCACTGACAAAGATTTATCGGAGGTAACCATAGCATATGACCTGTCTGATGACAATCCGTTTGAGTTTAACTTTGATGACTATGTAGAACTTATTGAGGGTGTCATTGAGGGCGAATACGATACAAAATATCAATACGACCCCGATAGTTATATAGGCTTCAGAAATAGAGATTGGCATAGTTCAAACATCTTTAATGGACAGGTCGAAGCATTCGAAAAGCAATACGATGATTTTTATAATGATTTAGATCAATATACAGGACAGAGTGATTCTGATTACGATGAGTTAGAAGAGCGTGCACAAAACATGATGCATGATCTAATGATGAAGGCAGAACAATGGCGAGAGGACTATTTAGAAGATATTGATTTCACTTATGATGAACAATATGACTATGACGACTATACTGACATAGATGATATAGACATCGATTTAGACATATATTCTGATGTAGACATGCTAATATAAATTGATACGGGGTGACTAAAGAGTAAATTAGTCACCCCGCTTTGTCATGAGGTTGAAGAAAAAGATGTAGTTTTAGGCCTGCGAAGCCCGAAAAAGTGGAGTTTACTCGGCGTAAATGAGCATTTTGAGGGCAAGCATAACGACAAAATACACTTTTTATTCAGCCTCATTTACTATGCTACGAGGTATATTTTAAGTAGAAGCAAGCGACAACCTAACAAGAGATTGGGGGGGGATTTAGGGAGATTAGGGAGATAGGGAGTTTAAGGAGTTTAAGGAAATCACTAAATTCACTAAATTCACTAAATTCACTAACCTCACTAACTACACAACATTCATCAGCCCCACGACCTAATTTCTTGTCAGAGTGGTGCTACTGCGCCGCTATCACAAGAAATTAATTTGTTGTCAGAAGGGTGCCGAGTGCAACACTCGGCAAAAATGCCACCGATGGGTAGTACTTGAAGTACGTCCCATTGGTGACATTTTTTGTTAGGGGTCGCAATCGACCCCTTATCACAACAAATTTACCATTCGGTAAACTTACCAGTCCCTCGAAACTTACCAGCAATCTTGTGACCCTTGTCGTCGATGCAGTCGA
>JAZSBD010000011.1:0-64786 GCA_045602255.1 Alistipes sp.
GTCTCTTTGAGTCTCTTTTCGGCATCTTTCCATTTGAGATACTTGAAAATAGCCCGCTATTATCTGCATATCCTCAAATGGAAATCTCCTCAAAATACTCTTCAAAATCATCGCGACCTAATTTATAGAACCTCCCTTAAGGGTTATATCCACTAAGTTATCTATGCATCGCTCTCGGGTGTAGTGCTCAACGTAGTAGCGGCGAGCATTTTCGCCCCATGCCTTCAGTTGCGCGGTGTTATCGGCAAGATGTAGAATTAGTTTGGCGCACCCCTCCACATCGCCAGCCTCGACGCATCTGCCGCAGTTGATCTCGTCGACGAGCTTGGTGACGCCCTCGCCAATCATGCCGACAATAGGCTTGCCTGCGGCGATGTAGGATTGCAGACGCGCTGGTATGGTAGCATTTAGGTGGTTATAGGTCGTTGGCTTTAGGCTGATAAACATGATATCTGCCTGCTTGTAGAGGCTTGCCATGCACTCGAAGGGGTATCGTCCCAATACCGAGCAGCAATCCGTAAGCCCCTCCCTCTGGATTGTCTCGCGCAGCCATGCCTCGCGATTGCCGCCACCAACAAAGGTCCACTTGATGCTACTATTTACCTTAGTGCGCTTGATCACCTCCACAACACCCTCCAAACCAGTGGCATCCGACAGGTTGCCAGCCATCATGATGCGGAAACCATCATCGAGCTTGGGAACCTCCCTATCCTCCATCGATAGTATATCCTCGCACCAATTGGGGTAGTAGACAATCTTGTCGTCGTAGTTGTGGTCGCGATTTACAAGCTCCCTGAACATGGGTGAGCTGATAAGGATGCGTCTCGAACGACGATATACCCTGTTTGTGAACCAGTTGAGAGGTGCGCTTATGATCTTGCGCGGCTTGCTCATAAATGCCATGACCGAGTCGGGCCATATATCGAGCACCCATGTATATATAGGCGTGCGTCGCACTCTTCCGAGTAGCAGTGCTGGCCATGCTTGTGTAATGGGCGATGTCTGGTGCACAACGATCGCATCATACCTCCTCTTAAAGATGAGGAAGAAGAGCACCCAAAAGGTGGAACAGAAGGCGAAGGATAGGTAGTTGAGCGATAGTCGCATGGCGCCAGGCTTGCGACCGCGGGGTATCTGGTAGACGCGATAGACCTTGGCGCCGTTGTAGTCATCTACGCGGCGGCGGAAGATGCCATAGCCCTTATAGAAGACACCCTCGGGGTAGTTGGGAATGCCTGCCAGCACATCGACCTTGTAGCCTCGTGCCACAAGGTCGGATGCGATGTCGTTACTCTTGAAAAATTCGGGATAGAAGTTCTGAGCTACAAGAAGAACACGTTTAGCCATAGCTACTTCCTCCAAACCATTTTATTTACTACGCCTGTGTAGGATTGAATAAGTTTAACAACCTTGGTCGATACGTTCTCGTCAACATAGTTGGGCACAGGGATGCCATTGTCGCCCTCCTTAACCATCTCAACGGCGGTCTCTACAGCCTGTAGGAGCGATGCTGTGTCGATGCCGGCAAGGATGAAGCAACCCTTGTCCAAAGCCTCGGGGCGCTCGGTTGAGGTGCGGATACATACCGCTGGGAACGACTTGCCTATGGATGTGAAGAATGAGCTCTCCTCGGGAAGAGTACCGCTGTCGCTAACCACAGCAAAGGCGTTCATCTGCAAGCAGTTGTAGTCGTGGAAGCCGAGAGGCTCATGCTGGATGACGCGCTTATCGAGCTCGAAGCCGCTGGCAGCCAATCGGTTGCGTGAGCGAGGGTGGCATGAGTAGAGGATCGGCATATCGTACTTCTCAGCCATGCGGTTGATGGCGGTGAAGAGCGATGTGAAGTTCTTCTCGGTATCGATATTCTCCTCGCGGTGCGCCGAGAGAAGGATATACTTGCCCTTCTCCAAGCCGAGGCGAGCGTGTATGTTCGATGCCTCGATGTCGGCGAGGTTGTTATGTAGCACCTCGGCCATAGGTGAGCCTGTGACATATGTGCGCTCCTTAGCCACGCTCGAGGCGTTGAGGTAGCGGCGTGCATGCTCCGAATAGCAGAGGTTTACATCCGAGATAATATCTACGATACGGCGGTTTGTCTCCTCGGGGAGGCACTCGTCGAAGCATCGGTTGCCCGCCTCCATATGGAAGATGGGGATGTGAAGACGCTTAGCACCAATAACCGAGAGGCATGAGTTGGTATCGCCCAACACGAGCACGGCATCGGGCTTGGTGGCCACCATAAGCTTGTATGAGGCGTTGATGATATTACCCATCGTCGCGCCGAGATCATCGCCAACGGCATCCATATATACCTCTGGATCCTTGAGCTTGAGGTCCTTGAAGAATACGCCGTTGAGGTTGTAGTCGTAGTTCTGACCTGTATGTGCTAAGATACAGTCGAAATATTTGCGACACTTGTTAATTACGGCAGCGAGACGTATAATCTCGGGGCGTGTGCCAACGATGATAAGTAGCTTTAGCTTGCCATTATCTGCAAACTTTACCTCTGAGTAGTCGAGTTTAATATCCATACTATTATTTGCTTATTTAACTACTGGTTCGAAATATGTGTCGGGGCGCGCTGGGTCGAAACACTCGTTACACCACATCACGGTCACTAAGTCCTCTGTATCAGAGAGGTTTATAATGTTATGTGTATAGCCTGGCAGCATCTGCACAGCCTCTATCTTCTTTCCGCTTACGCGCCACTCCAACACCTCGTTGGTGAGGATGTTGCGCTGCTGAATAAGAGCCTCGCCAGCAACAACAATAAACTGCTCCCACTTGGTGTGGTGCCAGTGTTGCCCCTTGGTGATGCCCGGCTTTGAGATGTTGATGCTCACCTGACCAACGCCCGCCGACTTGATAAGCTCGGTGAAGCTGCCGCGCTCGTCGATATTCATCTTCAACGGGAAGGCGACCCTCTCCTTGGGTAGGTAGGATAGATATGTTGAGTATAGCTTCTTGGCAAACGACCCCTCGCGAGTTTCGGGCATTCGTAGAGTCGAGGGTTGCGCCTTGAACTCGTTGAGAAGGTCGACAATCTCGCCTAAGGTCACCTTGTGTGTGGTGGGCACTGCGCAGTAGCGTCCCTCGGGTGTTAACACCGTCTCTATGCCCTCGAACTCGCAGTGATGCTCCTCGCCCTTGAGTGCGGCAATCATCTCGGCAACAAGGTCGTCGATGTATAGGAGCTCGAGCTGTGTTGAGCGGTCGTTGACCTGAATAGGTAGGTCGTTGGCGATGTTGTTGCAGAAGGTGGCAACGGCACTATTATAGTTAGGGCGGCACCACTTACCAAAGAGGTTGGGAAAGCGATATACCAACACCTTAGCACCTGTCTGGGCGCTGTAGTCGAAGAATAGCTCCTCGCCCGCAAGCTTGCTCTTGCCATAGTCCGACTCACCATAGCGACCTATGAGTGTCGCCTGGATAGAGCTGGAGAGCATGACAGGGGCGGTATTGCCATGTCGTTGCAGGGTGTCGAGAAGCGTCGATGCAAAGCCGAAGTTGCCCGCCATGAACTCCTCGTTGTTCTGTGGGCGATTTACGCCCGCGAGGTTAAAGACAAAGTCGGCTTGCGCGCAGTAGCTATCAAGCTCCTCCTCGGTAGAGTCTATGTCGAAGGCGTATATCTCCGACACAGATATATCGCCATAGTGTTTTGCCTTGCCTTGACGTATGTTCTCAAGCTCGGCAACAAGGTTCTTGCCAACAAAACCCTTGGCTCCAGTAACTAATATTTTCATAGCCTCCCATTATTTATATTGTGACCAGTCAACCCACATGTTGCTATCGTAGCGCCAGCTATCATGCACCGCCTCCGCGAGCGTCTTGTCGGAGAAGACCTCGAGGATGGAGCCTGGAGTATTGGCCTTAAGGCAGTTAGCATAGCCCGCAGGCACGCAGACAATCTTACTCTCCGACTCGTTGAGCTCGAAGATCTCGGCCGTGAGCTCTGGCGAGGGGTTCTCCCAATTATCGACCTTGACAAGAGCCAGTGTGAAGGAGCCCTTGATGCAGTAGAACCACTTCCTCTCGTGCTGATGTCCATGCCAGCCGCGTATGACACTCTCATCGGGGTGGTGGATGACGTAGCACCTACGCACACCCTCGAAGTGGAAGTTGTTCAGAGAGCTTATCTGACCACGATGATCCTGAAATATCTCTCCCTGGACGACGCGAATATCACTCATAGCTCTACTCTGAACGGATTTCGCGCGCCTTAGAACGTGGCTGAAGACCAAGGTCCTCGCGGATGAAGCGTAGCTTGAGAAGTAGCTCCTTCATGCCCTCAACATCCAGACGACGTGTGTTATGTGAGTGGTAATCCTCAATCTTAGAGACCTCCTCATTGCCATTTGTGAAGAACTTATCGTAGTTCAGGTCGCGATTGTCGCATGGGATGCGGTAGTAGTCGCCCATGTCGATAGCCTTGGCCATCTCCTCGCGTGTGACAAGTGTCTCGTATAGCTTCTCGCCGTGGCGTGTGCCAATGACACGCACCTCGGTAGTGGCATACTTTGGATCCACCTTTGCGTATGTCTGCTTGAGAGCCTCGGCAAGCACATCGAGGGTTGCCGCTGGGGCCTTCTGCACGAAGAGATCGCCATTCTCGCCATGCGTAAAGGCGTAGATAACGAGGTCTACAGCATCGTCGAGCGTCATCATGAAGCGTGTCATGTTGGGGTCGGTGATGGTGATAGGCTTGCCCTGCTCCATCTGCTCTACCCACAATGGAATAACCGAGCCGCGGCTCGCCATAACATTGCCGTAGCGTGTGCAGCAGATGGTTGTCGCAGCACCCTGACCGAGCTCACGACCCTTGGCAATGGCTACCTTCTCCATGAGAGCCTTAGATATACCCATGGCGTTGATAGGGTATGCCGCCTTGTCGGTAGAGAGCACAACGACATTCTTCACGCCATGCTCAATAGCCGAGAGGAGTACGTTGTTGGTGCCGATGACGTTTGTCATAGTCGCCTCCATGGGGAAGAACTCGCACGAGGGCACCTGCTTGAGGGCTGCCGCCGCGAAGACATAGTCGACGCCACGCATGGCTACATCTACGGAGCTCTTCTCGCGCACGTTGCCAATGTAGAACTTCACCTTGGATGATACCTCGGGGTATTGCGCCTGGAGGTGGTGACGCATATCATCTTGCTTCTTCTCATCACGTGAGAAGATGCGAATCTCCTTGATATCGCTCGTTAGAAATCGGCGAAGCACGGCGTTACCAAAACTTCCCGTACCACCTGTAATAAGTAGGATTTTGTCTTTGAAGATTGACATAATTATATCTATTTGTTAGTTAATAATTCGTTGTATAGCTGGATGTAGGCGTTGAAGCATCTCTCCTTGTCGAAGTGCTCTTCAGCGCGCCTGCGACACGCCTCCGCGTAGTACGCCTTGCCCTTGTTACACATATCCTTGATGCCTGCAGCTAAGGCTGTTATATCGCCCTGCTTGATGATCATACCCGTTTCTTCAGTTATAGCCTCGGGGCTACCGCCTGTCATGTATGTAATCACCGGCGTGCCACACGCCATAGCCTCAAGGTTTGTTGTTGGATAGTTGTCAGAGTATGTAGGGTTCACGAATACCGAGGCTGCGGTGTAGTAGGCAGCAAGCTCTTGGGCGTTCTGCGTACGCTTAATACCCGTGATGCCCTCGGGAAGAGCCTTGATAAGCTCGTCGTTGAGGCCTATGAGTGTTATGTCGTACTGCGCAGGGTCGAGCAACTTTCGCAGTTTTATGAAGTCGTCGAAACCCTTGCTTGCGCTCCACTGCGAGGCTACGCCAATGATAAGGTGCTTACCCTTGTTCACGGGGAGTGTCTCATCAACCGTGGGGCTGAAGAGGTCGATATCCACGCCGTTGTGTATTGTCGTGCAGTTGCAATCCTTGAGGAACGACTTGCCGACATAATTCTTCAACCAGTTGGATACGGGTATGAGGTGCATGTTGCGCTTAGCGGTGAATAGTCGCTTTTTAAGTTTGAAGTTGTGCGCCGACCAGTCGAAGAACTTCGACTTGGGGTAGGATAGTGGTGCGGGGCAACTGCCACATCCTGTCTTCCATCGCGAGCATCCAGCGGGCTCGAAGTGAGCACAACGACCGGTGATGGCCCAACAGTCGTGCAAGGTCCATACTACGGGCGTATCTACGCTGTTGAGATACTCGAAGAGTATGGGGTAGTTGATATATATGCCGTGTATGTTGTGCAGATGTATGATGTCGGGCTTTATGGCATCTATCTGCTTGATGAGCTTTCGTGTGGCGAGTATCGAGCCTCGGCCATCGCCCTTCCAGTAGCGAGCGAGCTTACGGTGCCATCGAATGCCCCATTTCGAGCCCACTTTAATGATCTGTGATTTGCTGGGGTTAATGTAGTATCCATACGCATAGTAGCTCTCCCACCCCTGCGCCATGGCGCACACGCCGATCTGCTCGGCGATCTTACCTGTCGACCCCCAGTTCGCTGTCGTATTTATCTGCAGTAGCTTAGGCATCTTATTTATTGGTTAGTAGTTCATTGTATAGTTCAATATATTTTTCGAAGCACTTCTCCTTGTCGAAATGCTCCTCTGCATACTTGCGACAAGCTGCAGAGTAGTGGGCTTTGCCACGGGTGCATATCTCGTTAATAGCATCTTTTAATGCATCAATATCACCTTGTTCAACGACAAGACCTGTCGCTTCGCACACGGCTTCTGGGCTACCGCCAGTACGATATGTGATGACGGGGATTCCGCATGCCAATGCTTCGAGGTTTGTTGTGGGGAATGTATCAGCGTACGTAGGATTTACAAATACCGTGGCTCCGCAGTATAGCTCCGCAAGCTCATCCGCCGAATTGGTCCTCTCTATACCAGTAATACCCTTCGGAAGACTCTTTATCTGTGCCTTCGTCAAGCCGACAAGGGTTATTTTGAAGCTATCTTCATCAAGCATATTGCGTAGCTTGTAGAAATCCTCAAGACCCTTAGATTTGTTCCATATGCTACTTACACCAATGATGTTGTAGTTGTGGTGGTTGGTTGATGGAAGAGGCGTAAACGTATTAATGTTTACTCCATTGTGAATTACCCGTATGCTCTTCTCTTTGAATAGTGATTGCTTGGCGAAGTTGGCTAACCAGTTGGATGCAGGTACAATGGTAAGCTGTTTCTTGTCTGCAAAAATAGAGCGTTTGAGAGTGTGATTTTTGTTGGCTCTATCAAAAAGAGACTTAGGATAACTCTTTCTTAGGGGGCAGTTGAAGCACTCCTCCTTCCATCTGTCGCAGTTTGCCTCCACGAAATGTGCGCAATGTCCGGTGAAGGTCCAACAGTCGTGCAAGGTCCATACTACGGGTGTGTCTATCGAGTTGAGATATTCGAAAAGTATCTTGTAATTAATGTAGTAGCCATGAATATTGTGCAGATGTATGATGTCGGGCTTTATCTGCTCAATACGTTTTATAAGACGCTTTGTGGCAAGTCGTGAGCCGAGACCGTGCCTGTCGAAGAGTCGAGATATCATAAGGTGCCACACTTGACCCACTTTTGACCCAATCTTAAGTAGCTGCGACTTACTTGGATTGCAGCCTCTGCCATAGGCAATATAACTCTGCCAGCCATGTTGCATAGCTCGCTCACCAATCTGCTCGGCAATCTTACCTGTCGAGCCCCAGTTAGCTGTTGAGTTTATCTGCAGAAGTGTTGGCATATAGATTAATGGACCTCTTTATGAAGACAAATTTAAATATCAAGTATATCAAGTATATAAATATGAGCTGTTGTGTTGCTGTTAGAGGGCTTCTTACAGCAAAGAAAATGTAAGGATATAACGTTGCAGCAAAAACATAATTAAATGATGGATTATCGTTGTTAAATGTTTGAGTAACATAGTTGTCGCATTTCTTGATAATTATGCCCCACATTAGTGCAAAGAATATTGCTAACCACCCAATATCAGCGCGTAAGAATCCAAGGAATCCCGTTGATGTGCTATGCTCTTCCGCTACATCCTCATATTTGCGAATTAACCAGTGGTCAATTGGCGTGGGTTTCTCCTCCCATAAATTGCGAGGGACCCAGAAATATAGCATGTATGCACTCTCCTTGCCGTACTCGAGTGAATGATCCTTGTAATAGTCATCAGCCATACTCATCATATCAATGATACCTTCTGGTGATAACTCCTCTGCAGTTGAATAAAATATATCGTTTTTGTTATCGCTTGTATAAGAGTATTCGTCTCGTTGATTTTCATTGCCTGCGTAATTTCTGTTCTCCTTCAAATATGATGATCCCCATCCCAAAACTATACCAAAAATCAATATAAAGGCAATCGACTTAAGGGTTATGTTTTGTACTTTTATAAAGCCCAATATAATGCAAAATGGGAAGACTTGAAATAGTAATTGAAATCTAGTTGCAATAATAAATTGATAAATAAATATTGGCAACACCAAAATAATTGCGTATATGGCTTTCCCCTTAACGATATATTTAAAATAGTATGCTATTACAGCAGGAAGAATCATGCCTAATGCTGGCATAATTGTAGACATGATACTGCCACTTCCCAATGTTTTAGATAGAACTCGACCAAATGCTAATGTCTCAAGAACTTTTTCGTAATTATAGTAAAGGTATAGGAGAACACAAAATACTATTACCAAAAGAAATACCCATTTATGGTCTGTATGTGTTTGGACAGAATATCTATTTGAGTTTAATGATGGGGTGTGGTAAAAATACCCCATTAATACTAAACTATTTGCAATTAAATAGAATAGAATTGGACCAGTGTATAAGTGCGACGAGTCATAAGCAGCACACAATATCATGTCAGACCATATAATGAAAATAAATGCGACTTCCCATGTGTGTAAAAGAGAGAACCTTTTTGTTGATACAATATCCTTGATGATAATAGATATGTATATAATAAGTTCAGCCTTTAAAATTAGATACGTATATTCCGGGAAGAATGGTATTATTAGAGCAATCAGTAATGACGCTATGATAAGTACTGCAATTAACATGTGTAAGCTATTGTTTGTGAAGCTTATAATAATGATTATATAGACAATCCATACCTCCTCGTAATATTGCCTTTAACTGGGTTGGACTGGCGTATTGAACCAGATATCGTGGCAACAAACACTCACTTATGCGTTTGCTGTATGGCCTTGGGTCTGATGTGTACATGGCTTTATACCCATATTTACTCGCTAACGCAACAACTCTATCCGAGTAAAATCCTTGTGGAAAGCATATCTCAGAGATATCTGCTCCTGTTATCTCCTCTAGTCTTCGCTTCGCCTCGAAGAGTTCAAGCTTTAGCCCGTTATCATCAAACTTGGCTAGATTAGTATGTGACCATCCGTGGGCCTGGAAGCGGAATCCATGAGTGGATAATATTCTTATTTCATCCTCATTTAGGTATCCAGGTTTTCCTACTAAATCAACTGCAATAAAAATGGTTGGCTTGATATTATTTTTAATAAAGTACTCTCGATTATCCCAGATGCCGCGAAATCCATCATCAAAGCATATCATTACCTGCTTTCGTTCTTTCGTTATTTGTGGAACAATCTCAAATCCAAGATGCTGAATTGTTGTGATATGACGCTCGAACATGGCGCGTGACGTCGCCATATCAGTGTATTCTACTATTGAGGATATATCGTGATAGAAGATAATTTTACTCAGATTATTATGAGAAATTATCGACCATAGATATATAATTATGTTCTTAATAGCCTTCATCGTTAAAATGTATCAAGATCCATGGTGCATAAAGCCCAATTGGTGGGCGATTGGCAAGCAAAGGCAAGCTCCTTATTGGTGGTTCTATATCCCAAATTGATAAACTTATGTTTAGGGTTGTGTTTAAATCCATAGCCAATATATAGTGGATATAGAGGATGGCCAATAGTTATGTATGTCTGTAAAATGTCAATCTGATAGGCATGTATGAAACTATTAAGTATGTGTTTGATAGCAGTTTTGCTATAATCATATAGTAGCATCTCTCCGATTAATGCAATACGAAGAGTTGTGTTATCAAGATGTCCTATCTTATAAAAGAGGTAGCCGTATTCGCAACTAAATATCTTTATTCCAGATTGAGAACTTAAGCGCCACTCAATAGTTGTATCGTTATATTTGATATGCAAACGATTATTTAGCAACTTGTCTCGCATAGATATAAGTTGCTGGGGAATAGTTGTATGGGTATTTGGAGCGGGATCCCAAACTCTTTTATTTGAAAGTTTTTTGATATTGAAGTTTAGCTTAATAAGTGTCGATGAAATATTGTTAATCTTGAATAAAGAAGAGAAAGTCTCGATATATTTCCACCCAAGCCTTTCATGGCTCGTCTTAGAACTCTCTTCGCTCACATTAAATATTAGATCGCCATTGTTGAAGAATCGTTCAAATGAGACTTCATTTAATTGTTTAAAAATACCATGACCACGGAACTCTTTAGATACGCATGAGTCTGTATATTGTATACACTTTAATGGTGTATCGTGGTAATGCATATTCATGGACAATGATGTCCTACTTCCTACGATTTGCTCATTAATAGTTGCGCAAATATTGATGCCGTTTGGCGTGCTCAATACGAATGACAGTTTGGCTCTCTTATCGTAACATACGTCTGGCCATGCAGAGTTGTATAGAGATACCAACTCGTCGGTGTCTTGTGGTGTTATATCTCTGATATTTAGGCTATTATTCATTGCTGTTTGATGCTATCTGTTCCAAATGCCACTTGCTTTGTTATTGAGAATCTTATATGTCTGGATTTTGCCAAATACTAGATTGGGTAGGGTGTTAATAGCAATTATTGAACTTATCAAGCCAATTGCACCATAGGCCCTGACCATTACAACAGCAATAGGTATGAATACAACTATTTTAATGCAAGATATTATGACCGTAAGGTTCATCTTGCCAACACTCGCCAAAAAGAGATTATATTGTTGTGAGAAGAGTGCTAATATATTGTAACCCACAAATATTATAGCTAATGATGTCGGCACAATCACCCTGTCACCAACCCATATGTGAAATGTAAAGTCTGAAATAAGGAATAGGATTATCTCTGCTGCAATACCCAGCATCGCAATCATCCTTAACTTTGCCATGCGGTTCTTTATCCAATTGTAGTCTTGTCTTACGTATGCATCTGTTATGGGGGTACTTGCAGCTACAATAATGGCGGTAAAGAATATGACGACTATGTTGTAATATGTATTTGCAGTATTATATATTGAAACTTGTGTAGGGTTGATAATGTTAGAAAGAAGAACATTTGCGGTTGCAAATACAACGGCTGCTGATAGTTGATTAATGAAAAATTTAAAACCTAAGGAGTATATATCTTTGAGGTATCCTGTTCGCGCATATGATATATTGGGGCATATATTCCTATATGTTGTGGTGAAGTAATAGATGTTGGCGATTATTAGAACTATCACATAGGGGGCTGTCATTGAGATGCTGGCTAGTATCAGGGAGTCATGACTAAACCAGCCCAGAACAATTACCACACATAAAGAGATTGCGTTGCCAATTGGTTTGAATGCTTCGGATATGGCAGTTCTCTGATAGGCCTTTAGAACAATTGTTACCAACTCAAATATGAATTGTCCAATAAAAGATATTAATATGCACAAAATTGATGTTTGGATCTCGCTGTTAGAGATCTCTGTGTTGAAGATTTCACACCAATTAGTGCTGTATATTATAGGCAGCAATATTAAGAACACCCCACCCATAATCACTATGATAGATATGTATGCGGTGCTAACAAGATGTTTGCTACGTTTAAGATCTCCATTAGCAATGGCCTCTGTCAATTTGAATTTTAAGCCAGTGCCAAGACCAAGGTCAAAGTGATGGGACCATAATACTATTGATACAATGGTGAGCCATACACCATACTTCTCTACACTGAGATAGGAGAGCAGGATGCTTACCTTGATGACCTCAATTAGCATAGTGCTACACTTAACAGCAAGGGAGCCTATGGTATTGCGGTTGAGTTTTTTGGTGCGTAGCTGAGATATATCGCTTTCTTGAACCATTTCTTAATCCTTCCTAAACAGGTCCCTTGTATATACTTTGTCCATCACGTCGTTGAGGTCGAGGTGGTGACGGTTGGCGATGATGGCGTCGCTCTCGCGCTTGAACCTCGCAAGGTCGTTGACGACCTCCGAGCCGAAGAACGTCGTGCCGCTCTCCAACGTGGGCTCGTAGATGATGACCCTCGCGCCCTTGGCCTTGATGCGCTTCATAACGCCCTGTATCGACGACTGGCGGAAATTATCCGAGTTTGACTTCATCGTCAGGCGGTAGACACCCACGGTGACCTCCCTCTCCTTCGTAGCATCCCAGGCGCTCGACCCCGTGTAGTAGCCCGCCTTGCGCAGCACCTGGTCGGCGATATAGTCCTTACGTGTGCGGTTGCTCTCCACAATCGCCGTCATCATATTCTGTGGCACCGCCTCATAGTTGGCCAAGAGCTGCTTCGTATCCTTCGGCAGGCAGTAGCCGCCATAGCCGAACGAGGGGTTGTTATAGTGGGTGCCAATGCGTGGGTCGAGACCCACGCCCTCGATGATGGCGCGCGAGTCGAGACCCTTCATCTCGGCGTAGGTATCCAGCTCGTTGAAGTAGCTCACGCGCAGCGCAAGGTAGGTATTAGCAAAGAGCTTAACAGCCTCGGCCTCCTTAACGCCCATGAAGAGCACCGGTATATCCTCCTTGATAGCCCCCTGCTGCAGTAGCTCGGCGAAGAGGCGTGCCGTCTGCTCCAGCTTCGCGCTGTCGGCGAGGCGTGTTATGGCATCGTTCTCCTGGCTGAAGCCCTCGCCCTCGATCACCTTAGGCACACCAACGATGATACGTGAGGGGTAGAGGTTATCCTCCAGTGCCTTGCTCTCGCGCAAGAACTCGGGCGAGAAGAGCAGGTTGAGGCGCTCAGCGCCGCGCTCGGCATACTTAACATAGAGGCTGCGGCAGTAGCCCACAGGAATTGTCGACTTGATGACCATCACCGCCTCGGGGTTAACCTCGAGGACTATGTCGATGACATCCTCGATATGGTGTGTGTCGAAGTAGTTCTTGTGTGGGTCGTAGTTTGTTGGTGCTGCGATAATCACAATCTCGGCATCGCGATACGCCTCGCGGGCATCGAGTGTGGCGCGAAGGTTTAGTGGTTTCTCCGCCAGGTAGCGCTCTATATACTCATCCTGAATGGGCGATATACGGCGGTTGATAAGGTCGACCTTCTCGGCGATGACATCTACGGCCACCACATCGTTATGCTGGGCAAGTAGCGTGGCGATGCTCAAACCCACATATCCTGTTCCTGCAACGGCGATTTTCATCTGTTCGATAGTTTTAGAACTTCTTGCCAAAGACAATGGCACAGAAGGTGTTAAAAAGTATCTTTATGTCGAAATACCACGAACGGTGTTCTAAGTAGTATAGGTCATACTCCAATCGACGTAGCATCTTCTCCATAGTGTCTGTGTATCCATTGTATAATGTAGCATAGCTCGTTACGCCTGGACGTATCTGATATAAGTAACTATATCGCTTGTCGTAATCCATTATCTTGTCAATGTAAAATTGTCGCTCAGGGCGAGGTCCAATGAAACTCATATCACCTACAAATACATTCCATAGCTGGGGAAGCTCGTCGAGGTGGTGTGCGCGAATAAACTTGCCAATCTTCGTTAGGCGTGGGTCATCGTCTCCTCCGCTATGACTAAGTTGTGGACCCATTTTTTCCGCATCAAGTCTCATGGAACGGAATTTATATATGTTGAAAGGCCTGCCAAAACGGCCAATGCGTTCCTGCTTGAATATGGCAGGTCCACCATCTTCGCGCTTTACGAGAATATAAACAAAAAGAATTAATGGTGAAAAAATGATTAAGGCGAGACCCGCAAAGAAGCAGTCGAATATGCGTTTTGTGTTACGCGAGAACGACGACATGCCATCTGCGATAAATTTGTTTTGTGGAAGGTGGTCACTTACTTTGGTGTCAATCCACATTTTTCGTTTTTGGGCTCGTTCTTCCTTGAGTCGTTCTATCCACTTGTTATATGCTTTGTGATCGAACTTGATAGAGCTCTCAATGCAGATATAGTCTTCAGTTTTGGTGACAACTTCATTAGTATCACAAAGTTCCATTATTGTGAGGTTGCCAGCCATTGAACACGCTGTATTCATATCATATGAGTAGCTTCTAAGGTTGTCTTGGCCTGATGACTTAACCATCAATCGTAGGACATAGGCTGATCGCCCATAAGCAATCCAAGTGCCTATTTCGGGATCGAAATAACAATGAGCTAATTGACCATTGTTGCTATTCTCGTTATTAAGGATTGTTGAGGCATTCATGATTTTTCTATTCGTTCGATATACTCTTTGGGGATATATGTCGTTGCTATGGCGGCGATGCCCTCGATGCTCACCACAAAGCGCTTGGTGCCGTGCACACGCTTTATGTGGCCCTCCATTCCGCGGAAGATGCCGCCTGTGATGCGCACTCGCTCGTCGGCGCATAGCGTTGTCGTGTCGACGCACTCTATGGTGCGTGCCGCGGTGCGTGCCACAAAGCGGAAGCGCTCCATCTCGCTCTCGCTTATGGCGTATAGCTTCGAGGTGCCAGGCTCTGAATAGGGCATTATGTTATCCTCGGTCACACGACGCAGATGCTCTATGAAGGTGGGTGTCGTACGCAGGAAGAGTAGCGATGGCATCACCTCGATGTGGCGCACGTGCACCTCGCCATCCACAACCTCCTCCACCTCGCGCAGTGGTGTGTAGCACTCCACCTGCTCGCGTAGCGCTGTGGCGCGAACCACCGAGCCCTTGTTATGAAACGTGCGTATGGCGTACCAGGCTATACCATCCATGTCTTTATCCCCGCCTATTACTATCTCTGTTATCTTATGCACACACCCTCTCCTCACTCGCCTCCGAGGTAAACCTCCCCAGTGACGCAGCAATTGGTGACGGCACTTTTTTGAATGACACGCAATTTTCTGACGAGCAATAATTGTGAATTATTGCCCTCGGGCTCCTTCTTGCGAAAGGACTATATCTATTATTTACTGCCCTCTATTATTTGCTACCCTTCATGTTTGCCTATGCGATTGTAAATACGCACCCGTACTCACTTTTTCGCACCACCTCGGAACATCTACTTCTGATGTGTTCTCCAAATTTCGTGCAAAGTTAACAATTTATCCCCATAAGACAAAACAATTACATTGTTTTTGGCTCTTTTCTATGTGTGACAATTGGCTGTTGGTGCTAAAACTTCGCAATATGTCGCTAATGCCTTGTTGTGATAGTCGCTTTTCGCGGCGCTAATGACTACATATTTAGGCAGGCTATGCTATGGTGAAAAGGTGTATATTTTGCCTATATGTCTAATGGATTATTGGTGGTGCAGTACTTTGATATCACCTCTAAATTCCGTACAATTATTCGATTTTAGATGCGTAGCAGAGTGACCACTAAACGCTTGTCAGTGGTGTATATGTATGGGTGTTATGGTCCAATATTAGCTAATATGTATTATAGTAATCTGCGAGCGTGGCTCTCCTCCGTAAGTCGCATAGTGTGTAAGTCGGCGCCCTCGATGATGACCAATCCTGGACACTTGCCGACACTTATGCTACCTATCGTATCCTCCATGCCTAATGCCTTGGCGCCACCTATTGTCGCCCAGCCGAGTAGCTCTTCGAGGGGTATGTCGTCTATTTGGCGGAGGTTGTCTATTAGAGATAGCGTGCGTGCCGAACTTAGTGAGTCGCTGCCTATGGCTATCTGCGCCCCTGCCTTGCGTAGCACCTCTACGGGGGGCTTTATGCCTGATATGTAACGGTTTGACTCGGGGCATAGCACCCATGATACGGCTGTCTTGAAATGGTTGTCGAGCAGTGCCACATCCTCGGCTGTTGCCTTGCAGCCATGCACAAGTAGGGTGCGGCGATTGGCGTCAACACTCTGCACCACGCGCCTTGTTGGTGAGCCGTAGTGCAGGAAGTCGCACTCCCAGCCCATCGACTTATACCACTGAGCGAGTGAGCCTTGGTGATTGTATAGCTGGCTCTCGTCGTCGGACTCTAAGAGGTGTATTGATATGGTTGAGGTGTTATGCTCGCACGCCTCTCTAAATATCTGGTCTTGAAGCGAGTAGGTGGAGTGTGGCGTGACGCTACTCCTGCCATGGCGCTGGCTCATGGCCATATGGTTAGCTATGCTCTCGGTTGTGAGTCCGAAGAGCTCGAAGAGGGTGGTGTATCTGATGTTTGATGCCTCTTTTATAGGCATTATAAGCTCGTCGTTGGCAATATCCATCACCGCCTCTACGCCCTCCTCCCACATCTTGGCATCGGCAAGCGAGGCGGCACGTAGTCGCTCCTCATTAGTGTAGTTGCCGCGTACTCGGCCTATGGCGCGTGCGAAGCCTGCGAAGCCCGTCTGCTCCTCAATGGCGCCCTGAAGGTAGGATAGCTCAAGGTGGCAGTGGGCGTTCACCATGCCGGGGATAAGTATGCCGGGGTAGAACTCCACGCCAGCGCAGCTATCTATATTCTCGGACTCAGTGATGGCGACGATGCGGCGTGTGGCATCTATCTCAACAATGATATTACGCCTCAGAGTGCCATCTATGAGCGCATAGTGTGCCGATATCTTACGATTCATCGCCACCTCTCCATATAGGGTTATACTCTAACCAGTTGATCATCCTGCCGCGTAGGGTGTCTATTGGAAGCTCAGGCAATGGCTTTGGTGTTAGTGTGTCCAACACCAAGAGGTTGATGCGGTTAAAGTCGAAGAGTCGTAGCTTGAAGTGTTGTCTATAGAGGCTATCTACGGATGTCTGTAGTGGTAGCACACGTACAACCTTCAGGTTGCTAATCTTCACGTCGGGGCGTTTCGACTCCTCGTTGGATGGGTGGTAGTAGACGTTCAGGTAGAGCTCTGTCATGGTGGTGTCTACGTTAAACGTACGCGTAAACTTGCCCTCCTTATATCGGCTAAGCATCTGAGTGTGGCGCTTCACCTGCAGGGTGTCGTTCGCGAGCATATATACCTCCACGCGCGAGTTCTTGTTTTCGTCGAGCGTATCTATGTAGTAGGTAAACGATAGGGTATAGTCACCAGGGATGATATCCTTGATTGAGACCCTCAGTTTGGTGGTATCCTTGAGGCGCTTAACGTGAATTAGCGAGTCTTGATATATCGTGCGTGTGAAGGTGCGCTTTGCGGTGTTATCGATGGTATCCATGATGATTAGGCGCTTCTTCTCGATGGCAGCCTCCTGCTCTAAGCGCTCGCTTGCCTTGGTGAGCAGGTCGCTTACGCGGGCACTCTTACGCTGCGATATCTCCTGTAGTGCATTGCGGAACTCCTCGACCGTATAGCCATACTTCTCGAGTATAGGCTCATAGATAATCATAGAGTCGTTGGGGACGGCGCGCTCTTTTGCTAAGTAGGCATTAGCGATGAAGGCGTCGTGGAAGATGTTTATCAGATCCTCCTCGGGAATCTCCTTGTCGTGCTTGCAGCCAACAATCGTAGCGCACATTAGGAGTGCTATTACAGCTTTTCTAATTATATCCATTACTCTATTCATCTTCTATTTTTTTTGAGTGTCGCACGAACTGTTAGGTGTGATATTATCCACCCTATGCAGATCATGATAAGTGCTACGGCGATTACGTCTTCTATATTTATCTTTACGGGATAACTATCAATAACCATGTTACCCTCAATGGCTATTACTCCGTAGTGTTGCTGTATTAGGCAGAAGCCTATGCCGAGGATTGTGCCTATTAGCGTGCCACTTAGCGATAGGAGCATGCCCTCGCCTACGAAGATGCGGCGTATAAGTTTGTTGTTAGCGCCCATTGCTCGAAGTATCGCTATGTCGCCCCTCTTCTCCGTTAGGAGCATCACCACAGAGCCCACGATTGAGAAGGCGGCAATCAGGGCTATGAAGCAGCCTATGAGCATTATGGCGAACTTCTCAAGCTCCATGATCTCGTTCATCGAGGCGTTCTTCTCCGCGCGTGTCACTACGCTAAAGTCATCGCCTACGATGCCTCCTATCTCACCCCTTATGCGCTCCACGTCGGCGCCATCCGATATGTCGATAGCGATGTGCGTTATCTTACCATCGCAGTTGAGGAGCTTTTGTGCGCGAGCGATATCCATTATCACCATCTTGGCGTCAAGCTCGGCATTGACTGTCATGATGCCGCCTAAATAGCTTTTGGTGCGCGATATGCCACTTGTCGGCAGTATGGTAGATAGCTGTTGTCTATTTAGGGCGTTGAGCTCTACCTCGGCGCCTATGGCATTGTAGATGCCCAAGTTGCCAGCTATTGTCGAGCCAGCTATAATGGCTCCGTCATATAAGCTCTCAAGGCTACCCGCCGAGATAAACTCCTCGATGTTCAACACATCGGCGTAGCTCGCCTCGACACCTCGAAGCGTGACGGCAGTGCGATAGCCCGGGGTGGCAATCATCACGCTCTGCTCAATATAGGAGGTGTAGCTATCCACACCCTCTATGGCGGCAATGGCGTCGTAGTCGATTGTCGACTGCGAGAAGTTGCGCCCCTTTGTGGAGGTTACCTCAATGTCGGCATCCGAGGTGGAGTATATCTCCCTGATGGTGTTGTCCAACCCCTCGAACATTGAGAGGAGGATGATTGTTGCTGCTGTGGGAACGGCGATGGCGATGACGCTGACGCAGGCAATGATGTTTATCACCGAGTGGGATTTCGGTGAGAACATATAGCGTCGCGCAATCTTAAGCCACAGCATGGTGTCGGGTGCTTGTCGGTCTATTTACTCAGTAGGTTATCGATATTCTCGATATACTCCAACGAATCGTCGATGAACCACTCCAACTCTGGCACAATCTTGAGCTGGTTGCGTATGCGAGCGCCGAGAAGTTTTCTGACGTACCAGCTCTTCTCCTTAATAAGGTCGAGTGTCTGCTCGCTACGCTCGAAGGGGAAGATGCTCAGATAGAGCTTCGCGTATGCCAAGTCGGGCGATATGCGCACGGTGGTTACCGTAACAAGGGTGCCACGAAGCGTATCGGCAAGCTCCTTTTGTAGTATCTCGGCTATGTCGCGCTGTATCTGTCGCGCAATCTTCTGCTGTCTTGTTGAATCCATAATTATAGTATGTCTGTGTTAGTTATTATTGCTTGTTTATCGTCTTACGCCTCCCGTGTTGCCGCCACCCGCTGGTCTGCCACCCGGTGCTGATGATCTGCCTCCGCCTGCGCTGCCGCCACCCGTTTGTGCGCCATTGTTCACAGCCTTGCTGAAGTTAAACTCGTTGAGGTTGTGCTGTCGCTTTACGCGCTTCACGTTCCACTCGTCGAAGCCGCTCTTGTTGAAACGCCAGCCCACCGTGAAGGCTACATATATGTTGTCGACGGGTGAGCGTAGGGGCGAGTAGTAGAATGGGTTCTCGCGACCATCCATATTATTGGCGTAGTACTTATTGCGGTTCTTCATAAGGTCGGAGTAGCCGAAGTGGTAGCGCGCCCTAAGACCGATCTCCACCTGACCTAAGAGGACGTTGAAGCCCAAGCCTCCTGCCAAGCCGTAGCCGAAGCGGTTGTCGCGGGGCACCTTCCACTCATACTTGCCCGCCGGGAAGGCATCGTTCTCGTAGCTATAGCTTGACGATATGTTGTAGGAGAAGACCATCGCGGCCTCGATGAATATCCTTAGGCGGTTTTTAGCCACGTAGACGTGGGGTTGCCACACGAGGGGCAGCATCAAGGAGTTGACCTTGCGTGAGTAATATTTGTAGTGGCGTATCTCGTGTCTATCCTCGCCCTCGCCCTTCCACTCCGAGGTGTAGGTATATCCGAGGTTGAAGCCGCGCTCAAGGTACTCGAGGTCGATACCCACAGCACCCACGAAGCGTGGACGCTCGCTATAGTAGCGCCACGATAGTCCGAAGGTCTCTGCTCCCCACTGTAGCTTGGTCTCCTCCGAGGGGTAGAAGCGGGCGAAGGTGGTTCCTGAACCTCCCGATACGCTTAATGTATGTTGTGCCGAGGCGCGTGGGCTAAATGTGAGCGCCACAACAACTATGGCAATAAGTGCCAAAGCCTCTCTATATAGTTGTCTCTTCATCTCTTAACGTCGTAAAGTGTTACCAGTGCCGCCCATGCCGCTTGCCGTTGTTGAGCCTGTGCCAGAGCGTAGACCGCCGCCGCCCATGCCGCCGCCCATGCCGCCAAGACCTCCGAAGCCCATGCCTGAGCCCTGCTGACCATGGTCGTGACCCTTCTTGCTCTCCTCCTGGCGCTTCTTGGCCATCTCCTCCGCGAGCTTCTTGAGGCGCTCATCCTCGCGGTTGTTGAGCATCTCTATCACACTCTCCATGGTTATAGGTGCGAAGAGCTCGGCGAGGTCGACTTCGATGTCGAACTCCCAATTCTCCTTGGTGGTGATCGTCTCCACGCCCTCCTCATTCTTGTATATCTCCGAGCGCTCGGGCTGTCGGCGTGCCACCATGTCGCCTGTATCCCACTTATGGTTGCCATTTAGATCCTCCACCACGCGAAGCATGATGTCGCCAGGCGATACGAACTCGAATTTGTAGCTACCATTGCTACCATTGAGTATCTGTTTCTGCACCTTACCCTGGGTGTTGGTTAGCTGGAGTATGTAGTTAGCATTGGGCTTAGCACCTCGCACGTTGAGGTTGACAATGGCATACTTAGCTGGGTCAGAGGCGTTATATGTCACCTTGATAGTGTCGTTCTGCTCCTGTGCCACGTTGCCAAAGGCCCCCTCAGGGATCAACAACTCATATTTGTAGCCTGCCTCCCACTTAGCGCGCAGCTGATACTTGCGATAGTTGAGCGTGTCGTGGATGAAGTGGAACTTGACACTCTCGCCTACGGTGTCGCCCTCCTTCATGCGGCTTAGGGTTATGTGTGCCGAGTCGAAGCGTATGAGTGGGTAGTCGAACTCGAGGTCCACGTGTTTATCCTTGTTTACCTCGCCCGACTGTGGCATTGTCACCTTGAAGGGGTTCTCCTTCTCGGGCTCCACCCAGTCCTCGCCATTTCGGAGTGCCTTCTCGCGCTCCTTCTCAAGCTCCTCACGCTCCTTACGCTCCTCCTTGGTCTCCTCATACTTCCACGCTAAGCGTAGCTTGGCGGTAGTTGGCACAAGGTTGTTTACCGAGTCGTGCATGAAGTATATCATCTCACCCCTGATGGTGTCGGGCAGCTGCTCGGCAGGGAGGTTGAACCATAGTGCTACGGTGTCGCGACCGATGCTCTGTGGGTCGTAGATAACCTTGTCGTCGGGGATAGAGTCGAAGTGTATGCTGTGCACCATAGGGTGCTGCGAGCCGAAGTAGAGCATCGCCTTGTGGCGGTTCACGCGCTCGTGTGAGCTGAGCACCTGGCGTGTGAAGCGGCGGTCGGTGAACATCCTAAAGTAGAGCTGTGGGTCTGCCGAGGGGTAGTGACGTAGCGAGTCATACCAAATGGCAAAGCCGGGCATCCTGGATGGGTTGTAGACGCTATCGAGGAAGCCAATCTTATCTACCGATGGCTCGTAGGTCATATTGCTATTGGTATCCTCAAAGGCGTAGATGCGGTAGTCCACAGGCTTGAGGTTCTGCGCGATGAAGATACCGTTCTTCTCGGCGCGAGCTATGACATGAGGCTTGTACTTGAACATCGTAGAGTCCCAGTCGCGAGGCTGCTCAATGGAGTCGTTGATAAAGAAGTAGATAAACGACTTACTCACCGAGTCCGCCTTATAGGAGTCCTCCGTGTATCCCGACATATACATCGAGTCGACCCTGTCGCCCGTAGAGAAGACGTAGCGCATCGAGTGTAGTGGGTTTGACTCGTTGTTATCCTGTATCGCCGAGCCGAAGTTGATGGCATAGGTGGTGTTTGAGCGTAGTGTATCCTTGATGGTCACGATGATGCCTCGTCCCTGGCGTGCCACCTGTGGCTGCTTCTTCATCGCTGGCGAGGTATATAGCTCCTTCTGCACATCCTTGATCTGCACATACTCGTTGAACTCGATATATATCTTTGGGGGGTGCAACGTGTCTATGTTTGTAGTGAAATTATCGGGTACCATATTGACGATTACGGGTGGTAGCGTATCCTTAGGACCGCCCGTAGGTGTCAACGTCGAGGCACACTTGGTGAAGATGGCAACCATGAATATGAGTACCACCACTACCGATGTCGCCATCGCTATCTTATGCGCTATGTTGCGTCGTCTGTTCATTGCTTGTTACTGTTTCTCTGTGTCGTCATTGGTATTTACCACCGTCCAGCCATTTGCCGAGCCCGTCTTACGCCATGCGTAGAGGTGTAGCTCGACCTTTATCTCAGGGATGTTCATGGGTGTCTCATAGTCGCGGTAGGCATAGAGTTTATTCTCCACATCTACAACCACCAATGTCGTATATTTAGCCTTAAGGTCGAGGGTCAGCTGATACTCATCCGTGGAGCTCCATGTGCCTATCACATCGGGCTTGGTGAGTGTCTCTGTGGCTCTATCCTTGTTTGTTATCTTCATCGCGAGGGCGTCATCCCACGACTTGACCTCCCACTTCTCACCCTTCTTCGTGTAGAAGGCGTATGCTCGTAGCTCTGTTGTGCATGGCACAAGTTCAGCGTCGGCGCTCTCCTGCGATGTTACGCGTATCTTGAAGAGCGTGCCCTGTATCTCATCCTTGAAGCACCCCGACATCATAAGTGCCGCGATAACGACAGTGAATATGCTTGTTAAATATCTCATTACTAACAAATTGTTCTTATATGTTTCAACATCTCATTGGGCGTAAGACTCAATGCTGGGTGCTTGCGCTCGGGGGCTATCTCCGCCACAGGGCGTAGGGCATACTCCCTCTCAGCGAGGAAGTGGTAGGGTATGGTGAGTCTATCGTCGTCGTAGCTCTCGTCACCATAGAAGATGATGTCTATGTCTATGGGGCGTGAGGCATATCTCTCGCCACGTGCAGCGCTTATCTTCCTCTCCTCCTCGCGGTTACGACCCAAGCCCTCCTCGATACGATTTATGCGGCGTAGTAACTCGTAGGCGTCGATGTCGCTCTCTACCTCTACTGCGCGGTTGACGAAGTTGTTGTCGGCGCTAAAGCCATAGGGCGCCGAGGTATAATCCTTAGACTGCTGCACAACCTCGCCTATGGCAAGACCTATTAGGAGTGTTGCCTTCTCGATGATTTCGGTGGCATGGCTATCGTTCGAGCCGAGCAGAAGTATAATGCTGGTCATCATCATATCTTTTTTATCACCTTACTTATGCTTAGAGCAAGGTGGGTGAATACTATTCGTGGTGAGCCATTCTGTCCTATCTGCAGCATGGCACACTCCAACTCGCGCACGAGGAACTCAATGTTGTGGTTGCCGATGTAGGGTGCAAACTTCTTGCAGAAGGCCTCCTCCTCGCCCCATAGATAGCTTATGGAGCCTAACCCCGCATGTATCATGTAGCTTTCGCGTAGCAGACGTACGGCATTGAGCATAAACTGACGCTGTCCCTCACGTGTGAGCGTCGTTATATCATCGACCCACTCGAATAGTCCAAGGTGCTTGTCGGCATAGCATAGGCGCATGAGTGTCACGAAGAGGTCGAAGTAGTGCTTGCGAGCCTCATCTCTCTCGCCCGCAATAAGCTCCTCAAGCTCTATCATGGAGCCTCCCGCCAGACGCGCCATGGCGTGTGCCTCGCTACTGCTCTTACCACGAGCTATGGCTACAGCCTCAAGGGCTGAAGTGTCTATGCGTTCCACGCTCACCTCCTGTGTGCGTGACGTGATGGTAGGCAGTAGCCACTCGGGGTGCTCCGCAACGAGGATGAAGAGGGTCTTATCCCAAGGCTCCTCCAAGATTTTGAGTATCTTGTTTGCCGCCTCCTGATTCATAGCCTCAGGGAGCCATATTATCATCGCCTTATACTCCGACGAGTAACTCTTCAGTGAGAGCTTCTTAATAATCTCCTCCGACTCCTTGGCGGTGATGAGTCCCTTCATGGTCTTGCCAAGGTCGAGCCTCTCGTACCACTCCTCGGGGGTGAAGATGCCTCGCTTATCTGCCCAAATCTCGCGCCACTTGTCGATGAAGAGGTCGCTGATGACAGCCTCGCCCGACTTCTTCTCCCTCTTATTTACGGGAAAGACAAAGTGTAGGTCGGGATGTGCCAGCTGGCTTATCTGATGGCACGATGGGCATACGCCGCACGAGTCGCCATCGTGGCGGTGGGGGCAGAAGAGATACTGCACATATGCCAACGCGAGAGGTAGCGTGCCGTAACCCGACAACCCTGTGAAGAGCTGGGCATGGCTCACACGACCCATCTCTACCTGCGTGGCAAGACGGCGCTTAAGCTCGTCGTGACCTATGATATCGCTAAACTTCATATCTCTACTAACGTCTTACTTTGGATAACATTGCCCTGAGCATAGCTCTAAGGTCTATTCGCTCCCTCCATACGGCATAGGCGACAACAACCATGAGTAGGAGAGTGTTCATCGCCATGCGTGGCGCTGTGGTGAGTGGGGCAAGGGCGTACTCGCCTGCCAGGTATATGACACCACCCAAGACTACGTACTCGCCCATGCGCTTAAGGTCGTAGGGGATAGGGTAGTGCTTGCGGCAGAGCGTATAGCTCCAGACAACCATGACAGCCTCGGCGATGAGGCGCACTATGGCAGCACCCTTATAGCCCATCTTGGGCACGAGGGCGAAGCTCAAACCTATGGTCACCACAAGACCCAGTAGGGTGATGTAGAGGGCATATTTGGTCTTCTCCTCGCGCTTATACCAGAACGACAGGTTGAGCCATACGCCAGCGAGGATGTTTGCCAAGAGTACCAATGGCAGGATGTCGACCCCCACGCGGAACTGCTCGCCCACGATAAGGGCAAACTGCTCCTTGAAGAGGGTGATGAGCAGGAAGATGAGTGTCGAGGCTATGATGAAGTACTTCATGGCTGCGGCATTAGCCTCCTTGAACTCCTCCTTCTTGAAGCCCGAGAGGAAGAATGGCTCGGCGGCAAGGCGGTACATCTGCGTGAAGAGGGTCATGATGACGGCAATCTTCACTATAGCACCATAGATGCCGAGTTGTGCAAGTGCCTCCACCTCGCTACCAGGAGTGAGGAACTTGATCATCTGTCTGTCGATAAACTCATTGGCAGTACCTGCAATGCCGCTCAGGAGTAGTGGCAACGAGTATATCATGATGCGACCCAAGAGGGGTCTATCTATGCGTGGTAGTATGCGCCCTGTGGTGGGGAGTATCGCCATGAAGGTAATGACGCTCGCTGCAAGGTTGGCAACAAGCACCCAGCCTACACCGAAGCTACTGTCGTACAATCCGGCGATGCCGAAGCCCACGGCGAGTGCGACGTTGAGAAGCATGTTGAGCGCCTTGAGCATCACGAAGTGCATAGCCCTGCCCTGCTCCCTAAGGCGCGAGAAGGGAATCATCGACCACACGTCGATCATCACTATGGCGGCAACGATGACTACATACTCGGGGTGGGCAACATAGGCGCTACCCATGGCGCGCGAGATTGGCATGTCGAGAAGCCATACGACGAGGAAGAATATCGCGGCGGTGAGCATCGTCACGCCCCATGTTGTGGCGAAGACCTTGCGCTTGCCCGCGGCGATGTCGCCACCCTGCTCCTCGGCGCGTGTGGTGAAGCGGAAGTAGCTCGACTCCATGCCCATGGAAAGTAGCACTAAGGCGAAGGGTATGAGGGCATATATGTCGGTGACGATGCCATAGGTGGCCTCGTCAAAGATGCGCGTATAGTAGGGCGTAAGCAGGTAGTTCAGTAGGCGAACTACTATCGTGCTGATTCCATATATTGCGGTCTGTTTTGCTAACTTCTCTAACATTATCTGCGGCGCTGTTACCTATTTATAGGTACAACGCGGCAAAGATAAGAAAAAAAAGTGAAAAGGGCAAAGAGGACAACTGAAAAGTGTGGTGCGCTTTGCGACGATGTGGTCTATGGTGTGATAAGTGTATAAGGGGTGCGAGGGGCACGCTATCAGCGAAATACCCCTCAGACCCCTAATGCCTCTTGTATCCCTTCTCTATTGCTCCAAGGAGCAAAGTGGGCTCTCTCTTACTCTATCGCACCCTGATCTTCTGACCCTCGCGGATGCGGTCGGGGTTGAGACCTGGGTTAAGCTCCTTGATTTTGTTTATCGAAGTGCCGTAGTTCGATGCTATGGTGCTAAGATACTCACCCTTAGCCACCTTGTGATAGACCTCGCCTGAGGTTGGTGTGTTCTGCGCCTTGCTATTATCTGTTGTCGAGGTAACCTCCTCGGCGCCATATACCTTGATGCGCTGACCCTCGCGAATCTTATCTGGGTTGAGATCGGGATTGAGCTTCTTAATCTTGGCTACCGTGGTGTTGTACTTCTGTGCTATGGTGCTGAGATACTCGCCCTTAGCCACCTTGTGCCACACCTCGCCATCGCTGTTGGCAACGACCTCGCTTGACTTGCTATCCTGCTTCTGTGCGGGCTTCTCCTCCTTTGACTCCTCCTTGGTCACAGCCTTAGTCTCCTCCTCTGGCGTTGGCTCTGCTGCTCTCTCTTTCTGCTCCTCAAGCTTGCCATCGGCGCGTAGGTCGCGCTCGCCTGGAATGATGGTGACTTCGATATTTGTTCGGTGGGGGTTAATCATGTTGTAGAGGCTATCGAGGTCATCGTTGTTCATGACGATATTTCCCGATGAAGAGCGCAAGCCTACGAGCTTGGGCTCCAGCGTGCCGCATATGCCAATGGTGTTTATGTTAGGCACATCAAGGCGGATAAACCAAGGTCCGTAGCCGCCCGTAACGCGCTCGTTATCATCGCCTTTCGATGACTTCCAGCTCGCGGCATCTTGTATCTTGCCCGAGATCTTAAACGTACCCTCGGGGGTCTTCATATCGCCATTCTTCTGCTTATTACCATATGCACTACCCACAGCCACGGGGAAGCAGCATATGAGGCGATTATTCTTGTCGTATACCTTCAGGGTCAATGATGCCTTGCTCACCTCGATGCGCGACGCCTCTTCTGCATTGCCGTTTGCGGGCTCAGACTCAGCGATACACTCGGCATCCTCGTACTCGACTGCCTCTTCAGGCGTTACTTTGCTCTTGCTGGTTGAGGCGTTGCATGCGGCAAACATCAGCGCCACAATTGCTACAATGTATAATACTCTCTTGCTCATATGTTTGTTTTTATTGTTCGTTACTCGTTGTGCTTCAGCACTATGCCTGTGCGTGAGGTGTTATATATATTTATAGTGTAGTACTCCGTGCCATCCTCGCGTGTGTGAGTTGTCGTGAAGTGCTCGCTGCTTATGTCGGCACGCTCATGACCGCCAAAACGCTTCTCGTCCGACGACATTAGCACGGTGTATTTACCTGCCCAGGGCACGCATAGCTCATAGTCGGGAATCGATGCCGTAGGGTGCCAGTTGAGCACGAAGAGTAGCCCGCTGTGCGAGTATACCATCGTCTTGTTCACCTCGTCCATCATATGGTTGTAGGGGTAGCCATCGCCTAATACACCATACTCCTTAACTATCTCAATCATAGCCTTATCGAAGGCGTTGAGGAAGGAGTATCTGAGGAAGCCATTCTCGGCGAGTGACCACTGGCGGCGTGCGTGAGCATAGGACCAGTTGTTGCCCTCGCGGGGGAAGTCTATCCACTCAGGGTGCCCGAACTCGTTGCCCATGAAGTTGAGATATGCCTCGCCACCTGTTGTTATGGTCATGAGGCGTATCATTTTATGTAGTGCCATGCCACGGTCGATGATGAGGTTCTCCGATGCACGGTCCATGTGGAAGTACATCTCCTTGTCCATCAGGCGGAAGGCGATGGTCTTGTCGCCCACGAGTGCCTGGTCGTGCGACTCGGCGTATGCCACAGTGCGTACTGATGGCAGACGGTTGGTCATCACCGACCACATCTCCCATATGTTCCAATCCTCGTCGGCCTGCTCCTTGAGTAGCTTAATCCAGTAGTCGGGAATAGCCATGCCAAGGCGGTAGTCGAAGCCCATGCCTCCCTCTTCGGGCTCTACGCATGAGCCAGGCATGCCACTGACATCCTCGGCGATAGATATGGCGTCGGGACGTAGCTCGTGGATGAGCTTGTTGGCGAGGGTGAGATATACTATAGCATCACGGTTTACACCCTCGTCGAAGAACTTCTCGCGACAGTCGAAATCGACATATCCGTGGTGGTGGTATAACATCGATGTCACGCCGTCAAAGCGGTAACCGTCAAAGTGATACTCCTCCAACCAGTACTTAACATTCGAGAGTAGGAAGTGCTCCACCTCGCGCTTGCCATAGTCGAATATCATAGAGTCCCAATACTGCTGATAGCCAGCGCCGCCCTCCTTAGAGTAGTGGTGCTTAGAGCCATCGAGTTCGTTGATGCCCTCGTCGAAGTTTTTAACATAGTGGGCGTGCACAAGGTCCATGATCACGGCAATGCCCAACTCGTGAGCTCGGTCTATGAGTGAGCGTAGCTCATCGGGGGTGCCAAAGCGTGATGATGGCGCAAAGAGGCTCGATACATGATAACCGAAAGAGCCATAGTAGGGGTGCTCGGCAATCGCCATAAGCTGCACAGCATTGTAGCCCAACTCCTTGATGCGTGGCAATACCTCGTCGCGGAACTCTACGTATGTGCCCACACCCTCTCTCTCCACAGCCATGCCCACATGAGCCTCGTAGATGAGCAGCTCGCCCACCTTGGGAGCTCGGAAATTGTCATGCTGCCAGTCGTAGGGTCGCTCGATGATAAACTGCGCGGTGTAGTTCTTCGTGCTCTCATCCTGCACCACACGCTTGGCATAGGCGGGTATGCGATCTCTCCAGCCGTTGTTGCCATGAACGTGTATCTTGTACAACGAGCCATCCACCAAACGCGCCTCATACATCGCGTCGGGGAGGAAGATACTCCACACACCCTCGCGGCTGCGCTGTAGGCGCAGCTCGGTGCGCTGCCAGTTGTTGAAATCACCGAAGATATATACATCCTTGGCCTCGGGGAGCCACTCTCTGAACCACCAGCCCTTCATCACCTCGTCTCGCTGCCAACCATAGTAGCGATGGCCATTGGCGTAGTCGACAATCGTGCCAGCCGATTTTTCGATGTTGTTCAAACGCTCTTTATACATGGCGTGACGACGGTTAACCTCCTCTTCCACAGGGAGTAGCCACTCGTCGGCAGCCACCATTTCGAGTCTTTTATTTTGAGTATTCATTCTTTTTTTGGCTTGATTTGTAGCAAAGATACAAAAATAATTCGTATATTTGCCCAGTATATAGTGTTAATTAAGTAACAAACTATAATATTTATTAACAAAAACTAAATTTTTATGTTTAAAGGACATCCCAAAGGACTCTATGCCTTAGCCCTTGCTAACACCGGTGAGCGCTTCGGTTACTACACGATGTTGGCAGTCTTCGCCCTCTTCCTCCGTGAGAACTTCGGTTGGGAGGCTGGTACTGCTGGTCTTATCTACTCTACCTTCCTTGGCTTGGTTTACTTCATGCCATTGGTAGGTGGTATCATGGCCGATAAGTTTGGCTTCGGTAAGATGGTTACCATCGGTATCTCAGTCATGTTTGCCGGCTACTTGTTGCTCTCAGTGCCCCTTGGTGGTGAGACTCTCGCTGTCATCGCTATGATGGCTGCATTGGTGCTTATCAGCGTTGGTACAGGTCTATTCAAGGGTAACCTCCAGGTAATGGTTGGTAATCTCTACGACGATCCTAAGTATGCCGACAAGCGCGACTCAGGCTTCTCGCTCTTCTACATGGCTATCAACGTAGGTTCATTGTTCGCACCTACAACAGCTATCGGCATGAAGAACTACGCTATGAACGAGCTCGGTTACTCATCTAATGATGCTTACCATTTCGCATTCATGGTTGCTTGTGCTGCGTTAATCCTCTCTATCGGTATCTACTTCGCATTCCGCTCTACATTCCGCCATGTTGAGGGTGGTAAGAAGGGTGGTGCTGCAGCCGCTAAGGTTGAGGATAACCTCACTCCAGCAGAGACTAAACAGCGTATCATCGCATTGTGCCTTGTATTTGCTGTTGTTATCTTCTTCTGGATGGCATTCCACCAGAACGGTTTGACACTCACATACTTCGCTGATGAGTATACCGCTACTGAGGCATTCGGCTTCACTACATTGTGGTTCGACGTATTCAACCTCTTCGCTATTATCATCGCCGTATACGCTACATTCTCAATCTTCCAGAGCGAGTCAGGCAAGGCTAAGCTATTCTCAGGTGTTATCGCATCTGCAGCCTTGGCATGGGTAGTATATCGCGCTATGGGTTCTGGTGATGCAGAGGTTGCTGTTGATGCTCCTATCTTCCAGCAGTTCAATCCATTCTATGTTGTAGCCCTCACTCCAGTGTCAATGGCAATCTTCGGCGCTTTGGCACGCAAGGGTAAGGAGCCATCAGCACCACGTAAGATCGCTTACGGTATGCTTGTAGCAGCTATCGGCTTCATCATCATGGCAGTTGGCTCTAACGGTCTTAACACTCCAGAGGATCAGCAGCGTGCTATCGCAGTAGATAAGTCTAAGACATTTGCTGAGGTAGGTGCAAAGTATGACCTTAGCGTTGTTAAGGAGGGTGACAAGTTCAAGTTGTTCGAGGCAGGCAAGGAGGTTGACGATAAGGCTCTCTTGAGCATGACAACTTCTAAGGATAAGGAGCTCAAGGCTAAGGGTGACGATATCAAGAAGATTAAGGACTACATGGGTAAGCTTACTGAGAAGACTAACCCAGTATTCATGAATGGCTTCAATGCTAATATCCTTGTTCTTGAGGCCGAGGCTACTGAGGCTGCTCGAGTTGAGGCTCAGAAGGCTTATGACGAGGCTGAGAAGGCTCGTGAGGAGGCTCAGAAGACTCTTGATGCTGCTGGCGAAACGTTTGAGATTGTAGCTGTAGAGGGCGGCGATGTTGCTACTGCACAGGCTGCATATGCTGAGGCTGAGGCAAAGGTAGATGCTGCTGAGAAGGCATCGGAGGATGCTAATAAGGCGTTGGTGGCTGCTATCACTGCTGACGATGCTGCTGATAAGGCTGTGGTTGATGGTAAGGCTAACGAGACTATCAAGGAGCTTGCAGATACAACTAAGGAGCAGACACGTACATCACCTTACTGGTTGATCGTTACTTACCTTGTTCTAACATTTGCTGAGCTTCTCCTCTCACCAATGGGTATCTCATTCGTATCTAAGGTAGCACCTCCAAAGTACAAGGGTATGATGATGGGTGGCTGGTTCGTGGCTACCGCTATCGGTAACTTCCTTGTATCAGTGGGTGGCTTCCTCTGGGCAGGTCTTCCATTGTGGTCTGTATGGGCAGTATTCGTAGTGCTCTGCTTGCTCTCAGCACTCTTCATGTTTGTTATGATGAAGCGTTTGGAGAGCGCCACAAAGTAAATTTGTTGTGATAAGGGGCCATTCTCGGCCCATCCCAAAAGTAAGAGTCCTCGGGCTGTACATTGAGTACTATCCCGAGGTCTCTTCTTTTGCGATAGACCAAGCCTAACCCATTCTGACAACAAATTAATTTGCCGTGATAGCGGCGCATTAGCGACGCTTCAATCAAATCCCCGAATAGGAAATACGCATAGTATGTCCCATCCGGGGATTTATCATGTCAGCGCCACTACTGCACCACTCTGACAACAAATTTGTTTGCCGTGATAGCGGCGCATTAGCGCCCCTCCCAAGCAAGCTCCGCTTGCGCCCTCAAAGCGAAGCGCCCTCCCAAGGAGCTATGCTCCGCCCTCTCAAGCAAGCTCTGCTTGCGCCCTTAAAGCGTAGCACCCTCTCTCATCTATCCTCTTCGCTTTTATCCGCAAAAACCGCCCATTCGTCCACAAAAGAGACCCACTCGTCATAATTGCCCCTTTTAGCGTGCCATTATTGCCTAATTTTTCTTACCTTTGTTATACTATGTGTGCCCATGTGCCACGTGAAAACAGAATACTTAATAAACCTAAAAGCATATGAAAGTCTTAAACTACTTCGAGGGCGAGGCAAGGACCTCAAACTCTTACGAAGCTCCCGCAATGGAGAGCATCGAGATTAGCGTTGAGCGCGGCTTTGAGGCGAGCTACGAGACTGGTTTCGATGGACCATCTTACGATGAGGAGGATGTGATTTGGTAATCCAATGTTTAACCTATTAATGAGTAAAATCGAGATGAAAAACTTATGGAAAATGATGGTTGCTGCACTGGTTATCATTGGTGCAACAGCTTGTACAGAGACAGAGGAGTCTCTTGATAAGGGCAATAACAATGTCGAGGAGGCTGGCGTATCGTTCTACGCTACATTTGGCGACGCCGACACCCGCGCCTATATCGACGATTCGGATGGCGACAATAGATGGACAACCGTCTGGGAGGAGGGTGATCTACTTGATGTAACCAACACCGCAGATTACAGCAGCTATACATTTGTATGTACCGATGCCGCCACTGGTAAGTTTACTTGCGAGGATAGCGCAGCAGCAACTCTTATTGGCCAGACTGTGCTAATCAGTTCAGATAACGATAAGCATCCCCGTGACTCTCGTCTTGGCAAGAAGGCGCTTTCTGTGTGGACTACAGGTGTAGAGTTTACGCAGGATGCAACCATTCAGCTTTCGTCGGACACATCGTTCTTCCGTTACACCTACGAGGGTGAGGGCGATGTTACCTTGAAGTTGGAGCTTCAATCAGATTCGGGTGCTGATGTCAAATCTTTCTCTTTCTTTGATAATGAAACCGAAGGCTTAACTTATGCTAATGAGATTACCTTCTCAGGCATCAAGGGCGAGAATTTTGTTCCTTTCTGGTGTGGTATAGTGTCACCAGAGCAGGGTGTTAATGCAACATTGTCATACGCTATCGATGGTGTGATTGTTAAGCAGACAACAATCAACAGTATCTGCAGTGGCAAGGTATACAACCTCGGTACTTTGACCGACCCAGAGCCAGCAGCAAAGATTTACCTTGTGCCTAACGATGGTTGGAAGGCTGATGGTGCATGGTTCTCGGCTCACTTCTTCAACTCTGTGGATGGCTTTGCCGATGTAAAGATGACCGACGATAATGGCGATGGTATCTACGAGTGCTCAGTGCCCGCAGATATGGAGATGGTGCTCTTCTGCCGTATGAACCCTGCATATACAGAGTTTGCTTGGAACGAGGAGGGCGCAACAGATGAGAATCTCCACGTATGGGATCAGACTGCCGATGAGACCATCGGCGTAGAGCCCGACAACTACTACTATATCCTCGACTGGGCAACGGGCATCTGGGGCAATAAGGATGGCTACGAGCTACCTGTACGCACCCTTGGCATCATTGGCCTTGGTGGCAACTGGGATGTAGATACTGATATGACCTTGGAGGGTGACTACTACACTTTGAAGAGTGTAGCTGTTACTGCTACCGATAGCTTCAAGGTGCGTGCTAACGATGCATGGACTGAGAACTATGGTATTGCAAGCAGCGCTACTGTTGATGCCGTAGCTATCGAGAAGGATACCATGTACTCGCTTGTACAGGATGGTAAGAATATGCAGCTCGCAGCAGGCACCTACGACTTCTACTTCAACGACACTACCAAGGAGTTCTACGCAATGACTCCAGGTACTACTCCTGAGGTTGAGCCTATCGTATGGTCATTGGCTGGCTCGTTCAACAGCTGGGGCGATACGCTTATGGCTGAGACAGAGACAGCTAACCTTTACGTTGCTAAGGGCGTTGAGCTCAAGTCGGGCGACGAGATTAAGGTTAAGGACTCAAAGACTTGGGATACAAGCTACGGAGGTGGTATCAACAACCTTGAGGCCAACAAGTGGATGAAGGCATACTTCAACGGCTCGAACGTTGTTGTGGCTAAGAGCGGTGCTTACGACGTATATTTCGAGTATGCCGAGGGTGCTGAGTATAGCAAGCTCTACCTCATCGAGGCTGAGGGCGACTACACCACTGCCACTGAGCAGACAGCAAATGGCACTCTTGTTCCTGATGGTGGCGAGGAGCCAGAGCAGCCAGAGGTAACTCCAGGCGAGGCTTCAGAGTGGGGTGTTGTTGGTACTTTCCAGGGTTGGGATGTAGCTGCGCCATTGAACATGGTAACCGACGTTGATGGCTGGGTAGTTCTTCGTGGTCTTGAGCTCTATAAGGATGATGAGATTAAGATTGTCAAGGGTACATCATGGGATGGTAACTATGGTTTGGATGCTGCTGCTGACCTTGATGTAGATGTAGAGCACGCACTTAAGCAGGGTGGTCAGAGTAATATCGGTTGTGCAAAGAATGGTAAGTTCGATATATACTTCAATGCTAATACTGCTAAGTTTAAGTATGTATGCGTTGAGGAGTACACAGACCTTACTGTAAACATCACAATCGATAATAAGGCAAATTGGAGTCCTTTGCGCCTCATGTTGAAGCATGGTGACACACTACTTACTGCTGCGGAGGGTGATGAAGTTACAGGTACTACATACACTATTAGCGGTGATTATATCGGTGCAACACTTACTTATCAGTTCTTCACAGATGGTAAGCAGTCTGAGGCTGCAAGCTTGACTGTTACAAAGAGTGGCGCTACAATCACATTGGAGGAGACCATCGTTAAGCTTACCGTTCAGTTGAATACTGCTAACTCTAAGCAGTGGTGGGGTACTACAATGAAGATTCACGTTTGGGGCACTGGTACATCATTTGATACCAGCTGGCCAGGTAATGCTATGACCTATGATGGCAACTACACATGGCATGTGATCGTTCCTTCAGAGCTTGTAGGCAAGTCAATTAACTACCTTGTTCACAATGGTAATGGTTGGCAGTCTAAGGACTCTATGGTTACTATTAAGGCTGAGGGTGTTACTGTAACTGGTAGCTCAATCGGTATTAACTAATAGATAAACATACATATGATTAGAGATGCGGCTTCATGGCCGCATCTCTTTTTTAGTTGGTAGTTATGGGGTAGGGTATAACAACGATTTGATAGAGTAAGATTAATGGTAGCTTTAGGATAGTTCGCTCCACTGGGTTAGGTGTTAATGGATAAGGAGATTAGAGAATTTTATATAGGTCTACCGCTGTTTTTATAACACTGAGGCTGCTGAGGATAAACTCTATCAGCAAGCTCTTTAGTTGCAATTCTTCGCGATGACGAAGTTAATTGATGGGAGTGATAGGATTAATAGGTTCGCTTTGCTTGATGGGAGCGATAATAAGCGAGAGCCATTCCATTTACGCGCAAGCAATCCTATTACTCCTATTGTTCCTATTACTCCTACGATCTATAATAACCCTCGCGCGAAGCGCACCACACCTCTCACCTTTCACTTTTAAATTGCTCCATCGGAGCAACGCTATTACTAATTACTCTCTACTCACTACTAATTAAAAAACTAAGGGCTCATTCAACCGAATAAGCCCTTAGTTTTGTCTATCGTAGTATAGACTACTGTGCTGATGCGTCAGTAACGAACTGCTTAGCTGCTGCTGCCTTAGGACCAACAGTAACCTTCTTCATAGCCTCGATAGCCTTGTCCATCTGCTGAAGCTCGTTGTATGCGATACCTGCCCAGTAGTGGATGTCGCCACGACCCTCGTCTGTGGTCTGTGCTGCAAGAGCCTCCTGGTACATAGCGATCATCTTGTTGAAGTCGCGCTTGCCGTAGTATGCCTGCAACAATACCTTCTGTGCCATAGCTGCATCTGTAAGCTGTCCTGCCATCTCGATGATGCCATCGTAGTTCTTCTCCTGCTGCAACTTAGCCACCTCGTTGTTAGTGAAGATCTCCATCTTCTGCTGTGCCTCGACTACTGCCTCGCCATACTTCTCTGGGTTGAGGGCTGCAATCTCGCCACATACGCGCATACCATCCTGGTACATGTCGCTGCGGAAGTAGCTCTCAGCAAGGTTAAGACCCATCTGTGTGTTGCGGTTATCAGCTGCGTAACCCTTAGAGAACACCTCGATAGCTGTTGCATAGTCGCCGCTGTTGAATGCTGTAGCACCCTTAGCCTCGTAGCACTTACCAACGAACTGACGGTTCTTGGTCATCTCTGTAGAGTTCTCGAAGAGCTCTGCGTTGTCAGCTGCCTGTGAGAAATATACGATAGCAGTATCGTAGTCCTTAGCGTTGTAGGCGCGACCACCGAGCATGTTGTAAGATGTCACGATGAACTTCTTTGCCATGGCGAATGCCTTCTCGTCGTTTGATGTAGGCTCCTCAATCTCGTAGTATCCGTCAATAACCTGGTTGAATTGCTCGATTGCAGCCTCGAGGTTGCCTGACTGGGCGTTTGCAGCACCCTGCTGAACCAACGCTACAATGTCTGTCTGAGCGTAGAGTGTTGTTGCGCTGAGCATGGCAACAATAGCTAAAAATAGTCTTTTCATAAATGTGTTAGTTATTTTAGTTTCTTTCAGTTTTTCGTATGTGTCAAAACCAACGACAAATTTACTAATATAATTTTTAATAGCAATAGCTTTTATACCAATTATTTGCGTAGCGATGCAAAAAAATCGCTCATCAGCGCCTCGCACTCCTCCCTTAGCACACCTGCGACCACCTCCGTGCGTGGGTGCATTATGCGCTCCGAGTATGTCGAGTATCCGCGCTTGGCATCGGACGCTCCATATACCACGCGACCTATCTGGCTCCATGCCAACGCGCCGCCACACATCACACAAGGCTCCACTGTCACATATAACGTGCAGTCGCCTAGGTACTTGCCGCCGAGTGTCGACATCGCTGCCGTGATTGCCTGCATCTCGGCGTGCGCCGTAGCATCGCGTAGCGTCTCCACAAGGTTGTGCCCTCGACCTATCACTCTGCCCCCTGCAACGACCACCGCGCCGATGGGTACCTCCTGCTTATCTAACGCTAAACGAGCCTCGTTTAGTGCCATGCGCATAAATTTTTCGTCGCTATTGCCCTCTATGCCTAAAAAATCTGTCATAGTAGTATTATGTTCATTGAAAAATTATTACCTTTGTCAGTTGCAAAGATATAAAAAAAGAGAGACAAAATATAACTAAATAATATCTACTTATGTATAGAACGCATAATTGCGGTGAACTCCGCATTGAGAATGTCGGTCAGAGCGTTACGCTTGCTGGCTGGGTGCAGAAGGTTCGTAACCTCGGCGCCATGACATTTATCGACCTTCGCGACCGCTATGGCATCACACAGATTGCCGTTGAGGAGCACTCACCTGAGGCTGCGCGTGCCGCTGCCCAGGAGGTAGGTCGTGAGTATGTGTTGCAGGTAACAGGTAATGTTATCGAGCGCGAGTCAAAGAACTCAAAAATAGCAACAGGAGCCATTGAGATCTCTGCTTCAGAGATTAAGATTCTCAACCGCGCTGTGACACCTCCATTCACCATCGAGGAGGAGTCGGATGGTGGTGACGACCTTCGCATGAAGTATCGCTACCTCGACCTACGTCGCCCACCATTGCAGCGCGCCATGATCTTGCGCCACCGCATGGCACAGGCAGTACGCCAGTTCCTCGACAAGGAGGGCTTCCTCGAGATCGAGACCCCATACCTCATCAAGTCAACACCCGAGGGTGCTCGCGACTTCATCGTGCCATCGCGCATGAACCCTAACCAGTTCTACGCTCTTCCACAGTCGCCACAGACATTGAAGCAGCTCCTTATGGTTGCGGGCTATGACCGCTACTTCCAGATTGTACGTTGCTTCCGCGATGAGGACCTCCGTGCCGACCGTCAGCCAGAGTTTACACAGATAGACTGCGAGATGTCGTTTGTGGAGCAGGAGGATGTACTCGAGATTTTCGAGCGCTGGGCACGCTATATGTTCAAGGAGGTTATGGACATTGAGTTTGCAGAGCCTTTCCGCCGTATGCCATGGATCGAGGCTATGGAGAAGTATGGCTCGGATAAACCAGATTTGCGCTTCGGCATGACCTTCGCCGATATCACCGACCTTGCACATGGTCACGATTTTGTGGTCTTCGACTCTGCAGAGTATGTCGTGGGCTTCGCTGCTGAGGGATGCGCTTCATACACACGTAAGCAGATTGACGAACTCACCGAGTTTGTAAAGCGCCCACAGGTAGGCGCTAAGGGTCTTGTGTGGATTCGCGTTGACGAGGCTGGCAACATCAAGTCATCTATCGACAAGTTCTTCTCGGCTGACGATTTGAAGGCTATCGTGGAGCGTACAGGTGCTAAGAATGGCGATATGATATTCATCCTTTGTGGCGAGAAGTTCAAGACCCTCACACAGCTTTGCACCCTCCGTCTCGAGGTTGCCGAGCGTCTTGGCTTGCGCGATCCTAAGAAGTTCGCTCCACTATGGGTCGTAGATTTCCCAATGTTCGAGTGGGACGAGGAGACACAGCGCTTCTACGCTATGCACCACCCATTCACCTCGCCAAAGCCTGAGGATGCTCAGTACTTCGATACTGGTGAGCTTGGCAAGATGCGTGCTAATGCCTACGACTTCGTATGTAACGGTACGGAGATTGGTGGTGGCTCTATCCGTATCCACGATGCGGAGCTACAGGCTAAGGTGTTCAATGCTCTCGGCTTCACCCCTGAGGCTGCTGAGGAGCAGTTCGGCTTCCTCATGAACGCCTTCAAGTATGGCGCACCTCCTCATGGTGGCTTGGCATTCGGCTTCGACCGCCTCTGCTCATTGTTTGGTGGTTCAGACTCTATCCGCGACTATATCGCCTTCCCAAAGAACAATGCTGGTCGCGATGTGATGCTCGATGGCCCATCGCCAGTAGCGCAGGCGCAGCTTGATGAGTTGTATCTATCGCTCGTTAAACCCGAGTAATTTCGCGAGATAAGGGGTCATTCTTGGCCTCTCAATCATTGGCTCGAATGGGAAATACGTTTTAGTATGTCCCATCCGAGCCAATTTCATGTCGAGACCAAGCCTAACCCCTTCTATCGCGAAATTAGGTCGTGGGGTTGCCGAGCGTTGTTACTGCAGTCTTCTATCGAGAAATTTATTTCTTGCGAAAAGTTTTGCCAATTCAAAAAAATGCACTACCTTTGCTAAGTATTTGTAAGGGTTCTAATCTCGTAGAGGGGTTGGGATTCATTATTTTTTTATGCTTACGACAAAGTAATATAAAATTATAAATAGTATGAGTAACGAGATTATCTACCTCACAGCTGAGGGTATGAACAAGCTAAAGGAGGAGTTGCACCACATGGTATCTGTGGAGCGTCCTGCAGCAGCACAGGCCATCGCCGAAGCACGCGACAAGGGTGACCTTTCGGAGAATGCTGAGTATGATGCTGCACGCGAGGCGCAGGGTCTTCTTGAGATGCGCATAGCACAGCTCGAGAGCACACTAACAAAGGCGCGTATCATCGACGAGACGAAGATTGACACCTCTAAGGTGCAGATCCTCAGCCGCGTGAAGCTCCTAAACCACAACGTTAAGCGCGAGGTGGAGTACACCATTGTGTCGGAGAACGAGGCAAACCTACGCGAGGGTAAGCTCGCCATCGGCACCCCTATCGCCAAGGCATTGCTCGGCAAGAAGGTGGGTGATATTGTCGAGGTGCAGGTGCCTGCAGGTATGCTTAAACTTGAGATTTTGAATATCTCTATCTAATATAGGATATTGACACATATTGTAGTTGGGGCTTCTACGTTCGCGTGGAAGCCCCATTTTTTTTCGGTCGTAAAATCTGGTGGAGGAACAAATATAAAGTGAAAGGTGCAAAGTGTGGTGTCTGCGATGCAGGTTTATAAACTTCGTCACCAGCGAAGAATTGCACCCGAGACCTTGCTGATACAAATGACGGTCAATGCAATTCTGTGGCGATCTACCTTTGTGTAACAACCTCGCTGATACCGTTTCCCTCTCTATCCTTAGTGTTATAAAACAGCGGTAGACTTATCTAAAATTAGTAATTTGTTAATTAGTAATTAGTAACAAAATTTATGAGCGCTGATGGCGCTCAACTATTACTAATTTCTCACTACTCTTTACTAATTGATTTACCCCTCCTCGGCATGACGAGGTTTATTAAAGGGAATGGTTAGGTGTGCTTTTGTGCGCGCCTCACCATACCTTAAATCGCAACAGAACTAAAATAAGGTCGTAATATTTGCTAAATCAATTATTATTTCTTAAATTTGCATAACGTCAAGCATTTGAGATACTAAAACAATACAATTTTTTACTCACTAAAACCTAATCTATTATGAAAAGACTTATTCCTAACCCAAAGGAATTGGGCTCTGTAAATTGGGCTCAGCCAGCTATCGGTAAGGGTAACATTACTAACACAGTGATGGTCCTATTATCGCTCCTAATGGTTGTTAGCGTATTCCTACCATGGTTTAGCTGGGAGTATGTTGCTAATATCTCTGAGGAGACCGCAAAGCTTGAGTCTTATACAAAGCTCGGTATTACTACACTTTGGGGTATTTTTGGTTTTGTTGTTGCGCTTGTTGTGCTATTTGGTCTCTTGTATAAGCAGTATGCTGCTACCTTCTGGTTATCGCTTGTTGCTGCCCTCTTTGGCTATTTTGGCACTCAGTATATTACCGGTTTCGAGGTCAATGTAAATGGTGATACCTATGTGGTATTTGAGGAGGAGCTCAAGATGTTGCAGATGCGTGATGCTGCGATTCCTGTGACACATGTTGGTGCAAATATCTTTATGATTCTCTCTGTGTTGGTGGCTGCGTTGTCATTGGCATCGTTGTACAGAAAAGAGGAGGAGAGCGGTTGCATTGCAAAGGTGGGTCTTCTTGTATCGGCTATTATCGCAGCCGTTATATGCATCGACGCAGCCCTTGTAACACCTACATGCCTCTCTACCGTAGCAGCTAAGATGTTGGTATGGAATCTTCCTTTGATAGCGGCTCTTATCGTGGTATTGGCTCTCTTTAAAGGTGAGGGTAAGTCGTTTAATTATATCTCTGTTGCACTCCTTGTGACAGCATTCTTCTTTACTAATTCAGCTGTTATTCAACAGAAGAACAATACAAAGTTATTAAATGAGGCTGCACTGGTTTCAGATACTTATGTGATGAATCATAATGCAAACGTTATTAAAAGCGATTCTGACTATAAGACCCTTGAAAAGACGTTGAAAAAGAATGTGGAGAATGCTTCAAAGGATGAGAAGGAAGTATGGAGTATTACACGCGATTATGCTATTTATAAAATGATTTATAGCGCCCCAGAAGGCGATAGCGACTATAACGAGTATGATTACTACGACGAATATTACGAATATCGATGATAGTTGGAATTATAGTCATAAATAAGTATGGGCGAGAAAAACTCTCGCCCATACTTATTTATTGCTATTGCAAAACGATTTAGTACTTATCGTCCCATAGCGCACGCATGCGCTCGGCAATCTTTGCCTCCTGGGCATTCTGCTCGTTGGGCGTGTAGAAGCGTGTGCCACTCAATGAGTCGGGCAGAAATTCCTGCTTTACGAAGTTTCCCGCATAGTCGTGGGCATACTTATAGTCGGCACCATAGCCCATGTCGCCCATAAGCTTCGTCGGAGCATTGCGAAGGTGCAGTGGCACAGGACGATTTGTGGTGTCGTGCTCGACCATGGCAAGTGCCTTATTTATAGCGGTATATGCCGAATTGCTCTTAGGACTTGTGGCGAGATAGATAGTCGTCTCGGCAAGCGTAATACGCGCCTCTGGCATGCCTATCTTATGCACCGTATCGAAGCAGGCGTTTGCCAAGAGTAGGGCATTGGGGTTTGCCAAGCCCACATCCTCGGATGCCAATATCACGAGGCGGCGCGCTATGAAGCGTGGCTCCTCGCCACCAGCAAGCATACGCGCGAGGTAGTAGATGGCGGCATTGGGGTCGCTGCCACGCACCGACTTGATGAATGCCGAGATAACGTCGTAGTGCTGCTCGCCCGACTTATCGTAGAGTGCGATGTTCTGCTGCAGGCAGGCGGTGACGTGCTCGTCGTCGATGATGATGTCGCCCTCCGACGCGCCAACAACAATGTCGAGGATGTTGAGCAGCTTACGCGCGTCGCCACCCGAGAAGCGGAACATAGCCTCTGTCTCTCGCACCTCGATATTTCGTCTCCTAAGCTCTACGTCTGTTGTGAGCGCCCTTGTAAGGAGCGTGTCGAGCTCCTCGTCATCCATAGGCTTTAGTGTATATACCTGGCAGCGGCTCAAGAGTGGCGAGATAACCTCGAACGAGGGGTTCTCGGTAGTAGCTCCTATGAGCGTCACGATGCCCTGCTCGACAGCACCGAGCAAAGAGTCCTGCTGCGACTTATTGAACCTATGTATCTCATCGATAAAGAGGAACGCGGGGCGCGCATTGAAGAGGTGCTGGTTCTTCGCCTTCTCTATAACCTCTCTTACATCCTTAACGCCCGACGTCACGGCCGAGAGTGTGTAGAAGGGTCTGTCGAGGGCGTTGGCAACAATCTTCGCGAGCGTCGTCTTGCCCACACCCGGAGGTCCCCAAAGTATGAATGAGGGTACACTCTTCGAGGCGATAAAGCGTCGGAAGACGCCCTTATCGCCCACGAGGTGTTTCTGCCCTATATAGTCATCTAACGACTGCGGACGCAGACGCTCAGCAAGTGGTTGTTGTGCCATATTAGTGGTTTATGTTGCCGAGCTTATTAGGCTCATGCTTATACTTGAACATCACCCAGAAGGCGAGTGCCACAACAAGAGCATAGCCCGCAAAGATTAGCCATGTGGTTGACCAACCCTCGACCTGTGCCATAGGTGTAGTCTGCGAGAATACATAGTGGTCGACAACAGCCTGAGCGCCAAGTGTACCTATCGTAGCACCAATACCATTGGTCATAATCATAAATAGACCCTGTGCCGATGAGCGTATCGATGCGTCGGTCTCGTTGTTCACGAAGAGCGAGCCCGAGATATTGAAGAAGTCGAAGGCAACGCCATAGACAATCATCGAGAGGATGAACATCCAAACGCCATCGCCTGGGTTACCAACGCCAAAGAGACCGAAGCGCAATACCCATGCGAACATAGCGATAAGCATAACTATCTTAATGCCAAAGCGCCTGAGGAAGAATGGGATCAACAATATACATAGTGTCTCAGATACCTGTGATAGTGATATCAAGGCATTGGCATGCTGCGCAGCAAAGGTGTCGGCATACTCTGCTATGCCCTCATAAGAGGTGATAAACGGATTGGCAAAACCATTGGTAATCTGCAACGACACGCCGAGCAACATCGAGAAGATGAAGAACATAGCCATCTTCTTCTGCTTGAAGAGCGCAAAGGCACGCAAGCCCAATGAGTCAACAAATGAGCGCTTCTCCTTAGATGTGTTCACGGGACACGTAGGCAGCGTGAAGGCGTAGCCTGCAAGGAGAATGCCGAGAGCGGCACTCTGGAAGAACTGCATATACGACTCCTGGAAGCCCGCGAAGTCGCATACGAGCATCGCACAGATAAAACCTACAGTACCCCACACGCGGATAGGTGGGAATGCAGCAACAGTATCCAAACCGCCCTTCTCCAATGCTGTATAAGCAACAGAGTTAGAGAGTGCAAGGGTAGGCATATAGAAGGCAACGCTAAGAGTATAGAGCGTGAGCAGTAGGTTTACGTTAGGGGTGCCCGATGCAGAGCTGATGACATATGCCGACGATGCCATAAAGAGTGCGGCAAGAAGGTGGCAGATGCCCAAGAGCTTTTGCGCCTGTATCTTGCGGTCGGCGATGATACCAATGATGGCGGGCATGAAGAGCGATACGATACCCTGCATGGCATAGAAGATACCGATGTTGTTTGCCAAGCCCAAACCGGCAAGTAGGGTGCCCATAGATGTTAGGTATGAACCCCACACAGCAAACTGCAGGAAGTTCATAATAATGAGTCGAGACTTAATATTGCTCATAATCAGTGTGTTTTATATATTTCTTTTACGTTTATTGCAAAAATCTTAACAAAGGTATGAAAAATTTTTGCAATTTTCTTTGCAAATCAAAAATAATGTTCTACTTTTGCACCGTCAAACAAAAATATTGGGCTATGGTGTAATGGTAACACTACAGATTCTGGTCCTGTCATTCTTGGTTCGAATCCAGGTAGCCCAACACAACGACTCTCTTTTGAGGGTCGTTTTTTTTGTCTACCGTCAGTGGCGATGGGTGTCATGCTGCCACCATGTTGCTGTTAGGGTGCGTCGGTCGATGCAAGCATCATCGAGCACCCTAACACCACCATCTGCTACGTAGTATCATCGCCACCATGTCCCTACAACATATCGTTTTTGCGCTGTGCTCCCTGATTCTCACTGCTTGATGGTTGATCCGATAGAGAGATGTCTATTGCTCGGCTTTGCCTGCGCTAAATTGTATCGGCTCTACTTTGCAATAGCGTCGCTATTGCTGCAGTTCGAATCCAGGTAGCCCAACACAACGACTCTCTTTTGAGGGTCGTTTTTTTGTCTACCGTCAGTGGCGATGGGTGTCATGCTGCCACCATGTTGCTGTTAGGATGCGTCGGTCGATGCAAGCATCACCGAGCACCCTAACACCCTAACACCGGCTTAGTCGTAAATTCGCTACAGCCGTAAATTCCAGTGGGGAGTTAGAAAAAGTTATGCAAAAATAGTGGCTAATCGGAATATGAAGAGAGGCGTATCCGCTATATCTCATATTATAATATCTACAAACTTGCGCCTCGCAGATTTTCACTAAGTAATTATACTTATTTTTAAATTTTATTAAATATTAATGAGCCAGTATTACATCTAATATGGCTTTTTTTCATATTTTTGCAGAATAAGAGCCAACTTTGAAGACCTTTCAACCATTTGGCTTGGGCTTACAACAATTGAGCCTTTTAGGACACAACAATAATTAACCCATAAAGTTCTCCGTAGGGAGGGCTTAAAGCTACTTATTATGAAGGAGTTATTAGCAGATCTCGACACCCTGGCGATTAATCTGGAGCAGGGCGATATGCTCGTCGTGAATATCGTTTTAGCCTTTGTGATGTTTGGTGTTGCACTGGGCATTAAGATGCAGACATTCAAGGATATATTGCGCAACCCAAAGTCGGTGATTGTTGGCGTGATATTGCAGTGGATAGCGCTCCCTGCCGTGACATTCCTAATTACAATGGCGCTCAATCCATTTATCACACCTATGGTTGCCATTGGTATGATTCTCGTGGCCTCGTGCCCAGGAGGTAATGTCTCTAATTTTATATCATCGTTGGCGAAGGGTAATGTGGAGCTCTCTGTCTCAATGACAGCTATTACAACTGCTGTTGCCCCTATTATTACCCCTATAAACTTCCTACTTTGGGGTACGCTCTATACGAGATTTGCGGCTGTTAAGAATGACATCCCAACGCTTGAGATACCATTCATGGATATGCTTATGCAGATTCTTCTAATCTTGGGTATTCCAATCATCATCGGTATGCTTGTATCGCACTACCTCCCACGCATTGCAAACATGCTTAAAAGACCTCTACAGATTGTGTCGATTATATTCTTTATTGGCATGGTGGCTGTATTGTTATACAAGGTGTTGAGCGCTCTGCACGAGCAGGATTTATTGCATGTTGCTGGCGTAGGTATCCTTGCGATACTTGCCCTCGTTATTGTGCATAATGCAAGTGTCTTTGCGACAGGCTATTTCGGAGCCAAGTTGTTCCGTTTGCCAGAGCTGGATCGTCGTTCTATGACCATAGAGGTGGGTATTCAGAACTCAGGCCTTGGTCTTGCCATGCTTCTAAATCCCAAAATTTTCCCTCCTACCGAGTGGGGCCCATCGCCTGAGGCTGCTGGCGTATGCGGTGGTTTGGTGCTCGTAGCAGCATTGTGGGGCGTATGGCATATTGTTGCAGGCCTATCTATTGCATCTATCTTCCGCATGACGGATCGTAAAAACGCATCTATGTAGTATGGTAAAAAAGCAGAAAAAGGTACAAGATTACGACTGGCTATACGACTTTTTGCGCTATTATGTTGATTTCGTGTTGAAGCTGTCGTATCGTAAAATTAAATATGTAGGCACGGAATTTATACCTAAGGATGGTGCGGTTATCCTTGCGCCCAACCACACTAATGCCTTGATGGATGCCATGGTAATCCTTGCGATGGATCATGGTCCAAAGGTCTTTGTGGCGCGTGCCGACATCTTTAAAAACCCTAAGATAGCACGTATTCTTCATTTCCTAAAGATTATGCCTATCATGCGTATGCGTGATGGTATGGATGAGGTGCGCAAGAACAATGAGACCATAGAGAAGGCTGTTGATGTATTGCGCGACCGTATTCCTTTCTGTATCTTCCCTGAGGGTACGCACCAGGCGATGCACTCGTCGTTGCCACTATCAAAGGGTATCTTCCGCATTGCCTTCCAGGCGCAGGAGCAGATGCCCGATATGCCCTTGTATATAGTGCCGGTAGGTCTTCGCTATGGTAGCTTCTTCCGCTTCCGCTCCACGGTGCGCGTGCAGGTGGGAGAGCCTATCAATGTGGGTAAGTTTATCGCCGAGCATGGCAATATGAATCCTAATGAGGTGATGAACCTTATGAAGGATGAGCTTGCGGCGAATATGCATAAGTCAACGTTCTATATCCCTAATGACGAGGACTATGATGCCATATATGAGATATGTGCTACGGTGGTCAAGTCGCAGGTTAAGAATGCTAAATTTGTCGTTGAGGGTAAGCGTCTGCGAGGCATGGATGCGCACTTCGAGGCTAACAACCGTACAGTACGCGAGGTGTTGCGTCTTAAGCGTGAGAAGCCTGAGGTGGCAGAGGAGCTTGTAAGGTTGGGCAATGAGGCCTCTGAGATGCGTAAGAGGGAGCATATTAGCCTCAAGTCGGTATCTGTGAAGTACACCATCTTCTCGCGCATAATGAAGATTTTGTTTGTGCTTATCGCGTTGCCATATACGCTCCCCGTATCGATACTAACGCTCCCTATTCACTATGTTTGCAACTTCCTGTTCACCAAGCTCAAGGACTATGCCTTCCGCAACTCGGTGCGCTATCTTGTAAACCTTGTGATGTGGCCGTTGTTGATGATTGTCTATTCGATTATTGCATACATCTTCTTGCCATGGCAGTGGGCTTTGCCACTAACCTTAGTCTTGTTGCCCGCACCTATCGTGGCGCAGGAGGCATGGCGAGCAATACGCATCTTAGTATCTGACTATAAGCTATGGCGTAACAAGGAGCTTCGTGAGAAGTATAGACGCATTAAGAGAATAATTAGGGATAATACTACCTCAAAAAAATAGATGGAGAGTTTATGAAGTTGAAGAGATTTATTCTTTTGGTTGTGGTGCTGCTCAGTGCTACTACCACATTTGCCCAAACTGAGGCTGAAGCACCTAAGAAGAAGGAGATTATAAAGACGGGCTATAACTTTGGTCCACTGCCTATTGTGGCGTTCGATGCAGACAAGGGCTTGCAGTTGGGCGCATTGCTCAATATCTACGACTTTGGTGATGGCTCTATGTATCCTAACACTCGCCAGAACTGGTATTTCGAGGCATCATTCTTCACTAAGGGTTCACAGCAGTTTGTCGTGTCGTACGACAATAAGACCCTTATTCCTGGTGTGCGTTGGTCAACAGCTGCCGTGCTCACCAACGAGAAGGCTCTCGACTTCTATGGCTTCAACGGTTATATGTCCTACTACGATTATGATAGGATTGCTGCGGGTAAGGATAAGAAGAATCAGGATCAGTATATCTATACTCCTAAGTATCGTGTCAACCGCTTGGCGTTGCTTGTGAAGAGCGACTTCGTGGGTAATATATGGGATAAGAAGCTATTTTGGGAGGCTGGCTACCACTTTAGCTATATAAAGCAGGGCTACAAAAATAAGCAGGCGTTGAACTTCGATAAGATTAACAAGAACAAGGATGAGTATAAGATGTTCCCAACAGACCCTGAGGCACTCAACTATGAGGAGCCACTCTTCGACCTATATCGTAAGTGGGGTATTATCTCCGAGGAGGAGGCGTGGGGTGGTATCAATAGCACTGTGCGCTTAGGTCTATTGTTCGATACACGCGATAAGGAGGGTGCTCCCTCACGTGGTATTTGGGCTGAGGCACACCTTATGCTTGCGCCTAAGTGGTTGGGTACTACAAATCCATACTATCGCTATTCGGCAACCTTCCGCCACTATGTGCCTATCGTGAAGAACGATATTCTCACCTTTGCCTATCGTATTAACTATGAGGGCACTATCGGTGATAAGGCTCCATACTACGTGCTTCCATATATCACCACCGTAGGTCAGTCATACGACCGTGATGGCATGGGTGGCTATCGCACAATACGAGGTATCATGCGTAACCGAGTACAGGGTCTCGATGTGCTATCATATAATGCAGAACTTCGTTGGCGCTTTGTGTCGTTTACTCTCTGGAAGCAGAACATCTCGTTCGGTCTTAATCTCTTCTCGGATGGTACGATGGTGACTAAGGAGTACGATATGTCGTTCAAGGGCGATGAGAAGTATCGTGCAGAGTATGACGAGTATATGGCTAAGGGTCAGAAGCGTGATGTCCCACATATCACTGTGGGTGGTGGCTTGCGCTTCATCATGAATCAGAACTTCATCGTTGCCTTCGAGTATGGCTTGCCTGTTGGTGAGCTTCGTAAGCAGGATGGCAAGGGTGCCTTCTATATCAACACAGGTTATCTATTCTAATGGCTGAAGGTTGCCCAATGGGCACAAAAAAAGAGCAGTCGTTATATTCTCGCTTGAACGATTATTTCTTGCTTGATAGTATCTAAGTAAGCCTCCCTTTTCAAAGGGAGGTTTGGAGGGATTGTCTATATGGATTGCCCAGGGGCACAAAAAAAGAGCAGTCAAACGACTGCTCTTTTTTTAGTGCCCAGGACAAGACTCGAACTTGCACGAGCTAATGCTCACTACCCCCTCAAAGTAGCGTGTCTACCAATTTCACCACCTGGGCTCTGAGATTTGGGTGTGCAAATGTAGTAACTTTTTTGCAATCTGCAAATTTTTTCGCAAGAAAGTTTTGCGTAAAATAATAGCTCATTAGCTAATGTGCAGCTAATGAGCTATTTATGGATGGGCGTTTTTTATGCTTCTACAAGCCAAACTCCTGCTTTAGGCGATCTACCTCGTCGAGTTTCTCCCATGAGAAGAACTCCACCTCCTTGGCGAACTCCTTGCCCTTCTCGCCGATGAAGCGTACAATCTCGGTATATGGGCGACGACCAAAGTGACCGTACGATGCTGTTGCCTCGAAGATGGGGTACTTCAAGCCGAAGCGCTCGACGATAGCTGCTGGGCGTAGGTCGAAGAGCTTGCTAATCTTGGCTGCTATCTCACCATCGCTCATCTTAACTGCCGATGTGCCGTAGGTATCTACATATATAGATAGTGGCTCAGCGATACCTATGGCGTAGCTCACCTGTACCAACACCTCGCGTGCGATGCCTGCTGCCACCATGTTCTTTGCGATGTGGCGTGCTGCGTATGCTGCCGAGCGGTCCACCTTTGATGAGTCCTTGCCTGAGAAGGCTCCACCGCCGTGAGCACCGCGACCACCATAGGTGTCAACGATAATCTTACGACCGGTAAGACCTGTGTCGCCATGAGGACCACCAATCACGAACTTGCCTGTTGGGTTTACGTGGAGGATGTAATCCTCGCCGATAAGGTCGGCAAGACGGTCGTGGGCGCGCTCAAGGCGAGCCTTGACACGAGGGATGAGGATATTGCGCACATCGTCAGCGATTATGCGTTGCATCTCACGCTCTGCCTCCTGCTCTGTGCGGTTATGTGCTGGTAGGATAAACTCGTCGTGCTGTGTAGATACCACGATGGTGTGCACACGCTTAGGACGACGCTCATCGTCATACTCGATGGTCACCTGGCTCTTTGAGTCGGGACGTAGGTAGCGCATCACCTCGCCCTCGCGACGTATCACGGCGAGCTCCTTGAGGATTACGTGCGAGAGGATGAGCGTTGCGGGCATAAGCTCGCGTGTCTCGTCTACGGCATAGCCGAACATGATGCCCTGGTCGCCAGCGCCCTGCTCCTCGCCGTCGCCACGCTCAACACCCTGGTTGATGTCGGATGACTGCTCGTGGATTGCTGAGAGGATGCCGCATGATGCTGCGTCGAACTGATACTCGCTACGGTTGTAGCCTATGCGGTCGATTACGCGACGTGCCACACCCTGAATATCTACATAGCCCTCAGAGCGTACCTCGCCCGATACGACGGTGAGACCTGTTGTACAAAGTGTCTCGCACGCCACTTTTGAGTTGAGGTCGCGACGTAGGAACTCATCGAGGATGGCGTCCGAAATCTGGTCGGCCACCTTATCTGGATGACCCTCTGATACTGATTCTGATGTGAATAAAAATGCCATACGTATATTATTTTACTATTATTCGTAACGTATGGAGGTGGAGTTGCTAATAAAAAGAGTGCCGCTTTAGCAATTTTTTATTGTGGTTGCAATCAGTCCAAATCCCTCCACATTGTTTTCGGGGGCAAAGGTAGTAAAAAATAGTTAATGGCGATATAAAATCTTGAAATATTTTCTTATGGGGATATAAGCGTGGCTTATAAAGTGGAAAGGGAAAGGTGAAAAGTAAGGTGCGCTTCGCGCGAGTTTTTAAATAGAATGCAGGAGCAATAGAGCTTGGGGTACAAGGGGCAGGCTATCAATATCGCTATAAACAAACGCCCATAGCCCCCTACCAAATCCCTCCAGCGGAGCGAATACCTCTCCTCGCCACCAATAAAAAAACAGCGCAGCCGAAGCTACGCTGTTCGATATATCGTAGTTTATATAGACTACTTCTCGTTGATCTTAAGGAATGCACAAGCACCAACACCTGCAGAAGCAAGCAAAGCGAGGATTGCGCCGATGCGAGAAGTCGTTGCACCAGCCTTAATGGCGAGCTTAACAGCCTCAGCAGGTACAGTTACAAGACCGGCAACCTCTACACTTGGAACAATAAATAGACCAAGGATAGCCATAAGAAGTGCGATAGCTGCACCGCAGAATGCGAACTGATAGTTCTTGTAGATCATGCCGTAGAGAGCTACAACACCACCAATGAATGCGAAAATGCCATACCACAAACCAATACCAAGACGGCTTGCGTCCACTGAAATTGGGCCCTCTTTCATTGTTATTGAGAACCAAGGAATAAAGCAGAAGATAACAAGAAGAACTGCGCAAGCGAGACCAGCGATGTGGAACTTGTCCTTAGTGTCGAAGCATGGCTTGTTCCACTCAGTCTTACCGATTGAACCAAAATCAGGAATAAGTTTGTTAAAATCCATAGTTGTTAAATTTTAAAAGTTAAGTATAATTTGTTTGTTTGTTTGTTTGTTTGTCTCTCAGAATACAAACACAAAATTAGTAAAAGTTTTTATAATTGCAAAATTTATTCCCTCTTTTTTACATTGCATAGGATTTTCTTTAGGGTAATATGTAGGTGAGCTATCCTTATAATTATATTATTGGTAGTTTTATCAAATAAAAGTGGGCTGGCAGCTGGTGGTTTATCTCGGTTTTTGTATCTTTGCCCTACGTATGGAAAAATTGAGACCCTATGCTGTGGATGATAGCACTACGTTTGAGAGCTTGGTGATGGGTGATGTCAAGGCTGGCTTTCCCTCGCCAGCGGAGGATATACGCGAGAGACTTGATATTGTGAAGCTTCTGGTGAGACACAAGGCGTCGACATTCTTCTTTCGCATCGACGGCGTGTCGATGGTGGATGAGGCGATGGATGATGGTGATATTATCATCGTTGACCGCGCCATTGAGCCGTATAACAACTGCAAGGCGGTATGCTACATCGATGGTGAGTACACTGTAAAGCGTGTTGAAATGCTCGATGGTCGAGTGCGCCTAATGCCCGCCAACGAGCTAAACGACAAATATAAGCCTATCGAGGTGTCGCCCGAAAATCAGTTTATGATATGGGGCGTTGTCACCTATGTTATTAAGCGCATATAACCATGTTTGCCCTTGCCGACTGCAATAACTTCTTCGCCTCGTGTGAGCGTGTTTTTAGACCCGACCTACAAGGCAAGCCTGTCATCGTGCTCTCGTCGAACGATGGCTGCGCCATAGCGCGTTCGAACGAAGCGAAAGCACTCGGCATAAAGATGGGCGACCCCTACTTCAAGATACGCGATATTGTCGAGCGACACGGTGTTGCGGTATTCTCGGGTAATATGGCGCTCTATGGCGATATGTCGCAGCGCGTGCGCTGGGTGCTTGAGGAGTTCACACCCTCGATTGAGGTATACTCCATAGATGAGGCGTTCTTAGACCTCCGTGGCATGGAGGATGTCGATTTCGACCTCCTCGCCAAGAGTATCTCGGCGCGTTGCTGGAGGATGGTCTCAATCCCTGTATCTGTGGGCATAGCGCCCACAAAGACACTCGCCAAGATAGCCTCAAAACTATGCAAGAGCTACCCTAAGCTACGTGGTGGTTGTTATATGCACCGCGAGCGTGATATTGAGAAGGTGCTCCGCAAGTACCCCGTTGAGGATGTGTGGGGCATAGGGCGTCGCAGCGCCGCCAAGCTCAAGGCATATAACATCCTCACCGCCCACGACTTCCGCTCGATGGATGAGGCTACCGTACGTAAAATGATGGGTATTGGTGGTGTGCGCACATGGCGCGAGCTTCATGGCGACGCCTGTATAGAGTTTGAACATAGTGTCGAGGCGCGTCAATCTATTGGCGTGTCGCGTAGCTTCAGTCGAGAGATATATGAGATAGAGGCACTTGCCGAGCAGGTTGCCAACTTCGCGGCGTCGGCGGTGGAGAAGTTGCGCAAGCAGCACTCCGTATGCCTCGAGATGATGGTATATGCCTATACGAACCGCTTTAGGGAGGATGCACCCCAGACCTATGGCAGCACCCTTGTGCACTTCGCGGAGGGCACGGATGACCACCGCGCGATAATCGCTGCCGCGATGAATGCCCTGCGCGACCTCTATAAGCGTGGCTATGGCTATAAGAAGGCGGGTGTGCACCTCACGAAGTTGGTGCCAAGGAGTAGCCTTGTTGGCTCACTCTTTGCCGAGACGGGGGCCATAGAGCGCGAAGAGCGCCTCTCGGCAGCCATCGATGCCATACACCATGCGCATGGTCGTGGCGCTCTGCGTCTCGGAGCGCAGGGTAGTGGCGAGATAATCTCCTCGCACAAGATGCAATCACCACACTACACAACGCTATGGAGCGACTTGCCGAAGGCAACCGTAAAGTGAAACCAAAATTAGTAAAGAGTAGGGAGTAATTAGTAATGTTTCGCTCCTGTGGAGCGATTGGAATTAAAGAATTTAGGGAGATTAGTGAAATTAGTGATTTTGCTTTAAACTCCTTAACTTCCCTATCTCACTTGCTCCAGAGGAGCAACATATTACTAATTACTCATTACTAATTACTAATTATCCCCTTAAATCAGTGTTATCTTAACCTCTTACTCCACCGCAGAGCCTACGATTGTGGCCAACTTGGAGCGCATCTCTAATGGGAAACGCTCATCGGAGATATGCGCGCGGTTGGTGAGCAAGATAATGGCAATGTTAAGCTCGGGGTCGATGACGATAGATGTTCCGGTGGCACCAGTATGACCTATCGTAGAGCGACTTAGCAGGTCGCCACCCGTCTGTGAGCAGGCTGCGAAGTGCTCCCAGCCCAGCGTGCGGTTGAATGTCTCGTAGCCGCGTGGGCGCGACATGATGGCCACGGTAGATTGTGGCGATAGTATCTCAACGCCATTTATAGTGCCTTGGTTGAGGAGCATTGCCGAGTAGAGCATTAGGTCATCAAGCGTGGAGAAGAGACCCGCATTGCCCGATACGCCACCCATGCCCTCACGCGCCAATGGGTCGTGGACAACTCCGCGTAGGAGCTCGCCAGCGACGACAGCTGTGGGGGCTGCGCCCTCTGCATAGTCATCAGAGGGTAGGTAGCAGGTATTCTGCATGCCGAGAGGTCTAAAGATATTCTCCTCGGCATACTTGTCTATACTCTCTCCGGTAACCTGCTCGACGATGTGTGCGAGGGTGATATAGTTCAGGCAGCTATATAGATATTTCGTGCGTGCCGTAGCTATGCGGTCGCAGGTCGAAATATAATCTATGACGGCATCGCGGTTGGGGAACTCAACATCGGGGTATGCAGTACGTAGCCTCTTGGGTGCCACATAGGCGGGGAGTCCCGAGGTGTGGGTCATAAGGTCGGCAATGCGTATGGCGACGGTGTCGCGAGGGCTCTCATCGGATGCCCAGCCCCTGAAGCCGGGGATATACTTATCGACACGATCGCCCAGCGTTATCTCGCCACACTCGACAAGCTGCATGATGGATGTGGCAACGACAACGGGCTTGGTTAGCGATGCGATGTCGAAGCGCGTCTCGAGCGTCATAGGCTCCTGGCCACCAATGACCTGGCGCATGCCGAAGCTCTTGCGATATACGATCTTGCCGTCGCGCACCACGCCGACAACAGCCCCAGGGAATGCGCCCTTATCGATATACTCCTCGACGAGGTCGTCGATTAGCGCAAGGCGGCGGCTATCCATGCCCACACTATCGGGGATTGCCATGGGTAGCAGCGTGGCGGTGACCTCCTCCTTAGGGGCACTCTTAGCATTGCCCATGCGGCTAAAGACATAGGCGCCAGCATATATAAATCCTGCGGCAACAGCCACCCAAACAAATATCGATAGACGAACACGTACCTTCTCGTTCATAACTTACGTAGCTAATAATAGTATTACCTATGCCACAAACGCGCGACATAGGCAATACAAAGGTAATACTATTATTCTTAACTACGATGGCTAAGCGCCACTTTTTTTCTGAGCTACAGCCACTGCATATGGTCGTAGGGCTCATCTGTTGAGCGCCTTGGCACGGCGATGTACATATGCAAGGCGGAAGGCGTAGGCTATCATCGAGACACCGTAGGACATGAAGGCGATGGCGAGGAAGAGGACCACAGCCTCTGCGCCCAGCGTCTCGGGGAGCCATATCACCATGACGCCAATGATAATCATCACTATGGCACCAACCATCATCCATCCCGTATCATCGACACTCAAGCTTCTGAGGTCGAGTGCCTGCATCATAGCTATGGCACCGCGATATAGTACCCATATGCCAAATATGATGGGCAGCACCTCGACGCTGACGAGGATGTTAAACATCAGCATAATGCCCAAGATAATATCTATTATGGATGCAAGTATCACCCAGCCACGACGTACGACGATATTATCCGACGCGATGCTCATCACAAGACCCACGATGCCCGACACGAAGATGGCAACGCCGAGCCACACCGCCGCAACGAGATAGCTCTCGATAGGGTTTACCAATACAATAAAGCCTATTCCTATGGCGATGATGCCCACACACGCAGCAAGCCACCACTGGCTTATCGTGCGCTCCTCCTTTTCAAAAATATAATCCTCCATAACTAAATAAATTTAGGCTCACTAATCGCAACAACCATGCAAAATATGGGGAGGTATTGCGATTTTTGCTAAAAATTACTACCTTTGTTGAGTTGATTATACAACAAGCACCGAGGAGTAATAATAAAATAGGTATAATAGCATGAGAAAGTTAACAACAATTTTAGTATTGGTCGTGGCTATGATAGTGCCGATGACAACCATCGCAGCACAGCCACACATCATCCCAGAGCCAGCATACATGGACTTCGGCGATGAGGGTACATTCCACGTCGATAGCAAGACAAAGATCATCGTCTACGATGAGGCATGGAACCCTGCAGAGCGCTTTGCTGAGGATATGATGAAGCACTTTGGCAGCAAGAAGCCTCTGCGCACTGTCAAGCGTGGCAATGGCATCAAGGTGCGTATCGACTCGTTTGTTCCTGCTGAGGGCTACGAGATGACAATCAACCCTAAGGAGGTTATCATCACTGGTGGCGACGAGGCGGGCATCTTCTACGGCTTGCAGACCTTGCGTCAGATGATCATAGAGTTCGACGGCGAGGTGCCATGTGGCTATATTGCCGACGAGCCTACGTTCACCTATCGTGGCGTGCACATGGATGTTTGTCGCCACTTCTTCACCGTAGATGAGGTGAAGCGCTATATCGACATCATCGCAGCACATAAGGTAAACCGCCTACACTGGCATCTTACCGACGACCAGGGCTGGCGCATAGAGATCAAGCGCTACCCAGAGCTTACCGAGAAGGGCTCAATACGCAAGGAGACGCTTGTGGGTCACGGTCTTAACCCCGAGAAGTGGGACGGCACGCCTCATGGTGGCTACTACACCCAGGAGGAGGTGCGCGACATCGTGGCATACGCCGAGGCACGCTACATAACAATCATCCCCGAGATAGAGATGCCTGGTCACTCGCAGGCTGCCCTCCACGCCTACCCATGGCTCGGTTGCGAGGAGCAGATTGTCGATGTCTGGACAACATGGGGTGTAACCCCTGAGGTGCTCTGCGCCGGCAAGGAGACTACATACGAGTTCTTGGAGAATGTTCTCTTGGAGGTTGTCGAGCTCTTCCCATCGGAGATTATACATATCGGTGGCGACGAGTGCCCTAAGGATCGTTGGAAGGAGTGCGAGCACTGCCAGGCGATGATGAAGGCACAGGGCTTGGAGAGCGAGGAGGCGTTGCAGGGCTACCTTGTGACACGCATCGAGAAGTTCCTCAACGAGCATGACCGACGCATCATCGGCTGGGATGAGATCTTGGAGGGTGGCGTGACGCCTACGGCTGCGGTTATGGCATGGCGCGGCGCTAAGATTGGCGCATATGCTGCGGAGCATGGCCACGAGGTAGTTATGGCACCACTGCCTATCTGCTACTTCGACTTCTATCAGACCGAGAGCCGCGAGGGCGAGGGTCTGCGTATTGGCGGTCATATCAACTTCGAGAAGGTCTACGCATGGGAACCATTCGAGGGTATCTCGGCTGAGGCGCGCAAGAATATCATCGGCGTTCAGTGCAACCTATGGAGCGAGTACTTGAAGACTATGCCAATGCTTGAGGCACAGCTGCTTCCACGCTTGGCTGCCATGGCAGAGGTGCAGTGGGCAACAGACCGCCGCGATGAAGCAACCATACGCACTAAGATGGAGGTGTTGCGTAAGTTCTACGACGCCCTCGGCTGGTCATATGCCCCCTACTACTTCGAGGGTAGAAAGTAAGCAGAGATAAAAAACTATTTATAAACCTAAAATAAATTACAAACCTTAAACGAACAACTATGAAGAATTTATTCGTTTTGGCATTGGCGCTTGTAATGTCATGCTCCTTTGCATTTGCACAGACACAGACCCCTGAGCAGAAGGGTAAGGCAGCAGCTAAGACCTTGGTTAAGGCACTCGTAGAGGAGGATGCCGAGGCTATGGAGAAGCTCGGTGAGGAGATGATGGTATTGGATAGCGTCTATAGCGAGGCTCAGGCAGAGGAGTATCTCAAGGGTTTCGTTGAGGGTATCTACTACTACTGCGACTACTATGATCTTGGCGAGGAGACTGCCGATGCCTTAGTCAATATGATACGGTCTGAGATAATGGGCGACGAGCTCTATTATTAGCGCTAACGTCCCCGTAGACAAAAGGTTAGAGGTGTCACAATCGTGGCACCTCTTTGCTTTGTAAGTAGTTGCTTCGGAGTGAAAGGAATATTAAAGAATTTAGGGAGATTAGTGGAATTAAGGAATTTAGTGATTTTTACTTAAACTCCTTAACTTCCCTAACTTCCCTAATTTCCCTTTCTTAATTGCTCCATAGGAGCAACACCATTACTAATTACTAATTACTAATTATCTACTACTCTTTCCACATGAGTATCGACGACTTGATATTGTTGTTATCGTCGTAGATGATGTAGCCCTTGTCGTCAACCTCGTAGAGCTGTATCCAGTAGACATCCTTGTTGTTGACCTGGAATTGACCCTTAGGGACTACCATGCCACCATAGAGCGTGCCATCCTCAAACTCGACATTAACGATGCCGTCAACAATCTCGGTAGGAGGGGTGAAGGTGTAGGTAAAGCTGCGGCGCGATACCTCCTCGTCGCGTAGTGAGTTAGAGTAGCCCACCATCTCGCCTGTCGTCGTGCCGTAGGTGATGTCGTAGTAGATCTGATTCTTGGTGTCGACGCTAAACCACATGGTATTCTCTATGCTCTCGAGCGGTGGGTACTTCTCGTTAGATACCTGCTCGGGATGCTCACACGAGCTAATGGTTGCTACGAGCATCAACGCCATAAGATAGTTAAATAGTTTCATAATCTCTTATAAGTTTAATCAATCGTTTCGTTGTCAATCTCTTGGCAAAGGTAATACTTTTTGCCAAAATATGTGTTCTATATGCCCTATTGACGTAAAAAAGAGGGCTAAGATGGTGCCAATTAGGAAATTTTGCTTACTTTTGCGAGCCTCTTGCGCGCTCGCGTAATGCGGTGGTGGGCAGAGGGATGAACTATTTATTAATTTTTAACGAGCGATTGTATCGCAAAACTATTTTCCATTATGGAGCAGAACAAAATTGTAGCGAACGAGAATTTCGATTGGAATGCGTTCGAGAATGACCTTGGCGTTTACGACCAGTCGAAGGAGGCGATCGAGGAGGCTTATGGCAAGACCATGTCTAACGTAGCTGTAGGTGAGGTTGTTGAGGGTACTGTTACCGAGATCAACAAGCGTGAGGTTACCGTTAACATCGGTTACAAGTCAGAGGGTCTTATCGCAGCAACCGAGTTCCGTTACAACCCTGACTTGACAGTAGGCGAGAAGGTTGAGGTTTACGTTGAGTCGGTAGAGGATAAGGGTGGCCAGTTGGCACTCTCTCACAAGAAGGCACGTCAGCTTAAGAGCTGGGACCGCGTGAACGAGGCATTGAACAACGACGAGATCATCAAGGGTTACGTTAAGTGCCGCACTAAGGGTGGTATGATCGTTGACGTATTCGGCATCGAGGCATTCTTGCCAGGTTCACAGATCGACGTTAAGCCTATCCGCGACTACGATGTTTACGTTGACAAGACTATGGAGTTCAAGGTTGTTAAGATTAACCAGGAGTTCCGCAACGTTGTTGTATCACACAAGGCTCTTATCGAGGCAGAGCTTGAGGCTCAGAAGCAGATTATCATGTCTAAGCTTGAGAAGGGTCAGATCCTTGAGGGTACCGTTAAGAACATCACATCTTACGGTGTATTCATCGACCTCGGTGGCGTTGACGGTCTTATCCACATCACAGACCTTTCATGGGGTCGCGTAAATCACCCTGAGGAGGTTGTTACTTTGGACGAGAAGCTTCAGGTTGTTATCCTCGACTTCGACGAGGCAAAGAAGCGCATCGCTCTTGGTCTTAAGCAGCTTACAGCTCACCCATGGGAGGCACTCTCAGCAGAGCTTACTGTAGGTGACAAGGTTAAGGGTAAGGTAGTTGTTGTTACTGACTACGGTGCATTCGTAGAGGTAGCACCAGGTGTTGAGGGTCTTATCCACGTATCTGTGATGTCATGGAGCCAGCCATTGCGTTCAGCACAGGAGTTCATGAAGGTGGGCGACGAGATCGAGGCTGTACTTCTTACTTTGGACCGCGAGGAGCGCAAGATGTCTTTGGGTATCAAGCAGCTTACTCCAGATCCATGGGCTGAGATCGAGAAGAAGTACCCTGCAGGCACAAAGTGCACAGCACGCGTACGCAACTTCTCTAACTTTGGCGTATTCGTAGAGATTGAGGACGGCATCGAGGGTCTTGTACACATCTCTGACCTCTCTTGGACTAAGAAGGTTAAGCACCCATCAGAGTTCACTCAGATTGGCGCTGAGTTGGAGGTTGTAGTTCTTGAGATTAACAAGGAGAACCGCCGTCTTTCACTCGGTCACAAGCAGCTTGAGGAGAACCCATGGAACGGCTTCGAGAGCCAGTTCGGCGTTGACAGCGTTCACGAGGGTACTGTAACCGAGACTAACGACAAGGGTGTTGTTGTATCTTTGGGCGAGAACATCGAGGGCTTCTGCCCTGCACGTCACGCAGTTAAGGAGGATGGCACTACATTGAAGGCTGGCGAGAAGGCAGAGTTCAAGGTGTTGGAGTTCTCTAAGGCTACTAAGCGCATCACTCTCTCTCACAGCCGTCTCTTCGAGGAGGCTAAGCGTGAGGCTGCTGCTGCTGAGAAGGCTGCACGTCGTGCTGATGCTGACGCTGCTAAGGCAAGCGTTAAGAAGATCAACGCACAGGTTGAGAAGACAACTTTTGGCGATATCGCTGGTCTCGCAGAGTTGAAGGCTCAGATGGAGAATAAGTAGTCGATACACGACTGATATTCCGAGAAGCTGTCTAACAAGGTTATTTTGGTGTCTTTGTTGTGATAAGCGGTCATCTACTTCCTCTAACGAATTATCTTAGCAATGGGCAGTACGTCAAAGTACAGCCCATCGCAAAGAAATTCGCTGAGCGAAAGTATCTGACCCCTTCTGACAACAAATAGTTTGTCTTCGAAATGCTCATTTACGCATAGTAAACTGCGCTTTCTCAGACTTCGTGCGCCTAAAACTAACTCTTGTTATGCAACTTCTACAAACAATGGGGGTGACCGAGAGGTTGCCCCTTTTTTGTGCGATGTAGGGGAGGTTAGAGAATTTAAGGAACTTAGGGAGAGACTGAGTTTTCTCTTTAAGCTCCCTAAAACTCGTCACTCATTCACATTTCACACAATTCACACTACCCCCACCCCCTGTGAAAGGTGTGAAATTGTGAAAAGTGTGAAACGCCCGTGCCACCAGCCGGAAGCCTACTATTAAATAGTAGAAAAATATTTATTAAAATACTTGACAGCGGCTATTAAATGTTGTATCTTTGTAGTGCAATACAACATCATAGTCTACTCGCGTTGGCGCTAAATATCTATCCACTACCACGTAGCATACTACACATATGGTAATATACTGACCTACATATAGATATAAATATATATAGGTGGGGAGAGTGTATGCTATAGTCAGCAAACTAACCATAACATCCTTGTGGTATATATAGCTATATACATAGCGTTATACATGGCTGCGTCTGCAGTTAAATATATTAACACTATTGATATAGTGTGTTTAGTGAGTTTAAGGAATTTAAGGAGTTTAGCGATTATTTCCCCCTATCTCACTAAATTCTCTAATCTCCCTAAATTCCCTATTATAACTGGGTATAGCCGCAAGCATGGCTTGCTCTGGGTAAAATTGGGTAGACTGGGTAACTTCCCAGAGTGTAGTAGCTCTCCTCATAATCCCTGGCTCGTATTTCACACTTTTCACAATTTCACACCTTTCACAGGGGGTGGGGGTAGTGTGAATTGTGTGAAATGTGAAACGCGAAACCCACAAACATATTTGGAAATTGAAGATAATTTTATTAACTTTGTAGTGTTGTACGCGTGTGTGCGTGCGACAAACATATGTAAAGAACTATATTTCACACACTTATAAACTAAAACTCTAAAACAATTATGGCTAATACCAAAGAAAAGTTGTTCGCGGAGTTCCCACCAGTATCTACTGAGCAGTGGGAGGCCGTCATCACAACTGACCTTAAGGGCGCTGATTATGAGCGCAAGTTGGTATGGAAGACTGGTGAGGGCTTCAACGTACGCCCTTACTACCGTGCTGAGAACCTCGCCGAGGTAGAGTATCTTGGTGCTGAGGCTGGTGAGTTCCCATACGTTCGTGGTGTCTCTAAGGACAACACATGGCGTGTACACCAGACCATCGCAGTAAAGTGCGCTAAGGAGGCTAACGAGGAGGCATTGAAACTTCTTAACTCAGGCATCGACTCATTGGGCTTCTGCTTCTGCGAGTCATGTGCATGTGAGGTGGATGTTGACGCCCTATTGAAGGACATCGTGCCTACAGCTGTTGAGCTCACATTCTGCGGCTCTAACGTTCAGGCGTTGGCAGCTATCGCAGAGAAGGTGCTCGCAAAGTATGCTGCAGAGCCTAAGGATGAGCTTCGCCTCAACTTCTGCATCGACCCTATCATCAAGAACCTCTCTGTTGATGGTGACTTCTGTTGCAAGACCGGCGACGAGTGCTTCGACACTATCGCAAAGCTTGTTAAGGCTACCGCTGAGTACAAGCGCGTGAAGGTTGTTAACGTATCGGGTGCTACATTCTCTAACGCTGGTTCTACCATCGTTGAGGAGCTCGGATTCACCCTTGCTGCGGCTCACGACTACATCGTGAAGCTTATGGAGCGCGGCCTCTCAATCGACGAGGTGGCTCGTAAGATTCGCTTCACCTTCGCCGTTACATCTAACTACTTCCTCGAGATGGCGAAGTTCCGCGCAGCACGTCTCTTATGGGCTAACATCGTGAAGGCTTATAACCCAGAGAAGAACTGCTCATGCAAGATGTTCGCTCACGCCGTTACATCTACATGGAACCAGACCGTTTACGACCCATACGTTAACATGTTGCGTGGCACTACCGAGGCTATGTCGGCAGCTATCGCTGGCGTACACTCATTGGAGGTATTGCCTTTCGACTACTGCTTCGAGGCACCTACTGAGTTCTCTAAGCGTATCGCTCGTAATGCACAGCTTCTTTTGAAGCACGAGTCTCACTTCGACCAGGTTGTTGACCCTGCTGGTGGCGCATACTACATCGAGTCGCTCACCAACAGCATCGCTAAGGAGGCTTGGGCATTGTTCCGCGAGATTGAGGCTAAGGGTGGTTACATCGCAGCATTCCGCGAGGGCTTCATCGTTGAGCGCGTTAAGGCATCGGCAGCTGCAAAGGATAAGAACATCGCTACACGTCGTCTCATCCTCCTCGGTGCTAACCAGTATCCTAACTTCACCGAGGTTGCTGACGCTTCAATTTGTGAGTGCAAGGTTAAGCGCGAGGTTAAGGAGGGCAACGTCCTTGTTCCTTACCGCGGTGCTATGGCATTCGAGGCTATGCGTATGCAGGTTGACCGTTCAGGCAAGTCACCTAAGGCATTCATGCTCACTTGCGGTACTCTCGGTATGGCACGCGCACGTGCTCAGTTCTCATGCAACTTCTTCGCATGCGCCGGCATCCGCGTTGAGGATAACACCTTCTTCAAGAGTGTTGAGGAGGGCGTAGAGGCAGCGTTGGCATCTAAGGCAGAGATCGTTGTTGTATGTGCATCGGATGACGACTACGCAACAGTAGCTCCACGCGTTAAGGAGCTTCTTCAGGACAAGGCTATCTTGGTTGTTGCTGGTGCTCCAGCATGCGCTCCAGAGCTTGAGGCTCAGGGCATCACCAACTTCATCAACGTGAAGAGCAACGTTCTTGAGACATTGAAGGATTACTTAAAGAAGTTAGGCATCTAATCAATTTATAGCTATGAGAGCAAAATTTTCAGATTTAGAATATAAGGCTGCAGCCACAGAGTGCTGCGCCACAGCTAAGGCTCCCAAGGAGGATTGGTTGACTGCCGAGCGTATCCCTGTAAAGGAGAACTACACGGCTGCCGACCTTGAGGGCATGGAGCACTTGAACTACGCAGCAGGTATCGCTCCTTTCTTGCGTGGTCCTTACTCAACAATGTACGTTATGCGTCCATGGACTATCCGTCAGTATGCAGGTTTCTCTACTGCTGAGGAGTCTAACGCATTCTACCGTCGTAACCTTGCAGCAGGCCAGAAGGGTCTCTCTGTAGCGTTCGACCTTGCAACACACCGTGGCTACGACGCCGACCACCCACGTGTAGTAGGTGACGTAGGTAAGGCAGGTGTGTCTATCTGCTCAGTGGAGGATATGAAGGTGTTGTTCAATGGTATTCCACTCGACCAGATGTCAGTGTCTATGACCATGAACGGTGCTGTACTTCCAGTATTGGCATTCTACATCGTTGCCGGCTTGGAGCAGGGTTGCACCCTCGACCAGCTCTCTGGTACCATCCAGAACGATATCCTCAAGGAGTACATGGTGCGTAACACCTATATCTACCCACCAGAGTTCGCAATGAAGATTAGCGCTGATATCTTCGAGTACACATCTAAGAACATGCCTAAGTTCAACTCTATCTCTATCTCAGGTTACCACATGCAGGAGGCAGGTGCAACAGCAGATATCGAGTTGGCTTACACCTTGGCAGATGGTCTTGAATACTTGCGCGCAGGTATCAACGCAGGTATGTCTATCGACGCTTTCGCACCACGCTTGTCATTCTTCTGGGCTATCGGTATGAACCACTTCATGGAGATTGCTAAGATGCGTGCAGCACGTCTATTGTGGGCTAAGATTGTTAAGCAGTTCGAGCCTAAGAACTCAAAGTCTTTGGCACTTCGTACCCACTCACAGACATCAGGTTGGTCACTCACCGAGCAGGATCCATTCAACAACGTAGCACGTACAGCTATCGAGGCTATGGGTGCAGCATTGGGTCACACCCAGTCATTGCACACCAACGCGTTGGATGAGGCTATCGCCCTTCCTACCGACTTCTCGGCACGTATCGCACGTAACACTCAGATCTACATCCAGGAGGAGACTAACGTATGCCGTTCAGCAGATCCATGGGCAGGTTCTTACTATGTTGAGAGCCTCACAAACGAGATTGCACACAAGGCATGGGAGCACATCCA
>JAZSBD010000012.1:0-30823 GCA_045602255.1 Alistipes sp.
ACATCCAAGAGGGGTACATCTACCGGTGCCGAGGTCTTTTGGCGATGTGTGCGAAGCCAAGGGAGGTTATTCGAGCCTGTGATGATATGTTCGCGTGTGAGTGCTCGCGCATCGCAATAGGCAAGGCCCGTGAAGCAACTGAACACGAAGACATCGCGTATCTGCTCCAAGCGTTTCGATGGCATCGCCTTCTGCATCAAGATTGTCAGCTCCTCCATTGTGAGGTAGCCTCGCTCGGTATGTTCATAGCGAAACTTAAACGATGCAAAAGGGTTCTTCTGCGCCCAGCCGTTGTCGATAGCAACCTGATAGACAGACTTGAATTTCAGAATGGTCTTCATCACATAGTTTGTCGAGAGGTTGAACTGCGTGCGCAGGAATATCTCGAAGCCGTTAATAAACTTCGGATTGACCTCGTTTACCGATATATCAGAACGCTTGTACTCCGCCTCCATATACTCGACAATACGCTTGCGCACAAGCAGATAGCGGTCGTGCGTAACTTTCGATGTGGTGTGCCCGACAAGCTTCGCATAGTTCTTAATGTAGTCATCGAATAGGTCAAGCAGCGTCATCGACTTCTCGTCTTTCGAGATTAGACGGCATTTAAGTTTTCGTGCCGTTACAACCTCGCCTGCGAGGAACATCTCGTTGTACTTGGCAAAGATTAATCCGCGCAGGTTGTCGAGATAGGCATTGACCTCCTTCTCCTCCTTGGTGCGACCAACGGTGCGCCCCTCTTTCGGTAGCCAGCGCTCCGGTGGAAGGTAGTAGCGTGTTGCAAGATGTGTCATTTGGTGATTGATTGTAATGCGTGCAAAGATGGGGCATTGCCTTCGGCGTTTGGCTTGCCCTTCTGCATAATAAAGAGAATCGAGAATGTACTTTTATCCATAGGTGCAACTTTTAATGTTATGTCTGTTTCATTTGCCTTTTGCACAGCGTTGCAAACTTGCTTAAAACAATGCAACACACTGTGGCAAAGCGTTTTATACACTGCAAACATAACATCACTATTCCACACACGCAAGTGATTCCGCAAAAAGTCGTAACCTTTTTTGAGAATTTGAAAAGTTGGTCACACTTGGCTCTCTTCGTTTGGGATTGGAATTGTCGGGCGAGGAGAATTGCATCGGATTTCACCCGATTTTATCGGGTTGCAAAAGTCGTAACCCGCAGAATTTGGCTGGATCTGTTCCCCAAACCCCGACATCGGCTAACATCTTGATACAGAAAAAGGAGCAGAAATCTCTGCTCCTCGAATTCGTGATTCCGGCGGGATTCGAACCCACGACCCACAGCTTAGAAGGCTGTTGCTCTATCCAGCTGAGCTACGGAACCATCCTTATTATGTGCATAATGCAAATCATCAATCAGTAACGTCATTTGCTGATATGCTCACATTTGCGCTGCAAAAGTATATAAAATATATCGATTTACAAAATTTTTATTCACAAAGCCTCTATAAAAGACAATATATCATCATCATTCCACGTGCAGACTCGTCTGGACGAGGTGATTCAATCAGCAAGGGAGGGTCGTCACCGTCACATAGCAAAGGGGAACAGCGCCGCGCAAACCAGAGATAGAGAGGCAAATAGCCGATGCGAAAGCGCAAATGCGACAAAAGTAACTCACTACTCTTTACCAGAGGGTGGTGATATGTAGGGCTGGCTCAAGAGCTGATATGCGGCATCTACATATATGCTCTACTCCTTCGATTGGCAGGTATGTTCTACGCTCTGTGCCGCCTGCTCATAGTCGTACCCCAGACTCAAGGCATATCGAAGCAATTTGCCACGCAGCTCATAGTCATTCGCAGCCTTCGTCGTGCGCAACTTGCGTTGCAACTTCTCCAGCAGCTTATCCGTCTGTGTATCAGTGTCAAGCGATGCGATGGTCTCGGCAATAATATCCCTCTCCACACCCTTGATGCGGAGCTGCATAGCTATCTTGCGCGCGCCCCAGCCCGCAAGCTGCGACTTCTCGCGTGTGTATGCCTCGGCATAGCGGCGGTTATCTATAAAGCGTTGTGCTACGAGTCTATCTACAACATCCTTCTGCTCAGCCTCAGGCACACCCCAGGTGCGCATAAGTCTATAAGCATCGCCCGTAGATTTCTCGGCGCGCGAACATAGGCGCATCAGTGATTGAAGTGCCTGCGTTGCCGTCTTTGTCCTACGCTCGCGTGGCGCGGGCATCATCTCTGTGTCGAACTCACCCTTGCGCATATCATTCTTTGTTTTCCTCTAAAGTCCTCGCGGACAACGACATCAACATATCCCTCCTCTTGCAGCATCCGTCGCATCTCGTCGGCAAGAAACTCATAAATCTCGAAGTATAGTTCGCCCTTATCTCTGAGCAGTGTGCGTGCCGTATGTGCTATCGAGCGGTAGAATATCAGTGGGTCATCGTCCGCAACGAAGAGTGCATCATGTGGCTCATACTCAGTAACATTAGGGCGCATAAGAGTCTTGTCGCTCGCAGGAATATATGGTGGATTAGAGACAATTATGTCGAACTTATTATCAAAGAGCATCGAGAAGTTGGCTAAGGCGTCACCCTCAACAAACTGCACCCCAGGAGCATATCTCATTGCGTTACGGCGTGCTATGGCAAGTGCCTCCGTAGATATGTCCATTGCCCAAACACGGCTATTTTCGACGGCGCGCGCAAGGGCGATAGCGATACATCCGCTACCTGTGCCAATGTCCAGTATATCAACGTTTTGTTTCCTGTTGGATGTTATCCAGTAGATAAGCTCCTCGGTCTCAGGGCGCGGTATGAGCACTCCCTCGGCAACCTCCAGCGACATATCCATGAACTCTGCGCTGCCGATGATATACTGCACGGGGCGCCATGCCTCGATTTGCTTGATAATATCTTCTAAATTGGTGATGTCGAGCGTTGCACCTGGCTCGACGATAAGGCTATTACGCGACACGCCATGATATTCCAATATCATCTCGGCAATCTGTCGGCTCTCCTCCTCGCCATAACACTTGTTGGCGGCGTGGCAAAGAGCTTGAAATATCTCCCTACGCGTCGCCATTATAGTTGTAGTTTAAGGTCGGCAAGCGCCACTGCCACCATCGCCTCTACAACGACAGCTGCGCGGCGCGCTATGCAAGCGTCGTGGCGACCGCCAATGGCGAGTGGCATAACTGCGCCTTGCTCGAAGTTGTAGGTATGCTGCTCGCGTGCTATGCTGGGCGTGGGCTTGATGGCAACGCGCACTATGAGCTCGTTGCCATTTGTAATGCCGCCATTTATGCCGCCATCGTTATTCGTCAGGGTCGTGCCCTTGGCGTCCGTTATCATGTCGTTACGCTCCGAGCCGCGCTTTCTTGCCCCCGCAAAGCCGTCGCCAAACTCGACGCCCTTAACACCGGGTATGGCAAATAGCAGATGGGCGATGATGCTCTCTGCCGAGTCGAAGAAAGGCTCGCCGAGAGAGTGGGGTAGTCCGCCTACGCGACACTCAACAACGCCTCCTACAGAGTCGCCATCGCGCATCGACATATTAATAATATCTTCAAATTGTGACTTGTCGCTACACCCACCAACCTCTATGAGATGTGTCGTGAATGTTGCGTTAGATAGAATCTGTTTCGCCACCACGCCAGCTGCCACAAGGGCAACGGTCATACGTCCTGATGCCATGCCGCCACCCGCGAGGTTATACTCCTCGCCATACTTCTTTCGCTGCACAAGGTCGGCGTGTGAGGGGCGTGGATGTCTCTTTAGGTGGGAGTAATCTTTGGAGCGTATATTGTTGTTGCTGAATGATATATCTATGTCTGCTCCCGTTGTGCGATGAGAGCTATCTAAACCTTCGATATGGGGTATATCCTCTTCGTGGCGCGTGGTCTCCCCCTTGAATTTGGGGCGACGGCGCTCGAGGTCCTCGGTGAATAGCTCCGTGGGTAGATGCACGCCCGCAGGCACCCCCTTTATGGTTATGCCCACCTTCGCTTCGTGCGATGCGCCATATATTGTTAGGCGAAGTATTTTGCCAAAACTATTTTTCACGGCTCTGCTCTTTTAGCGACTCAATATCCTCGAAGAACGAGGGGTAGCTCTTGGCTACGCACTCGCGGTTTTTAATCTCGATAGGCTCATTCATGCGTAGCGCTGTTATCGCCAATGACATCGCTATGCGATGGTCGTCGTGGCTATCCACCTTATGTGGCTTAGGCTCGCCACCGACAACGCGCATCACATCCTCCTCGTAGTCTAACTCTATCTCTATGCCGAGTTTTGCGTACTCCTCGCGCAACGCCTCTCCGCGGTCACTCTCTTTGCCTCTAAGACGCTTTATGCCGTGTATTCGTGATACGCCGTCTGCCGCTGCGGCGAGGGCTGCAATAGCAGGAAAGAGGTCGGGACAGTTTGTAGCATCGAACTCGAAGGCCTCCAACGGGCGGTGTGCCACGGTGATGGAGCCCTGCTCAATGATTAGCGATGCGCCGGCACGCTCTAACGCGCGACATATGGCGGTGTCCGCCTGGCTTGATAGGGTAGATATATTGCGTATAGTCACCTCGCCGGCGATGGCTGCGGCCACCATGATAGCCGCCGCTGCGCTCCAGTCGCTCTCTATGGTGTAGTCTATGGCCTCGTACTGCTGATTGCCCTCAATGTAGAACTGTGTATAGTCACCCTCGTTGTACATGACGTTGATGCCAAAGCGCTCCAATGTTTTGAGTGTCATGTCGATGTAGGGTGTCGATACTGCGCCCTCGACCTTGATTGTCGTGTCGTTGGTCGCCATGGGTAGGGCTATGAGTAGACCTGTTATAAACTGCGAAGATATCGATCCATCGACAGTTACGCTGCCGCCACTTATCTTACCACACACCTCTATGGGTAGCTTGCCGCCGCCATCGCGCACCTCGACACCGAGGCTCTTGAGCGGCTCAACCATCATCGCCATGGGACGATGGCGCAGTGTGCCGTCGCCGTCAATGGTTATGGGCGTGTTGCAGAGTGCTGCTATGGGGGTGAATAGGCGTGCTGCCAACCCCGACTCGCCGACATTCAGCGTGCTGCGCTGGGGGCTGAGACCGCCATGTATGACCAAGGTGTTGGAATCTACGACATCGACCCTCGCGCCGAGGGCCTCAATAGCGGCGATTGCCGAACGGGTGTCGCGGCATAGCTCTATGCCACGCAACGTCGTGTCGCCCTTAGCAAGAAGTGCTGCTGCCAAGGCGCGTTGTGCATAACTCTTTGAGCATGGGGGTGTTATCTCACCATGCAATCTATTCCCTAACGGGACTGTACTATCCTCCATATATACTATTTATAGGATGCTCTCACCACCCATGATTACTCCTCATCCTCGTCGGCATTGTGGTCAATGCCCATTGCGCGTAGTGCCTCCTGACGCTCGCGCTCCTCGCGCTCCTTACGCTCGCGGATCATCTGTGGCGAGGCGCGAAGCTCGAAGTTACTACCAAGATATACTCGTCGTACCATCTCATCCGCGGCAAGATCCTCGGCGGTACCCGCCTTAAGGATTTTACCCTCGTAGAGTAGGTATGTGCGGTCGGTGATTGCGAGTGTCTCGTCGACGTTGTGGTCGGTGATGATCACTCCGATGTTCTTATCCTTGAGAGTTCCCACGATACTCTGAATATCCTCCACGGCGATTGGATCGACGCCGGCGAATGGCTCGTCAAGGAGGATGAACGATGGGTTGATTGCCACGGCGCGTGCTATCTCCGTGCGGCGACGCTCACCACCCGAGAGCTGGTTACCATAGCTCTTGCGCACCTTCTGCAGGCGGAACTCCTCGATGAGCTGCTCCACGCGCTCCTTCTGATATTTGCGCGAGTAGCTTGTCATCTCGAGTACGGCGCGGATGTTATCCTCGACTGTTAGGCGGCGGAACACGGATGCCTCCTGAGCCAAGTAGCCCACGCCCATCTGTGCGCGACGGTATACGGGAAGTTTTGTGATGTCCTTCACCTTGCCGTTGTCATCCTCGAGGAAGATGCGTCCCTCGTTGGGCTTAATAAGTCCTACGATCATGTAGAATGTTGTTGTCTTACCAGCACCATTAGGACCGAGTAGACCGACAATCTCGCCCTGCTTCACATCGATGGATACGTGGTTCACCACAGTACGTGATTTATAGGATTTTACCAGCTCACTTGTATATAGTCTCATGTTATAGAACCTCCCTATAGTCAAAAAATATTCGTAAATTTTTCACAAAGTTATTACTATTTTCAAAAAAATATCGTATATTTGAGTAAAATTTTTCGACGATAAGCAATTATGGACACCAAACAAGGAGGAATTTTACACGAGAAACTGCATGAGTACTTCGGTTTTACCTCGTTTAAAGGCAACCAGGAGGCAGTTATAAAGAACGTTTTGTCGGGCAAGGATACCTTTGTGCTGATGCCGACGGGTGGTGGTAAATCATTGTGTTACCAGCTCCCTGCCCTCATTATGGATGGTGTAGCTATCGTTATATCACCCCTCATCGCACTTATGAAGAACCAGGTGGATGCCATGCGTACCTTCTCTACGGAGTCGGGTATTGCGCACTTCCTGAACTCTTCGCTCAATAAGTCGGCGATAATGCAGGTGCGTCAGGATGTGTTGGAGGGTCGTACGAAGCTGCTCTACTTCGCCCCTGAGTCTTTGACCAAGGAGGATAATATCGCATTCTTGCGCAAGATAAAGGTCTCGTTCTACGCCATTGACGAGGCGCACTGTATCTCGGAGTGGGGTCATGACTTCCGCCCTGAGTATCGTCGTATTCGTCCTATTATTAATGATATTGGCAATGCACCTCTTATTGCGCTAACGGCAACAGCAACGCCAAAGGTGCAGATGGATATTCAGAAGAACTTGGGTATGACCGACGCTACGGTGTTCCGTTCGTCGTTCAACCGCCCTAACCTATATTACGAACTACGCCCTAAGCACAACGTAGACCACGACATCATCCGTTTCATCAAGCAGCATAATGGCAAGAGTGGTATCATCTACTGTCTCAGCCGTAAGAAGGTGGAGGAGCTTGCCGAGTTGCTCATGGCAAATGGCATCAAGGCGTTGGCATATCATGCCGGCATGGATGCGCAGACGCGTGCCGACAACCAGGATGCCTTCCTACATGAGAGGGTAGATGTGATTGTCGCCACGATTGCCTTTGGTATGGGTATCGACAAGCCAGATGTGCGCTATGTCATCCACTACGACATCCCTAAGTCTTTGGAGGGCTACTACCAGGAGACTGGTCGTGCAGGTCGCGATGGCGGCGAGGGTCACTGTTTGACATTCTATAGCTATAAGGATATACAGAAGCTCGAGAAGTTCATGCAGGGTAAGCCTGTGGCGGAGCAGGAGATTGGCAAGTTGCTCCTTTTGGAGACCGTCTCTTATGCCGAGAGCTCTATGTGTCGTCGTCGCTCGCTGTTGCACTACTTCGGCGAGGAGTATACCGAGGCAAACTGCGGTAGCTGCGATAACTGTTGCCATCCAAAGCCAAAGGTACAGGCGCACGAGGAGATGCAGCTTGCGTTGGAGACCCTCAAGGAGATTGGCGATAAGTTTAAGATTGACCACCTTGTGGCGGTGTTGCAGGGTAAGGTGACGGCTATTGTCAAGAGCTATGGTCATAATAAGCTGGAGTGCTTCGGTGCTGGTGCAGATAAGGATGCTCGCTTCTGGAATGCTGTGATACGCCAGGCTCTTATCATGGGCTTTGTGGATAAGAACATAGAGAACTACGGTCTTATATCTGTTAACGAGCGCGGTGAGAAGTATATCGAGAAGCCTACACCTGTGACTATCACCCTCGACCACGACTACGACACGGAGGAGGAGAACGAGCAGATGGGACCAATGAAGGGCGGTGGCGCTGCCGACGAGGAGCTATACGCCATGCTCAAGGATTTGCGCCGCAAGGTGGCAAAGAAGAATGGTCTTGCTCCATACGTCATCTTCCAGGATCCATCGTTGGAGGATATGTCTATTCAGTATCCTATCACCATGGAGGAGATGCAGACAATCTCGGGTGTTGGTGCTGGTAAGGCGCAGAAGTTCGGTGCCGAGTTCATCGAGCTTATCAAGGCATATGTCGAGGAGAAGGAGATTATTCGTCCTCAGGATATGGTCGTTAAGAGCGTGGCGAGCAAATCGAACAATAAGATCTTCATCATCCAGTCTATCGACCGCAAGATGGACTTCGAGGATATCGCGCGCGCTCGCAACCTCGATATGGATGAGCTTTTGGGTGAGATTGAGGCTATCGTCAACTCGGGAACACGTCTCGATATTCAGTATTATCTGAATACGGTGATGGATGAAGATAAGGTGGAGGATATATACCTATATTTCAAGGAGGATGCCGAGACCGACTCGTTGGACGATGCTATCGAGGAGCTTGGCTCGGAGTATAGCGAGGAGGAGATTCGCCTTGTGCGCATTAAGTTTATATCAGAGGTAGCGAACTAACGATGGCAGAGGTACGCGCAAAGAAGGCCTTAGGACAGCACTTCCTAACCGATTTGAATATAGCCCGCAAGATTGCCTATTCGCTTGAGGGTGGCACTCCAGAGAGCCCTGATAAGGTTCTCGAGGTGGGCTGTGGCATGGGCGTACTCACACAGTTTATGCTACAACGAGAGGATGTTGTGACCTATGGCGCTGAGATAGACTCCGAGTCGGTAGAGTATCTCCATAACCACTATCCAGAGTTCGCACCACGTCTTACCGAGGGTGACTTCCTAAAGATGGATCTACGCGCAACGTATGGTGATAGGCTTAAGATTATTGGCAACTTCCCATATAACATATCGTCGCAGATATTCTTCAAGGTGCTTGAAAATAGAGATATTGTGCCTGAGTGCGTAGGCATGATACAAAAGGAGGTGGCGGTACGTCTTGCCGAGCCTCCAGGCTCAAAGGAGTATGGCATACTCAGCGTTTTGTTGCAGGCATGGTACGATATTGAGTATCTCTTTACTGTTGGTGAGAAGGTTTTTAATCCGCCGCCAAAGGTCAAGAGTGCCGTAGTTCGTCTTGTGCGTAATAGTGTCGAGAAGCTGGATTGCGACGAGACACTATTCATAAAGGTTGTCAAAGCATCGTTTGGTCAGCGTCGTAAGATGTTGCGCAACTCGCTGAAGAGCGTCTTCGGTGATTTTGGTGGCGAGGAGCATCGCTTCTTCTCTATGCGCGCCGAGCAGCTGAGCGTCGCCGACTTCGTGGAGCTTACGCAGTGGGTCGACGAGCACCTACAACGTTAACTCCTCGACGATGTAGTGGTTGCTTATGCGCAGCGCTATGTCGCCATCCACATAGTCAACAATTCCAAAACACTTCAATTTGCCCGTGGGAAGAGGCTCCTTAGCATAGGTGCACTCCTCGGAGCATGCCACACGCATAGTATCTACGCCATCTGTGAGGTGGCGTATGCTATTTTTGTTGCCATCTATGGTGTCGCAATCGCTCCACGTCATGCCAATCTCCTCACCTATGAAGCCTACATTCTCGATGTAGATGTAGTGAAGAAGGTCTTCGTTGTTAATCTCGCCAATATCCATCCTTTGGGCATTGAGCGTCGCTATGTCGTCGGCTGGGGATATGTAGTAGGGTAGCTCGCGCTCGGTGAGTCTATCAACGACATACTCGCCCGTGGGCGATTTGCCGAGCACGCATTTGCGCCCTTGGCGCCCTATGCTAAGCCCCTTGGCGCAGATTCTAACGTTGCTAAATATGGGTATGATATCCTCGATATACTCCGTCTCAATGGCTATCTCAATGCCGCCACTCTCGTCGGCGACGACTATGCGGTTTGTCACCTCGTTGAGCTTGTCGTTTGCCACAACGGTGCCGCAGAAGGTTATATCTTCGGTTATCGTAGTCGACCCATGCTTCGCGAGTGACCATAGATAGGCGATGTCGCTGCGATTGCTGCTGTCGTGATAGTGGCTCTCGGGGCTGCAACTCACGGCAAGTATAGTGATGAATATTGCAATGATTGCCTTATATGCTCTCATAATCAGACGAGTATCGCATTTTAAGGTGATAGCACTCCTTGCCGCCATTATACTTGCTCCATTGCAGTATGCCGGTGATAGATATTGGGTCGGTCGTTATTTGTCTATCTGCGAATGTGGCATTGGGCGAGGTGTAGACAGCTATGGAGTCGCCCGTTGCAGATCTAAATAGGGAGTATCCTTGCCAGGTGGCATCGCTAAGTGTCATGCCGGCAAGCGTATCTATGGATGTTGAGTTATATAGGGTTAATCCCTCAATTCGAACCAATCTGCCTCTATCCTCTCCTCTAAGGTCGGCGATTGCTGTGAGGCGCGGCGCGATCTTCTCGATGGATGTCGAGCGCTGGATGATGCGGCGCTCGCACTCTTTTGACTCTATGTATCCTACGTCGTAGTAGTCGTACTCCGCGGTCTGACTGCCAATTTGTAGAACTCCTTGGTTGTAGCTTGCTGCGCATCCCTCGAGGTGTAGCGCTACGAGCAACCCCTCGGGATATGTCGTTGATAGGTTGCGCTCGGCAATAAGTATCTCTAAGGCGCCCGTCTCATCCTCGATGACCATCGCGCGGCTGAAGTTGCCCTCTGCATCTGAGGTGGTCACACGACCATGCACAACAATATCCTTGTCGATGGTGACCCCCTTGGCGGTGCTGACCATCGCGCGTAGGTTGGCTATCGTGGTTGTGCGTTCGTGTAGCGTGCCATCTATTGTCGGCGAGGGTTTCTTGCATCCGACAATAGATAGTGCTATGATTGTGATGGCGAGAATGGCTATTCTCATGAGCCTGCTACTTTTTAGCGTCGACCCACGAATCCTTCAATCCGAGGAAGTAGAGGATGCCGTCAAGACCTATGGTCGATATCGACTGGCTCGCTGTCGCGCGCACCTTGGGCTTCGCATGGAAGGCGATACCAAGACCTGCGGTGTTGAGCATGCCGAGGTCGTTTGCGCCATCACCCACGGCCACAGATTGCTGAATGTCGATATTCTCGAACTGACATAGAAGACGCAAAAGCTCCGCTTTGCGCTTCGCATCTACAATCTCGCCCGTATAGCGTCCTGTGAGCTTGCCATCCTCGACCTCGAGCTCGTTGGCATATACATAGTCGAAGCCATACTTGCTCTTTAGATAGTTTCCGAAGTAGGTGAAACCACCCGAGAGGATTGCCGTCTTGTAGCCCACACGCTTTAGGATTGTCATCGTGCGCTCCAAGCCCTCGGTGATAGGGAGGTTGATCGCTATATCCTCCATGACGCTGACGTCAAGACCCTTGAGCAACGCTACGCGCTCCTTGAAGCTCTCGCGGAAGTCGATCTCGCCACGCATGGCGCGCTCGGTAATCTCGCGCACCTGCTCGCCTACGCCTGCGCGGTCGGCAAGCTCGTCGATAACCTCGGTGCGGATTAGCGTAGAGTCCATATCGAAGCATATGAGGCGGCGTGAGCGGCGGAAGATACCATCCTTCTGGAACGATATGTCGACCTCACCCTCGTTGGATAGCTCCATGAAGATGTTGTGTAGGCGTGTCTTGTCCTCGATAGTACCACGCACCGAGAACTCAATACTTGTCTTGGGCGCTCTATCATCCTCATCTAAGGGCATACGTCCCGTTAGACGGTTGATGTCGTCGATGTTAAGACCCTCATCCGAGATGGCCTTTGTGACGCGAGATATATGCTCGGCGGTAATCTTGCGACCAATCATCGTGATGATGTAGCGGTTTCTGCCCTGGCACTTTACCCAGCGACGATACTGCTCCTCCTCGATAGGGGTGAAGCGTATGTTGATGTTCATCTCCGAGGCCTTGAATAGCAGCTCCTTCATTATCTGTCCCGATCGGTCGGGAGTTGTGAGGAAGAGTATGCCGAGTGTCAACGACTGGTGGATGTTCGACTGACCGATGTCGAGGATAAAGGCATCGTGGCGTGCAAGTATGGCGGTGAGCGAAGATGTTAGTCCTGGCTTATCCTCACCCGATATGTTTATCTGTATAATCTCAATATTATCTCGCTTCATACGACCTATATTTTTATATTACATCCACAAATATACGAATTTTTGTAAAATTTATTTAACTTTGTGGCGTTAAATTTTCAAGATAAATAATTTATACATATAACGAGTATGGAGTTGAAGGATATTTTGGCTATCTCAGGACAGCCTGGCTTGTATAAGTATGTAGCGCAGTCTATGCGTGGTGTTATCGTCGAGTCACTTATCGATGGCAAGCGTATGAACGCATCGGCAAATTCACGCGTTAGCGCTCTTACCGAGATTTCTATGTTCACCGAGGGTGAGGATATCCCACTTGCTGATGTGTTTACCAACATCTGGAACTACACCGAGGGTAAGGAGGCTATCTCGCATAAGGAGTCTTCGGATAAGATCGTCGAGGAGTTTGCAAAGGTGTTGCCTGAGTATGACCGCGAGCGCGTACACGTATCAGATATGAAGAAGTGCTTCGCATGGTATAACACATTGGTAAAGGCTGGCTTCACTGAGTTTAAGCTCCCATCACAGGAGGCAGAGACTGAGGAGTAGTCGAACCTATTACTTGAATTAGCACGAGGCTGACCATGCGGTCAGCCTCGGTTTTTATTGTTCTCTGAGCATTTCCGCTTCGCTCATCGGCGCAACAATCCTGCTCGCGGGTTATTACCTATGGATAAAGCGCAGGTTTAAGAGAAAAGAGTATTTAGTAAATAGTAATGGGTGTTGCTCCTATGGAGCAAAAGAGAAGGGGTCTGAGGGGTTTGAGAGGTCTAAGGGGTGTTTTTTATAGCGACTTGACAGCCAGCCCCAAGTACCCCTAATACCCCTAATACCCTTTATGCCCCATCCTGAGTAATGCCGCTTGCGCTCTTAGTATTTCCGCTTCGCTCTGAGTGAATATCCTCTCTCCCCAGAGTGCGCCTTGCGCACGGCTTTACTCAGCATACCCAGAGTTTGCATAGCAAACGGCTCTACCCAAACTCCCCAAATTGTTCTCCTCAAGCCGTTAATATGGGTCTCTTTTTGAGTACCCACGCACCTCCACTCACTTGCCTCTCGCGCGAACCTCTTCCCTATGTTGTACGGGTATCTTTTTTAATACCCGCATCATTAAGAGCACCACTAAAACAAGGGCCGCATTTTGATAATGTGGGTGCTTTTTTGAGTACCTTCGTTCTTCTTCGTTCTTCTTCGTTCTTCTTCTTCCTCCTCCCCCTCTTACACGAGCCCTCCATGTGTTGTGGGTATCTTTTTTAATACTCACATCATCCTATTTTGACCTTCCTCGCAAGCCCTCCATGTGTTGTGGGTATCTTTTTTAATACCCGCGTCGCTTCGGGAAATATCAGCAAAAGCCATGAGCCCCACGCTACATGGGTCTCTTTTTGAGTGCCTTTGTCCTTCCTCTCACCTCCCTCTCGCGCGAGCCTTCCCATGTGTTGTGGGTATCTTTTTTAATACCCACGTCGCTTCGGGAAATATCAGCAAAAGCCATGAGCCCCACGCCACTTGGGTCTCTTTTTGAGTATCTATGCTCTCCCCTTTTCCCTCCTTCTCGCGCGAGCCATCCATGTGTTGTGGGTATCTTTTTTAATACCCGCGTCGCTTCGGGAAACATCAGCAAAAGCCCTGAGCCCCCACGCCACTTGGGCCTCTTTTTGAGTACCTTTGTCCTTCCTCTTACCTCCCTCTCGTGCGAGCCCTCCATGTGTTGTGGGTATCTTTTTTAATACCTACATCACCTGGGATACAAACTCCGGTCGAGGTGCCCACGCTATACGGGTATTATTTTTAATACCCGTGCCGTGGTGCATTACTATGGGTTACAATGTGTTAATATGGGTTTCGATGGGGTGTTATGGATTGTGGTTGAGGGAAAAAACAGAACCTCCCGCCACAGGGATATGGCGGGAGGGGACACAACAATTCTATTAACCTTATCTTACTACTATAATGTTCCTACTCTGCATACTCATCAGCCTTGGCGCAATAATCTTCGTAGCTATAGAAACCCTGGGTGAAGTTGTCGCGTGTGATCTCGTTGTGCGTACCCGTAGTCTCGTCGTAGCTTGCGATGATCCTCTTTCCGAACTGAACATCGAAGAACTCGACATCCGACTGCGGAGAGACCTCGCCAAGCTCGTTTGTCATAGTCTCGCTGATGCCTGCGATATGACCCCTGAGGATGAAGTGGCTTGTGCCGTCGAAGTAGACCACCTCGGCCTCGCAGGTGATGTCGCCGTTGGATGTCCTGAGGATATTGCTACTCTCGTCATAGTTCCACTCGATATTCTCATACCAGCCATTGTAGCCCTCGGCCGCCATCCACTGCTCCACAACGCCGTCGTGGGCACAGGTGATGGTTGATGCATAGCCGCTGCCATCGTTGTTGCACATCACGGCATTGATGTAGTCTCTATTCATGCGCTGCCACTGCTTCTCGCCCTCGTCGTTTGTGCGCTGTGTATAGGTGCAGTGGAACACTATAATCGAATCGTCGAGGCGCTTGCGCATAACCTCATCCCTAACCTCGACTCCGTAGATCTCAATATAGTTCAGCATATCCATCATCTCCTCGTACGCGCTATAGTAGTCGCCTTCGCCCTTCTCCTTTTCTGGCATCTTAGCGCCCTCATACTCGCTATAGCGGTTCAAGAACTCCTCCATCATGGCGTTGTACTCCTCCCATGTTAGGTAGCCCTCGAGGAACTTATCGCGACCGTCGCTGAACTCGAAGAGGTAGAGCTCCTCCTCGAACGATGGACCTACCTCTTCATGATTATCCTTCCAGCCGATCCATGCTACGCCACCCACATGCCCGAGCAGTACAGCCTTGCTGCCGTCGAAGTATAGCACCTCGGCCTCGAGCTCAAAGCCGTAGTCTGTTGTTGTCTTGAGGGTATGTGTCTCGGCGTCGTAGCTCCACTCATAGCTCGAGTACCAGCCCTGGTAGCCCTCTCTATACATATACTCATACCCGAAGTCGCCAACACTACCGCATCCAGGCACATGTTTTTCATAGTAGATGCCCTCCTCTGTTGGCATTATTGTTCCCAACACAGGTCTTCCAACCCAGTCAAATGCCCATGTCCAGGTGTTGTCATCGTCTAACATGAAGCGATCCTCGCATCTGAAGAGCTTCTCGGTGAGCAGGCTCTCGAAAAGCTCGTCGTCAATCTCGCCCTTCTGCTTGCCTATGAGCGTCAGAACATCGATCATCTCGTCGCGTCCGAAGTCCGCGTCGGGGAGCTTTGCTCCGCGATATGTTGTTTCCTCGTAGGCGTTAGCGCCCTTGCCTATCTCTACACCTGTGATATCCTCAATACCATGAAGCTCCTCGGGTAGTGTGGTGCACGCACCCATCGTGAGTGCCAATGCTCCAATAATAAATGTGCGTTTCATAGTTTTAGCCTTTATATGTGTTTTACGGTTTTGCACCTTTTGCTTAGTGCAAAATTACCATATAATGTGGCGCTGACCAAATTTTTAGCCCTCTGATTTTTCAGTGAGTGGGTAGTGAAACGATTGATAATCAGGTAGTTGTGAGTTACGGTTATGCTAATTTTTCAACTCTCTGATAATCAGGTAGTTATGAGTATGTGAAGCTAAAGCCTTAAATATCAGTATGTTATGTGTTTGTCCGTGATTTTGCGGTATCTCGGCACTGTGAAATTAGCGAGGCTCATCAATGAGGCTATCATCGTAGCTCATCGAGTTGGTAAGCACAATTTGATTGATTAGGTCCTCCACTAATTTGGGGCGCTGAATCTTGCCATCGGGGTTGCGCTTGGGCTTGATGGGCACGGGGCGCTTAGGGCCGCCGGGAGTGCCAGGGTCGGGATTGATATCAGGAGTTGTAGGTCTTGGGTTGTAATCAAAGGCCGCCTCGCAGCCCACGATGGTGAGGGCTGCAGCGCCAATGATAAATACTCTTCCCACTCTATTCAAAATCTTCATAGTATAGGGTGCCGTTATGATTTACGCTTGAGCGTGTTATAATTTTGTTTATAAGATCCTCCACAAGCTTCGGACGTTGAATCTTGCCATCGGGGTTGCGCTTGGGCTTGATGGGCACGGGGCGCTTGGGCTCTACACAGTCGCCTGAGCCATTGTCGAGTCCTGGATCTGGTAATATTTGAGGAGAGTCCATCACAGCGCCAACTTCGCATCCGGCAGCTGCGGTCGCAAGTAGCGCTATTGTCAGAAGTCGTTTAAATCTATATATAGGCTTCATAGTCTTGTTATTTCTCTGATAGTGCGGCGATTAGCATCTCTGCGTCTTCGGCATTTGCACTCTTAATCTTCTGCTTTATGTTGTATCTAATCTTAGAAACGTTTGTTGGGTCGCTATCGATGAATATGGCGATAGCGCGGTTTGAGAAGCCCGCGAAGACGTATAGTGCCACGCGCATATCTCTCTCATTAAGTTTTACTACCTGCTCGCGTAGGCGCTGCATAAGGTTGTTTCGATAGGTGTTTACCGCCTTCTCCATCTCCACAAGGCGTTTGTTATCGCCCTTGATAGACTCGATGGTTTCGCTCAATTGGTTGAATACAAGGTTCTTCTGGCGTGTGGTGCCACTGTGGTCATAGAAGGTCTCGCAGAGGGCGTTAAGCTCCGAGAAGCGGTCGCGATAGATGGTCGTGATCGTGGCGTTCATCTCGTCTGGCATATCGCGCGAGGCCATCTGCAGCTCGCGTATCGTCTCGATGTATTGTGCTATGGCGCGGTTCTTCTCCTGCCAGCGGTGGCGCACATATATTATTATAAGGATAGTGGTGATAACGAGCATCGCGCTCACCCATAGGATGCGTGTTTGTGTATGTTGACGCTCCGCCTCGGCAAGCTGGCGCTCCTGCTCCATATTCTTGCTAATGAGGTCGCGCTCGGTGCGCTCTGCCTCTAATCGGCTCTGCAACAGCTCGAGCTCGATGTTGAGCGTAGGCTGGTTTAGGACGCTGAGGGTGAGCATATCCTGGCGGCTCTTGCCACGCTCTAACCACTCGATAGCCTTGGTGTTGTCGCCACCAATGCGATATACGAGGTAGCGTGTGTGGTAGTAGTCATCGAGGTTATCCTCGTTGACTGTCTCTTTGCTGAGGAGTAGCTCGGCGCGGTGTATATCGCCCTCGTGAGCAGCAACCACCGCCTCGACAAAGTTCTTATGCTCAACGTGGTAGTAGTCGCTGTCGCCCTCGTCGTAGCGGGCAAGAAGTTCGTTGCAGACCTCTATGTCGTTGGTATATACGGCAATATCTAATAGGTAGTGTAGCGCGCCATAGTAGAGACCGAGCGATTCGTTCTCGGCGGCGTACTCCAATGTCTCATATAGCAGCTCCTCGGCTCTCTCGTAGTCGCGCATATGCACGAGTGTCACCCCCTCGTCATAGAGCGCATAGGCTGCGTGCTCAGCCATGTCGGCCTCCGTGAAGCACTCCTTGCATCGCTGATACTCCTCCAAGGCATTGGCGAAGAGGCACCCCTCGCCATAGATGTCGCCCTTAAATCTGCGTATGCGACCCTCATACGCCTCGTCGTTGGCCACTTGCGCCGACTTCTCGGCCTCGATAAGATAGAGTAGCGCCTCCGCCATGTCGCCACTTGCGTAGCTATCCTGCGCGCAGAAGAAGAGGGCGCGTGCTCGCTCGTCGTGCTTCTCGCAATCCATGTAGTAGTTGAGCATGCTCTCTATGTCGGTGCTGTCGTACACCGGCGCATCGAGCGTGAGGTATAGCTCCTCGCATTTGGCAAGCGAACTCTGAGCGCTCTTGTGCAGGTCGGACGAGTTGTCGTTTTGCGATATGTTGTCACCGCCACAAGCCGCAAAAAGTAGCATGGTCGCAATGAGTGCCCCCATCCTAAATTTTGCTACCAAGGCCATGTTTTGATATATCTTCATCTCCGCCATTTTTTTTTTGATGTTTTATCTACTGCAAAGTTAGACAAAATTATATATAGTCAGCAATTTTTGGGCATCTATTTTTTCATTTTGCCACTTTGTAATTCGTTGATAATCAAAGAGTAAGTTGTTTGTCAAAATATCAATTTTTCAACTCGTTGATTATCAGTGAGTTATGTGAGGTGTTATGGCTGATAGTCTAATGCGTTGATAATCAATAGCATAGGTGCTGGGGCGGTTTGTCTTACAATTCGCGTTCTCGTTGTATACTGATTAGTGAATATTTTGTGTGTGAAGTTTATTTTTTTTCGATTTAGATTGGTTTTTTAAATATATATTTGTATATTTGTACATCTTGAGTAAACAACTCGCTGTAAACGACATAAACAATTATAACTTCATATAAACTATGAACCCAATTAAACGCGCTAGCAAGTGGCTTTTAGCTACGCTTGTTATTGTGTCATCTGGCTGTGTGGATGAGACATTTCGTATTGATGAGGTATCGACAGAGGTAACCATTGCTGATGGCACAACGGTACTTCCGCTTGGTAAGCTCGAGAAGATGACGCTCGCCGATATGCTTGGCGAAACTCAGATCGAGGGTGTCGTAAAGGGCGATGATGGTACCTATGCTTATAGCTATTCTGGTGAGGGTGAGCCTCAAACGATAGATGGTATTCAGAGCAGCTTTACTGTTCCGGGTGCTGAGAATAGGTTTACGGTGGACTATCCGTCGTTCAATCTCGATATGGCGGGGGTTGTAATCAATGCGGAGGATGATATCCAAATTGACAATCTCAGCAGTCTAATATCGCTGCTACCCGTGGAGTCGGGAACTCTGCCTGAATACTTGGTGTCGACAATCCCCAATGTAGAGGGCTCGTTTAATCGTTGCTTCGAAGGTGATGATATGCACCTTATCCTCGACCTTCCTGAGGAGATTGATAATGTTAAGAGCATATCGTTTATGGATGTTGAGTCGGGTCACCATGGCGCACCTATGCACCTTACGGTCGATTTCAATGGCTTTGCTGGCATTAATGGCGGTGGTGTTGTTAACTTCCAGTTGGGACTTACCGGTGGCAAGTTTAGAATCGTAGATGAGAATAACGATCTCATCTGCTTCGGTAATGAGTATAGCAATGAGTATAGCGTTGAGCCTGGTCAGGAGCAGCTCGACTTTATCATCTATGTGGAGAGCATCGAGAATGAGGCGATGCTTAATAGCGAGCACCAGCTCGATCTCCCTATTGCGTTGACCTGCGATATGACCTTCGATTTGCAGGTCAAGGCGGGAAATTTCGATCTTGAGGATTTGCCACACTTCGCCCTATTTGCCGACTTTGAGTATGACGATGCGGAGATTGTGATGAACAAGGATATGTCGCTCGTTGAGTACCACCCACAGGAGTATCAGAGGGTAAATATAAATAACCTGCCAGCGGAGCTAAAGAGCATTAGCTCTATAGAGCTTGCCGACAATACGTCGATTAGCTTCTATGCCGATGGTCTTGAGTGGCTTGGTGATGTTACTGAGGATATCGCCGTTGAGGTCATTCTGCCCGAGTACCTTACTCTACACGCGCTCTCGGGTGCTGGATATGAGTATGATGAGCAGGAGCATAAGTTGATGACGACTATCGCGGATATCAACGATGGTGTGGAACTTAACATCGAGCGTCTTGACTTTGGCGCTGAGGGTATGTCGCCCGAGGATGGCACTATAAGCCTCGATCTTGGCTTCGATATCAATGCGCACTTCGTGGGTGATGGCGGAATAAAGGTCTCTGCGCTCAAGCACGACGAAAAGCTTGAGATTGTAACGGGCATTGAGGATATTACCCTCGACGTGAAGTCTGTTAGCGGTAGGGTTGATTACACCTACACCATTGAGCAGGAGTTCAAAATAAAGATGGACGAGCTTAATATCGGTGATGTTGAGATTGCGGGTGTCGGTCTGTCGCCCGTCATCACCATCAACCTCGACAATCCTTTGACCATACCTCTCGTTATTGAGGGCGAGTTGTCCGATGATACGGGTCGTAGCTTGGAGTTGGATGAGATCGTGCTTCATGCCGCGACATATGAGAATGGTTGTGTTGTTCCTATGGCAAATAAGATTGTCATCGCAAATAAACGTCCCGACTACGACTGTACATATGTTGAGGTCGACTTCGACGAGCTGATTGCAGGTGAGATACCATCGCTGTTGAGTGTTAAGCTCGATGTAGGCGTCGACTCCGACGAGGTGCAGACACTATATGTGGCTAATGAGTTCAATATTAACTACGACTACTCTATAGAGCTCCCCGTGGCGGTTAATGACAAGCTCAATGTGACCTATGCAGATTCGTTCGGCGGCTTTGGCGATATGTTCGCCCAGGTGGCTGCTTACGATGTCCATGTGGGCGATGTGGTCATTGTTGCCGAGGTGGAGAATACAACGCCTTTGGCATTTGAGGCGGAGGTCACCTTGTTGGATAAGGATGGTGATGAGGTCGACCTGATTGTTGAGTTCGAGAGTGGCTATGACCGCGTTAACGGCTCGGCAGATGGCAAGAGCGCCGAGGAGAGCACCCTGCGTCTAAACATTGCAAATGGAGAGGGTGGCGGTCTCGATGTTGCTAAGTTGGCAACTGTCGATGGCATAGAGTTCAGACTGGTTGCCATGAGCGATGCAGAGGGCGATGTGGCACTCAATGCAGAGCAGTGGGTGACGGCGAAGCTTATGTTGGAGCTTGCTGGTGGCGTGACCATCGATGTGATGGATTTTATCAAAAAGTAGATTATCCCTAAATAGATATTATAGACGATTATGAAGAAGATAGTTAGCTTGTTAGTTGCTGTTGCTGCGCTCTTTATAGCTGAGTTCGCCTCGGCGCAGTCGCGTACCTCCTATTTTATGGAGGGTTCATACTTCCGTACGGATATGAACCCAGCCCTTGCCCCCACGCGTGGCTTTGTGGCGCTGCCTGGAATGAGTGGCGTGGGTATTGATGTGCCTAATAACTTCCTCTCGGTGGATAACTTCATCTATCAGAAGGGTGGCGATATGGTGACCGCTCTGCATCGTGATGTCACAAGCCAGGAGTTCCTTGGCAAGCTTCCCGATGTGGGTCGCTTAGGCGTGAATGCCAATGTCAATATCCTTGGCTTCGGCTTCTATGCTAAGGGAACCTATTGGAACTTCGGTACGCGTGTGCGCTCAACAACCGACATCACAATGTCTAAGGAGCTATTCTCGGCACTTAAGACCTTGGGTAATGGCACCTATGATCTCGGTAATACGGCGATAAACTCGAATACCTACTTGGAGACATACCTCGGCACATCGTTCCCTATTGGCAAGCACGTTAACTTGGGTATCAGGGCTAAGTTCCTCGTCGGTATTCTCAACCTCCACACCGAGTTTGATAAGGTCGCTGCCAACGTGGGTGTCGATGGCGTATCTGCACAGCTTCGTGGTAAGTTGGTGGGTAATAGCATATTTATCGACCAGAGTAGGGTAGTGCCAGGCTCGACGATCGATGGTAATATTACCGATATGATTGTCTACAACGACCCCAAGTTCCTCTTTAAGAATGCGAAGAGCTATGGCGCAGCAATCGACCTCGGTGCTGAGATTAAGATGCTCAAGGATCACCTGAAGCTCTCATTTGCAGTTAACGATGTGGGCTTTATCAAGTGGAAGGCTAAGACCAACTACTCGGCTAATGCATCGGCAGACTTCGCCTTCAATGGCTTTAGCGTCAACGAGCAGAAGTTGGATATGGAGACTGGCTATGAGCTGCTTAATGAGAAGCCATCTACGAAGGACTATATCACACGACTCAATGGCTCGTTGAACGTGGGTCTTGAGTATAACTTCCTCAGAAACCACTTCGCCATTGGTGTCTTGTCGCATACGGAGCTCTATGGCAAGCGTATATATAGCGAGCTTACCGCCTCGCTCAACATCCGAGCTACCAACTGGCTATCGGCAACTGTCAGCCACACATTCTTGATGAATAATAAGTTGGGCGTATTTGGTGCTGCTATCAACATCCACCCTCGCGCACTCAACATATTCATTGGTGCCGACTTTATCGATACGCAGTATGGTATGTATAAGAACATCCCAGTGCCTCGCTACCAGAATAGTATCAACGTCTATGCTGGCGTAGGCTTCAACTTCGCGCGCCCTAAGTTTATGCGTGAGGATGAGCGTGCTGCAAAGGAGACGCGTAGGTTAGAGCGTAAGGCTCGCAGATAGAGGGAAAAAAGTCTGTTTTGTCGTTACGCTCGCCCTCAAAATGCTCATTTACGCATAGTAAACTCCGCTTTTTCGGGCATCGCAACCCCCCCCCATAACGGAAAAGAGCTGACTAAAAGGTAGATTAGTCAGCTCTATTTTCATGTATTGCCCTATCTCCCTATTTCGATAGGTATGTGCGGATGTTCTCCGCTACGCAATCTATAAGTCGGTCGATGGCCTCGGCTGCCGACCATGCGTTGTGTGGCGAGGCGAGAAGCTTGTACTTATCCTTGATGTCGTAGAGTGGCGACTCGCGTAGTGGCTCTACCGAGAATACGTCGAGGGCTGCCGCTGCTATCCAATCCTTATCCAATGCCTCGGCAAGTGCCGCCTCGTCGATGATGCCGCCTCGTGCCACGTTGATAATCATTGCTGAGGGCTTCATCTTTTGCAGCTCGTTGCGACCTATAAGACCTCGTGTACGCTCGTTGAGGGGCGAGTGAACAGATACTATATCGCTCCACTTGAGGAGCTCCTCAAGCTCTACCGCTGGGTATGCCTCCTCGCGCTTGGAGCCCGATGTTGAGAAGTAGCGCACCTCGCAGCCAAAGGCGGTGGCAAGACGAGCCACCTCGCGACCGATATTCCCCAATCCTACGATACCCCATTTCTTGCCGCGTAGCTCGAAGGTAAGGCGGTCGTAGCAGAAGGCGCGGTCAGCCTTCGCGTAACGACCATCGTGGAAGTACTCGTCGAAATATACGATGTTGCGAGCAAGGGCAAGGGCTGAGGCAAGGGTGGTTTCAGCAACAGATGTTGTTGAGTAGCCAACGGCATTCTTAACCTCGATACCAAGTTCCTTGGCACTCTCCAAATCGACATTGTTCATGCCCGTAGCTGCGATGCAAATGAGCTTTAGGTCGGGTAGTTGGCGCATGGCGTCGCCATCAATGACGACTTTATTTGTGATGGCTATGTTAGCACCCTTTAGGCGCTCCACAACTTGTTCTTTTGCGGTGTTCTCATAGGCGGTGTACTCCCCTTGAGATGTAATCTTACTGAGGTCGCGCCCAGCAATGCTATACTCATCTAAAAAGACTATTTTATTCATGTTCGTATTTTTATAATTATAGGTTATTCTCTCTTCTCTTCTTTTTTAAATTCGCCCACCAAGTCGCGCACAACGACCGATGCGCATCCAATACCAAATAACGCAGGAATGTAGGATATAGTGCCTACATTGGACTTTTTGTTCTGCTCCTCGCACAAAATCATTGCTCCCTCACGCACGGGCTCAGGCGAGAATACAGCCCAGAAACCGCGCTTTATGCCTATCTTATGTAGGCGTTTGCGGAGCATGTGGGCGAGTGGGCAGTGGTGCGTTTTGGCTATATCCTTAATCTCCATAAGCGTGGGGTCGGTCTTCGCCCCTGCACCCATGGAGCTTACAAGGGGTATGCCCCTGTCAAGTGCACCCTTGATGAGTGCGAGCTTTGGCGATAGGGTATCTATGGCATCTACAACATAGTCGAACTTGGCACTGTCGAGCAATGCGTCAGTCTCGTCATCCTTTATAAAGCGGTTGACAATCTCTATCCTTAATTCGGGGTTTATATCGCGTAGCCTCTCTGCAAGGATGTCGCACTTCTCGCGCCCTATGGTCGAGTGCAGTGCCACAAGCTGGCGGTTTATGTTCGTTGGCGACACCTTGTCGGCATCGGCTATGGTTATGCTTCCCACACCCGCGCGGACAATCATCTCAGCGGCGTACGCCCCTACGCCACCTACGCCCACAACCAAGACATGAGCCTTGCGTAATATGTCAAGCTTCTCGCTACCAAGTAGTAGCTCGGTTCTCTCTTGCCACTCTCTCATCTATCGTATAACCCTTTCGTAGTTTTCCATTAATTGTGCTGCTAACTCTTCGATGTTTATATTTCGCATTGCAGCAACTCTTTTGTATAGCTCCTCGATACATATCTCGGTGTTGTCGTCGGTCTCTATGAAGAGCCTCTCGAGGGGTATCTGTTCCACCACTTTGCATGTCTTTGGGGAGCGTAGCGAGCGCTCGCCAAACGAGAGGTAATAGCCTCTCTCTACGGCTCTTGCGGCTTGCTCTGTTGAGCCTATAAACCCGTGAAATACAACACTCTCAATGTTGTGCTTCGCAAGCCTTGTCATCACCTCTTCGAAGGCGCGGACAACGTGCAGAACAACGGGCTTCTTGAGCCTCTCCGCCTCCTTTAGATGTAGCTCGAAGAGTCGCTCTTGCGCCTCGATATTTACCTCACACGCGCGGTCAATTCCCGTCTCGCCGATAATCTCCGCAGCGGCAAAATCGGGTAGTGATAAGAGCCTCTCTGCCTTCCACGGATGCACACCTATGGTGAGTGGCGAGAGCACCCCTTCGCGAGGGTGGTGAGTGTGAATATCGGTGTATGTTACTACCACTTTCTAAAGCCCTATTGTTGTTGCGATGATACAAATATATGAAATTATCTACCAAAACGCAAATATGATGCGAAAATGATTGGTCGTTTCGAAAAAAAGAAGTAACTTCGTGCGCATTTTTATTAGTAATAAAATATGCAGTTAGATATTAAAAACACAAACTTAAAGTATAAAACTATTTATTTAATCTAACAAACAGTTTTTTATGTCGAAAAACATTAAATTACGTAAAGGTCTCGACATCAAGCTAACTGGCAAGGCTGAGACTCGCTTGGAGGTTGCTCCTATGGCGAAGTCGTATGCTGTAAGCCCGCTTGATTATGAGAACGTTACTCCTAAGCTGTTGGTTAAGGTTGGCGATAAGGTTGAGGCTGGCTCGGCTTTGTTCTTCGATAAGAACAATCCTCGCATCCTCTTCACATCACCCGTTAGCGGCGTGGTGTCGGCTATCAACCGTGGTGAGAAGCGCAAGCTTATTAACGTTGCCGTAGAGCCCGACCAGACACAGGTGGCTAAGGAGATTAAGGTGGTTCCCACCACTGCTGAGCGTTCTGCTATCATCGAGATGCTTCTCGAGTCTGGTCTTTGGACTCGTATCGTGGAGCGTCCTTATGGCGTTATCGCTAACCCAGATGCTACACCTAAGGCTATCTTCGTGTCGGCATTCGATTCAGCACCTCTCGCTCCCGACTACAACTTTATCCTCAAGGAGGAGAAGGAGGCTGTTCAGGCAGGTCTTGCACTCCTCGCTCGTCTTACCGATGGTAAGCTACACCTCTCTGCTCGCAAGGGCGCTGAGGGCTACATGGAGAGCATCAAGGGTGTTGAGTATCGCACCTTCGAGGGTAAGCACCCAGTGGGTAATGTAGGTGTTCAGATTCACCACATCGACCGCATCGCTAAGGGTGACATCGTATGGACTGTTAACATCCAGGATGTTGCTATCATCGGTCGCTTCATAACAACTGGTAAGCTCGACATGTCGAAGACTGTTGCTGTTGCTGGTGGTGCTGCCGAGAAGCCTTGCTACAAGCGCATCATCTCTGGTGCTGCTGTCGAGTCTATCGTGGGCAAGGTAGATGATAAGGTTCGTATCATCTCTGGTGATGTTCTCACCGGTGTTACAACAGCTAAGGATGGCTATATCTCAGCAAACGCCAATATGATAACACTCATCCCAGAGGGTGATGTTTATGAGTTGTTGGGCTGGGCTATGCCACGTACTCACCGTTTCTCAGTATCACGTGCATACTTCTCATGGCTCTCACCAGCCAAGGAGTATAACCTCGATACAAACCTCAATGGTGGTGAGCGTCCATTCGTTGTTACTGGTCTCTATGAGGACTATCTCCCTATGGACATCTACGTATCATACCTCTTGAAGGCAATTCTTGTTAAGGATCTCGATAAGATGGAGAACCTTGGCTTGTATGAGGTATTGCCTGAGGATTTGGCACTCTGCGAGTTCGTCGATCCATCGAAGATTGAGATGCAGCAGATTGTTCGCGACGGTATTAACTTAATGATTAAGGAGAGCTAAGATATGGGATTGCGTAATTTTATAGATAAGATAAAGCCCACCTTCTCTAAGGGAGGTAAGCTCAGTTTCTTGCACTCGACTTTCGAGGGCTTCGAGACATTCCTTTTTGTCCCTAACACAACCACTAAGCGTGGTAGTCACATCCGCGACTGTAACGATATAAAGCGTGTGATGATTGTCGTTGTCTTGGCACTCATCCCAGCCTTGTTGTTCGGTATGTGGAATATCGGTTACTTTGCTGGTAAGACAGGTCTTGCTGCCTTCTGGTTTGGTTTCATCGAGGTCCTACCTATGATTGTCGTATCATACGTCGTAGGTCTCTCTATCGAGTTTGCCTTTGCACAGAAGCGTGGTCACGAGATCAACGAGGGCTTCCTCGTATCGGGTCTTCTCATCCCTATGATCATGCCTGTTGGTGTGCCTTTGTGGGTTATTGCTTTGTCAACAGCCTTTGCCGTAATCATCGGTAAGGAGGTATTCGGCGGTACTGGTATGAACGTCTTCAACCCAGCGTTGTTGGCACGTGCCTTTGCATTCTTCGCCTACACTCCTAAGATGTCTGGTGAGGAGGTATGGTATGCTGTTGATGGCACTACAGGTGCTACCGCTTTGAATGCTATGGGTGAGGCTGGTACTACCATGTCTAACTTCTCAGTAGCTGATGCCTTCATCGGTACCATCCCTGGTTGCGTTGGTGAGACATCAACACTCGCTATCCTTATCGGTGCAGCTATCTTGCTCTTCACAGGCGTAGCTTCATGGCGCATCATGTTGTCAGTATTTGTCGGTGGTTATGCCTTCGCATTGCTCTTCCAGATGTTGACTCCTAATGCGTTGTTCTTTAACGAGTTCCCAGCATACTACCACTTGTTGGTTGGTGGTTTTGCCTTTGGTGCTGTCTTCATGGCTACCGATCCTGTTACCTCGGCTCAGACCAATACCGGTAAGTGGATCTACGGTTTCATGATTGGTGCTTTGGCAATCTGCGTACGCGTTATGAACCCTGCTTATCCAGAGGGTATGATGCTCGCAATCCTCTTCATGAACGCCCTTGCTCCACTCATCGACTACTTCGTTGTTGAGCGTAACATTGCGCGTCGTAAGAAGCTAATTAAGAACGTTAAATAATTGAGGAGCTATGGCATTAAATAAAAATTCAAACCTATATACCATTATCTACACCGTAGTGATGGTTGTTATCGTGGGTGCTCTGCTTGCTACCTTAGCTACACTACTCAAGCCAATGCAGGATGAGAATATCCTCAACGAGCAGAAAGCAAATATCTTGAAGGCGTTCGGCGATAAGAGCGACGTCAAGGAGTTCGGAAAGTTGGTGAAGGTTGGTCTTATTAAGAACGGCAATGAGTTCCACGAGGTTAAGGGAGACGAGATGTCGAAGGTATTCGAGCTTCTCTCTGATCGTAAGGCGCTCGCTGCTGCTAAGGATGAGCTTCCTATCTTTGAGTATGAGAAGGATGGCGAGACAATGTATGTTTTGCCTCTTGTAGGTAAGGGTCTTTGGGGCGACATCTGGGGCTATATCGCGCTCAAGTATGATGAGGGTAAAATCGTGGTTGCTGGTATAACTATGGATCACGCTGGTGAGACTCCAGGTCTTGGTGCCGAGATCGCTACTGAGAAGTGGCAGAAGAAGTTCGTAGGCAAGGCTATCTACGACGAGAATAATGGCATTGCACTCAAGATGCAGAAGGGTCTAAGTGAGGCAGCGGCTAAGAATGATCCATCTAAGGTTGATGCTATCACTGGTGGTACCAAGACTTGTGATGGTGTAAACTTGATGCTTGAGACCTCTATCAAGAAGTATGATGCATTCTTGAATCCAGGAACTAAATAATAGGAGATTAAAGCTATGAAACTAAGTAAGAATTTTACAAATCCGTTAGCAGCGAATAACCCTATTATTGTTCAGATCCTGGGTATTTGTTCTGCATTGGCCGTTACGGTTAAGTTGGAGCCTGCATTCGTTATGGGTCTCTCTGTAATGTTTGTATGTGCCTTCTCTAACCTCATCATGTCGCTATTGCGTAATGGTGTGCCATCACGTATTCGTATCATCGTTCAGTTGGTGGTTATCGCGTCACTTGTTATCGTTGTTGATCAGGTGTTGAAGGCCTTTATGTATGATGTCTCTAAGCAGCTATCTGTATACGTTGGTCTTATCATTACCAACTGTATTGTGATGGGTCGTGTTGAGGCCTTCGCTTTGGGTAATGGGCCTAAGGCTTCATTCATAGATGGTATTGCCAACGGTCTTGGCTACGCCTTTATCTTGGTGTTGGTAGCCTTCTTCCGTGAGCTCTTGGGTTCTGGTCAGATCTTCGGTATGACCATCATCCCTGAGTCTGCTTACGAGGCTGGTTACATGAACAACTCGTTGTTCCTCTTCCCACCAATGGCGCTTATCATCGTAGGTTGTATCATCTGGGTACACCGCTCTATTAATAAGGATTTACAGGAAAAGTAGGAGGGTAGCGTATGTTAAATTTGTTTTTTAATTCGGTATTTATCGAGAACATGGTCTTCGCATACTTCTTCGGTATGTGTTCATATATCGCTGTATCAAAGAGCGTAAAGACCGCAATCGGCTTGGGAGCTGCTGTTACCTTCGTACAGGTGATGACAGTACCTTTGAACTACCTATTACAGGTTCATGTACTCTCTCCTGATGCCCTCGGCAAGGGCATTGACCTTGGCTTCTTGTCATTCATTATCTTTATTGCCGTTATTGCTGCTTTCGTGCAGTTGGTGGAGATGATCGTCGAGAAGTTCTCACCATCGTTGTATAACCAGTTGGGTATCTTCCTCCCACTTATCGCTGTGAACTGTGCCATCATGGGTGGCTCGTTGTTCATGCAGCAGCGTGTGGGCGAGACTATCAACACCTTCGGCGACTCAGTAGTCTATGGCGCTGGCTCAGGTATTGGTTGGTGGTTGGCTATCGTCATGATGGCTGCTATCCGCGAGAAGATTGAGTACTCACACGTTCCAGCAGCGATGAAGGGTCCAGGTATCGCATTTATCATCACTGGTTTGATGGGTATCGCCTTCATGATGTTCTCAGGTGTTCAGTTGTAACCTTTAATAAGAGTATAAGGTATGAAAATTATTATTTTTGCAATAGTTGCCTTTCTTGCAGTAACACTCGTATTGGTGTTGCTTCTACTCTTAGCAAAGGCAAAGCTGACCTCTTCAGGTGCAGTTAAGGTAAATATTAACGATGGTGATAAGGTGTTGGAGGTCGAGTCAGGCTCAACACTCCTCAATACCCTCTCTTCACAGGGTATCTTCCTCCCATCGGCTTGTGGCGGTAAGGGTGCTTGCGGTCAGTGCAAGTGCCAGGTAGTATCGGGCGGTGGCGAGATATTGCCTACCGAGCGTGGCTTCTTCAACCGTCGCGAGATCAACGAGGGCTGGCGCCTCGGTTGCCAGGTGAAGGTTAAGGAGGATATCGCTATCAAGGTTCCTGCTTCAGTGCTTAGCATCAAGAAGTGGGAGTGCGAGGTTGTATCTAACAACAACGTGGCTACATTCATCAAGGAGTTCGTTGTGAAGCTTCCTGAGGGTGAGCACCTCAACTTCCGCTCTGGTGGTTACATCCAGATCGACGTTCCTGCAATCACCGTAGATTACAAGGATATCGACGTTGATCCTGAGTACCGCGAGGATTGGGAGAAGATGGGTGTCTTCAACCTTAAGATGGTTAACCCAGAGCCTCAGGTGCGTGCATACTCATGCGCTACATACCCTGCTGAGGGCGATATCATCAAGCTCAACGTGCGTATCGCAACACCTCCATTCGACCGCGCTAAGAACGACTGGATGCCTGTTAATCCAGGTGTATGTTCTTCATACATCTACTCGTTGAAGCCAGGCGATAAGATCATCATGTCAGGTCCTTTCGGTGAGTTCTTCTTGCCAGATAACCTCTCTGATGATCAAGAGCTCGTATTCATCGGTGGTGGTGCAGGTATGGCGCCTATGCGTTCACACATCATGCACCTCTTCAAGACCCTTAAGACTGGTCGCAAGGTTAACTTCTTCTACGGTGCTCGTTCACTCAAGGAGGCATTCTACCTCGATGACTACTATCAGATTGAGAAGGAGTTCCCTAACTTCAAGTTCCACCTTGCCCTCGACCGTCCAGATCCAGAGGCTGACAAGGCAGGTGTTCCTTACGTTGCAGGCTTCGTACACAACGTTCTTTACGAGACATATCTCAAGAACCACGACGAGCCAGAGGGTATCATCTACCTCATGTGTGGTCCTCCAATGATGGCGCAGTCAGTTGTTAACTTGTTGGATGGTCTTGGCGTGCCAGCTGAGAATATTCTTTTTGATAACTTCGGCGCATAATTTGTTGTGATAAGGGGTCATTCTCGACCTCACAATCATTGGGCTGAATAGGAAATACACTTAGTATGTCCTATCCAGCCCAATTTCATGTCGAGGCCAAGCCTAACCCCTTCTGACAACAAATTAATTTCTTGTGAAAAGCCGCAATCTGCGGCATATAACTCAAAGATAACCCACTTGGGCTGTACGTCTTAGTACTATCCCAAGTGGGTTACTTTTGTTATATACCACATCTCACAACTTTTGACAATAAATCCCTTTTCATGTCAGCGCCACTACTGCACCGCTCTGGCAAGAAATTGGGT
>JAZSBD010000013.1:0-11873 GCA_045602255.1 Alistipes sp.
GGCAAGTACATCTTCGAGCCTACGAAGTGGTACATGGAGGAGAACATGATGGGTACATTCAAGAACAAGGTTAAGCTGTTACCTTCAGGTATCGAGGGTAAGAACGCCGCTATTCTTGGCTCATCGGCTCTTATCTGGCAGAAGTTGATGTAAGAAAAGATTCGCCTAACGAGGTGATTTTCGCGTTACACTCCCCCTCAAAACCCTCATTTACAACAAGTAAACTGCGGTTTTCGGGTGTCGTAAGCCTTAAAATCCCTCTCGTTATACAAATCTTAATACACAGGAGGCTGTCAGATATTTGACAGCCTCCTATTTTTAGTTAGGTTAATTGGATTAAAAAAACGAAATACTTATGAAGAAACTAATACTTTTTGCTCTGTTGGTGTTGCCCCTCGGCGTATGGGCACAGAGCGCAGCAGTAAAGAAGATTATGGAGATGTCACGCGAGGATAACCGCGTAATGGAGCATCTCGACGTATTGTGTAACCGCTTCGGTGGTCGTCTGGTAGGCTCGGCAGGTTTCGAGAACTCACAGGCGTGGATCGTCAAGCAGCTGGAGGAGTGGGGCCTGGAGGTAACACTCGAGCGCGCTGGCGAGGTTCCCGTAGGTTTCAACCGCGGTGGCTGGTGGGGTCGTGCCATGGGCGAGTTCACCGAGACACTCTACTTCACCACACCCTCATTCACTGCCGGCACAACGGGCCCGCAGCGTGGCCACGTAGTGATCGAGCCCCGCACACAGGCGCAGTTCGACCGCATGAAGGGTACGTTGAAGGGTGCCTGGGTATTGATGGAGAGCAAGAGCACCGGTTGGCCTCTGGAGCATAGCGCGGAGGCTCGCGAGGCGCGCAAGGCTGCCATCGCCGAGAATGCCGAGATAGCACAGTACAACCGTCAGAACCCCGACAACCCCAAGCCGATGAACGATATGCCCGCCCTGTTCTATGACGAGATGGTAGAGGCTGGTGTTCTCGGTTTCATTCAGCCTACGGCAGTGCCCATCCGCACGCTGTACGACCGCAAGATGCTCAACGAGGGTAAGGTAACCTTCGAGACTCTGCCCACCGTGCCCGACATCAAGCTGGACGAGGCGCAGTTTGAGCGCATCTACAAGCTGGCACAGCAGCGCCGCTATGTTGAGTTGGAGTTCGACATCCGCAACTACTTCTCAATGGGTCCCGTGCCCTACCACAACATCGTGGCTACGATCAAGGGCTCGAAGAAGCCTAACGAGTATGTTATCATGGGTTCTCACCTCGACGCTTACGACGTAGCAACAGGTGGCGTAGATTGTGGTTCAGGTGTATCGGCTATGATGGAGGCTGCACGTATGATTGCTCAGTCAGGCGCAAAGCCCGAGCGTTCGATCGTATTCATCTTCTTCGCTGCCGAGGAGTTCGGCTTGTGCGGTTCGCTGGCATGGGTTCGCGACCACAAGGATAAGTGGGAGAAGATCACCAATATGTTCAACCGTGACGGTGGCCCGTTGGCTTACACCGCATTCTCGGCTCCCGCATCGCTCGTGGATGAGTATGAGAAGATCGCAGAGCCTATTCAGGAGCTCTACCCCGACTACAACTTTACGGTTAGAAAGCTGGAGCCTCGTGCGAAGCCCACGCAGACGGGTGGTAACGACTCTACATCATTCATGGTAGAGGGTATTCCCGCATTGCAGATGTCGGAGAGCGACCCCTCGGGTTACAACTTCCAGTATCAGGAGATCTGGCACACCGAGCGTGACCTCTACAACAAGAGTATCCCCGAGTATCAGAAGCAGGCCGCAACAGCATTGGCTATTATGGCATTGGGTACGGCCAACCTGCCCGAGATGCTTCCCAGAAACGAGGTTTATAAGTAAGCATACAAAATATAACAGACACAAAATTAGGGGTTACGTTTTAAACGAAACCCCTTTTTATTGCTTAATCAACAAGCAATAGTTTGCATAAATTATTGCTTGCTAACAACCCAATAATCGCCATTCTGAACTGACTGATAACCTGCAGCTACAAAGTTTACCTTAGGATTCTCCGAGAGATTATCTGCAGGATTAAACTTATAGAAGGATCCGCCATATACTGTGATCGTACCAGGATAAGTGCCGTGCAGATTAAGTGCAGAGTACTCCTCCAAGGTTCCGTCCTCTGTGGCTGCATTTTTGTTTGATGCAATAAACTCACCACCGTAGATGTTAACTACACCACCATTCTTGGCGTAGATAAGGTCGCTTGAATAGTTATTCTTATAGGTACCACCATAGATATTTACAGTACCGCCATCTGCCCATACTGCCATTGAGTATTTTGCCTCAGAGGCATTAATCTCACCGTCACCATAGATATTGAGCGTACCATCCTTTACCCAAAAAACATAACTATCGGTCGTGCCCTCGTTAATAGCACCGCCAGACTCTGCAAACAAACCACTGGTAATGGTTTTTCCATTGAGCACGATTGTAGCATCTGAATTTAATACCAGCACGTTGTCAAGCTGAATATCAGAAGTCAAGACAACAGGCTTATTAGCTGTAATAGCACTCAACAAAGCCTCCTCAGATGCAACCTCAGTAGGAGCAACCACTATGTACTCATTACCATTAGCAACCGTAGTATAACCAGGAGCCATAAAGTTTGTGCCCGAGGTCTCAGCGGCATTATTGGCAGGATCAAAACTTCCAAATACGCCACCACGAACCTCAATTACGGTTGTTGCTCGGTCGGCATCTTTCTTGTTAAGAACAAACTTTGAAGCATTATCGTTAGGGAAGTATCCGCCATTTACATAAACCTCGCCATTACCACGTGCATAAATGACAGCATTAGGCTCGCCATTTGCATCAATACCAGACTTATAGGTACCATCATTGATAATGAGTGTTCCATTACTGATAATAGTATAACCATCATTACCCGTAACGGCCTCAACAAGGCCATCGCCATCAATTGTAAGTGTAGCACCCTCTTCTACGAGGATAACATCTGTTGCGGTGTTATCAACAGCGTTGGTAATTGTTCTACCATTAAGGTTGAGCGTCACATCACCTTTAACTACCAAAGGCTCTGACAACACAACGTCAACATCGAGAGTATAATCGCCACCATTCTCAAATACTGACTTCATCTCTGCGATGGCTGTTGCCATATCAGATGTTGAACCGCTGAACGACTCGCTGATAGTAAACTGAGTCCACTTCATTACACCAGCACCCAATGACATAGCACTCTGAACGGGATACTCTACCTCGACGTCGTTACCATCATAGTTTACAGTATAAACAATTGTCAGATCGCCAGCAGCGAACTCGGTGGCAGGTACAACTGCATAAAAACTTGTATAATCGGTTGAAGACAGAACAGTATCGCCGCAATCAAGAACAATCTCCTTCGCAGCAGCGTCGTTAGCAACGACAGCTACCGAAGTCTGCGCATTCAAATCGATTGTAACATCACCTGCAAGGTTGTTTGCCTGAGATTGGATAGCAATTGATTTGATAGTAGCACCTTCAATAATGCTCTTAACATCAAAACGCAGCAAAGATGTAGCATTTACAAAAGAGAATGAATTGCTCTCTGACTTAGCCACCATAATAGAGTGCTGCAAATTAGCATCTGCAGAAAAACTCTGAGCGGCAGGAATAGAGGTTGTGATCACACCATTGCTCAATGTTGCATCAGCATCATAGGGATAAAGGGCAAAATTGCTCGACATTGTAGCAGTAGTCCGTGTACCAGCGACATAAACCAACTCGGCTGTTGTCTCAGCAACCTGTGTTGCCTTATACTGAAGGTTGTCAGCGGTCTTGTTGAAGATGCTCACCAAGTCGCCATCGACCCAGTGTACGCTTGTGCCGTTGTCACCCATAGCCGTGCGGGTCACGGCCGAAGAAGCAAAGAATTTTTCATTCGCAAGATTCTGATTCACAGAATCGTCTTTCGAACAAGCTGCAAAAAGCATAGATGATGCAGCCACGAGGATTGATAATTTTCTCATAACTTTTAATGATTTAATTAATAGATGATTAAAACGCTCCACCGTCTTCAAAATCTGACGTGGAAGATGCAAAACCTTTTTCCAAGACTACGTCGAAAACCTCAATGGAAGGTGCGACATACTCCTCCTTGATCATAAGATAAATGCTATTGTTCCTGGGGCTCCTACAAGAGATTAATTAAACACAGAAAAGTGTGGAGACCCTTTCATCTATCTACAAGAAGGCTGTGGAAAGGCCTGAACAAAAATAGACGATACAATTCCCCACACCTGAATAGATACGGGGAAACGAGCACAAGAACTGCGCCTTCCTCATATACCTAAACAAGTAATGAGTGTTGTCATAGTCCCTTTGTTCTGAAAACTTCCACATTTTCTTGTAAGGACAGCGTGAAAACACTTTTACTATAATATGTTTGCCAATAATACGGCGGGTTAAAGTTACAAAAAAAATCTCGACTAACAGCATTATATAGAATATTGTAAAACACGTATTAAAAAAAATACCTCTTTTTTTAGATTTTGCATAAAAATGGCATTTTTTCAGTTTCGATTATTGCATATAAAAAAAATCTTCGTAACTTTATGAAATGAACGCGCAAGCGAAAAACAGCCTGCGCGGAGTAGCAAAACAGAAACCTACTTAAAAGTAAAACCTATAAAACTTCACGAATATGAAAAATTATTCAGCAAAAGAGATTAAGAACATCGTTCTCATTGGCGCTCCCGGCACGGGAAAAACTACCCTTGCCGAAGCGATGGCTTATGAGGGTAAAGTTATCGACCGCAGGGGTAGTATCGAGGCGTGCAACACGCTTTCGGATAACACCGACATCGAGCACGAGTACAAGCGCTCGATCTACTCGACCACCCTTTTCACCGAGTTTATGGGCCGCAAGCTCAATATCATCGACTGCCCCGGCTCGGACGACTTCTGTGGTAACCTCTTCTCTGCCTTCAAGGTAGGTGACGTAGGTATCATGGTAATGAACGCACAGAACGGTTGGGAGGTAGGTGACGAGATTCAGTCACGCTACGCTCGCATCCTCAACAAGCCTTTGATCGGTGTTATCAACCAGCTCGATGGCGATAAGGCTAACTTCGACGCAACATTGGAGGGTATCCGCGCCGCTTCATCGGTAAAGCCCGTGATTGTACAGTACCCCGTAGAGCAGGGTGCAGGCTTCAACGCATTCATCGACGTACTGATGATGAAGATGTACCGCGCCCCCGACGAGAACGGTACCCGCGAGGAGTTGGATATTCCCGAGGATCAGTTGGACTATGCACAGGAGTTGAATCAGGAGCTCTCGGAGGCTGCTGCAGTATATGACGACGCATTGATGGAGCTCTACTTCGAGAAGGGCGCCCTCACACAGGACGATATCCGCTCAGGTTTGAAACTCGGCGTTGCTAACCGCGAGATTATGCCTATCTTCTGTACAAGTGGTAAGCGCGACATCGGTACCAAGCGTCTGATGGAGTTCATCATCAACGTTGCTCCGGGCCCGACTACGCCTACAACCGCTCCCAAGTTTGTATCTATCGAGGGTGAGGAGCTCGTAGCTGACGAGACACAGCCCGCCGTAGTATTCGTATTCAAGAGCCAGATCGAGCAGCACATCGGTGAGATCACCTACTTCCGCGTAGTACGTGGTAAGATTACCGAGGGTATGGAGCTTGTAAACTCACGCACAGGCAACAAGGAGAAGCTATCGCAGCTCTTCGCCGTAGCTGGTAAGAACCGTGTTAAGGTTACTGAGCTCTCTGCAGGTGACATTGGTTGCACAGTGAAGCTTAAGGGTACTCGCACCAACGATACTCTTGCAGCACCTGCAGCACCTATCACCGTTGAGCCTATCGTATTCCCAGAGCCTCGCTACCGCGCAGCTGTTAAGGCTAAGGAGCAGAGCGACGAGGAGAAGCTCGGTAAGCTTTTGAACGACGCTAAGTATGAGGATCCTACAATCCTTGTTGAGTACTCTAAGGAGCTTAAGCAGACCATCATCCAGGGTCAGGGTGAGCACCACCTCAACATCCTCAAGCAGCGTCTATCGACAGAGAACAAGATGGAGATCGAGTTCTTCGCTCCAAAGATTCCATATCGTGAGACTATCACCAAGGTAGCTCAGGCAGACTACCGCCACAAGAAGCAGTCTGGTGGTTCTGGTCAGTTTGGTGAGGTTCACATGGTCATCGAGCCTTACTACGATGGTATGCCAGAGCCTACTAAGTATAAGGTAAACGGTCAGGAGATTGCCGTGAGCGTTAAGGGCAAGGAGGAGTACGACCTCCCATGGGGCGGTAAGCTTCAGTACTACAACTCTATCGTAGGTGGCGCTATCGACGCACGCTTCATGCCTGCTATCTTGAAGGGTATCATGGAGAAGATGGACGAGGGCCCATTGACAGGTTCTTATGCTCGCGACATCCGCGTTGTCATCTACTATGGTAAGATGCACCCAGTAGATTCAAACGAGCTCTCATTTAAGCTCGCTGGTCGTAACGCATTTAAGGATGCGTTCCGCAACGCTGGTCCAAAGATTATGGAGCCTATCTACACCGTTGAGGTGCTCACACCAAGCGAGTATATGGGTGCTGTGATGAGCGACCTTCAGAACCGCCGCGCTATGATCATGGGTATGGAGTCTGATAAGGGCTTCGACCGCCTCAACGCACGCGTACCTCTTGCAGAGCTCTATCGCTACTCTACATCTTTGTCATCACTCACATCTGGTGCTGCTACATACACCATGCAGTTCGCATCATACGAGCAGGTGCCTGCAGATGTTCAGGATAAGCTCCTCAAGGCTTACACCGACACTGATGAGGATTAATCTCATATCATAGCCGCGCCCTGCGGCATATCTCGAAGGGGCTGTCCAGCAAACTTGTTGGACAGCCCCTTTTAAAGTGAAAAGTGAAAGGTGAGAGGTGAAAAGTAAGGTGCGCTTCGCGCGAGTTTTAAATAGAACATAGGAGTAATGGGAGCAATAGGAGTAATAGGATTGCTTGCACGTGAATGGAATGGCTCACGCTCATTATCGTTCCTATCAAGCGAAGCGGACCTATTATTCCTATCACTCCTATCAATTAGAGACGCGTCGCAGACACCACACTTTTCACCTTTCGCCTTACAATATGAGGGTGTCCAACGAGCTCGTGGACACCCTCATACTGTTGGAGCGACTATGCTCCGCTATTAATACTCGGCAAGGATGATGCCGGTGATTGGGGCTACGCTGATCTTGCCATCCGTGATGGTTATGCTACCCATGCCATTTGGGACAATCGTCGTGCCGTCGCATACCCACTTATATGTGCCCTCAGGGATGTCGAACTCGACCTCCTCGCGCGAGCCATTCATAAGCACAACAATGCTCTTGGCGCTATCCACACCCTTGATGTCGGAGAGGACAAAGCCTACGGCAGCCTCGTTCTCATGCTCGATGAAGCTTAGGTGGTCGCGCACAAGGTTAGCATCGCCGAGAGAGAATGCTGGGTGCGCCTTGCGCATGGCGATAAGACCCTTGTAGTACTCCACGAGGTCGTTATACTGCGCCTTGTTGCCCCAGTCTATGGCGTTATACTTATCGGACTTATTATAAGTGTTCTTCTCGCCGAGCTTGGTGCGGAAGAGCTCCTCGCCGCAGAAGATAAATGGAATACCCTGCGATGTGAATACGCCAAACTGTGCTAACTTGACCATGCTTAGGAGCTCCTGCTCGTCAGCATCTGGCGATAGTAGCTCGAGGCGGTCGCGGAGGTTGTGGTCGTCGTGGCAGCTCACGTAGCTGATATGCTGACGCGGGTTTGCACACCATGCCTCCTCGCTATGATTTACCTCGGGGTGCTCTACGCCGCCGACAATACCGAACTTAAGAGCCTCCTTGTTGCCGCCTACGCCATGTATGAAGCCTCCTATTGTGCACTCGAGGTTGCCGCGTAGAGCATTGCGGATGTCATCCGAGAATGCCGCAACGCCAGGCATCTGATAGGTATAGCGCTTGAAGGCGAGCTTCGACTCGTCGTATAGAGGATCCGCTGCTGCCCAGCCCTCGCCATAGAGTAGGATGTCGGGGTTGAGGGCGCTCAGACGCTCGCGGATAAGGTTCATGGTCTCAATGTCGTGGATTGCCATAAGGTCGAAGCGGAAGCCATCGATATGATACTCCTTTACCCAGTACTCCAACGACTCGACCATATACTTGCGCATCATAGGCTTCTCGCTGGCAGTCTCGTTGCCACAGCCTGAGCCATTGGCGAAGGTGCCATCGGCATTCATGCGGTAGAAGTAGCCTGGCACGGTGAGCTCGAAGCCACAGTTATTGACATCGGTGGTGTGGTTGTATACCACGTCGAGGACTACGCAGAGACCCGCATCGTGCATCGCCTTGACAAGGGTCTTAAACTCGCGAATACGTGTCTCAGGCTCGTTTACGTCGGTGGCATATGTACCCTCTGGGGTGTTGTAGTTCTTAGGCTCGTAGCCCCAGTTGTAATCATTCGAAGGCTTCGACTCGTCTATAGAGCCGAAGTCGGCTGTTGGGAGCAGATGAACGTGTGTTACACCAAGCTCCACAAGGTGGTCGATGCCTGTTGCAAGACCATCTGACGTGCGCGTACCACGCTCTGCCATGCCTATGTATTTGCCTGGCTTTGAGCAGCCTGACGTTTTGCTTGCCGTCATATCGCGATAGTGCATCTCGTATATTACTCTCTTCGCTGGGTCTACCTTAGGTGCCTTGTCGTTATTCCAGCCGCGAGGGTCAGTCTCATCAAGGTTGATGATAGCGCCGCGGTCGCCATTTACGTTCAGTGCGCGTGCGAAGATGCCGGCGCTCTCCTTGAGCTTCTTGCCACCAACGCTCACCTGGAAGGCGTAGTACATACCGCGTTTGTCGCCCATCACCTCGACATTCCATAATCCCTGCTCGCCCCTCTCCATAGCATACTCCTCAATAAAGGTGTCGCCGTTGTAGAGACGTAGTGCCACGGCGTCGGCCGTAGGTGCCCATAGCTCGAAGCTACACTTCTCGGGGGTATATACCATCTCCTCGATAGGCTTCTCGGGTACGGGATACTTCTCTTTGTCCTCAGCCACTGTGTTAGTGCCTTGGTTGTTAGGCTCTAACTTATCACTCTTCTTGCCTCCGCCGCAGGCAACCATCATTGTTGCCGCCAGGAGCATAGTGCCACATAGTAACATTCTCTTAAATCTCATAGTTTGTGTAATATTTATGTTTGCATTGTTAGATTAGTTTTTGTTAATGTAAAGCGATAAGTCTATCAGCTACTACAGAAGTACGCCTTTAGCAGATCACCACATATCACTATCATCCTCTTTTTACTATATCTTCATATATGCTCACTATCTCATAAGCATCATTGAGTATTAAGTGCATTTTTATATAGAAGTATTTTGGTTTATTTGACCCATATTGCTCCATTGAGTATTCAACATCATAGTCAACAAAAGTACGTCCTTCATCCTCGGTTATTTTTAGTGTGTTCCACTGAATTGTATATCTTTGCGTATTAGATTTCACATTAAAAGTACTTTCATATTCCTTGGCTCTTTTTATTACTTCTTCACGTGAAACATTACGATCATTATAATAACGATTGATTTGGTGGGCATACATTTGTTCGAGTCTGCTAAAATCACCATTAATAACATATTGATAATACGATGTCAATATATTCTTGATACGTTCCTTTTTTTGAGGTTCGGTTGATATGGGAACAAATGATTCCTGTTCAGAGCCTGGTTCTCCTATATCAGCGCCCCCCGAATTTTGCTCGGAGTCAGACAATCCTATATAAATGCCACCAGCTACTATAAATAGGATCAACACTAGCGCTATCCAACGATTATTTAGTACAGGTAGTAAGGTCTTATGTTCATAGGGGGTTTTTGTCTTATCGTTGGTTTCTGCACTCTTATCCAATAGCATCAATAATTCCTCAACCGAACATGGTCGATTAGCCACCATTGTAGACATTGCTTTCTCTATAGTATTGCGTAGCGTTGGTGACAGACTATGAGGTAGGCGAAGAGGGTTATTGATGAGCGTTGCAGCCTGAGGAGGGGTAACTGCAGTAACCAAGTAGTATAATGTAGCTCCAAGTGAATATATATCAGTTTGAGGGGAGAAGTAGCTAATTCCACCCTCTTGATATTGCTCAATAGGAGCGTATCCATGGCTAACACCAACCGGAGTAGTTGTTGTTACCTCGCCACTCTTTTCATCGTAATGTTTAGATAGGCCGAAGTCAATCAATATAACGCGTTTATCCTCTCTGCGAAGCATGATATTGCCTGGCTTAATGTCGAGATGCATGATTTGGCGGCTATGGATATACTTCAAGGCAGCAGCCACTTGGCGGATATGCCCAACAGCCTCAGTTTCAGAAAGAGCGCCACGCCGCATAATACTGTCTCTAAGGGATTCACCCTCAATATACTCCATTACGTAGTATGCTGTGTCGTTCTCCTCAAATACATCAAAGACATGGATAACATTGTGATGCTCAAGGGTCGCTATTGTCTGAGCTTCTTTAATAAACTTTGCTTTATACTTGCTCATTAGTTCAGCAAAACTATCAGAAGCAAGAGTCAAAATAGTGGTATCACCCTCGCGCTTATAATAGTCCTTAGGAAAAAACTCCTTGATGCAGACCTTGCGCTTGGCCATGACCTGCTCGGCAAGATATGTAATGCCGAAACCGCCACGACCCAATGTGTCAATGATGCGGTAGCGACCGCCCTGAAGAATAGTATTCGTTTGTAGCTGCATAGTTAGTATGCGATGTTTACCATACAAAGATACGAAAAAAATATGAAATATGGCAACTAAAAAGTGGCTGATTATTAATCAGCCACCAAGCTTGAGAGTTACTATGCGCTCACCCCATTAGGTACGCTCGATATAGTGAATTTCATACTTTTTAATATCGAGACCACTAAATATGCCACCAACTGTACGCTTGCCGTTAGGATCGACTGCAGCTGCACGCTTGACCACTTTCTCGCCATTATAACCCGAGTATAACACGAGGTATACGCCCAATCCTATATTGCTGTTGTTCTCAAGAACCAATACGCCTACACCTGATTCACTAACAATCTTCGCAGATATACAATCATTATACTTATTGGTTACCCTTGGCATGATGCTGCGGCATCGGAACATGTCGAACTTCCAGTCGCTACCGCTACGATAGTACGTAACCTCGCCCTCAACATAATAGCAACCACGGGTAGACGTTGTGAACTCGATGGTTACATCATAGACCAAGTCGGCGCCATCCATGGTGTAATCATTAATTACCACCTGCGGATTCTGCTCCTCGGTGAACATCATCTTCTGTGTGCTAAAATATCCATCCTTGGAGGTCTCGGTGTATTTCACACCGATAAGATCCTTTGCAATTCTATCTGCACTTGGATTTGCGCCTGCTGCATAAAGCTCATTTGCGAATAGCGTGCTACCCATTGCAACAACACAAAGTAGCGTAAAAAGTCTCTTTGATACCATAACAATAGATTTTAAATTTTGTTTATAATTTACTGTAATTTTGTGTCACTTTGCCTCTGTTTTGCAATACAAAGATAGATGAAAAACTAAGCCTCGCCAAACAATTTCGGGCATATTGTATGAAATGCCCATGTTACTGTATGAAATGACACAATAGCCTAATGTTGTTGACGTTGCCTTCTCAGGAATTTCGGTTAGAAACAGCCCTGCGAAAGATTTAGACAGGTGCCTTCTATGACGCCTTTACACCCCACACACTTGTCCCGCCACTTGTCCCGCTACTTGTCCCACCAACGCATCCCACCAACGCATCCCACCAACGCACTTGCCCCTTCTGCT
>JAZSBD010000014.1:0-32468 GCA_045602255.1 Alistipes sp.
CGGTGGTGTGGGTGAGGCCGTGGCAGCACTCATGGCACAAGAGGGTCTGAAGGCGCGAGTGCAGTCGCTCGGCATCGACGACCGCTTTGTCGAGCAGGGCAAGCCCGCAGAGCTATATGCCGAGTGCGGTTACGACGAGGAGGCTCTGCTGAAGCTCCTCGAGGCATAAAGGGTTTGAAGAGCAACCTAAAGAGTAGAACATAGAGTAAAAAAACAGGTTACCCCCGCCACTCGTGGCAGGGGTAACCTGTTTTAGTTGTTGATGCAAATGCGGTTGCGATGATGCAAAAGCCAATAGTACAAATTGCCCTCGCTACAGTCAGTACCGCGCGACAGGCTACCTCTCGGGCTTGATATCCTTGATACGCAGCTGCTTGGATACCGTACCGCGATAGTGGTTTTCGACGATCTGGTAGCATACCGACACCGGCTTACCGGCGCGCACCCACTCATAGTGCGTGGGCTGCTGGAAGGCGATAGCCGGGATTGTCGTATGGGGCTTCTGACGCTGCATAAGGTCCATACGCAGATGGTCGCACTCTACGCCCACGAGCTTCGCATCACCACGGTTGCTCGCGCCACGCGTCATGAAGACAGGAGCGCTATTTCCAGGACCAAATGGCTGGAAGTTGTTTAGCTGGCGGTGGAAGTCATCGGTAATCTCCGAGAATAGCAACTCGCTATCAATATCCACCTGTGGCACAAGGATGTTAGGGTCGATGTTCTTCTCCACATAGTCGTTGAAGCGCTTTGTGAAGGCCTCCACATTCTCCTCCTTCATGGTAAGACCTGCGGCATACATGTGACCGCCGAAGTTCTCCAAGAGGTCGGAGCACGACTCCACAGCTTGGTATAGGTCGAAGCCCGCCACCGAGCGTGCTGAGCCTGTGACAAAGCCGTTAGACTTTGTAAGAACCACCGTTGGGCGATAGTAGGTCTCGATAAGACGAGAGGCTACAATACCCACAATACCCTTCATCCACTGAGGGTTGTATATCACCGTGCTCTTACGCGCCTTTAGCTCAGGGTGCGACTCCACATAGTCGTGCGCCTCCTGTGTCACGTTGCGGTCGATGCTCTTACGATCCTGGTTGTAGGAGTCGATGACCTCGCCGAACTTCTCGGCCTCCTTCTCGTTACCCTCTATAAGAAGGCTCACGGCGGCATGACCACCCGAAGGTGCGGCATTTACATCCTCCTCATCCATACGCATGCGTCCCGCGGCATTGATGCGTGGACCAATCTTAAAGACGATGTCGTCGATGGTGATATTATGCTCCTCAAGACCACAAATCTTGATAATCGAGAGGAGTCCCTTTGATGGCGCAGCATTTAGCTTGCGCAATCCGTAGTATGCCAAAATACGGTTTTCGTCAACCAATGGCACAATGTCAGAGGCGATGCTCACAACCAACAAGTCGAGCAGGTGCTCAATCTCCGAAAATGGGATGTTGTTGTGTCGCGCATAGGCCTCGACGAGCTTAAAACCAACGCCACAACCAGACAACTCATCGAAAGGATAGTTGCAGTCGTTGCGTTTGGGGTCCAATACAGCCACTGCCTGAGGTATCTCCTCGGCAGGTAAATGGTGGTCGCAGATGATGAAATCTACGCCCTTCTCCTTGGCATAGGCCACCTTCTCCACGGCTTTAATGCCGCAGTCCAGAGCTATGACCAGCGATACGCCCTTACGTACAGCATGGTCGATGCTGCGGATTGATATGCCATATCCATCGACATATCGGTCGGGAATATAGAACAACAAATTCTTGTGTCCTATCTGGCTTAGAAACTTGTAAACCAGCGCCACTGCAGTGGTGCCATCTACGTCGTAGTCGCCATAAATCATGACTGTCTCCTGATTTTTGACGGCCCTCTCTATGCGCTCCACTGCGCGCTCCATATCCTTCATCAGGAAGGGATCGTGCAAGTCGCGAAGCGATGGCGAGAAGAATTTCTTTGCCTTCTCCACGGTGTCTATGCCCCTCTGAACTAATAGGTTTGTCAGCGTTGTTGGCATCCCGAGGCGTGAGGCCAAAGCCTCCACCACCGCGCGATCGCCCTGTGGCTTGACAACCCATCTCTTTTCTATGGGCATAACGTTTACTTTTTATATATTTTAACATTCAAATTTTTCGTTAAATAATCAATAAACCTCGGTTTAATCTCCTCCATGGTCACCTGACGACCTGTGAGCGTTGTGAACGAGCATACGCCACGATCGGTGAAACCACATGGGTTGATGAGGTGGAACCAGTTGAGGTCGGTCGATACGTTCATCGCAAGACCATGCATCGTCACGCCATGTGAGGCACGAACACCAATGGCACATAGCTTCTCCAAACGAGCACCGCGTGTAATCCATACACCCGAAGCCCCCTCCGAGCGATGCGCTTCGATGCCATACTCCTTAGCAAGGTCGATGACCGTCTGCTCCAGAGCCTCGATATAGCGACGAACGCCAAGACCTACTGCGTCGAGGTCGATGATAGGGTAGCATACAAGCTGCCCAGGGCCGTGGAACGTAATATCACCACCACGGTCTATATGATAGAACTCCGCACCAAGACTCTTGAGGTACTCTTCAGTGACGAGCATATTCTCGGCGTGACCACTCTTGCCCAACGTATATACTGCTGGGTGCTCGACAATAAGTATCGTGCCTCGTGGCTCGTTGTCCGCGAAGCTCTTCTCAAGCTTCTTACGGCACAACGCATCGAATAGCGAACGCTGTAACTCCCAGCACTCGCCATACGCCATGCTCTGTAAATCTCTGATTTCTACTTCGTTTTGCATACCTCTCTAACAGCTTCAAGTGCGGCATCTGCTAAGTATGACGAACGCACCAATGGTGCACTCGCACAGTAAGCGAAACCCATCTCGAGAGCCTTGAGTCGGTACTCTTCGAACTTTTGAGGAGTGATATACGCCTTTACGGGATAGTGCTCCTTAGTAGGTCGAAGATATTGTCCGAGGGTAACGATGGATACTCCCACCTCGCGTAGGTCGCGTAGTGTTTGAAGTATCTCCTCTTCGCTCTCGCCCAATCCGACCATCAGACCACTCTTCGCAACAGCCCCACTATCAGCAATATGCTTCAAGGTGGCGAGTGACGTGCGATACTTAGCACGCGAACGCACCTCGGGGGTTAGTCGCTCGACGGTTTCGATGTTGTGTCCCACAATGTCGGGACGCGATGCAAGCACAATATCTAATAGCTCTGTGCGTGCATCCATATCGGAAATAAGGAGCTCAATTGTTGATTCGGGATTTTCGCGGCGTACTGCCTCCACCGTGCGTGCCCAGATGGCTGCACCATGATCTTCGAGGTCGTCGCGCGTTACCGATGTAATTACAACATGCTTAAGGCCCATCTGCTTTACACTCTCTGCCACCTTGTCTGGTTCCTGCTCATCTGGGGGCAGGGGACGACCTGTTGTCGTGGCACAGAAGCGACAGTTGCGAGTACATATATCACCCAATATCATGAATGTAGCAGTACGACGACTCCAGCACTCCGCCTTATTGGGGCACATTCCGCTACTGCATATAGTATGCAGGCAGCGCCCCTCGACGATTTGCTCGACCTCCGCCGTATTTGCCGTACTCCTGAGGCTAATCTTCAGCCATTCGGGTTTACGCAGATACTCGCTCTGTTGTGGTACCTTAGCCATTTTAAGTTCACTTTTTTCCAATTGATGCAAAAGTACAAAAAAATTCAATAAATGCAAAAAAAGTAAAGTATTATTTATACATAATCTTCGTGATGGTGTGATATCGCTCAAATTTTACACATTTGCAGTTGCTCTCTTTATTTTTACCCACCTCTTACTTGTGCGATTATTTTGCCACGATGTGCCCTCTAACACTATGAAAAATGAAAAAAAATCGTGTCGAATGAAAATTTTATAGATTTTTTCTGTATGTGCATAAGCATATCCGATATATATAGCTGATATTTAACATTTTAAGGCTAAAATATCTTGCTAAGATATTTGTAATATATCCATTTTTTAAACACATATCATATAAAACGTATAGTTATTTTGCTAACTATAAGCCTTGTTTATACAAAGATAAGTATTTTTGATTTGGAACATTGATTTTTTCGTTTTATATTTGCACCAGAAACAAATAAAAAAAGCTAATAAACTAATGTGTTTTGAGGCTTTAACTAACCCCCGAAAGGGAGCAGACAGAGAATAAGTAAAAGGTTAATATAATAAGTTAAGGGTTAAATTAAAAGCTAAAAGTTTGTGTAGATAAAAGAGAATTAGTAGTGTAAAAAGTTAATAATTGTTTGTGTCCGTGGACTGTCGGTTTCGACCGGCAGTCTTTTTTTCGATACTTATGCCGTAAATCTTTGGTAATATGTGATTTATTTGCTATCTTTGTATAGCAGGTTAATCATAAACACAAATAATATGAAACAGTTACTACTATCTATGCTTGCGCTAACTCTTGTTGTTGGCTGTGGCAACGCGGACAAGAAAAAAGATTCTAACCCTTCTCACGAGGGTCACGAGTATGTTGACCTTGGTCTGAGTGTTAAGTGGGCAACGTGCAATGTTGGAGCAGAAAATCCCGAGGATTATGGCGACTACTACGCTTGGGGCGAGACAAGTACAAAGAGTAGCTACACTGAGGACAACTGCGCAATGTGTGAAAAGAGTATTGGAGATATTAAGGGCACCAATATGGATGTAGCTCATGTTAAGTGGGGCGGTGACTGGCGCATGCCGACCAAGGAGGAGTTTGATGAGTTGATTAAGAAGTGTGATTGGTTGTGGATGGGTAGTGGCTATATGGTTACAGGACCTAATGGTAATAGTATCTATCTACCTGCTGCAGGTTTCCGTTATTATGAGGAGCTCTACGGCGAAGATTCATTTGGCTACTATTGGAGTTCTACACCGGAGTCGGATAGTACAACGAACTCAAATTTTCTTGACTTTGATAGAACGTCTGCGTACACGGACTGGGGCAATCGCTTTGCCGGGCATACGGTGCGTCCTGTCTTAGAATAAAGCATAGCGCTTTTGGTTTATCTCCTCGCAGTTTCGGCTGCGAGGAGATTTTATTTTAGGTGAAAAGTGTGGTGTCTACGACGCATATAAACCTCGTCATCGCGAAGAATTGCAACCAATAGCCTTGCTGATACGGATAACGGTCTATGCAATTCTGTGGCGATCTACCTTTGTGTAACAACCTCGCTGATAGATATAACCCTCTGCATTGGCAATGTCTATAAACAGCGGTAGACTTATCTAAAATTAGTAATTTGTCAATTAGTAATTAGTAACAAAATTTATGAGCGCTGATGGCGCTCAACTATTACTAATTTCTCACTACTCTTTACTAATTGATTTACGCCTCCTCGGCATGACGAGGGTTTATAAGGTGAAAGGTGAAAGGTGTGGTGTCTGCGACGCAGGGTCTAATTGATAGGGGCGATAGTGGGCGATAGACGAACTATTCACGCGCAAGCAAACCTATTGCTCCTACGTTCTATTTAAAACTCGCGCGAAGCGCACCTCACCTTTCACTTCGCCTGAAAATATTTCTCTCAATTTTATTGAGAGTATCATATATTTTTTCCTCCAAAAAGAGTATCTTTGCACTCAAACGACAAGAGATAATGTACGAAGATATAATACAAGGACTAAACCCTGCACAGCGTGAGGCTGTTATAAATTATGATGGACCATCGCTAATTATCGCGGGTGCGGGCTCAGGTAAGACGCGCGTGCTCACCACACGCATAGCATACATGCTCGCCAATGGCGTGGCGCCAAGCTCCATTCTCGCCCTGACCTTTACCAACAAGGCGGCGCGCGAGATGCGTGAGCGTATCGAGAACCTCGTGGGCCCGCAAGCGCGCTACATACGCATGGGAACCTTCCACTCTGTATTCTCGCGCATACTACGCGAGAATGCCGCGCAGATAGGCTTCCCCGATAGCTATACTATATACGAGCCCAACGATGTTAAGAACCTTCTAAAGAGTATCATCAAGGATATGCAGCTCTCGGAGGAGAGGTACAAGCCACAGGCGGTGGCAGCACGCATATCGATGGCCAAGAACTCTCTGATAACGCCTGGTGCCTACATTGCCAATGCTACGCTTGCCGCCGAGGATCGCGAAGCAAAGATGCCAGAGATAGGCGATATTTATAACGAGTATTGCCGTCGCTGCAAGCAGAATGGAGCTATGGACTTCGATGACCTGCTACTGCAGACAAACATCCTTCTTAGGGATGCTCCAGAGGTGTTGGCGAGGTATCAGGAGCAGTTTAAGTATATCCTTGTGGATGAGTATCAGGATACCAACATGGCGCAGTATATCATCGTGCGCCGCCTTGCGCTGAAGCACTCCAACGTATGTGTTGTGGGCGACGATGCGCAGAGTATCTATGCCTTTCGTGGTGCTAAAATCGAAAACATCCTATCGTTCCAGCGTGACTATCCGACAACCAAGGTCTATAAACTTGAGCAGAACTACCGCTCTACGCAGACCATTGTCGATGCTGCCAACTCGCTTATCGCGCACAACTCGCGTCGTTTAGAGAAGAGGTGCTTCTCGGCAGCCGAGAGGGGTGAGAAGATAAGCCTTGTGCGTGTGCTGGAGGATAACTACGAGGCTGTTGAGGTGGCTATGGACATCAAGGATAGGGCGCGTGAGGGTGCCGAGTGGCGCGACTTCGCAATCCTCTATCGCACAAACAAGCAGCATGGTCTCTTCGAGGAGGCGCTGACGCGTCGTGCCATCCCCTACCGCGTATATAAGGGCATGTCGCTCTTGGAGCATAAGGATGTGCGTAATATATTAGCATACATAGCCCTTATCATCAACCCCCACGATAACGAGGCCTTCAAGCGCATTGTCAACTACCCAGCACGCGGTATTGGCGACACCACTGTGGCACGCATCGAGGAGATAGCGCGTGCCAAGAACCTATCTATGTGGCACGCCGTTGAGGAGCTCACAGCCTCTTCCACACTCGACAACGTAGAAAGGGTCGTGGTGCGTAAGGTGGGGGAGTTTGTGAGGATGATACAGGAGCTTGCCAAGATGCGCCACCAGATGAGCGTCACCGACTTCGGCAAGGAGATCATGGCGCGCTCGGGCATTTTGCATATGCTCGAAGCGGAGAAGAAGCCTGAGAATGAGACCTCTAAGGATTACCTCGACCAGCTCCTCGCCATGATGAGTGCCTACGAGGAGGAGTGCGCCAAGGATATGGACGAGGGGTTGCGCGATGCCGACTTTGAACCATCCATCGATGAGTGGATGCAGAACATAATGCTTCAGACAGACCAGGATGAGGAGGACGATGGCAACCGCGTGACGCTGATGACCGTGCACTCGGCAAAGGGTCTTGAGTTTGACTACATATATATCGTCGGCATGGAGGAGGGTTTATTTCCCTCGTCGCGCTCCGTGGAGTCGTTGGCAGACTTAGAGGAGGAGCGCCGTCTATTCTATGTGGCGCTTACACGAGCTAAGAAGGCGGCAATGTTGTCGTTTGCCGAGATGCGCCGCGTATGGGGTAAGACCGAGAATAGCATGCCCAGCCGCTTCCTCAAGGAGATAGACAAGGAGTATCTAAAGGCGAATTTCAATATCGAGGAGCTTCATGGTCGCAACCGCTGGGAGCGTGCCGGCGTAGATGGTGACGATGACGATATCTTCGCACGCCGCGAGCGCCCACAGCAACGCTACGATACGCGTCGTGGCGAGGTTCCTATGCGCAACTTCGGCGGTGGCGTGCAGCAGCGTCCACGACCACAGGTGGTCGCAACACCACCTATCGACCCGCAGCGTGCAGGTATGCGCTCGGTGGGTACGCGACAGGGTGGTGCAACACCTGCAGTGGGCAGTGTGCCCCTTGCGGGTTGTGCCTATAGTGTTGGAGAGCGTGTGTCGCACCCTAAGTTTGGTGTTGGCACCATCGAGCGCATAGAGCCATTGGCAACAGACCATAAGTTGGTCATCAACTTCGATAGCTACGGCTCGAAGACGCTCCTTGCCAACTATGCAAAACTAACAAAGATATAGCCATGGAGGGGGTGATGCTATCGGTCATAATGACCACCTACAACCATGAGCGCTACTTGGCGCAAGCCATCGAGAGCGTTCTAAGGCAGCAGACTGACTTTCGTATAGAGATTGTCATCGGCGAGGATTGTAGTACAGATAGAACGCTCGCCATCGCCGAGGACTATGCCCGTCAATACCCCGAGGCGATACACATCGTAACATCGAATGAGAATGTCGGGTGGCGCAAGAACTATCGCCGTACTATCGAGGCTGCGTGTGGCAAGTATGTAGCTCTGCTCGATGGCGACGACTACTTCACCCACCGCAAGAAGCTACAGATGCAGGTGGAGCTTTTGGAGGATAACCCCGATGTGGGTATGTGCTATGGTCGCTCGGAGCGTATCGATGAGCAGGGTGTGGCAACGACCTATCCCGAGAGCGAGGATATGCCTACCACCTTTGAGGCTATGCTCAGACGCAACCCTGCCGAGAATTGCACTGTCGTGGCGCGCAAGGAGTTAGTTATGAGATACTATGCCGAGGTCGACCCCGAGAGCCATCCCGAGTGGGCTACCGACGATCTACCCATGTGGCTATGGTTTGCCGCCAATAGCCGCTATATGGCTATCGACTGCCCTATGGCGGTACACCGCGTATTGAAGTATAGCGTGAGCCACAACCCCGACTATCGCAAGAAGATAGCCTTTGTGGACTCGCTATCGGATATAAGTATTTGGTATGACAGGCGTTATAATGATAGTAGGCTATATGAGGAACTTATGCTTGCGAAGCATAATACGGCGCTATGGGTGCTATCATATAATGGCTCGGTATGGGAGTATATCAAGCGTTGGCGCAAGGATATTAAGACATATAGACCACTTATCAAAAATATAGCTTCATACGCTCTTTTCGCGAAGAAGATAGGCTGGCGTATGTGGCATAAAAGCAGACGATGATGACAACAAAGGAGCGATATAACCGTGTTGTAGAGTACTTCTCTAAGGCTATGCCTACGGCGGAGAGTGAGCTAAATTTTAGCACCCCTTTTGAGCTGTTGGTGGCTGTTGTGCTCTCGGCGCAGTGCACAGATATGCGTGTAAATCTCACTACGCCGGCGCTCTTCGCGGCATACCCCACGGCGGAGGCTATGTCGAAGGCCACGGCGGAGGAGATCTACGAATATATAAAGAGCATATCCTATCCTAACAACAAGGCTAAACATTTGGCAACTCTCTCGCGACAGATAGTAGAAAAGTTTGGTGGCGAGGTGCCCTACGACCCTAAGGATTTGGAATCGCTGCAGGGCGTGGGACGCAAGACGGCAAATGTCGTGGGTGCGGTGCTCTGGGGCAGGGAGGTGATGCCCGTAGATACGCACGTCTTCCGCGTTGCGGCACGCATAGGTCTTTCGCGAAATGCCAAGACCCCTTTGGCTACGGAGCGTCAGTTAGAGAAGGGTTTCCCTAAGGAACTGCTCCCTATCGCCCACCACTGGCTAATACTGCATGGTAGATACACCTGTATAGCGCGTAAGCCTAAGTGCGAGGAGTGTGGCATTACAGATATTTGTAAATACTTCAAACAGAATAACATATAAGCCATGAAGAGGTTATTATATATCGCCCTGTCACTTGTTGTGGCGTGCACATCAACACCCTATCCCTCAATCGACCGTCCATCAACAGGGACGTCAAGCGAGGATAGGTCTATTATAGCCTATATAGACCAGCGCTTAGCGACGGAGTACTACTGGCTCGATGAGGTTGTTGAGCGTAGCGCTTCGTTCGATCGTGGTGTTAAGTGGGAGGAGTATCTATCGGTGTCGCTTGGAGGGCTAAAGAGTAATGCTGATGATGGCTATGTGAATAGCAAGGGGCAGCGTGTGCTGTACTCATATATACGTGAATATAAGCCATCTACGCGCAGCGAGACTATGGGCTTTGGCATCGGCTTGCACTACACCATAGCCGTTATTGATAGCGAAAATCAGCACTTGGGATTTCTCGTAGATAATGTCTATGCGGACTCCCCCGCCCATAAGGCAGGAGTTAGGCGTGGTGATGTGATAACGATGGTAAATAGGGGGTATATCACCCAAATGAACTATGCCGAACTATTTAAGAGGATAGAGAATAACAGCGCCTCAGCCGTAGAGCTGTCGCTACGCCGTCAGACGGATGGTGAGGTCTACACCGCGGAGCTCGATATGGGTAGTTACGAGGAGAGCCCAGTGGCACATCACGAGGTGATAGCCATCGAAGATAAAAAGATTGGATATATTGTCTATACTGGTTTTGACTCTGAGTATGATGATGCGCTTATAGAGGCTATTAGTGAACTCAAAGAGGGTGGTGCTGAGGAGGTTATCCTCGACCTGCGCATAAATGGCGGTGGCTCGGTGAACTCGGCAGTGAAGCTCTGCTCCGCTCTTATGCCTGCAAAATATGAGGGCAAAACGCTCTGCAGAATTGAGCGTAATCCTAAGAACACGGTGAGCGACCAAGTATCAGACTTCAATCTCAAGGATACGGGTAGTCTACTCGAGCTTGATGAGCTTACGGTCATCTGCTCGGGGTATAGCGCCTCGGCATCGGAGCTTCTCATCATGGGCTTGAGGGGCTTGGATGTGCCAGTAACGCTTATTGGCTCAGCGACCGAGGGTAAGAATTGCGGTATGGATGTGACACGTCGCACCATCGAGGGCATAAACGTGGAGTTTGCACCAATCACCTTTATGTGTTTCAATGATAAGGGTGAGGGTGATTGGGGTGATGGTATAGTGCCCGATATCGACCTTACCGAGGAGGGTAACGAGCTCTCTATTTCGGACAAGAACTATCCGCTGCCTCGTGCCGACTGGGGCGACTACCAGCACGACATAGCCCTTGCCGCAGCGTTGGCTAAGGTTGCGGGTAAAAAGGTCTCGGACGGCACACGCTCTGCTCTCCTTGTTGAGCTCCCCGTGGCGGCATATATGGAGTATGAGATAGAGGGTATCAGACACTATGTAGAGGAGTGATAATCAGCATTTCGAGGCGCTATTTGGGCGGTTCACCGACTATTTTAACATATTTAGCCCTATATTGTGTGGTTTTGAATAATTTTTGATTACCTTTGTATTGAGCGAAAGACACTCCTTTAGGAGATGGCAAGAGTTAAACATTGTGTCACGACTTTTTGTTGTGCCAGAAGAAAAATATTAGTGCTATGAGAAGGTCATTATGGATTATTGCAGTAGCTGTCATTGCAGTGGTTATGAGCAGTTGCTCGGCGATGTTTAGCGCGTCGTCGTATGGGTCAAGCGACCTCTACAATACGGACAACCGTGTGCAGGTTGCCAATAGGTTAAAGGCCGAGGCTGAGGCTAAGGCTGCGGAGGCTGCGGCGCGTCAGGCACAATGGGAGGCACGCACAGCTGAGGCTTATGCAAATGCTGCGGAGGCGGAGTACTATGCTGCTATCAACGAGAGCCCCAACTATGTAAACATCGTTGCGGATAACTACGATAGCGCCTATGCTCGTCGCATCTATGGTTTCAACTCGCCAACCTACAACTATCCATCAAGCTACTATTCGTTGCAGTATAGCAATGCCATGAGATATGCATCGGCATACGACCCAGCATATTACAACATCATGGTATCGGGCAATCAGGTATGGGTGGAGCCACGCTACGTAACATCGATGTTTGGCTCGTGGGGTGCTACGAACATTACCTATGGTATCTACTCATCACCATGGAACTATGGTTGGAGCATCAACGTAAATCCATTCTACTACTCATGGTGGGGCTATCCTCGCTACTCATGGTACGACTGGAACTGGAATGTGTGTTATAATAGATATCACTACTACTACGACTGGTGGGGTTATCCATACTACTATGGTTACCACCACCATCACCACCACTACGCTCCAGGTCACCACTATAACCCACCACGTCCACCACAGCACCGTCCTGACCACAACCGTCCAGGCCATGAGCGTCCTAACCACGGTTTGACAACGGGCACAGGAGCAAGTGCAGGACGTCCTATAGCAAACCTCAATGGTAATCGCGATAATACGGGCTCACGCTATACATCGCCAACTACCAACCGCAACTACGGCAAGGTGGAGACAACAATCGGCAGCGACCGACCAGCTCGTGGCGGCTCAGTGTCGACAGGCGTGAATAGCAATAGCAACTATCGTGTGAGTGGCACTAAGATTGGCGTCTCGACAACAACGGGTGGTGTATCTACCACAGTTCGCGATGGTGGCACACGCAACAACAATAGCAGTGTGACAACCACCACCAACGCTGGACGTAGCAATAACTACCGCCAGGGTGGTACATCGAGCAGATCATCAAGCAGTTCAAGCAGTGGCACAGTGAGCTCTTCGGGAGGCTCCACCTCTTCAAAGCGCTCATCGAGCAGCAGCTCATCGTCGAGCTCATATCGTAGTTCGTCGTCGAGCTCATCATCGAGCTATCGCAGTGCGTCATCGTCGCACGGCACAACTACAGTTGGCTCTGTTGGCAATCGCAGCGCAGGCTCATCATCACGTAGCTCATCGAGCTCAAGCTCATCATCACGCAGTGGTGGTAGCACCTCATCGAGAAGATAGGGCTTAATCCTAATATTGGGGTATGTCATTGGGCATACCCCATTAACCAACACATGACACTAATATCCTACGACTATGAGAAAGATATTTACACTTATAGCTACCGCCATACTTAGCGTCGCCATAATGCCGAGTGTCTCGGCACAGGAGGTGAACTTTGGCGGTGTCACCTTCAACAACGATATTATTGGCTGGGGTGACCTATATAATCTATCCTATACCACCCACAACTACGGTACGGCGCGTTCTATGGCTATGGGTAATGCCTTCACAGCCCTTGGCGCAGATATGGCATCAGCATCGATAAACCCTGCGGGTATCGGTATGTATATCAACAGCGATATTAGCCTCACGCCCATGATGCAGTTTGTGAAGAGTCCTACGGAGGGTGCCGACTATAACAATAGTGATAATTTTCGTGAGAATAGCAATCGCTTTGGTATGGCGAGTGCTGGTGGTGTCTTCACCGTGTATCGTGGCACAGGGGCACTCACAAACTTCAACATAGGCTTCGTATATAACCGCATTGCCGATTTCAACCAAAACTACAAATTCGCATCGTTTGGTAATGAGGGAACTAACTCAATGGCAAATGTATTCTGCACCCTCTCTAATGTGGATGGTCTAACAACAGATGCAGATGGTCGTATGAACTTTGGCAACGACCCATACTATTGGGGCGCTGTGCTTGCATATAAGAATGGTCTAACCAATAAGGATGACCTGGGCTGGGATATCGACCGCATAGGTCTTGATGCTGAGATAGACCAATATACTGCCGTTGAGACGCGTGGCTCTGTTGGTGAGTTTGCAATACCTATTGGCTTCAACTTTATGGATGTCTTCTACTTGGGTGCAACGCTCGGTATTCAGAGCGTGGAGTATAAGCATACGGTATTCTATGGCGAGGACTACCTCTATCCTAATGGCTACCCATCAGGCAACGATATGCCATATCAGCTCACCTTTATGAACTATCAACAGCATACTCGTCTTTCAGGTTCGGGTGTTAACCTTAAGTTGGGTATGACCGTGCGACCATTTAAGTGGTTGCGTGTGGGTGTCGCCTACCATACCCCTACGGCATATAATCTATCACTACGCTATTATGCCGATATGTGGTCGGAGACCTATAGCGCTGGCAACAACCCCGAAAACTACGACTTGGATAGTTATGGCTATATGACCGATTATGTGGAGTCGCCTAAGTGGGAGGATACGGATGAGTACTCATGGCGCTTTCGCTCGCCCTCACGCCTTATGGTGGGTGCTGCGGTGACCATAGCTAAGCGCTTCATCATCTCGGCAGACTATGAGCGTAGCTGGTATCAGTCAACACGCCTCACAAGCTCGCCTATCAATAACCTTGATTACAGGGCAACCATGAAGGAGCAGTTCCGAGGCTCTAATACGGTGCGTGTAGGTGCTGAGTTCCGCGCTCTGCCATTCATGGATATTCGCGCTGGTTACATCTTTAGCGATGGTGGCATCCGCAATAGCAATCAGATATTCACCCATCCGCTTGTCACCCGCGAAAACTACATAACAGCGGGCTTAGGCTTTAAGCTTGGTGCAACGACATACCTCGACTTCGCCTACCAGTACAACAAGCGTGAACGTACGTTCTATCAGTCGTTCTATGCTACAGATAGCTTCGACCCAGAGCTTAATATCGAGGCGGTGCCTGTGCGCACTAACTCCTATTGTCACCTTGCAGTGCTGACCCTTGGCTTCCGCTTTTAAGGTGAGAAGCATAGTACGCATTGCGCAGAATAAATTTATAGAGACCTATGAGTGATTGGAAAGAGCGTCTTGGCGTGGTGTTCTCCACTAACCCTGACTTTCAATATGAGACCTCTGCGGAGGCTGAGGCAGTGACCCTCGACCCCGCAAAGCAGAACCTACGCGTGTGGCTCGACAGATTGAAGGGTGGTCGTGTAGCTACCGTGGTACGTGGCTTCGTGGGTAGCGACGATGACCTTGCGGCGCTGGGTAAGGAGCTTAAGAAGAGCTGTGGCGTGGGAGGTACAGCCAAGGATGGCGAGATAATCATCCAGGGCGACCACCGCGACCGCGTTGTCGATCTGCTTACAAAGGCGGGATATAGATGTAAGAAGGCTGGAGGATAGCCCCCTCCATACGTGGTTAGAACCAGAGGCTAACCATAAACTTAAAGGTACGACCATAGCCATACTGCGTCATATTGCCGAAGGGCATGAGATGGGTATGGCTTGTTGTATTTATTCTGCGTACGCGATGCTGCTCATAGCTGCGATAGACGACATTACTGCCAAGTAGATTATTTACAGATAGTTGCAGTCGCAAAGATATATCATTCTTAAACTCAAAGGTCTTAGCAACATAGACATCGACAAGTGCGGCATCCTTGAGGCGCCGCTGCGACATAAGAGCATCGTACTCCTCCTTTGATGGGGCGTGCGAGGTGATACGCTCACTGCGGCGAATGAACGATGGCTCGACATAGCGCATACCCCAATAGCTCACGGCAAGGCGTGCCATCCAGCTACCCTTAGGTCGAAACTCAAGGTCGCCATAGAGCGTTACCTCGGGCGTTGAGGTGTGGTAGCCCTTGATGTAGGATGTTGTATTTGCAATGAGACGATTATCCGCATCGGCATAGCACATGATGTTGGCATTGCGCATATAGCGATACTGCGCTGCGGTGAGGGCAAATGATGATTGTAAGATGTTCATCCATCGCACCTTGGCCGATGCCTCAATACCAAAATTCAGAACTCCTATATCGTTTACCACGGCATTTGCCATCGTCGATGCCATATCATCGTAGTAGCGCACAACGCTGCTCATATTAGTGTGCGTGGTTACGAAGAGTGTTGCCGCCACCTCAACACGCTCATTATGGTAGTGGTATGACGCCTCGGCAGCAAATGCAGTGCTTTGCTCAGGGTTGGGAATTGTCCTATTATTATACTGTGGCTGCAGGAAGAGCATGTCGATAGCGGGCGTTGCTCCACGTAGCATTGCTGAGGCGCTAATATGATGATTTCTAATACTATGCGTCCAGCCAAGATTTATGCGATAGGGGAAGTGTTTTATAGTCTGCGACCTACCGTAGGAGCCCCTACCAGGGAATAGCTCCTTCTCGAAATTACCACGTCGCTGAGATATATCAGTGCCAAAATGTATGCCCGCAGCGAAGTTGTTGCGACCATATTTTAGTGAGGCACTACCATATACCTCGGCATGGTGGCGTGTAAGAAGGTAGTCGTAGCCAAAGTGGTCGCCCTCGGTAACTCTAATATCCTCGTCGCGCAGGTTATTCTTAGGCGGAACACCACTCGCGGATAGCTCTCTATTGAAGTAGTCGTAGTCGAGGATATGGTCGGCACCAAGCATATCATCTGCGCTCCTAAAGAGGTGCGCACTACTCATGTCGTAGATAACGCCACCGTTGATTGTCATACTGTTGATGTGGTGCTCGACCTCTGCCGTAAGGGCTGTGCGTAGTATGTTGTTGTGGCGCTTATCAACGATATATGCTGCATGACCATCGCTCTGCAGGGCATTAGTGTGGTAGAGATAATCCCAATCTATCTGCGTATATCTCAGGTTGTTATCTCGCCATGCGGCGGTCACCTCGGCAATGCTCTCCTCGTTTGTGAAGTAGGAGGGTAGTCGCTGGTAGTTGTCGGGCGCCGCCGTCGGCGCGTCGATGTTGCTTAGGGTAGAGTAGCTGTAGAGGTCGTAGCTTATGTCCGCCATCGCTCTGAGCGAGGTGTTGTCGCTAAGCTCTCGGCGCCATAGGGCGATAATTTCGGGGCGTAGCTCTGTTGCGATGTTGGCATTGCGCATCTTGCCCGCCTGCATACCCCACGAGGGGTTGTAGAGATAGTTGTTGGTCAGCGTAAAGCACTCCTCCAATGTCGCCTTGCGTGTGCCACGAGTGCTGTAGGGCGCTATGGCTATTAGGTGCAGCGAGTTCCCCTTCCACTCGCGTGAGGCGTGAAGGGCGATGTCGAAGCTGTTGTTGTTCACGCCATCTACATATATATCGCGTCCCATGCGCGCGCGTGCGCTACTGGTTAGCACCCAGTCATCACTTAACTCAATACCCTTAGGCGATATGCGGTATGTGCCACGATAGCTGATTCCTGCGAGGTAGTTACGACCAGAGAAGTCACCACGTAGGTCATGCCCATTAAATCTGTATATCTTCTCACCCTCAAGATTATAACTCAGTGATGACGTTGTTGTTCCCGATAGTGAGGCATTGCTAAGTCCAGGGTAGCGCATACGCCTAATGCCAAGTGCGCTGAGTGCCGAGGATGTCGTATAATCAATAGGCAATGCTCCAAGCATGGTTATCTCTTCGCCACGTTGACCACCACGCACATTGTTGGTCACTCCGCGTAGTGCGAACTCCGCATTCGATGCTATATATGGAATGGCACCCGCCTCTGGGACCGTTGATAGATACTCCTCAAGGAGTTTCATGTATAGATCCTCCTCATCGTCGTAATACTTATAAAGAATATAATCCGACTCAAACTCCTGCGCCGATGCTGGCCAAATACAGAGTATAATGGTCACGATACAACCTACTATCTTTATCACACTAAGGCTCTTCATTCAAATGTCGTTTGAGTTGCTGGGAACAAATTTACTATATTTTTTTCTATCATTATCATCCCCCGTTCGTATTTCTTGCATTTAACCATATCTTTCTTGTCATTGCAGGCAAAATGTCGCACCTACGTAGAATGGGAATATCGTGCATAATTGCCTGCATATCGTGCGAATATTCATAATTTAACGCATATTTATTCCGTTGTTATGGCATAAAAATTGGTTTTTTAATAAAATTGTGCTCTTATATTTTGTGGTTCAAAAAAAAGTGCTTAACTTTATAATCCGCAAAGGCACTTAAGCATTTGAGATGGTCCGAGAAAGTGAGATTTTCTGAGAGCTTAAGCGACAACAAAAAACCTAAAAAACTAACATACTATGAAAAACTATTCAGCAAAAGAGATTAAGAACATCGTTCTTATTGGTGCGCCTGGCGCCGGAAAAACTACCCTTGCAGAGGCAATGGCTTTCGAGGGTAAGGTGATTGATCGCAGGGGTAGTATCGAGAATAACAATACCATCTCGGATAATACCGATATCGAGCACGAGTACAAGCGTTCGATATACTCAACAACCCTCTTTACTGAGTTTATGGACCGTAAGCTCAACATCATCGACTGCCCAGGTTCTGACGACTTCTGTGGTTCGTTGTTCTCTGCATTTAAGGTAGGTGACGTTGGTGTTATGGTTCTCAACGCACAGAATGGCTGGGAGGTAGGCTCAGAGCTTCAGTCTCGCTACGCACGCATCCTCAACAAGCCTCTTATCGGCGTTATCAACCAGCTTGATGGCGACAAGGCTAACTACGACGCTACAATCGAGGGTATCCGCGCCAACTCATCTGTAAAGCCTGTTATCGTTCAGTATCCTGTTAACCAGGGCTCTGGCTTCGACTCATTCATCGACGTATTGATGATGAAGCTCTACAAATTTGTTGACGAGAATGGTAAGCGTGAGGAGCATCCTATCCCAGAGAGCGAGATCGAGCGCGCTAACGCTCTTAACCAGGAGCTTGCTGAGGCAGCTGCGGTCTATGATGACGCACTCATGGAGCTCTACTTCGAGAAGGGTTCTCTTACTCAGGACGATATCCGTGCAGGCTTGAAGCTCGGCGTATCTAAGCGCGACATCATGCCAATCTTCTGTGCTTCAGGTAAGCGCGACATCGGTACTAAGCGTCTTATGGAGTTCATCATCAACGTAGGCCCAGGTCCATTGAAGGCACCTGCATTCCTCTCAACTGAGGGTGAGGAGATCCTTGCAAACGCTGAGGAGCCAGCTGTAGCATTCGTATTCAAGAGCCAGATTGAGCAGCATATCGGTGAGATTACATTCTTCCGTGTTATCCGTGGTAAGCTTACCGAGGGTATGGAGCTTGTTAACTCACGCACAGGCAACAAGGAGAAGCTATCACAGCTATTCGCCGTTGCAGGTAAGAACCGAGTTAAGGTTACCGAGCTTTCAGCAGGTGACATCGGTTGCACCGTTAAGCTTAAGGGTACTCGTACCAACGACACCCTCTCAGCACCTTCGGCACCTGTTACTGTTGAGCCTATCTCATTCCCAGATCCACGCTACCGTGCAGCTATCAAGGCTAAGGAGCAGAACGACGAGGAGAAGCTCGGCAAACTCTTGAACGACGCTAAGTATGAGGATCCTACAATCCTTGTAGAGTACTCTAAGGAGCTTAAGCAGACCATCATCCAGGGTCAGGGTGAGCATCACCTCAACATCCTCAAGCAGCGTCTATCAGCTGAGAACAAGATGGAGGTTGAGTTCTTCGCTCCTAAGATTCCATATCGTGAGACTATCACTAAGGTGGCTCAGGCAGACTACCGCCACAAGAAGCAGTCTGGTGGATCTGGTCAGTTTGGTGAGGTTCACATGGTTATCGAGCCTTACTTCGACGGCATGCCAGAGCCTACAAAGTATAAGGTTAATGGTCAGGAGATTGCCGTTAGCGTTAAGGGCAAGGAGGAGTACGATTTGCCATGGGGTGGTAAGCTTCAGTTCTACAACTCAGTAGTTGGTGGTGCTATCGACACACGCTTCATGCCTGCTATCTTGAAGGGTATCATGGAGAAGATGGATGAGGGTCCATTGACAGGTTCGTACGCACGTGACATCCGCGTAGTTGTTTACTATGGTAAGATGCACCCAGTAGATTCAAACGAGCTTTCATTTAAGCTTGCTGGCCGTAACGCCTTCAAGGAGGCATTCCGCAACGCTGGTCCAAAGATTATGGAGCCTATCTACAATGTAGAGGTACTCACTCCAAGCGAGTATATGGGTGCTGTGATGAGCGACCTTCAGAACCGTCGTGCTATGATTATGGGTATGGAGTCTGACAAGGGCTTCGACCGCCTCAACGCACGTGTGCCTCTTGCAGAGCTTTACCGCTACTCTACATCGTTGTCATCGCTTACCTCTGGTGCTGCAACCTACACTATGCAGTTTGCACAGTACGAGCAGGTGCCTGCAGATGTTCAGGAGAAGTTGCTTAAGGCTTACACCGACACTGATGAGGAGTAATCCTAAGTATTGTGGACTAAGTGCCACATATGACTATCAAGGGCTGGCCACTGTGGTCAGCCCTTATTGCTAATGGTCGGTTGTGAATCCGAAAAAAATTGTATCTTTGTAGGGTTGAAACCTAAAAACGAACTATATGAAACGACTTATCACACTTCTGATGCTTCTTGCGGCATGCACCACACTTTCGGCACAGCAGCGCACCGAGCTTCTCCTCGACAAGGGGTGGAGATTTACGCAACAGGATAGCGAGGAGTTTAGCACACCAGAGTTTAACGACAGCATGTGGCAACAGGTGCGCATACCCCACGATTGGGCAATATATGGCCCATTCAGCATCCACAACGACAGGCAGAACGTAGCTATCACCCAAGATGGCCAAAAAGAGGCTATGGAGCATGCTGGCCGCACAGGAGGTCTTCCCTTTGTGGGCGTAGGCTGGTATCGCCTAAAGTTCGAGGCACCTGAGTTTGAAGCGGGCAAGCGTGCCACGATAATCTTTGACGGTGCTATGAGCCAGGCACGTGTATATGTCAATGGCCACGAGGTGGGCTTTTGGCCATATGGCTACAACTCGTTCCACTTCGATATCACCGATTACCTTAAGCCTGGCGAGATTAACTCTCTTGCCGTACGTCTTGAGAACGAGAATGAGTCATCACGCTGGTATCCTGGCGCAGGCCTCTACCGCAACGTACACCTTGTAGTAACCGAAGATGTACATATCCCCGTATGGGGTACGCAGCTTACCACGCCACGTGTGAGCGAGGAGCTTGCCGAGGTTAAGCTACTCACAACCGTAGAGTACCCTACCACAGCGGAGCATTCGGCACTACGTATCGTTACCGACATCCGTAACCCTCAGGGCGAGGTGGTAGCGACCAACGAAGAGAGCCTCAGCCACTACGACAGCAAGCTCTTTGAGCAGAGATTCGATATTGCAAATCCCGAGCTTTGGAGTGTTGATACCCCAGCGCTATATACCGCTGTATCACGAGTTTACCTTGGCAGCACGCTTAAGGATGAGTATACCACACGCTTTGGTATTCGCACAATAGAGATTATCCCTGAGCAGGGAATGTTCATCAACGGCAAGCCCGAAAAGTTCAGGGGTGTATGCAACCACCACGACCTTGGCCCATTGGGTGCTGCAGTGAACGACGCTGCTATACGTCGCCAGATACGCATACTCAAGGATATGGGCTGCAACGCCATACGCACCTCACACAACATGCCAGCGCCCGAGCTTGTGGAGGCGTGCGATGAGATGGGCATGATGCTTATGCTCGAATCATTCGACGAGTGGCGCACAGCGAAGCTCGCCAATGGCTACCACAAGTATTTCGATGAGTGGGCAGAGCGTGACATTGTAAACCTTGTACGCCACTACCGCAACAACCCAAGTGTTGTGATGTGGTGCATAGGTAACGAGGTACCCGACCAGGGCGACATCCTCTGGGGGCCAAAGCTCTCACGTATGCTTCAGGACGTATGTCATCGTGAGGACCCTACACGTCCTGTAACACAGGGTATGGATCAGCCACATAATGTGGTGTATAACAATATGGCAGCAATGATGGATGTGGCAGGCTTCAACTACCGCCCACACCTCTACCCCGATAACTACTACCGTCTGCCACAGCAGATTATCCTCGGTAGCGAGACCGCCTCAACGGTAAGTAGTCGTGGTGTATATAAGTTCCCTGTTGAGCGTCGCTCGATGGCCACCTACGACGACCACCAATCTTCATCTTACGACGTGGAGCATTGCTCATGGTCAAACCTTCCGGAGGATGATTGGATTTGGCACGATGACTACTCATGTTGCATCGGCGAGTTCGTGTGGACAGGCTTCGACTACCTCGGCGAGCCTACACCCTACTACACCAATTGGCCAAGCCACTCATCGCTATTTGGCATTGTCGACCTTGCAGGCCTACCTAAGGATCGCTACTACCTCTACCGCAGCCATTGGAACGCTGAGGAGGAGACCCTCCATATTCTTCCACATTGGACATGGCCTGAACGTGTTGGCGAGGTAACTCCCGTATTTGTCTATACCAACTACCCTTCTGCCGAGCTATTTATCAATGGCGTAAGCCAAGGCATACGCACCAAGGATAGCAGCGTGAACATAGAAAACTCTGCCGATAAGGAGTCTACACTTGGTCTTAAACGTCAGCAACGCTACCGTCTGATGTGGATGGATACTAAGTATGAGCCTGGCACAGTGCGTGTTGTGGCATACGATGCTGAGGGTAATGCTGTTGCCGAAAAAGAGGTACACACCGCAGGCACACCTCACTATATTGAGCTACAGGCCGACCGTAGCACAATCAAGGCTGATGGCCGAGACCTCGCCTTCGTTACCGTACGTGTCGTAGATAAGGAGGGCAACCTATGCCCCGATGCCCAGCACCAGATGCGCTTCAGCGTTAAGGGCGCAGGCAGCTATCGAGCAGGTGCTAATGGTAATCCTATCTCGTTGGAGCCATTCCACCTACCTCGCATGCAGGTGTTTAACGGTATGATGACAGCCATTGTGGAGAGCAAAGAGGTGGCTGGCAATATCACACTCACAGCGACAGCCAAGGGTCTAAAGCCAGCCTCGATAACCATTAAAAGCGAATAACGGCTTACCTAATAATTAATAGGCTCTTCCAATGCGGAGGAGCCTATTAATTACTTAGAAGCACTGAGCCGTCTATAGCACGATGGCGTAGTGCCATGGTGACGGCGAAACGTGGCGATAAAGTGCGACACAGTAGCATAGCCACACCGTTGAGCAATCTCCGATAGTGGCAATATGGTAGTCTTCAACAGTTTAATTGCCAGAGCCATACGACAGTTGATTATCAGCCTATGCGGAGATAATCCATAATAATCTATGCAACGGCGTTTGAATGTAGACATCGACATAGAGCAATACTTGGCAATATCCTCAACCGAGAGTTTCTCAACCACACCCATGGCCAATGCCCTCTCCAACTTACCTACGTTACAACCCGATACGGAGGCTTCAACTCCGATGGCATTATGTATATACTCAACAATATAATCGAGCATATTATCTATATCTAAATACTTATGTTTTTGTTTGTTATGCATATTATCTATGCATTTTTACAACACAAAGATAACAATTAAGATTCAAAATACAATACGTAGGTGCAAATATTTTATCTAAATCAGTTTTAGAGATAAAACATAGGCTGCCACTTTTACCAAAGTGACAGCCCAAAATATGAGGTTGTTTAAGAGGCTGTTTGAATTTTATTTCGAGAAGTCGAAACTATCTTTTGCAGCAACAAACATACTCTTTCAATAAAATTCAAAACAGCTTCTAAGACTGCTTTTGCCTACGGAAGAACTTACGACGTATCCATAGATAGTAGCCCGTAAGTGGAAGTGTGCCACCGATAAGTGCTGCAACAAACCACAACACACGAGTAAACATTCCGCCGATAGTTCCTGTGTGTAAGGCTCTGAGCCACTCACGTGCGCCATCGCCAAAGAGCGCATAGAAGCCGTCACGATACCAACCAAACGACCATACAAGGCCTGTAAGTGCCATAATGAGCAGAAGTATAGTTGCATAGATACCTCCTACTGCATGTAGGTCGTACCAGAAGCGGTGCCACCCTTTGCGTATTGCGATAACCGAGCGGTTGCGCCACATCTTAAGCGTCTTAGGCCACCATAGGAAGCAGCCTGTAACGAGCAACACTACGAAACATATTGTGCTAATACCTACGACCATCTTGCCGAAGCTCATCTTGCCCTTACCCCCAGGAGAGTCCATCAGCCAGCGGTGCATGCGAAACATCGTCTGGAAGAACTCAAGGCGCTCAGGCGTACCGAGTATCTCGCCCGTATATTGGTTGACATATATTGTCTGGCGACGACCAATCTTAAAGCCATAGCTACGCTCAGGGTCGCTATCGATCTCAACCGTTTGGATACTTTTACCCTCATCAAGTTCCGTCTCGACCTTAGCCTGAAGCTCCTCAATTGCGATAGGCTCGCCTTTGGGCTGCACATAGTAGTAGTCACGCTGCACAGCATGCGAAATCTCCTTCTCAAAGACAAGTGCTGCACCCGTAAAGCAGGTGATGCTTATGACTAAGCCCAAGGGGATCGAGAGCCATATATGCAGTTGTTTTACAATATTCATCATAGCATAGATTGTTTATGTCGATACGGCAAAGTTACAAAAAACCTTGCCGTATCCGATACATTTTCACATAAATTTAGTTAATAGGCTCCAAGCGACCCACGCCACTAATCTGTGTAGCCTCAATAGTAAGACCCTTTGTAGCTACAGCGGTAGTAGTGTCGATAACATATATTGTAGGGTAGCCATCTGTAAGTGTTACAGGCATATATGCCTTACCGCCCTCAGCATAGGGAGTATTGCCAAAGCCCGAGATAGAGCTACTCTCAGGAAGTCCCGTAACGGCAGTAAGCTCGCCAGACTCAGCGTTAAATATAGCCAGCTGATTTGCTGTCATCGTCTTAGCAGGGGTAAGTGGGCTATCGTACATAAGAAGCAAGAAGCTACTACCACCGACATACCATGTGCGTAGGAACGAGCGACCTGAAGCCAAAGCCTCGAGGTTTACGTAGTAGTTAGGATCAAACTCCTTGCTACCAGCATTTATACGCACTACGCCTGCGGGGAGCGTTGTCTGCTGACGAGGATCACTCATGGTCTTGGCATACGATGGCGAGAAGACATATACATCGCTAGAGTCGGTAGCCCACACCATCTGGTAGTACTGCGACTTGTTACGACCTGCAGCATAGCTAATCTTGTCGGTACGAATAAGAGACTTCGTTGAGAGCGTCTCATCATCGAAGATAGCCACCCAGCACTCATCGGGGTACTGCGTCCACTGCAACTCACCCTCCTTATAAGCTCCTGAGCCTGAGCCACCTGCCTCGGTCTTCACAAGGTCGGCATAGCCCTCACGAATCCACTTACCGCCATCACGCTTAACACCATATTGGCTAAGACCCATAGGTACGGCTGCCGAGTAGATCTTACCATCAACCTCCTCGATGCCAGCAAGCGTAATAAACTCGCCATTGCCCAGGAAGTTCTCGGCAAGGTAATGCTCCTCAAGGGTGTTGTTGGTAGTGTATGTCTCAGCCTCAACATCGAGCAACGACACGAGAATAGACTTTGGCAGGTAGCCATTCTCATCTGCCCACTCCGTAGGGCCATCGCCCGTAGACGTAGTCATCACATACCTATCGTAAGTACCTACGGTGGTGAAGCGGCGTACGGCATACTCTGCCGAGCGTGCCGAGAGCGTATAGTCGGAGTTCATCACATAGGAGCGTGTAGTACCGGCATTACCCTGATTATAGGTAAGGCCATAGAGGTACTTACCACCCCAGAACACCCAATACGAAGCACCATCATTAACTAAGCCATCTGCCATGCCAATAGTGCCACCATCGAGGCTCTCGGCCGTAAGTAGCGCATTGGTCGTGGTATTAGAGAAGGTTCCCTGCGACGCAATTACATATGGTCGCTCGGCGTTGGGCGTAGGGTTGTGCGTAGGATTCTGCGAGGCAGGCTCGCACGCTACAACTACGATAAGTAGCATAGCGACAATAGCGGGAAAAAGTCTGTTCATAGTTATTTTATTTTAGTTATACATATCATGTTAGCGGCCTCCGAGTGCTATGCGTAGCTTGGCGTAGAATGCCCTGCCCGCCTTCTGAAGGCTGAAGTTGTCGTAGAGTTTCTCATCCGTAAGGTTGCGACACTCCACCGAGAGGTTATATTTACCTCCAGAGAGCGAGTAACCGATAGAGATGTTGTGCGAGAATTGACTTGGCACCATATACTCCGAACGGTTTGTGCCTATGCGTGATGAGTAGTAGTAGAAGCCATGTAGGTATTGATTGTCGTAGCTAACGGTAAGCGTATTACCTTGTTTAATACAATCGTTCCACGTGAAAGTAATATCGCTATCAGCAAAGAGATATGGGATATTGGGCATACGGTCGCCGTAGCCAAGGTTAGGCATCGAGATTGTACCTATGGCAATCTTCATATTATCCCTAACGTCCGAATAGGTTATATTGCCACCTACCGAGAGCCACTTACTAAAGGTGTAGCGTGCCGAGAGGTTAACACCCCATGTGCGCACCTTGCCGTAGTTGATATAGCTCGCCGCCACCTTGCCTCCGCTAACGTCCACGATGTTACGTTGGATATAGTCGTTGGTAGAGCGAAGGATAGCTCCCGCCTCAAGGTAGATGTTATGTTGCTTATCTGCGCCAAAACCCTGTGAGTAGCTGAGACTAAGGTTTAGGTTGTGGCTATTCTCAGGGCGTATTGTGATATCGCCCATCTCGAGGTCCTCATCGCCAAACATCTCCTCAATAGTAGGTAGGCGGTAGGCCTTCTCGTAGGATAGCTTGGCCTGTAGCGAGGGGGTAATAAAGTATGTCGTTGCTAAGCCATAGCCCAAAGCATTGTTCTTGCGTCGTGTAAGCACAAAGTCTGAGGCATTGGCATCGGTAGCTATAGGGCCTGATACCGACAGCGCATAATATTTGGCAAAGGCCGAGGCGTTCCATCGCTCAGAGTGTACATAGCGGTACTGCAGGCCTGTGATATTCTTCAAAGTCTGCTTACGGAAGGCATCCTCCTCAGGCTCAGAGGCAAGCAACGAGGTGTTGCTGCGTGTAAAGGCGTTAAGCACATGGTTGAGCGTGAGGGTATGGCGGCGTGCTATGCGATAGTTGAGTGTCGCAGTAGTATTCCAATTATTGTTCAAAGAGCGTGTATGCTGATAGGACTGCTCACCAGGCGAGTTAAGACGCTTAGTCTCGCCACGCCAATTATACTTATACTGCGCCGTATCTACGTTTGTAGTGATGTTACGGTTATAGTTTGCTGTAAGCGTAAGGTCAAGGCCACGTATCAGGAGATTACGCTTGAGATACTCCACCGAGGGCATCAGCGAGTGGCCACGACGGAACTTGGCTCCATAGACAACATCCTGACGCACACCGGTTTGAATATCTTTGTACATCTGCGAGTATGTCATGCTAACCACCAGACGGTCTGCCCAGCGCTTATCTACCACGCCGAGCTTAGCTACTATCGCCTCGTTGTGGTAGGTGTCGTGGAAGCGCTCCACACGCTCCTTCTTGAGTTTATCGATACGCCCTGTCGCGAAGTCCTCAACGGCAGCGTCCACCTTATAGTTGTTATCCGAATAGTTCTGAAAGGCGTTTAACTCCCACATAAAGCCATTTTCGAGTGTCTGGCCACCATTTATCTGCGAGCGATGAGTGTTGAACGAGCCGAAAGAGTATGACGCATCAGCAAACCAGCGACGACGACTGCGATTGGTCACAATGTTAACCACACCACCAATGGCATCAGCACCGAAGCCTACGGGGACAACACCACGATATACCTCGATGCGGTCGGCATAGCCCGCAGGGATGTTGTTTAGTGAGAATGAGCCGCCTACACCCTCCTGAGGCACGCCATCAATAAATATTTTTACATGCTTGCCCGTAAAGCCATCAAGCGAAATGGCCATGTCAGAGCCAACACCTCCCGCCTCACGTAGCTTTATGCCAGGAGCTTTGTTAAGCGCATCGGCAAGATTTTTTGATGTATTGTCGAGCGAGCGTGTGTCTATGGCTACTGCATTAAATGCTGAGCGACGTAGGTGGCCTACGCCCGAGGCAGATACTACCACTTCATCAATGCGCGTAGAGGCCTCAGCGAGCGTAAAGTTAAGCTCCAAAGGTGCTGAGTGAGAGCTTACAACGCTATACTCACTCTCATAACCAAGTGTCGCTGCAGTAAGCCTATGCTCGCCATGAGGTATACGAATTGAGTATCGCCCTGAGCCGTCAGCCGTAGCACCAATGGTAGTACCCTCGATGTAGACGGTGGCATATGGTAGCGGCGTGCCATCTTCTGTAAGCACACGTCCTGAGAGCGTTACCGAGCCTTTAGCATGGTGCGGAGGCTCAGTAGCATACGACACTATAGGGTTTGTGAGTATGAGTATACCTATAGTAATAAGTAGGGCTAAGTTGATATGCAACGGTTTCCTGTTCATTTTTTGTGGTTTTATCGCTGCAAAGGTAGAGGATAACAGCGACTGCCACAATCGCAAAAATTAGGGAAAATGAGAGCTTTGCACCCCTAATTATTGGGAAGTCAAGGGAGAGGTAATTTAGAGAGAATAGGGAATTTAAGGAGCATAAGGAGCAGACACTAAATATCTTAATGTCTTAATATCCTAATGACTAAGGTGGCGAAGAAGTGCCACTATCACAACAAATTATGGTACGGGGTCATACCCAGACCCACCCCATGGATGACATCGTAATAGCCTGCGAATAGTAAGATATATACCCTTGATAGGGCCATGCTTGCGGAGTGCCTCGATGGCATATTGCGAGCATGTAGGGGTAAAACGACAAGTTGGAGGTTTAAGGGGTGAGAGACATATCTGATAGAATCTCACCAACACAATGAATGGAAAGGCGAATACTCGCTTAGCAACGCTCAGCAACCTCGGCCAGAATTTTGCAGACTGCATGAGCTATAGTATCATATGATAGGACATCCTTTGTAGAGTATGTGAGTGCCATGTCAAGATTCACACCCTTAGCCTCTACGGCGAGTTGTAGCTCGCTCTTATTTAGGCGATAAGCCTCCTTAGTGCGGCGACGTAGTAGGTTACGCCTATTAGCACGCTTATGGTTGTGCTTTGGCACCGAGAACAGCACCTCGACACTTGGCGAGGTGCTTGCTTCGGCGAATATCTTATAACGGAAGGGATAGACAAAGCCCGATTTACCGTCGGCAAAGAGCCTACGGATTGCCGAACGTGAACATAGACGTTCGCTCTTAGGTAGAGAGTATGATCGAGCCTCAGGCATTGCTACAATGTCTTACGTGTGCGTGTACGAGTCTTCTTCTGAAGCTTTGTCTGCTGGGCGCGTATGAACTCCTCCTTCTCGAGATCCTCACGAATCTGGGCATCTTCAACCTCTACGCCCTCGGCAATCTTTGAGCAGTAGATGTCGAGAGCCTTAACCATAGATGGTGCCTGGGGTGATGGTGCTGAGGCCTTCACCTTAAGACCTGCATCGATGGCAGCACGCAACGTAGCCTCGCCAAAGGTGGCTACAACAGGGAGCTTTGCCACATCGAAGTTATCCACAAGAGCCTTTACATCGGATGGCGAGTAAAGGGCTATGATGTCGTAGTTCTCAGGCATAATATCGCCCATATCAGCAGCTACGGTACGAGCAAACACCACAGGGTCAACCTTGAGCTTAAGCTTTGAGAGAGTATCAGGAAGCTCGGGCTTGAAAGGCTCGGTAAGCGCAAGGATAAACTTCTCATCCTTATGCTTTACGATCAGCTCCAAGAGCGAGTTGAACGTACCATCGGCGAACGATATCTTACGCTTACGATAGACGATATACTTCTGTAGGTAGAGGGCAACAGCCTCAGTATTGCAGATGTACTTCATGGTCTCAGGCACAGTGATACGTGCCTCCTCGCAAATGCGGAAGAAGCTATCGATGGTTGTACGTGACGAGAATATCATTGTTGTATGGTCGAGAATCTCGGTGCGCTGTGCGCGAAACTCCTTGAGCGACACACCAACAACACGAATCAACGGCTTGTAGTCGATCTCAAGCTCGTGCTTTGATGAAAATTCAAAAAATGGGGATTTTTCAATTACAGCGGGGCGAGGCTGTGACACTAAAATCTTACTTACTTTCAAAGTTTTAAACTTTTTATCAGTTATTGTTTTCCTATCTTTTTACTCTTCGTTAGCCGCAATTTTGCATGTGTATTCATTTTACAACATACTGCAAATCTGAATCATACACAAATAGACTCACTATGCTTGCATTGGTAACATTGCATACACAAAGCTAATTGGCAGCAAAAAAGCGGTGCAAAGGTACAAAATCCAATACAAAATCGGAATTTTTTTCGAAAGAAAGAACACAAAAGTGTCTTTTAAATATATAAGCAACAGTAGAATTGTACCACAAATGACCGCTATGCCCCACCCACGAACACTATCCGGCGAGGCAACAAGCCATGCTGCAACAAGTGGATACAGCACAACGACATAGCGCACAAAGTTAATAACCGTAATACTCGATAGCTCGGTGGCAACACCTGTCTGCGATATCCACTCGGTAATGGTATGCAACGAGTAGAACCATGCCACAAAAACACCCACCAAGAGTAGCGTTACAAGCGAAAGCATGGAGGCCAGCATACTACCATATATTGGAGCATCTGCCCCAAGTCCCAGGTCAGCGATACGCACACACACCAACGCAAGCATGATAACACCCACGATGATTGCAGCAACCTTAAAGTAGCTCAACGGAAGCTCGCCACCCTCGTTAGCCATGCGACGCTCACTATGCACACTGAAGATATCTCCCCAGATAGCACCAATAAAACCCCACGAACTGAGCAACATATGCAGATACAATACCAGCGATACTACGATAAGCAGCTGATAGATTGTTGTATAGGCAAACGAAGGTTCTAAGGCCATGACCACATCAGGCTCGATACGCACTGTACCGGAGCCAAAAATCTCATCAGGCGTAGCGGCACGATAACCACCCTCAAATATTGGGTCGCCCGACATAAGACGTGAGTTACGACCAAATATCTCATGGGGCTTCACCACATCGTAGCCAGCCCCCTGATATGCCTCTATGGTCGATAGTCTACTCATTTAGATTGCGGTTTAGTGTTACACGTATTGTTGTTCCCTTGCCAATCTCGGAGCGTACCACAGCGATACGGCCACGATGATACTCCTCGATAATACGGCGACTCAACGATAGTCCCAAGCCCCAACCACGTGTCTTAGTGGTGAAACCAGGCTCAAAGATACGAGTCCAATTGCTCTTGGGGATACCCTTACCCGTATCGCTAACCTCGACAAAGACACTACTATCGGTCTCGCCCACAGTGACCTCTATAGATCCCTGACCCTGGAGTGCATCGAGCGAGTTCTTCATAAGATTCTCGATGACCCACTCAAAGAGTGCTGAGTTGATAGGAGCCTCAATTGGAGCTATGGCCAAGCCGTTATACGTAAGTGTCACATTGCGAGGCACACGACGACGGAAATACAACACCGTATCGCCGATAACCTCGTTGACATTCATCATCGTAAGCTGTGTCTCAGAGCCAATCTTCGAGAAGCGGTCGACAATCTTATTCAGGTGGACAAGATCTTTAGACATCTCATCTACGGCCATCTGGTCGACAGGCTGGCTACGCAGATACTCTATCCAACCAAGCAAAGATGATGTTGGCGTGCCAAGCTGGTGTGCAGTCTCCTTGGCAAGGCCGACCCACACACGATTTTGCTCGTTCTGCTTGGTAGAGCGGAAGGCGATATAGGCAAACACCGCAAAGATGGCGATGATGATAAGCTGAACATAGGGGAAAAAGGCCAAGGCCTCACTATGCGCACTTGAGACAAGTGTCGAGTAGTCGGTGGTGCCATAGTAGATGGTAAAGCTCATCGGCGGGATGAGATAAGTCACCGTAATAGGCTTGTTATTGCGGCTCATCTCCATAATCTCGGCACGTAGACGCTCAGGATTGTTGGTAATCTCCTTAGGTAAGTTAGATACCAGCGGTAGCAACGTATCATCGGCAATGACCAATGGTACGGTGGTATGCTCGGCAAGTTTATTAAGCAGCTCGGTGTTGTAGAAGAGGTATCCCGATGACTTTGACGAGCGCAGGATATCCTCCCACATCTCCACAGCATTATGCTCCGAAGCACGCAACTGCTCTATGGCCAACTCATCCTCGTGACGCATTGCCGCAGAGATTGTCCACGTGTAGTATATCGACAACGAAGCAAGCGCCAAGCCAATGATGATGACTATGGTGTGACTGCGTGTCGAGAAAAATCCACTTCGGAATATGTTACGGCCAAGATTCATCTACCCCCCCCCAACGCTAAATTTTAGTGCATCGACAGATTCTGCTCACGAAGTATGCGGTTGTACTCTTCCGAGTTAAGAATAAGGTCGATAGCCTTGTTTACGGTCTCATCTTTGATGACAGCATTCTCAGTCGCTCCCTCGTTATATGCAAAACGGGTGAGAATCTCTGCGATGAGCATATCCTCAATCTCACGACGGTAGGTCTGCATGTTAGAGAGCTTATCATCTTTGATGAGTGTGCCGAATCGCTTAACCTCCTCACGCAGAGCCTCATCATAGAGGTCCCTCTCGAGAGCCTCCTCCAAACTCTTAAGCGCACGACGGCTCTCAGACTCGTAGTTCACCTCCTTACACTCGATAAAGCGAGTGAAGTCGGCATAGTCCTCATCCGTAAGGCTGAAGGTGCGAACATCTATCTTGTCGTTATGATGCTTACGCATATACTCATCGACCCACTCATTCATATAGTTCATCGCATAGAGCGTAACAGCAAAGCGACTGTAGTACTTAGGTTCAAGCTTCACATCGGGGACAATACCTCCACCATCATAGACCTTACGACCACCACGTGTCTTAAACTCTGAAATCAATGAGTCCGGCACCGTAGCTACACTACCATCGCTATTGCGTGATGAGTAGTCGTGAGCCTGGATACAACGTCCCG
>JAZSBD010000015.1:0-12173 GCA_045602255.1 Alistipes sp.
ACTGCTGAAACTTAAACAGCTTTCAGAGCAAAGTACTTGGTGGAAGGATGAGCGAAATACTGAAGTTCATCTTGATATGTCTCAATTATACAAGACCAGACATGAAGAGATAAACGAGAGTAAAGTAGCAATGGAGTCGCAGCTACTCATAGGTTTATTAGTTCAAATAAACAAATTAATGGGGCGTATGCACCAGGCGTACATAGATTATATGGTAATGCACTTGAAAATAGAGTAAGGGAGATAGTAAGTTTTCTCAGTTACACAACCTTCGTATAGAAATAATTGCTAACTTTGTAAGAGATTGATAAAAATAAATTTTATGTATACGATTTGTTATAAGTGCGCAGAAGTTTTTGATGGGGATAGATGTCCAAATATCCAACCTTTATAGTTCTTGCTTTCGATTACAAATATTCCGTAGTGTGATACCACAATATGCTCAATTTGCGTAGTTCCATATCGTGTGGGTAACAACACATCATTAAGCGTGATGTACTCTTCTGATAACCAATTAAGTTTTCGAGCCACATGCCTTTCCCCCATCTTGCCAATATTTTCGGGTTTGGAGAGCCAAACCCTCCAAACGATAAGCAGGACAGCTATGCAAATAAATAGTATCACCACAAGTACATAATCTAATCACTTACAAAGTTAAGAATTATTTCTATTCGAAGGTTGTGTTACCGGGAAAACTTATACTACTGCACATCAAAAATCCTCCTCATAATCATCGTAGTCGTATGACAAATCATAGTCGTGAGCGTTGTCGTGAGAGCTGTTGTCCGAGTCATCATCGAACAACTCCTCATAAATCTACGCTGCAAGCAGCCAATCCCAAAGTGACATTAGAATCTATTTTTAATTTTATTAAATGTGTTATTCCGTTGCAGCTTAAACTTGTTTCGGATTCTTTGTGGCTCTTTTCGGCATATTTTTGTCTGTGCTATTTGAAAATAGCCCGCTATTCCCTGCATAGAACAAACAAAAATCCACTCGAAAATAGCTCACAAATAATCTCGAAATAAAATTAAACATAGATTCCAAAACAAATTTAATGGTTACTTTGTCGCAAAGTAACCCCATAGTTTTGACAACTTCTGACAATCGGCAATAAAAAAAGAGAAAAAGCCGAAACTGAAGTGACCCCAAAAGTTTGGACAAAAAACTTTTGGGGTTTCGGCTTAATGGTCAAATAACAAATAGAATAGCCCAATAATTATAAGTGCCAGTCTAAGACAGGCGCTTATAATTATTCGAGATAGGGTTTGCCTATTGAATAGCTATTGAACTATTTACCTTTATCACCTGAAATGCTCTCAGTCACAACTTCGGTCGCACCAGTCGCATCCTCAGTCTCTTCTGTCACCTTAGCCGCAACATCCTATCCACCTACCTTCTCCTCTGTCTCCTACTTTTCTCCTGCTAAAGCGAGTGGATCATCATTAGTATCGCTATTAGATGTCTGCTCATCAGGCTTCAGCTCCCCCTCTGCTACCCTAACGGCAACAGCCTTAGCTACTTGCTCAACAGCTGTAGTCTCGTCGCCCTCCTCCTCTGGCGTGACCTCAGTGTCAACAGGGTCATCGCCTGCGGTTCTCATAGGCTCGGGGTACATAAGCAACGCATCTACACCCTCGACGTTCTCACGGTACCAATATGCAGTAGCCTCATCCGTTGGAATATTGTTCTTACAAACATCAAGTGTCGCAAAAGTCCACTCTGCGGTCTCACCATTTAGCTTCGCCAACCAATCATTTGCCGCCTCCTTTGACAATGCCTCATCAGAGATCTTATACTCATAGCGTACGCCATCTTCAGCATTAAATGTAAGCTTCTGCTCTAAGTTCATAGGACTCTCACCGTCATCATACGCATCGTCCGCCTTATTACCGGCAACCTGAACCTCTTTTACAACAACAACCGTTTTATCCTCCGACTTACCCATAAATAGGTATGCCAAGACGCCAGTTGCCACCACGCCCACAACAATAAGCGCAGGGGTGATATATGGCTTAATCTTAGACATCAGACCCTTATCCTCCTGCTCGTCCTCCTGCGACTCATAATCGTGGCTCTCATACTCCACGTCCTGCTCTGGCTCCAAGACAATAGGATCCTCAACGATCATTGGCTCCTCGACGATAGGCTTTGCATAAGGGGTGATAACATCGCCCGCCTCGACAATAACATCGTCAACACGCACAAGGATAGCCGTATGGTTATCGCGGTTATTCTCCGTAACCTTGATAAGCATATCTACCTTGCGCTCTGCATCACCGCCCTTCTCCGAGAAGATGAACTTGATATTTTCATCCTCCATCTGCTCGAGGATACCATCCGAGCATAGCATAAAGTAGTCGCCCGTGCGTATATCGTTAGCATGGGCGATATCAGCACGCGAGCGACGCTCCATATTTGGCTGCATAGCACGGGTGATAACATTACGCTGCTTCGATGTCTTAGCCTCCTCAGGGGTCATCTCGCCAATACGCACAAGGTCATTTACCAATGAGTGATCCTGGGTCTGGAAGAGGATCTCCGTAGACTCAGCATCGACACCTGGGCGAATATGATATACGCGGCTATCACCAATATGGGCAATGGTATAACCACCCTTATGGAACTTTAGGAAGGTAAGGGTTGTTCCCATCTTCTTTGGCGAGCCATCATCCTTAACATCCAAAGCGTCGTATGCCGCAGAGAGCGCCGCCTTGAAATTATCATCCGTAAACTCACCCTCCACGTCAGTTACATTAGCCAAGATATGGTCACTCAGAGCAGCGCAAACGGTGCTACTCGCAACGTTTCCTGCCGAATGACCACCCATACCATCGCACACTATAAAGAGTCTATCGCCCTGCTGTGTGCCATTATGCGCTGGAAACAAAGAGTCCTCCTGACGCTCACGAGGTCCCTGCTCATGTATGGTATATGCCGATAACCTAAACTTCATACTCTATATATTTATTATTGTTACTACTATCTTGATTCAAAGCGCATTACAACATCAGGCAACGTGATAATATCGCCATGATTGAGAACGAACACATCGCTTCCGCTCATAGGCGTCGAATTAAGCATTGTCTGATTTACCTCCGACTTGAATAGCTTTATCTCATGCTTATATCCATCGGCCACGGCTCTGACATTTATCACCAGATGGCCACGGCTAATGCGCTGATACTGTCTTGGCAGGCGTATTGTAGCTGGCGAAGTGCTCGACTCACGACCAACAACATTACACCCCTCATATAGCTGAGCTGTAGGGATATTGCCTGTCATGAAGACCAAACGTCCGATTGTTGAACGAGGGGGGCAATTATCCATTCTTGTATGCTCATTTTCACGCTCATATGAACGCGCGCCTCTCAGGTAGAGATCGGTCTCGCCCGAGCCTGCAGACGGAGCAACACGTGCTCCAGCACCGCCCAGGTACAAATCGGTCTCACCTGAGCCTGCAGACGGAGCAACACGCGCTCCTACACCTCCCACGAAGAGGTCTGTCTCGACGCCACTTACCGAAGCGGCTGGTCTCTGCGCTGCACCCACAAGCAAATCGGTCTCACAGCCACCGCTCTTAACGGGGGCTGCAGGTGCATTATTCACCACCGCAAACGAGCTAAAGGGCGAGGTCTGCTTACAAACCGTGCACGTCAAAGTCTCAGGGCGCTTAGGCGTATTAAACTTCAGCCTCAGTCTGTTAGAGCAATGAGGGCACTTCACTAATAATACTTGTGGTTCTTCCATATCTGTTTCTACTTTTACCGACGATGCCTCTTCTACAAGACAAAGTCGTCATCTATTTGCATATCATCATCAACCTCAATGACCTCCTCAATCTGCACATCATCACTATCATCTTGTAGATCGTCATCGAGTTCTACCTCTACATCGGGCTCGACAATCACATCATCGGCCTCGACGCTGAAATCTGCCTCGACGATAACATCGTCATCTGCAATATCATCTTCAGACATAACGTCGACAAGCACAAACGCCTCCTCCTCAGAGCAGAAGAAGGCACTAAGGTCCTGATCTCCATACTCAGCGCCAAGCACCTCGATTATAGGCTCGTCATCATCAACAGCCACCTCGCATAGTACATCATCCTCATGTGCACCTGCAGGAATTGTTGTATAGTCGCCATTATGCGAAACACCATGATTAGCGGTTGGCATACCTGTGTTCATCAACTTGTTATCCATCTAATGTTTAATATTCTACTCCGAGGAGAGTCCTACAAATTAGAGTTGTTAATATGTAGGACGCTCCAAAAGAGTAATTGCTAAATTATAACTCTCAAAGCTACTAAGCCACGTAGAGAGATAGCTAATAGGCTCTTTATATAAGCCTCAATTATGCCATAAAGTCATCGGGACAATCCATAGGCTCAGCATTGTCAACCATAGCTGATAGGTCGTCTGCCATGATATTCTGATCCTGAATATCGAAGTGCTCTGCATCGTCGATAACGCCGTCGCCATTCTCATCATAGATCATCACATCCATCTGACCATCACCATCAACATCCTCGAGAGCTACATTCTCACCATCGACTGTAAGGTGTGCGATGTTCTGCACGTCACCATCTGCATCGGTGATATTCCATGTGTTCTCTACCTCGATCTCAATCTCTGGCTCAATCTCGATCTCTGGCTCTACCTCGATCTCAATCTCTGGCACGATCTCTGGCTCTGGCTCAACAACCTCCATATCCTCAGGAACCTCTACCTCGTCGTACTCTGAATCGAACTCATAGTCAGACATAATCTCATTTACATCCTTGGTATACTCCACCTTCTCATCATCTGAAAGCTCGCGCCACTCCTCAGCATAGTATGTGCCATAGAGACCACCTCTCCACTCGAATACGCCACCAGGACCGCCCATCTGAGCGCGTGCCTCAGCAAAGGCCTCGTTAAACGACATCTCGTCGAAGTCACCAGGAACGATAGTAAGGTTATTATCCTGCTCAACAACTACATCTGCGTCGTCGCCATTCACCTCGTTTGCGATAGCCTCAGCCACCTGCTCAGCTGTTGGACGCTCACTCTCCTCGACAACCTCCTCAGTGCCGTTCACCTCGCTTGCGATAGCCTCAGCCACCTGCTCAGCTGTTGGACGCTCACTCTCCTCAGTGCCATTCACCTCGTTTGCGATAGCCTCAGCCACCTGCTCTGCTGTTAGACTCTCATTCTCTGCAACGTTCTGCTCCTCAGCTGTAGCGGTCTCAGCTGCAACGCCCTCATTAGCCTTAGCCTGATCAGCCGCCTGCTCATTGTTAGTTGCTGCATTGATACCACGATTTACATCGTCCATGAAGTCGTTAATGCCGTTCTCGATATCCTCCATTGTAATGCCGCTCTCGATAGCATATGCTGCACCAGCGCCACCCAAGAAGATACCACCAAGAGTACCAACTACTGCACCGCGCTTGAAGCCGCGCTTCTTCTTTGTCTCATTGGTATTGATGTTAACCTCTACGCGAGCACCGTTACCATTCTCCATTGCTACCTGACCGTTGTTAGACTTTTTCATAATTGTAAGTGTTTTTAGTTAATATTTTTTATTGTTTTCGTTCGTTTCTGTTACAAAGGTAGCATCACAAAACCCATTTGCCAAACATTTTTAGGCATACTGTATGAAATGGTAGGATTAATACACGAAATTGCATTTTTGAGCATCAACCCATTTTTGTGTTTTCACTACTTTTTAAAAACGCCACCACAACATGGACACTTACCCTTCTGAACTAATAGCTTATACTTAATATTACCAACGAAACGCTTACAAGCAGGACATATATACTCATCCTCGAACTTATCGGTTGCTCGCCTTCTATCTTCGATGCTTGTATCCTTCTCGCGATAGTTCTTTATATATATAACAAGAGATACCACCATGATAGGAATAGGGATAATCGTTGCTAAACCTCCACCCATAACACCGAGGAGCGTTGTAACAAGACCGGAAGCAACACTAATGAGCATTGGCAACATTCTGCGCTGTGCTCGTTTCTGCTGTGCTTTGGCAATAGCCTCAATCTCCGCCTCGTAGTTATTCCACACATTCTCAAGGGGCTTAATATCGATTACGACAAAGACCTTCTTAAGCGCTGCAACGAGCCTCTTAATATCCAATCGATAGCCATCCTTACCCAAAGTGACACTACTATCCTCCGTAATGCGCGTTGAGATTATAGCCATGCCATTCACCGTCGTAATATTAGCATCCTTGAGGTTAGTAATTGTTGCCTCGCCATCGGCATCTATCGTAATCTTACAATGCGCCGCGCCAACACCCTGCTGAATACGGCTAATAGATGTTGGGATTGCAGAGTCGTCGACAACGACACTCTTCATCTTGCCATCAACAGCAATAGCTGCCAACAATCTTGGTGTTTGGGGATCTCTACCAATGAGGATAGTTTTATTTGCAAGTGTCTTCATACTATATATTTATTTATTACTTCTTATCTACGCATTACTTCTTAGGGCGAGCTGCTCCCACATAAATATCCTTAAGCCCCTTCAACGCCTCTTTCGAGACATCAAGAGCATAGGTAAACCTATCGCCATCGCTCAAGACGAGCTTCTGTCGCTGCACGCTGATTTGGAAGATATAGATGTGATTGACGATATGCTTCTTGCCAATGCGCGCGAAGATCTGCGCATTCTCCTTAAGGCTATCACTAAGCATCTGCTGCATCTGCGATAGATTCATACAGACAATACATCGCTGACCGTTGATGGTAACAATATTTGTATAATTTCCATCCGCCTCAAAATAGACAATCTTAGATATGTCTATCTTGAAAAATTCATCCCTGGTATTTAGATGTAGATATATTGGCTTCATGAGTATGCAATCTACTATATTATTAAGGCTTAATGTCAATACATTAACACAAATATAGTAAATATTATTCAATAACGTTCATGAAAGCCAAGAAAAAAGTTCATAAAATACGAACGGGGGCGTCCACAGATTTTGCGGACACCCCCATTTTGGCAGAAGCACTATAATTATCGACTCTTTTCGCGCATATACCTCGCCATCTGACGAGCACACGCAGGCGTAATGTCAAAGGTATTTCTAAAGATAGAGGTGAAGTACGACACATTACTAAAGCTACACATACGAGCAATATGCTCGATTGATATGTCGCAGGTAGTGACTAACTCATAGGCCACACGCATACGAATGGATTGAATCCAGCGATGCGGCGACATCTGAAAGCGAGCACGAAAATGGCGCTTAAAGGTAGATAGCGACATGCAACACATCGACGCAATCTCATCAATAGGCATCACTGACGATAATGCCACAAGCAAAGCATGCTCGAAACGACGCTCTACATCATTATCTATCCTAAGATCGGTCGCAAACAGCACCTTAGTATTGACGTGTATCGCCACCTGCTCAAAGACACCAACACTGTTTGTAACATACTCCACTACATCATCATTTGGCTCGCGCAGATAGAATGATAACTCCGGAATATGACGAACATCGCTGCCTCTCACAATCCTACACTGTCCCCTAATTACATAGGCTATGGTGGGAAACTCCGACGAACTTGACACAACCATATCACGATAATTTATGGAGTGCTCAATATTAAAATCGATACGTTTCATGGCACACAATTATACAATATATTATGCGGTTTACATTGTACTATTATAATATTAATAATACAATATCTTCTAATATCTTTGATAATTCGTATGCAAACATAGTAAATATATTTGCATAATACAAATAAACGATGCCAAATAGAACATATTTTTATATAATATCGATAAAGGGTGTAAGCGCCACCAAAGCGCACTATCTAATAAGCCCCACAAAATCAGTGCCATACGGTTTTTCCCCTTTTTAACACCAAGTTCTAACAACTGACACAAAAATAAGGGGCGAAGCTGCAAACCACAGCCTCGCCCCCTTCTCATAAACTAATGCCTATTCTGCTATTGGATATGATATCATCGCTCTTGAACCTCGCTGCGTCGAGACCTCCACCTCGTCAGCAGTGCCGTTAAAGTGCAAGATTCCCTTGCTACGCGAGAAGATAAAGAGATTTTTGCACGCGACATTTAGCTCAACATTATCCTGCTTCGTTGTACTATATCGAACACTCTCTGCATTTGTACTACCATGGAGATAGACGGATCCTCCTATATTAGATACACTAAAGCTTTTCGTATTCCAATTATCCACCTCCAATGTTAGTGTTCCTGCATTGCGAATCTCGATTGACTCAGCTGCGGTGATAGACGATGCCTTAATCCACATGGCCATACCATTGTCTATTTGTAACGTCTGAGCAAAGCTATCATGCTCAATTATAATGTCGACCATAGCACAATCATTACAAAATATTCTACGCAACTGTGGTAAAGATACAGTCACTCGAATGGGTATCTCATCACTGAGAATTGAGTTCTTCGGAGTCTTCATATCGCCATTCCGACCAACACCAAATTTTTCATTTTCATAGATACTATACCTGATATACTCCTCCTCGACCACAGGGTAGCTAATCTCGACATATCCCTCTTCGCCATCGACAATGGTCAAATCTACAGGGCAGAACATCGCTATCTCCCTTACCTCGGGGTGGCTAAGCACAACGCTCTTATACTCGACATCCTCGACGCTAATATCTCTATTCTTGCGGTTATTACGCTGCGCCGACACCTCAGCTACGGCAACAAGCATTAGAAGGCTTAGTATTAAAATCTTTTTCATGGTTACTCGTTTTTAGTTTTTACAAATTCGTTCTCCTCGGGGCGATAGATAATCTGCCTTGTCACGGTGAAGCGGTCCTCTGTCTGCGACAGAGTGTAGATGCGCAGCGGATTTTGCCATATTAGCATCTGCTTACCATCAGCCTCTGAAATCTGATAAGTAAATGCCGATTCACACTCCAACATAAAGGCGTTGATAAACTCCTTCATAAGGGTTTTATCATCCTTGACAGCAAGTTCCGTCACTCGTTTGATAACCTCGCCCGTATCGGAATCGCGCTTGACAGCAGAGCGTAGCGTGGCATATCTTTTACCCGACTTGGAATATAAGTCGCGATTTAGAAGTGCATCTATTCGCTCCTGCGCACTACTCTCCACGACTGCCGCAATAGAGAGCATCACAACTATTAGAAACTTTTTCATAATTCAATTTTATTATATTCTCAGCGCTGAAAAAGAGTTACAAACTATTCGTATTTGCCCACGCCAGCAACTCATAAGCCTCCTGCTCTATGAGGTCAGCACGACGCATAAGATCCTCATCACTGTCCATTGTGGCAACAACCGCCATCTTCGACTCCTCATGAGCAGTCTCACTATGCTCGCCATGCTCAATATCGTTATTCTTAAATATTAGTAGTGCTACCGCAACGACCGCAGCACAACCGCCAGCAATCTGTAGCCAACGGCGCAAGGGAATGATGGTTGCTCTCTGCGGTGCAGGCTTCGCAGCGACCTTCTCCTCGGGCATGTCCTCCTCATACCAGGCAAACATATCCTTCAAAGGCAACCACTCCTCGGGTACCTCATGGGTGCGAAACCATGTGTATAGCTCCTGCTCCTCTGCATTTGTTGTGTGACCGTCGAGAAACTTCTCAACAAGTTCGGCTATGTCTCTATCATGGTTCATACTCATCATCTATTTTGAAATTTTTGAAGTATATTTCGTCGTGCTCGACTAAGGTTTTGATATACGGCATCGACACTCATCTGCGCTACGCTGGCGATCTCTTCAACCTCCATGCAATCTATGTGCTTAAGTCTTAATACCATCTGTTGCTTCGATGGCAAGGCATCCATTATTTCCAAAACCGTAGCCAACAGCTCGGCGGCCTCTGCGCCTTCATCTACAAATGGGTTCATGTCTGCCCGATACTCTACCATGGAGTGGCGCTTGGCGCTACGCAGGAGGTTTAGTGCTGCTCGCTTGACCGCCACCTGCGCCAGCGCATCCGGATTGGAGGAGAGATCTATCCTCTCTCGCAGGGTAAAGAGTTTCAACAACACCTCCTGCACAACATCCTCTGCCTCCTCCTGACTATGCAGCAAGCTGCGCGCCGTGGCAAGCATCGAACCCCTACATCGGGAGGCAAATATTTCGAACTCGGCAATGGTCATACTTAATAAGTCGTTAATCGTGCGTCGTGTTTTGTTATCGTTTCACCTATATTACACCAAGCGGGAACATTTCTGACATCAAAGATAAAAAAATGCGGGTATAAATTAATACCCGCGTTACATTAATATTAACATATCTCCTACTCCAATCTCAATCGATAGTAAGATTGAGTACACTATCGGCTAAACTATTTAGCATAGCCACCCCAAAGCAAGGCTCTAAGATACAAACATACCACTCAGTGTAGCTTTTATGGCATAGCCTTTAGCATCACTGCAGTCGAGTATCATCTGACAGCTATCTCCATCCTGAACAAATGTGACCGAGCCATCGTGTATTGCGGCGTACTCATCTCCTAATTCGCCATCAATAAAATTTAAGTACCACGAGCCCCACATACCATCTTCATTATACGTACCCATACTCATGGTGCCATCCGCTACGCTATACGTGCCGGAAATAGAGTCGCTGCCCTCAGCCAATACTACTTCAAACATAAACATCGCTCCATTTGCATCGCTATTTTCAGTCACAATGATTTGAGCAACTCCCTCATCAAGCACAGCCATGAACATTGCTGCATCACCCTCTACCTCTACATCATTAAGAAGAGTTGTGGTGCTAATAATATCGCCATTGCCGTTTGTGGAATCGAGCCGTGCAAACTCACCTGAGAAGGTAACGAAGTGGGTTTTGCCGTCGATGACCGCTGTAAGCTCAGCATAGTCATCCTCGACAACAAGTGTTGCCTCGCTAAAAGCAATACCTTCATCGTCGGGTATAAAATTGCCATTCGCATCAACCATAATCAAGCATGATACCGTACCGTCAATACTCCACTCTGCACAGCTCTGACTCATATCGAGGGTGTATGTTCCTGCGGGGAGATTACCATCCTCGGTTATAGGAGCATAAAGGTCGAGGCAGTAGTATGATCCCTCTGTTAGTAAGGTGCCTACAAGGTCCAGCTTAAACTCATTCTCCGCGATAATCACCGAGTAGTTATCAACGCCCGGCGTAAACATGTCGCCCCAATACTCCGTCAAAAGGTATTTCGCCTCCAATGTTACATCAATGTTTGGAGCGGGATCGTTATATCCATCATCACTTGTTTTGTTGCACGCTACAAGGATACAAGACATAGCTAATAGCAAATAAAACAGACTTTTTATTCTCATAATCATCATTGTTATAAAGTTTCAACTCATTGCGTTTTGTCCGAAAATCAAAAAAACGTATTATTGGACCTCTGCTGTGCCAGCACTCTGAGTAATCACAATAACATCGTTTACAGTAAAGCTCTGAACCGAAATCCACGCCTTACGCTCGTAATTCGTAGTATTAGGTTCGACAACAATACAAATACCTGAATCCCACTTAGCTAAGGCTCGCGTAGAATCATCATACTCGTTGATAACCTTAACAAGCTTAATCCAGCCATCCACTGGTGTTAGGTCGCCACTCTCAGAATCTACCTCCCAATTATCTCTATGCTGAAACGAAATAGTCACATCATCAACTCCCGTAGATGTCACAGGGATAACCATCTCGCCACCTTCAGCAGCCACAGTCATCGACTCTTCACGAAACTCAACAAATGGTTTGTCCTCGATTTTGGTTGGAAAGATTGTACGCTCACAGCCTACACCTACCACTGCAATAGCTGCTATTGCCACAAAAAATAATCTTTGCATAACTATATAATTTATAATTGTTAGTTTTGACTTCTACGAATCAATGATTTTCGTTACTGCAAAGGTAGAGCATACCCAATAGTAAAACCAAATTTTAGAGGCTCAAACTTTTCCTAAACAACTTTGCAACTAACTGATAATCAACGATATGAAAAATTAATTTTCGCCAATTTTTCAACTCGCTGATTATCAATAAGTTACAAGTCACCCCAAAACAACAAAATGAAAAGCATATAATCACCTGATAATCTGTATATTAAATTTGTTTAAAAGGCTCTCTCCGTTTCTAAATTACACGGGTATTAAAATTAATACCCGCATCAC
>JAZSBD010000016.1:0-4391 GCA_045602255.1 Alistipes sp.
TGCATAGAGTATTTTAGCAAGACGATGCCTGTGGCAGAGAGCGAGCTCGATTATAGCAACCCCTTTGAGTTGTTGGTTGCCGTTGTGCTCTCGGCACAATGCACCGACAAGCGAGTAAATCTCACCACACCAGCACTCTTCGCGGCATACCCCACAGCCGAGGCTATGGCAGAGGCCACCGAGGAGGATATCTACCGCTATATCCGCTCGATATCCTACCCCAACAACAAGGCTAAGCACCTTGTGGCACTCGCCAAAAAGCTTGTCGGGGAGTTTGGTGGCGAAGTGCCCACCGACCTCGATGCGTTGCAGACCCTGCCGGGCGTAGGGCGCAAGACTGCCAATGTCCTCGGCGCGGTGCTCTGGGGCAAGGAGGTGATGCCCGTAGATACGCATGTCTTCCGTGTGGCGGCACGCATAGGCCTCTCTCGCAACGCTCGAACACCGCTTGCAACAGAGCGACAATTAGAGGCGGGATTTCCCTCGGAGCTACTCCCGATAGCCCACCACTGGCTGATACTTCACGGTCGCTACACCTGCATAGCACGCAAGCCAAAGTGCGACAAGTGTGGCCTTACCGATATATGTAAATACTACAATAGCAACAAATTATGAGAAAGCTAATATCTGCCGTTATCGCCATATTTGCAGTGGCTTGCGCATCACCATATATTCCGTCTATAGACAATCCATCATACCCAACAGACGAAGACCTCGACATCATTGCCTACATCGACAAGCGACTCTCGGAGGAGTACTATTGGCTCGACGAGGTGGAGGAGAAGTCATCGTCGTTCAATCGTCGTTTAGCGTGGGAGGATTATCTCGATAACTCGCTCCTAAGGCTTACGACAAATGCCGATGATGGCCACACGAACAAAGATGGCTCACGCACGCTATACTCCTATATCCGCGAGGTGAACAACGCTACACGCGCCGAGGTCACAGGCTTTGGCATCGCACTGCACTATACCGTGGCCATAGTCGACAAGGAGAATGGCTACTACGGCTTTATCATCGAGGATGTATACGCCGACTCCCCTGCCAAGGATGCAGGCATTAAGCGTGGCGATGTTGTGACGATGATTGATGGCGACTATATCACACGCAACAACTACCTCTCGCGTTTCAACTCTATCGAGGGAAATAGCGCCTCGTCGCTACGCCTTACGCTACGCAGTCAGGTGAGTGGCGAAGAGTTCACAGCCAACCTATCGAAGGCGGCATACGAGGAGAACACCGTAGCACATCACGAGCTCATCACCCTCGACGGCTACGATGGCAAAATCGGCTACTTGGTATATACCGGCTTCGAAAGCGAGTATGACGATGAGCTATTGGCTGCCCTCGAGGATCTCGCATCAGATGGTGCCCAAGAGGTTATCCTCGACCTACGCACCAATGGTGGTGGAGCTGTGAGCTCGGCTGTCAAACTCGCCTCGTCGCTACTTGGCAACACCTTTGCAGACTCTACGCTATGCATCCTCCGTCGCAACCCTCGCAACACATCAAGCGAAGAGCTTGTCACAGAGTGTAAATTGGAGGATACCGGCATATCGCTCGGCATCGATCACCTCACAGTTATCGCATCGGGATATAGCGCCTCGGCATCCGAGATTATCATCGAGGGTCTGCGTGGCCTCGACATTCTCGTAACGGTTGTCGGCACCACCACCGAGGGTAAGAACTGCGGAATGGATGTAACACGCCGCCGCATAGGCTCAACCTATGTCGAGTATGCACCCATAACCTTTATGTGCTTCAATGCCAAGGGCTTTGGAGGATGGGGCGAAGGCATCGTACCCGACATTGACCTAAGCCAGGACAATGCTACAGGTGTTAAGGATGAGTACTTCCCACTGCCACGCACCGACTGGGGCGATGTGCACCACGATATCGGCCTCGCTGCCGCCATAGCCACGGTAACGGGCAAAAAGGTTTCAACATCTGCAACCCGCTCAATAGCCCTCGACAGCGACCTCTGCCCTGCGATCTTGATTGAGCGCCCCACGCAAGGAACACGACTCTATAGATAATGAGAGCATAGATGGGTGTAGTGGCAATATTGTGTACCATAAGGCCCGCTATACTTTTAGCCCCTTTCTCAAAAAATTTTCCACTAAAATTTTGGATATTGGGAAATTATCTCTATATTTGCACTCCGATTGGGGATAACCCGTCTTAAATGGTCTGATGGCCGAGTGGCTAGGCAGAGGTCTGCAAAACCTCGTACAGCGGTTCGAATCCGCTTCAGACCTCACCAAAACAGCGTTAGAAATCACTCTAACGCTGTTTTTATTTTGTTTTGTCATACATTTGTAATACTGCCGTACAAATATCTGGGCTTATGGCTTATTGGTCAAAATACATCAGTGTCATCATTTATATATTTATCAGCCAATTTATTTACTAATCGCTTAAAGATATTCATTCTCGCAATATCCTTTCGTCGCTTATAAACAATCATATCTTCGTCTTTTATGGCAGTACGCTCACATTCACCACAACCCGCTACTACAAAGACTCTACTATCATGTCTTGATGCACACTCCTTTATATGCTCTGCGATTGCAGCAATACGATTGTCGCATACTATGTCATTTAGCAACTCCAAGGATTTGTCAAACTCACCAAGTTCTCGATAAATCTCGGCACAGAAGAGTTTGTTTTCGGGGATTAACTTAAGAAGTCGTCTTGCATTGTCGTCAAATAATTTGCGTTCATCAGCAGGTGCGTCAGTGCGTGGCAATGTGCCGAGACATCCACCATAATGGTCATTAAATCCTTGTAGAAGCATTATGCGTAGTGTAATCTCATCTTTGCCCTGTGGCTGCAGTTGACCCAATGCCTCTTTTAGTGACTTATATGACAGATGCCCCCAAGAACTATTGCCCCACGCATTACATTCTCCAACGATTTGGTTGCGGTTATAAAAGAAATACTTTGCACATACGGGACACTTCAATACAGGGGATACACTCTCCATCATTGGCGTTACACACTTCGTATCTGACCATTGCACCATATCAAAGGTATTGCCTGACATAAGAGCACTTATTCGCATATGTCTACCACAATGTGGACATTTCAATATATTTGGTTTTGCAGGTAACATAGTTGTAAGTTTAAAATTTTCTAAAACGGTACTTCATCCAAAGAGGGCATCGTGATTATATAATCATTTGCAGGCGATTGGAGTTCATTCTTATAAACACCAAAGCTCTCCTCATCATCCTTCACCTCAAATCCATATTTTTCAATAAGAGGTTTAAGCTCCGCCATCATTTCGTTGCGTCGTTCAATGTGTCGAGGGTCTTCGTTCAATATATACGCAAATCTCTCTGGAAAGAATTGCATTGCCAACCTCAAAGCTAATATTACCCTCACTATCCACCTTGGGATAGTAACCTTCACGGCGGATTACGCGCAGTACGGACTCCTTCGTTATGCGGCGATATGCTCGGCGACGACGGCGTAATAAGAAGATGATATAGCCCGATGCTACCACAAGAGTAATAGCAACGACAATAAAGGCTATCACAAAACTATTATAGTCCTGTTCAAAAGTAACGATTGCAGCATTTATGATAGTAAATAGAGCCAATAAGACCATTATGCCAATAGCAAACTTCTCCTTTACAGAATCAAGGAAGTTATCAAATGAATCATTGCTCATAGTCGTTTACGTTAATTCTAAAAATATCGTCTCTCTTTTCAAAATCGGCAAATGACATTCGTAATTTTTTATGCGTGTTTTTCTTGGGATAGTCGATAGTTATATCAACCATATCACCATCTATTTCACGCTCAAAGTGTACATATCTATCGTAGGTATATCTGCCATTATGATACTTGTAGACCTCCCATCCGCCACTCATATAACCTCCATCGTTGTAGTGAATGATTGACTTATCGCGATAATCTATGATAAAGGAGTATGGCTCTATCATATTAAACACCTCACAGCGTGAGGTAAACTCATCTGTTGCGTCTATATATTTGCCATTCTTAAGCTTGTATATTGAACAGAATCGTGGTAAATCACGCTGAGTGCCAGCGAATGGGCTGCTACCTGTAATGAGCTCGTTCTCTCCATCAAAGTCTATATCAGCAAAGAATAGTACTTCATAAGGTGCTGTTATCGCTCCATTTTTACATTTCGGGAAGAAATCCTCCTCAGCATAATCAAAATATTGTACTCTGCCAACATCACCATTAAAGCACTCTTTGTCGCCATGAGTTAATGACAAACTAATATCGCTCCAACCATTGAAGCCCTCAGCATCTACTACCGTGAAATCGAATTTCAAACCTATTTGAGAAGTATCCAATTTCCACTCTCGCTCTTCGATAGCTCCCGTTCGGCTTTCAGTCCAGTCAGCATCGTCCTT
>JAZSBD010000017.1:0-10177 GCA_045602255.1 Alistipes sp.
ATTTTATCCCCGACGACCAAATATTTTTGTATGATTTTTCGGTCAAAATAAAAGATAGAAGGGAAAGGGGTAAGGGTGAAAATTAATTAGTAATAAGTAGAGAGTAATTAGTAATGTTTCGCTCCTGGCGGAGCGATAGAATATTAAAAATTTAGGGAGATTAGTGAGATTAAGGAAATTAGCGGTTTTGCTTTAAACTCACTAACTTCCTTAAACTCCTTAATTTCCCTAATCTTATTGCTAACTACTCACTTCTAATTTTTGCTTCCGGCTACGGAAGCAAGCACTGCAACTCCACCTCATCGACATAGCCATCGGCGCGGCGGAGCCACTCGCGGCGGCGACCACACACCTCGAAGCCACAAGCCTCGAAAAGCGCCAGGCTCGCCTCGTTATCCGCCGCGACATTTGCCCATATCTGTCTCACGAAGAGCGCATCGCGACCATAGCGCTTGACGGCCTCGATAGCCATGCGGGCATAGCCATGGCGGCGATTTTCTGCGCCATAGACAAGCACGCCGATGCCGAAGCGAGCGTTGAGCGGGTCGAAGTCGAAGATATCGACACTGCCGACCATAACGCCCTCAACATCAATGGCAAGGCGCATCTGCTTAGTGGTGTATATATCGTAGTTCTGCTCCTCGATAAAGTGAGCCAAGCGCTCGCGCGAGATGGGGGCAAGAGTGCCACTAACGCGCCACACCTCGGGGTCGTTCTCCATAACGTAGATGAGTTCGACATCCGAGGGCTCGAGGGCTCGCAGGCAACAAGCGCCAGCATCGATATTAAACATGATTACAAACCAATAATCTTATTGCGAACAAGCATGGCGACACCCCACGCATTGGCGCCATCACCCATCTTCGAGACACGGAACTTAGTATCCTTATAGACAAGGTTCAGCGAGTACTTATTTGTCGACGACTTCAAAGGCAACATCAGATACTCACCCGCCTGTGCGAGGTTACCGCCAACGATGACAGTCTCGGGATTAAAGGTGTTGATAAGAAAGGCAACAGCCTTGCCCACCTTCTCGCCAGCCTCCTCGATAAGCTCGATGGCGAGGTTATCATCGTTGCGCGCAGCATTGACAATATCGTTGATATGGATAGTGTCACCCCTATCGTACATCTCTCTAAGACAGGTGTTTACACCGTTGCGGATGAGATAGACGATCTTATCCTCGATGGCGATACCCGACACCTCGGTCTCAAGGCAGCCCTTCTTGCCGCAGCCGCAGATAATCTCATTATCGAAGAATGGGATATGACCGAACTCGCCAGCGAAGCCATTCTTGCCGTAGTAGAGCTTGCCATCGATAACAATACCAATAGCCACACCACGACCCATATGCAGGTAGATGACGTTGCTCTCGTTCTTCGACTTGCCGGTGGTATACTCGGCATAGCATCGCGCACGGGTATCATTCTCCAACAACACGCGTATGCCTATGCGCGAAGATATAATGTCGCGCAACGACTCCTCAGACGAAGTGAAATACTTATATGAGCGTCCCGTCTCGGGATTTACGCGACCGACAATCGAGACACCCACGCCGAGGAGCTTCTCCCTATCGACACCCGACTCGGCAATGAAGTTTTCGATATTCTGGCATATGCGCTCCAAACACTGTGGACGGTCCACAAGCTCGAAGCTATTGTCGGTATACTCCTTTACGATGTTGTTCTGAAGGTCGGTGATGACATACGCCATATGGTCGCGCGCCACGTTGATACCGGCAAAGTAGATAGCCGAATTAGCCAAGCCAAAGACATTGGGACGACGACCACCAGGGGTCTCCACCTTTCCCAGGTCGATAACGATGCTATCATCGACAAGCTCCTGCACAAGTTTTGTCATCGTAGGCACACTAATATGCAACTCGCGCGTAAGTTCCGAGAGTGTTGACTCACCATTAAGAGCCATATATGCTATTATATTGCGCTTAATAATATTGTTTTTGTGAGTGATGCCCTTCATATTCTCGTTGGCATCCATATTAAAAAACTTGGCAAGAGTGGTCATACTATTAATATTTTCGTTTATCCAAGACAAAGATAATAAAATATTTTTGAAAATAGATATAATTTTTCATCAATTTTTGAAAATTTTTATCGTTTGTCGCCCTACTGCGAGCCGCGAGATAATCACCATTTCGGACAAAAATAGACAATATCACACATCGGCACACTGCACGATTTTAACAATCAATGTTAAAAGCCGAGCGAATAGCGCTCAACAATAGATATTTTTTTATAACTTTGCGTGTTATATGCTCATAAAGAATTGCACGGATGAAGCGCTTGGTAATCATAATTGCTTTAATCGTCTGCGGTATAATGGCCGCCGACAGGTGCTCCGCGCAGTTCTACAGCTGGGGCGTCGACCCCGCGTCGTTCCGCTGGAAGCAGATAAAGAGCGACAACTATCGAGTGGTATACCCCTCGATAAACGACTCGACGGCATATCGCATGACGCAGTATCTTAACGCCGTGCAGGAGGACATCGACTACGGATATAAGTATGAACAGATGTCGATACCGTTTGTCGTGCACCCAGCAAATATGCTATCCAACGGTCTTGTGATGTGGCTACCCAAGCGCGTGGAGTTCCTCTCCACCCCCGCCGTGAATGGCTACTCCATGCCCTGGGCAAAGCAGCTTGTAGCCCACGAGTACCGCCACGCCGTGCAGTACAACAACCTCAACCGAGGTCTTATCAAGGGCTTAAGCTACATACTCGGTCAGCAGAGCTCGACCATAGGACTACTATTCATGCCGCTATGGATGATGGAGGGCGACGCCGTGCAGAGTGAAACCGAGATGTCGACATATGGTCGCGGTCTGCAGCCATCCTTCAGCATGCACTACCGCGCCGTGGGCGATGTATACGGCAAGTACAAGAACTTCGACAAGTGGATATGCGGCTCCTATAAGGACTTCATCCCCGACCACTACGCCTTAGGCTACTTAGTATGTCGACATAGCTACAACCGCTTCGGCACAATCATAGGCAACGATGTCGCGGAGCTTATGAAGCGCCGACCATACATGGTGATATCCAACACATGGATATTTAGGCGCCTCTACGGAGTATCGCAACCCGAGCTCTTCGAGGATACATTTGACACGCTGCACGACCACTGGCAGCAGCGCGATAGCGTCGCACAGACGACAACTATGATGACGCACCCCGAGCCTACGAGCTACACCACCTACTCGCACCCCATAGCGACCACCTCGGGCGAGATCATCGCCCTAAAGAGCGACTTGGATAAACCCGATGCCTTAATCACGATTGACCCTACGACGGGTAGCGAAAGAAGATTGATGCACATCGGAATGTTGTCATCACGCCCCGCACTGAGCGACAACGGACGCCTATGGTGGACCGAGTATCGTCGTAGTGCACTCTTTGAGCAAAAGGTAACATCGAAGCTATGTTACCTGGATATTGAAAGTGGTCGTAGAAGCACTTTGCCCGAATACAAAAACGTTCTCTACCCCACCCCTACCGAGGGATATGGTATCGCATGGGTGGAGTATGCCTGGGATGGACACTACTCGATTGTTATAAACGGTGTGTCAAAGATTGGCAATCGCATCGAAATCCCTATGGGCAAGGAGATTCACGGCATGGCATGGGATAATAGCACCGAGGCGCTATATGTCATCGTCACCGACGACGACGGCATGCACATCGCGCGCATAGAGGAGGATGGACCACACCAAGTGACCCAGCCAGCCTATACGACGCTTAGCGACCTGAGGGCAAGGGATGGCAAGCTCTACTTCGGCTCTATCGCCTCGGGCATAGATGAGCTGCACTACTACGACCTTGCGACCAACAAGGAGTATCGCATATCGACATCGAAGTATGGCTCGTTCAGCCCCGCCCCAATCGATGGCACTCGTGTGGTGGCAACGAGCTACGATGAGCGCGGCTATCTGCCCGTGACGCAAGAGATGGATGGTGCCGAGGAGGTGACATATGCATCGCGCCCTCCGCTCGTCGTCCTTCCCGAGTCGAAGCCGTGGGGTGTCGTAAACCTCGATACTGTGCGCTTCGACAATAGCGTCGCAAGAGAGATCGAGGAGCGCACACCGCCCAAGCGCTTTAGCCGCCTGGCACACGCCATCAACGTACACAGCTGGGCACCACTATCCTACGATCCATACGACATCACCGAGCAGTCGCGCATAGCCTTCAACATCGGCGCTACGATCATGTCGCAGAACATACTATCCACCATGGAGGGCTTCCTCACATGGGGATGGAACCATCAGGAGGGCTCGGTCTTCCGTGGCAAGCTACGCTACAATGGCTTAGGCGTAAATCTATGGGTACAGGGTACATATGGCGGAAGACAGCAGGTATATAGAGTTGGAGCATATAACCCCGAGAAGGGCGAGGTGGACTACTCAAGAATACCCGAGCGCGGCAAGTACTACTCCGTGGGTGCTGGCGCTACCCTACCCCTGCTCATGGATAGAGGCTACCATACGCAGCACCTCACCCTATCGGCATCATGGAACTTCTCGAATGGCAAGGTGGCGAACATCGACGAGCTGCGCTTCGAGGGTGGTAAGATAAGCAACATCGTGAACGTGGGCTACACCGAGGGTGTGCATCAGCTATCGACGAGCATATCGTTCCAAGATGTGGTGCGCATGTCGCACCGCGACTTCCTACCACCGTGGGGCATAATGCTCATGGGTGGCTACACGCTCAACCCCACCACGGACGACATGGGACACTTGGCGGTAGCCTATGCCAAGCTCTACACCCCAGGCTTTGCCAAGCACCACTCGCTATCGATAGCGGGCTCGTACCAGACATCGATAGGGGGTTTTCAGTCGGACGACGTGCTCTCCGACCTAACCTTTAAGTCGACACTGCTACTACCGCGTGGCTTTTCGACCTACGACATTGTCAACGACCACTATGTGTCGACATCGCTCAACTACCACCTGCCAGTGTGGTACCCCGATGGAGGATGGCGAGGCGTGATATACTTCAAGCGCATAAGGGTGAATGTGGGTATTGACTATGCATCGTTTATCAATAGCAGGGGCTTTGACGATATGGGAAACATCATACGTCAGCGCAAGCATATAGGGGCCATGGGCATAGACCTTGGTGTCGACTTCAACATATTTACCATGCCGAGTGCCGCAACAATGGCAGCGACATTCTCGTTATACAGGAAGGCGTCGCCCGACCCCGCAACCAATGGCAAGCTACACTTCAGCTTCGGATTGGGACTGCCCTTCTAAGAATTGACAACGAGAGAGTGAAGAATAGGAGGAAAATATAGAATAAAACCTAAATAATATGACAGAGACAAAAGTAAATTGGTGGCAACGCATCTGCCGTCGCTCCAAGAACAAGAGCAACAACACGCCCCAGGATGGCAAGAAGCCGATCTGGATCAAGCGTCTCGATTGGCAACAGTGGGTGGTCATCTTCATGTGGCTATTCACCTTGTGTGGTCTTGGCGGTGTTGCCTCAATCTTCATCATGGCAAAGAATGAGGTCTTCGGAGATATGCCTACGTTTGAGGATCTCGAGAACCCCAAGACCAACCTCGCCACGGAGATATACTCTGCCGATGGTGTACTTCTCGGCACATACTTCGTTGAGAATAGAACGTCGGTATCGTACGAGGAGCTCTTCCCCGAGGATCGCAGTTTGTGGCTAACCATAGATGGTCACGAGCTACCCCCTATCGTTGCCGCGCTACTCGCCACCGAGGATGTGCGCTTCTTCGACCACGCGGGCATCGACTTCACCGCCACCGGACGTGTTGCAGTGAAGACCATCCTCATGGGTCAGGGAGAGCAAGGTGGTGGTAGTACGATCACCCAGCAGTTGGCAAAGAACCTCTTCAAGACGCGCCAGAATACGACAGCACCAAAGGGAATGACCGGCACAGTCACCGCAAAGACGCAGGAGTATGTCATCGCCACACAGCTTGAGTACAACTACACCAAAGAGGAGATTGTTGCCATGTATCTCAACACCGTGGAGTTCTCGAACTCTAACTTCGGTATTAAGTCGGCAGCGAAGAACTTCTTCGACAAGGAGCCACGCGACCTTACAATCGAGGAGGCGGCGGTCATTGCAGGACAGGTGAAGGCGCCTGGCACCTACGCCTTGGTACGCGATGGCAAGCCCAACGAGAAGGCTAAGGAGCGCCGTAACCTGGTACTCAGACGTATGGCAGAGGCTGGCGCCATAACACATGAGCAGGCAGACAAACTATCAGAGTACCCCATCGACTTGTCGCGCTACCGCCGTTCCGACGAGGCGCATAACGAGGGTAGTGCAACCTACTTCCGCGAGATGGTACGCCGCACCATGACAGCCACCGAGCCTGTCGAGCCACAACGCGAGAACTACGCCACACAGCTCGCCTACGACGAGGCTATGTGGAACTATAAGGTAGCCTGCGAAGAGTGGAATAACAACCCTATCGTTGGATGGTGCAACAAGAACAAGAAGGCCAATGGTCAGCCATATGATATCTATCGCGACGGCTTGCGCATATACACCACCCTCGACTCACGCATGCAGCAGTATGCTGAGGAGGCTACAATGGAGCATATGGTAGAGGTCATACAGCCACGCTTCTTGGAGCAGTCGAAGAAGAGGGGTACGCCATATGTCAACCTATCGCAGAGTCAGATCGAGACAAAGGTCGATGCCAACATGCGCAGCTCAGACCGCTGGTACCACATGAAGCAGGATGGACATAGCGAGGAGGAGATACGCGCAGCGTTTAACACACCTGCAAGGATGGAGATATTCACCTATAGCGGCATACGCGACACGGTGATGACACCACGCGACTCTATCATCCACAACAAATATATCATGCGCTCGGCATTTGTGGCCATGGATCCACATACGGGCTATGTGCGAGCATATGTGGGTGGTCCTAACTACCGCTTCTTCAAGTATGATGGCGCAACACAGGGTCGTCGCCAAGTGGGATCTACAGCAAAGCCATTCATCTACACCTTCGCCATCGACCATCTTAAGCTCGAGCCTTGCCACCCAGTGCCCAACCAGCCTGTAACCATTCAGACCCCTGCGGGAGCATGGGAGCCAAAGGAGGCTGGAAATCCAAAATATGGCGGTGCACACCCTCTATACTGGGGCTTGGCAAATAGTCGCAACAACTACTCGGCATGGATTATGAAGGAGGCTAATAACCCTAAGGCTGTAGCTGAGTTCATCAATAAGCGTATGGGTATCAAGACCTATATCGACCCAGTGGTATCGCTCTGCTTAGGCTCATACCAGAGTAATGCATATGAGATGGCGGCAGCATACTGTACCTTTGCCAACCAGGGCGTGAGAGTAGATCCTATATTCGTAACACGCATCGAGGATAGCAATGGTAACGTACTGGCGGAGTTCAAGCCTCTTGAGCATAGCGTACTCTCGAAGGATGTCACCTACACGATGGTCACCATGATGCAGCGCGTTGTATCAATGGGTACCGCACAACGTATGAACTATGAGTTCAAGTTTAACGATGTGGAGATAGCGGCAAAGACGGGTACTACGAACGACAATGTCGACGCATGGTTCATGTGCGCACTGCCTAACCTTGTCATGGCGTCATGGGTAGGTGGCGAGGAGAATAGCATACACTTCACTCGCGAGGCAGATGGCTCACGCATAGCGCTCCCTATCACGGGCAAGTTTATGACCAAGGTCTACGAGAATGGCAACCTGGGCGTAAAGCGCGAGGATAAGTTTGAGCGCTCGGAGAACATACCATCGTACGACTGCCCTGTCAACATGGAGGATGAGAACACCTCAATATCGACAGATGATCCCGACGACTTCTTCGATATTTAATATATACTATAAGTATTAACCATTAAAACGCTGAATTATGAAAATTGCAATAGTAGGCGCCAGCGGCGCTGTGGGTCAAGAGTTTTTGGCAATACTTGAAAATCACCCAATGCCTATCGACGAGCTTGTGCTATTCGGATCGAAGCGTAGCGCAGGTAAGACATATCGCTTTCGTGGCAACGACATCGTTGTGCGCGAACTACAACACAACGACGACTTCAAGGATATAGACGTTGCCCTCTGCTCGGCAGGTGGCTCAACATCTATCGAGTTTGCCGAGACCATAACGAAGCATGGTTGCTTCATGATTGATAACTCGTCAGCATTCCGCATGGAAGACGATATTCCTCTTGTTGTGCCCGAGGTAAATGGCGAAGATGCCTTCAACGCCCCACGCCGCATCATCGCAAACCCCAACTGCACAACCATACAGATGGTCGTAGCCCTCAACGCCATAGAGAAGCTATCGCACATCACAAGCGTTCATGTGGCGACATATCAGTCGGCAAGTGGCGCAGGTGCAACAGCGATGCAGGAGTTCGAGCAGCAGGTGAAGGCAGTGAGCGAGAAGCGCGAGCCTAAGGTCGAGAAGTTCGCCTACCAGCTCGCCTACAACCTCATACCTCACATCGACATATTCCAGGACAACGACTACACCAAGGAGGAGATGAAGATGTACTTCGAGACGCGCAAGATCATGCACTCGGACATCCACGTATCGGCCACATGTGTGCGTGTGCCCGTGATGCGCGCACACTCTGAGGCTATATGGGTGCAGACCGAGGAGCCACTAACAATCGAACAAGTGCGCGATGCCTTTGCCACAAGTCCAGGCATCATCCTCGTTGACAACCCCGCAGAGAAGCAGTACCCTATGCCTCTCTTTGCCGAGGGTAGCGACCCTGTATACGTAGGTCGCATACGTAAGGATTTATGCAACGAGAATGGCATCACCTTCTGGTGCGTGGCGGACCAAATACGCAAAGGCGCAGCACTTAACGCCATACAGATTTTAGAGCTTCTTATTGCAAATAAATAAGGATATGGTTTTCTTGGCAAAGATGGCGACTAACTGACAAAAATAAATTTAGGTATAGTGTTGTTTTTGACCATATTTTTGCATATCTTTGCCCAACATAATGTCTATATTAGGGCATTAAAGAGTGGATATACAAAGAAAAAGAATATATTATTAAACAAGTAAATAACCTTAAAAACTACAATTACTATGGAAATCCCATTCGCAGAAGCGTATCGAATTAAGATGGTAGAGCCTTTGAAGAAGAGCACACGCGCAGAGCGTGAGCAGTGGCTCAAGGATGCACACTACAACCTCTTCGGTTTGAAGTCTGAGCAGGTATATATCGACTGTTTGACTGACTCTGGTACTGGCGCCATGAGCGACCGTCAGTGGGCAGCAATGATGGCTGGTGACGAGGCTTACGCTGGTTCAAAGTCATTCTTCCAGCTTAAGGAGACTATCGGCGCTATCACCGGCTTCGAGTACGTTATCCCTACTCACCAGGGTCGTGCTGCTGAGAACGTGTTGTTCTCTCACCTTGTAAAGGCTGGCGACATCATCCCAGGTAACTCACACTTCGATACTACTAAGGGTCACATCGAGTTCCGTAAGGCAACTGCTTTGGACTGCACTATCGACGCTGCTAAGGATACTCAGCTCGAGATTCCTTTCAAGGGTGAGGTAGACTGCGCTAAGTTGGAGAAGGCATTGGCTGAGAACGCTGAGAAGATTCCTTTCATCATCGTTACCGTTACTAACAATACAGCTGGTGGTCAGCCTGTATCAATGAAGAACTTGCGCGACGTTCGTGCTATCGCCGACAAGTATGGCAAGCGCGTTGTATTCGACTCAGCACGTTTCGTTGAGAATGCATACTTCATCAAGACTCGCGAGGAGGGCTACGCAGATAAGACTATCAAGGAGATCTGCAAGGAGATGTTCTCTTACGCTGACGGTATGACAATGTCATCAAAGAAGGACGGTCTTGTAAACATGGGTGGTTTCATCGCTACACGTCACGAGGACTGGTACGAGGGTGCTAAGCGTTTCTGCATCCCATTCGAGGGCTTCTTGACATATGGTGGTATGAACGGTCGTGATATGGCTGCTTTGGCTGTAGGTCTTGACGAGAACACTGAGCTCGAGACTATCGAGACTCGTATCAAGCAGGTACAGTACCTCGCTGCTAAGCTCGACGAGTATGGTATTCCTTACCAGCGCCCTGTAGGTGGTCACGCTTTGTTCGTTGACGCTGACAAGGTTCTCTCTAACATCCCTAAGGAG
>JAZSBD010000018.1:0-7986 GCA_045602255.1 Alistipes sp.
AATAGCGGGCTATTTTCAAGTATCTCAAATGGAAAGATGCCGAAAAGAGACTCAAAGAGACCGAAACCGACATGGAAAAAGAGAAAACTTATTTAATAAAATTCAAAACAACTTCTACATTCAAAAGCAGCCGAAATAGAATTTTCCCAAGACAACGAAAACCTTATTACTAATTTATAGAACATCCCTTAAATGAAGATAAAGGCTAATAACGGAGATAAGGCAGAGGTGGTAATGCACCTCGTGCGTGTAGCCCTAAATGGGGGCGACAAATATGATCACGCCCTGCTACGCAACAACCCCATTTGCTGGGAGGATGTCTGCCGTCTTTCGGCAGCCCAGGGGGTGTTAGCTATAGCGTGGGATGGTGTCGTGGAGCTGCAGAGGTGTGGCATCATCGATGAGAGCATAGCCCTGACTCGTGAGCTACGCCTCAAGTGGGCATACAACGTCGAGCGCGTCGAGAGACGCTATAGGAAGCAACGCTCGGCGCTCGCACAGATTAGCCGTATGCTCAGCGAGCATGATATTCGCGTAGCTCCACTCAAGGGCTACGGACTCAGCCTATGCTACCCCATACCGGAGCATCGCGCGTGCAGCGACATCGACATATGGCTCTTCGGAAAGCAGAAGCAAGCTGACGATATACTACGCTCGCAATACAATATTGCCATAGACGAGGATAAGCACCACCACACCATATTCTACATAGATGGTGTCATGGTTGAGAACCACTACGACTTCCTCAACATCGAGGCTCACCACTCCAGTCGCGCTATTGAGAGCTATCTTAAGGAGGAGTCGGCGACAAGCAACGAGGTGTTGATGATAGATGACGCAACCATATATCTACCATCTATTGATTGTCACGCTCTCTTCCTGTTGCGCCACGCGGCATCACACTTCGCAGCTGTTGAGATTGTGCTACGCCATATTCTCGACTGGGGATTGTTCGTAAAGCGCTACCATACACAAATCGACTGGGAAAGGCTACGAGCCATATGCCGCGAGCAGCATATGGAGCAATTCCTCGATGCTATGAATGCCATTGCTGCCGAGGTGTGCGACATTGACATAGCCCTTATGCCAAATACGGAGCGCCGCGAGGCTCTCGAGACGCGTGTTCTCAACGACATCCTCGAGCCCGAGTTCAAAGAAAAAAAGCCTGAGCGCGGCACTCTGCGCATCATTCTCTTCAAGCTACGCCGCTGGTGGGCAAACCGATGGAAACATAGGCTTGTCTACCGTGACTCTCTTCTACACTCCTTTATCACCCAGACATGGAGTCACATACGAAAGCCTAAGGGGATAAAAGCCTAACACCAACTATCTCCCCAAGATTAAGATGTACACTAAACCCATTACTCAACAAAACCCCTCGGCGATCATCTTCTGTCTCGACTGCTCCACCTCCATGCAGGAGCTTGTGGAGTTCAACGAGAGAGTAATGAGCAAAGCCTCGGTAGTCAGCATGATTACCAATATTATGATTGACGAGCTGATAATACGCTCCTCACGTCATAACCGCCTACGCCACTACTACGATGTTGCCGTTATCGGCTACCACGGGAGCAGCATCGAAAATCTCCTCGGTGGCGAGCGTATAGAGTTTACGCCTATCACCAAGTTCGATGAGCTAAGCCCCAAGCAACGCGACTACTGCTTCAAGCAGCAACTGTCCAATGGCGATGTTACCTATGCCAACTTCATCACGCACGACTGGATAGAGCCTATCAGCGAGGGTAAGACGCCTATGTATGAGGCTCTTGTCGAGGTATATAGGCTTGTCGACGAGTGGTGCTGCATGCACAATCATCGCAACAGCTTCCCGCCAATCATCTTTCATATCACCGATGGCAATGCGACGGATGCCAGCACCGCAGAGCTTCTTAGCATCGCGGAAGAGATCAAGCAGACGCATACCAACGACGGCAATACCCTCCTTGTCAACGTTCACATTGGCTCGGGCGAGGAGTATTGCAGCCGCGGTGCTCTATTTCCAGACGCCATAGATAGGCACAGCGCATCAGAGCAGATGGCAGCCCTCTTTGCCATGTCGAGCGAGGCACCCAAATCTCTTGTGCATCAGCTACCTACGACCAACACCACATGTGGAGAACAACCACCGCGACTTGTAGCCTATAACATCTCGCCATGTGAACTACTCAACATCGTTAACATAGGCTCAGAGAGCATTAGAGAGTAGCGACGCGATGGATAGATGTTCACTATTTGAGTTTCGCAACGCTCTGAGCATGCCCTACAAGATGCTATCTTCGCTGAGGCATATTGAGGTAGACACCACAACGCTCACACGCTCAAAGTATTTTGCCGAATGCCACATAACGGATATGGGGCGCCCGGCATTGTTATATGCACCCATCGAGCGCGAGTCGCTACTCATGGCGCACCACGCCCACGTGGCACTACACGACGCCTATGAGCGAGGCTTCCCTAAGATTGTGGTGCGCGCCAACGAGATGCTACACCTAAACACCTCTAAAATGCAGCTCGACGTCGACTCTCGATGCACACTTATGTTGGAGTACCTCCCCGAGGGCGATCTGCTGGAGGTGGCAATCAACACCATGAGCCGCGAGGAGCTACTCGAGGGTCTTGAGTGGCTCGATGCTACACTCCGCGAGTGCGATATTAGCCATAACAACCTGACGCCACGAAACATCATCGTCAACAGGACTAAGCGCTGGCTACCCATACGACAATACTATACCAAACGTGGCTATGGCGGCGATAAGGGGGCTTTGGAACAACTACGCGAGCTGATATATAAACATACCACGCCCACCGCCGAGATAGACCCCACAACCCTTAGGGCATGGTATAAGGAGCCAACGCACCCCATCGATGCCTACTATGAGGGTCGTAGGCGATGCCAGACCGAGCGCGGCATAGGCTTCGAGGATGAGTATGGAGTGATGGTTATCGAGGATAAATACCTGTGGGCGAGCGACTTTATGGAGAACCGCGCCATGGTGCGTACCAAGGATAACCGCATGGGCGTAATCGACCGTATGGGTCGGGAGATTATACCTCCGATATATGATAGTCTGCGCTACTCGGTGGCGAGCGGCAAGACGATAGTCGTCTGCAACAACCTATGCGCTGTGTTCGACTACGGCGGGCGACGGATTACCGAGTGGGTGGAAACGAATGAGATATAAAATGAGAATGGGTGTCACACGACACCCATTCTTTTTCTTAGAAGTTGTATAACAAGTGTTAGTATTAGGCTTTTTAGACCGCTTCATTTTATTTAGAAGTTGTATAACATAGCGTCTATCCTTAATGTTGTAATGCTCTCCACAGCATATCCTTAAGCTGCGTGATATTCATATTCGCCACAGATGATATGAATATCGACTCAATGCCCTCTGGTAGGTGCGCCTTCATCTGTTCGATAAGCTCATCGTCGAGCATATCGCACTTTGTGACGGCTAACAGACGCTCCTTATCCAAGAGCTCGGGGTTGTACTGCGTAAGCTCGCCAAGTAGGATCTCATAGTCGGCAGCGATGTCGTCGCTATCGGCAGGCACCATGAAGAGAAGCACCGAGTTACGCTCGATATGTCTTAGGAAGCGTGTACCAAGACCTCGTCCCTCGTGCGCACCCTCGATGATACCTGGGATGTCCGCCATGACAAATGAGTGGTCGTCGCGCACCGAGACGATGCCCAAGTTAGGCTCGAGCGTTGTAAAGGCGTAGTTGGCGATCTTTGGCTTTGCGGCAGATACCACAGAGAGGAGTGTCGACTTACCGGCATTGGGGAAGCCCACAAGACCTACGTCTGCCAACACCTTAAGCTCGAGGATGAAGGCGCCCTCAGCACCCTCCTCGCCTGGCTGCGCATAGCGTGGCGTCTGGTTTGTTGCTGTGCGGAAGTGCCAGTTGCCAAGACCACCGCGACCACCCTTCAAGAGTACGAGCTGCTCGCCATGCTCGGTCACCTCACCCACAACCTCGGTATATGTCTCGCCCGTCTCCTCGTCGGTGAACACCTGCTTGGCAACTGTGCCAAGGGGTACGGGGATGATGATATCCTTAGCGTCGGCACCTGTTGAGCGTGCGCCGTGACCATTCTCGCCATCCTCGGCAAACTGGTGACGCTTGTACTTTAGGTGTATGAGTGTCCAGTACTGGCTGTCGCCCTGGAGGATGATGCTACCGCCCTTGCCGCCATCACCACCATCGGGACCACCGAAGGCTACGAACTTCTCGCGGCGGAAGTGACACGAGCCAGCACCGCCATGTCCTGAGCGGGCAAATATCTTTACATAATCGACAAAATTCGAACCTGCCATATCTTCATTATATAACGTTACGCCACAAAGGTACGAAACAAATTACAAACGACAACCTGCAATAACAAAAAACTTACAAATCGCACCATGATAGTGATAGATTTGCACGGCGAGCCCCCCCATATATAGCAAAAGCAAGACGGAAATATTAATAACTTAAAACAATACTACTATGAAAAAGCTATTTCTACTATTCGCATTCGCAATGTGCATCTCTATTAATGCTAACGCAAACAGCTACGACCCATCGGGATATATCTCAGACTTCTGGGTTGAGCATAACACCTATTGCAATGGTTATAAGGGTATGACATTCCATATCGAGATGGAAGTTGATGACTACCAGGGTGGCAGAGTGCAGATAGGCGTACTTATTATGGATGAGTATGGCGACCCCGTTATCGCACCATACAATATTCCAGCGTCATTCAAGACCACCGAGGGTCAGCTCTGCACCTATGGCAACCTATATGTAAATTACGAAAGTACGTCGTGGAATAATGTCACACTCTTTCTACCCTATGGTTGTTTGCCATGCTACGGCGATTTCCAGTGTGAGGCTCAGCTAATTACATCTCAAGGTGAGTACCTTGACTCATCGTGGAGCGAGAGTTTCAATTTTAGCTACTAACACATACGGGGGTTAGTAACACTAAACGGTTGCCTACTAAACGCTCGGCAAAAATCCCGACGATGGGCTGTACTTGGCGTACTGCTCATTGTCGGGACTTTTTGTTAGCGGCAGTAGATGTCTGCCTTATCATCAAAATTAGGCTTTGTTATCAGAACCAAGAACCTCCTTAATCTTGTGAATGTAGAGCTTCTTCATATTGTCACGAGCAGGACCGAGATACTTACGTGGGTCGAACTCTGCTGGCTTGTTGGCAAATACCTCGCGTACGGCAGCGGTCATAGCAAGACGTGAGTCTGAGTCGATGTTAATCTTACATACAGCGCTCTCAGAAGCCTTGCGTAGCTGCTCCTCAGGAATACCTACAGCTGCCTTAAGGGCACCGCCATACTTATTGATAGTATCCACCTCGTCCTGTGGCACTGATGAAGAGCCGTGGAGAACGATAGGGAAGCCAGGGAGCTGCTTCTCGATAGCTGCGAGCACGTCGAAGGCGAGTGGTGGAGGTACAAGACGACCTGTCTGTGGGTCGAGAGTACACTGCTCAGGGGTGAACTTGAAGGCACCGTGTGAAGTACCGATAGAGATAGCGAGTGAGTCGCAACCAGTCTTAGTGACGAAGTCAACAACCTCCTCAGGCTTAGTGTAGTGGCTCTCCTCTGCAGATACCTCATCCTCTACGCCTGCCAATACGCCGAGCTCGCCCTCTACGGTAACGTCGAACTGATGTGCATACTCAACAACCCTCTTTGTGAGAGCTACGTTCTCATCATAAGGGAGGTGTGAGCCATCGATCATCACTGATGAGAAGCCCATGTCGATACAGCTCTTGCATGTCTCGAAGCTATCGCCGTGGTCGAGGTGAAGAACAATCTGTGGCTTCTCCCAGCCGAGCTCCTTAGCATACTCAACAGCACCCTCAGCCATGTAGCGGAGGAGTGTCTGGTTAGCATACTGACGTGCGCCCTTAGATACCTGGAGGATTACTGGCGACTTAGTCTCAGCAGCAGCCATGATGATAGCCTGAAGCTGCTCCATGTTGTTGAAGTTGAACGCAGGGATAGCGTAGCCGCCATCAACAGCCTTCTTGAACATCTCGCGAGTATTCACGAGACCCAAATCCTTGTAATTAATCATATTACAAACGTTTTATATAGTTATTAATAGTTATTCGCCTAACTACGATTCTGCAAATACACTGCAAAGATATAAAAATTCCTAAGGACGACGAAGCAATTATAAATTTTTTTTATTAACTGCATTCATCTATTATAATTTCGCGTAGGATTTTGCACTCAGCGAATGCAAACAGAGCAAACCGGTGTTTTGTTCGTTATAAGCGCAACTAAGAAAAATAACTATCTACAATGTATATATGTGGCATTGTTGACCTTGAGCAATCGGCTCCAGCCGGTAGCCTGGTCAAATGCCGTATCCTCATACCCTGCATCCTCCAAGCCGAGCGTCGACCACTGGCTCCTATTTATAAGCATTACGGTATAGTAGCTCCTATTTACGTCCACTAAATTGATATCGCGCTGATAGGCGATGGCCTTGGTAGCAGCACTCTTAATGTTTGCCGCAGCGCGCTTTATGTCGCTGCTTTCAGTGACCTCGGCGACCTTCGCGGCTATATTAACAATATCAAAGGCGTAGTCCAAGCGATACCACTCCAACTTATCTATCTCACTCTCCGAGAAGGTGGCACCACATGGATAGTAGGCGTCAGCCAACGCTCTATCTATAGCTGCCGTGGTAAAGCCATACTGACTACTCATGGCGCTGCCGCCAATCTCTCGCTCCTCCTCATATAGAGCAACAACAATATCCACAAACTCCCTTACAGCACTATTCAAATCGGCTACACTACTACACCTGGTCAACGTATGATCTATGGCTAATGGGTTTTGACTCCACCACAAATCGTAGTCCTGATCTATATAATGTGTCACAGCATCTACAATGGTCGTTTTATCATACTCCTCCAACCCTATTAGATGCTCGAGAATGAGGTAAATCTCGCCACCGCTTATCGACGTAGCATGGCTCGAGGCGAGGTAGTAGTCTGTATATGGAGCAAGCTCCGTGGCATACTCCAAGCCATTCATCAGGCAGCTCACCATAAACGTAAGACCGAAGTGCGCATCCGAAGTCTCAAATGCCGCTGCGATACTGCTTAGTCCCAAGTATACAGGCTCTTCATCATCGCGCATAATGGCTCGTGTGTCGCCATCGAAGCCTGGATGATAGGCATTGCCATGCCCCATGAAGAGGATGATATACTCATCGGCAGGCGCCTCGTCGCGTGCCCACTCTATGAACTCTGCGAGGTTTGAGGAGCTATCCACTTCGAAGCTGTTGTTGTCGAATAGTTCGTTGTCATACTCCTGGGTTGCGTGGTTGAATTTGAAGCGCGTAACACCACCTTTACCATCCGACCACTCCGACCTGTAGTCATTACTCCACTTCATCTGACCAACGATATTGATGTGGCTCGGAATATCTAGGAGCGTCACACTCTTTATTGTCGCCTCGATGTACTGGTCGAGATTTTCTCCGCCACAACCATAGGTCATAATGGTGTAACTCTTAATCTCTACCGGCTCGGGTGTTGGAGTTGGCTCAGTGTTGGGCGACTCTTCGCTACAACACACCATAAGCATGAGTGCAGTAACCATCAAAAAGAGATTTAATAATAACCTTTTCATAGCGCTCGTTAAATTAAGGGATGTCCTATAAATTAAGATTGAAAATTTATCCAAATTCGTTACTACAAAGTTATAAAAAAATTAGGGTGTTACTAAATTTTCGAGCCTCAAATTTTTCGCGGGGGGGGGTAATTATCTGATTATCAATACCTTGAAAAATCAATTTTCGCCAATTTTTCAACTCGATGATTATCAATAAGTTACAAGTCACCCCAAAACAACAAAATGAAAAGCATATAATCACCTGATAATCTGTATATTAAATTTGTTTAAAAGGCTCTCTCCGTTTCTAAATTACACGGGTATTAAAATTAATACCCGCATCAC